>JACRCW010000038.1 GCA_016218805.1 Deltaproteobacteria bacterium | reverse complement strand
GGACTGCCTTCGGATTCCACTCCGCCGAAGCCCTCATTGCGCTGGCCTATGCCAAGTTCGGCGGACTCTGCCCGCCGCTGCCAACCATGCTCTCGTGATCCCATGCGTCAATTTCAACCCATTCGGAGTGCAGGAGGGCCAAAGATCATACCCCGGCGCGGGGTCCCGCGCGCTCCAGCACGCCCGGGCGGCGGCGCCAGCATGCTCGCGAACGTATCCGGCGCCCCCGCCGAGCGTTGCCAGCGCGCGGGGGACCACCTCCCGGCGCGCCCCGGACCCGACCCCAGCGCGCCCGGGATCCGACACCAGCGCACCCGTGAGGCTGCCCGGCAGGTGCTGGTGTGGGTTTCCGGGCGCGCTGGTGACGCGTCGGGGGAGTGCTGGTGTGCTTCCAGGGCCTGCTGGTGTTGGCCGGGGGGCGTGCCGGTGATGTGCCGGGGCCCGCTGGTGGTGCCTCCGGGTGGGGCCGGTGTGGGTCCCCGTATGGCATGCCTCCCGTCACCCACCGTGTCCAAGCCACTGGCCACGCGCCAAGTGATAGACTCGCCAGGGGCGGGGACGGAGGTCCCTATGGCGTTCGTCGTCTTTGATGAGCGCTTCAAGGTCGGGCACCCGGAGATTGACCGCCAACACTCGGAGTTGTTTGACGCGGTCAACCGACTGCATGACGCGATGATCGCCGGGCATGGACGGGCCGAGGTGGCTCGCGTGCTGGTGTTTCTCCGGAATTACACCGTTCACCATTTCCAGACGGAGGAGCGGTTCATGCGTGAGTCAGCCTATCCCGCCTACGCCCGTCACAAGGCAATCCATGACGACCTCACCAAGAAGGTCCTGGAATTGGAGCGCGAACTTGGGTCGGCGGGCGGAACGCTGTCCATCGCCACGATGAACTTCCTCAAGGATTGGCTTGCCCATCATATCGGCGGCGAGGACCACCTTCTGGCGGACCATCTTCGGCCGGCGCGGTAGGCCTCAGGCGGTCTTCGGGGCAGCGGCTCCGCCGGCGGCGGCACACAGGAATTGCCCCAGGGTGCGGTCAGACTTGCCGATGTGGGTGAGAGCCATTCCGTGAGCAGGCGGTTGGCGGAAAGCCGCGCATTGAGGCCGGCACCGCCGGCGTCCACCTCGCGCTTGAGTTCCCCGAAGGCGCGAATGAACCCGTCATGTTGCGCCTTGTGCTGCTCATAGTGCGGATATCCGGACGCCTTCATGTGGCGCTCCTCCATCCCGAAGTGCACCACGACGTATTCCTCGAGAAACGCGAGCACCGACAGCAACTCCTGGGCGCTCTGGCCTTTCCCGCACGCGTCGAAGACGCGGTTGATCCTGGCGATGAACTCCCTGTGCTGCAGGTCGATCTCTGCGACCCCCGTCTCCAGGCTGCTGCTCCAGTGAAGCGCCATGCCACCTCCGAACGGGTGAATCTCGTCACCCTATCACCACGCCAGTCCTAACCCAGTGGTTGCATGATGGTCAGTGACCGCCCCCTGGCAGGTCCGCGGCGGCTGCCGGAAGGGCGCGGAACCAGCTCGCGTCGGTGCAGAAAGGCTCCCAATCCCCTACATGGTTCGCAGCGCAAAGCGCACCCGCCTTGGCCTTACGCGCCAGCGCACGCGTGCCGATGCGCAGTCATGCAGGGGAATCCGGCGGACGCATGCTGAAGCGGACCCATGCTGACGTGCTTGGAAACACCGCCCACTGGCAGGTGATCAGCCCGGTGCCGTCAGCCGCGCGCCCTGCCGTGCGCTACGTCCCCCGCATGTTTCAGGCGTTGACGCTCCGTAGCAGGTTGCTGCTCCTGCTGGGCTTGCCGCTGGCGGTCTGCGTTGCCGAGGCGGTCGTGGTGCTCTACGCCGCGCGGTTTGCTGCAAGCGCCCACCGCGTGGAGGAGGCTTGGACCGAGCACGCGCTGGTGGAATACCGCGTCAAGACGCTGGCCAGCGGTTATGTCCGGCGGGTGGCCGGGAGGATTGCGGGATTTGGCGGCGTCACGGATGAGCAACTGGCCACCCACCGGCGTGAGCTGGACGCCGCCCGCGCTGCTGCGCTGGATGCCGCGCAGCACTTCTCCGTGGACGAACAACAGGAGGAGGCCGCGCTCTCCCGGAGCCTCGTCACGCTGGTAGCACGCGCGGACTCGCTGCTGGCGCATCCCAACCCGGAGGACTTGGGCGACCTGCTGCGCTTCTACGATGAGGATGTGGCGGAGAAGATTGAGGCCCGGGTCACCGCCGAGCTGGACGGAGCCAAGCGCAGCACGGAGGAGGCGGACCGCGCCACGGTGCGGGCATTGGCCGTGGCCGGTGGCATTGGCGGTATGCTGCTGCTTGCCGGGCTGATGCTTGGCGTGGGCCTGTTGCGGCAGGTGTCCGCCTCCCTGGGTCGCCTCCAGGCCGGCGCCCGGCGCCTTGCCGCGGGGGATTTGGACCACCGCATTGAAGGGGATTCCTCCGCTGAGCTCCACACGGTGGCCGCGGCCCTCAACGACATGGCGCACCGCCTGCGGGAGGACATGGTCACGAACGAAGAGCTGGAAGCCCAGGTCCGCCAGCGGACCGCCGAATTGCAGCGATTTGCCGCGGACCTGGAAGCGAGCCTACAGGAACTGAGGGACACGCAGTCCCAACTCCTGCTGTCCGACCGGCTGGCCTCCGTGGGTGCTTTGGCCGCCGGCGTGGCGCATGAGATCAACAACCCCCTGGCCTTCATCATTGCCAACCTCAACTTTGCGGCCCAAGCGCATTCCGAATGTCCGGCGCAGACACACGATCACCATGAAATGATCGCCGCGCTGAATGACGCCATGACGGGCGCTCAACGGGTGCTCGAGATCGTTCGCGACCTGCGGATGTTCTCCCGGGCTGACGACGACAGCCGGGGCCCGGTCAACGTCCAGCGCGTGTTGGAGTCCGCGCTGAACATGGCGTGGAACCAAATCAAGTACCGGGCGCGCCTGGTGAAGGATTTTGGCGCCGTTCCGGAGGTGGAGGGCACGGACGGGCGGCTGGCGCAGGTGTTCCTGAACCTGGCGGTCAACGCCGTGCAGGCCATGCCCGACCGCGACGTTGCGGCCAATGAGATCCGCGTGGTGACCCGGGCCACGGCGGACCGGGTGGTGGTGGAATTCCGTGACAATGGCACCGGCATTTCGCAGGCGGCCCAGGCGCGCATCTTCCAGCCGTTCTTCACCACCAAGCCCGCCGGGCAGGGCACGGGATTGGGCCTGGCCATCAGCAAGCGGATTGTGGAAACCATGGGTGGTGAGATCAGCTTTGAGACCACGGTAGGGGCCGGAACCACGTTCCGCGTGGCCCTTCCTTTGGCCAAGGCCCCCGGTGCGGGTGTGGCACCGGTCCACGGAGCCGCGGCGCCCCAGGCGCCGCGGGCGCGCATCCTGGTCATTGATGACGAAGTCATGGTGGGCCGCGCGCTCCAGCGCGTCTTCCAGGGCCACGACGTGGTTGCGGTGACCAACGGCCGCGAAGCTCTGGCCCACCTGAAGGCCGGCGAGCGATTTGACGTGATATTCTGTGACCTGATGATGCCCGGCATGACGGGGATGGACCTGTATGCGGAGTTGGCCCGCGACGCGCCGGCCGACGCCGCGCGTCTGGTGTTCCTCACCGGCGGTGCGTCCACGCCCGCCGCCCGGGCGTTCCTGGAGCAGGTGCCCAACCGCAAAGCGGAGAAGCCCATTGATCCGGACGGGTTGCGGCGGATGCTGGCGCAGGCACTGGAAGCGCGGGGCGACCAGGTAGCGTGACGGAAGGAAAGCGCGAGAAACACCCGAGCGCGGAGGCGCTTGCCCCACGCGGGACCGGCAGGCAGCATTTGCTCATTGCGGCTTTCCGGAGGAGTCATGGTCACCAATTGGGGGCGGTGCCTGCGTGGGGTGATGATCGCGGGCCTCAGCGGCTGCGGCCATCCCACGCTGGTGGGGTCGGAAGGTGCGCCGCAATCCGGCGGCGTGTCGTCGTCGTTGTCCAGACAGGTTGCCAGCGGGAATGACAGTTCACGGTCCCAGCAGTCCTCAGCGGGCGACGCAGGATCAACGAGCGGCGTGCTGACGGCGTCATCCCACCAGGGTGGCGGTGCCAGCAGTGGCCTGGATGCGGGTACCGCGGGATGGGACGCGGCAGCGGTTGCAGCCCCGCGGGTGGATCTTGTGGCGGTGTACGCCACGCGGGACACCACGCAAAACCTCAAGCTGAAGTGGGCTACGGAGAACGCTGCCAGTTGCGTTGCTACTGGGGATTGGACCGGGACCAGGGCGGTCCACAATCCGGATGCCACGCATGCGTACCCGTACTACAGCGCCAATACCGCCGTAGGGGCGGGCGGCGGCAGCACCGACAGCACGCGGCCAGCGGGAACCCGCACGTTTGGCCTGAGTTGTGTGAACCCGGCCGGTGTCACGGCCAGCGACGACGCGGTGGTGACCGTCACCGCGTATCGACCCTGGCGAGATGCACGGATTTCCTATTTCAGCCCAAACAGCGACTACAACGTCAACTCCCTGTATTCCAGTTCCGCGCAGATTGCGACGCCATTTGACAGTGAGTTCTATGTCTGGACGGGGAACACCTACGTGGGCTCCGTGGATGTCCTGGAAACGCAGGGAGACCTTCCCGCGGAATTTGGCACGTCATGGACGGCCGAGGAGTTCAGCGACAGTGTGACGGGCGGTGGCAATATCCGGATATTCTGGCCGCACAACGTGACGTTGACCACGGGCACCTTCCGGTTCCGGGTGTGTGAAAGCGGAAAATGCGCCGATGCTGCCAGTCCCAACTGGAGCAACGAGCTGACGCTGGTCATTGTCAGCGGGTGAGGTGGCGTGACGGAAGGAACGGCCTGCACGGCAGGCGCTTGCTGGCGGCGGCCACGGCGAGCAGCATTCGTTTCAAATGGCCCATGCTTCTCCAACACGTCCCGTGCTGACCGGCGCGCGCGCGCGGCAGGATGCGCCCAACATGACGGTGCGCGTGCTGGTTGCCGCGTGGGTGGTGGCCACCGCCGGCTGCCGCAACCCGCATGTTGACGGGGACCCATGTCAAACCGCGTCCGAATGCGTGGGCAGCACGTGTGTGCAGGGCCGCTGCAGGCACGCCTGCAACGCCACCGCGGATTGTGGCCGCTCCCAGGTATGCGTGGAGGGCGGCTGCGTACCCGCCCCCCATGGCAGCGCGTCCTCGTCCGCCAGCGCGAGCAGCCTTTCCGTCGCGGGTACGGGAACGTCATCCGTGGCGGCGAGTTCATCGTCGCTGGGTGGGACCAGCCGCACCAGCGCGGCCAGCAGCGGTCCGGCGGTCACTGCTGCTGCGTCCAGTACGGCAGCGGCCAAGTCGTCTTCCACTGCGGCCGCGGGTTCCTCCGCGTCGCCGGCGTCGTCGTGGTCGTCGTCGTCGGTCAGCGCGGAATCTGGCAGTTCCGGGTGCGCGCCGGGAACCGCTGAATGCGATGGCAATCTCACCAACGGCTGCGAGGACATCGCCACCGACCCTGCCCGCTGCGGTGATTGCGGCCGGGCGTGCTCGGCCAACAATGTTGCCGCAGCTGCGTGCGCCGCGGGTGAGTGCGTCCCCACGTGCGTTGCGGGCTTCTACAACTGCGTGGCGCCCGCGGTGCCGCTCCCTGATGACGGCTGCGAAACCGACACGACCACATCCATTGACCACTGTGGCTCATGCGGGCGGGCGTGCTCCGGACTCAACGTGGCCGCGAGAGACTGCAGCGCCGGAACGTGCACGTCCTCATGTGACCTGGGCTTTGCCAACTGCACCGCGCCGTCTGCCCCTACGGAGGACAACGGCTGCGAACTCCCGGTGGGGACCGATTCCGCGCATTGCGGCGGATGCGGCAATGCCTGCGAACGTTGGCTGGCTTGTGACCAGGGGGCGGGCGTGCAGCGCTATTGCGGGTGCTCCAACCACAACGAATGTGGCCCCGGGGGAGGCGCCTGCATCAGCGGTCTGTGCTTGTGCCGGACCGAGTGCCGGCCGGGAGAGACCTGTGACCACACCGACCAGTGCACATGCAACGGACGCCCATCCTGCAACGTCGTTGAGACCTGCTGCGCCCGGCCCGCGGGCTGCTTTGACCTGACGATCGACCGCTACAACTGCGGCGCGTGTGGGCGAGGCTGCGCCCCGGGGTTCACCTGCAGCAACGGCGTGTGCGCGTGCGCGAGCGGGCGGTGCCTTTCCGGTGGGACGTGCACCAGCGGGAGGTGCGTTTGCAGCGGCACCACCTGCCAGCCGGGCGAGCGCTGCACGCCGTCCGGCACGTGCGGGTGACGCCAAGAAAAGCGGCCATTCGGTTGTGGCGACGTCCCCCGGTCACAGCCACCCTGCCTGCGCAAAGCTGAACCAATCACCCGGCGCCACGACGATGTGGTCCCGCACCTGCACACGGATGGCCGCCAGCAACGTGGTGAGGGCGCCGGTGAGTTGGCGGTCAGCACCGCTGGGGCGGGCACGGCCGCCCGGGTGGTTGTGGGCGAGAATCACCGATGACACCCGATGACGCATCACCGCGGCCACCACGCCGCGGGGTTCCACGCGCACCTGCTCCGGTGAGCCCCTGGCAACGCACTCCAGCGCCCGCAAGCGCAGACATGCATCAAGGCACAGGACGTAGAACATCTCGTCGGATTCGCCGGCCAGCAGCCCGGACAGAAAGCGCGCCGCGGTCTCCGCCCCGTCAAGCAGCGGACCCCGGGGCTGCGCACATTGCTGCTGGTAGCGGCGCGCCAGTGGCGCCATCAGGCTCAGGAGCGTGCCGGTGAGCGGGCCCACCCCGTCCGTGGCGAGCAGTTCAAGGCGTTCCGCGCCCAACACGCCAGCCAGGGAACCAAACCGCCGCAACAACGCCCGGGCGAGCGCATGCGTGTCCTTGCGGGGAATGGCAAACCCCAACAGCATTTCCAGCACTTCATGGTCATCCAGCCCGGCGAGGCCCACCCGCTCAAACCGCCGCCGCAGCCGCGCCCGCCTGCCCCCGTGATCCATGCCCGGTGATTCCCACGCGCTGGACGCCCGCGCCCAGCCCCCGCCGCGCAACCGCCTCGCATTCCGTGGCGGTTCAGCGGCGCCTGCTCAACGCAGCAACGAGCTCATCAACCAACCGCTCGGTTCGCCGCTGCGCGGCCCGCACGCGCCGGGCGAGCCGCTCCGCGCTGGCGGGCGGGGTCTTGTAGCGCACCGCCGGCTGGGCGGCGGTGAGGGGCAACGCATCCACGCCCAGCAGCGCATCGGTGGACACGCCCAGGGCCCGGGCAAGTCGGATGAGCGTCTCCACGCGCGGCAGGGCGAGGCCGCGTTCCAGGCGGCCGTACGCCTCCGTGGCGAGCGCAGCGCGCTCGGCCAGCTCCGCCTGGGTGAACTGACAGGCCTCCCGGGCCTGCCTGAGTCTGGTGCCGAACTCCCGTGCCAGCGATGCCACGCCTCCACCGCGCCTTTCCGGCGCATCACATAGAGCCGTGGGCGTTGACGGCATAAGGACGCTTGCGTAGGGTTGGCTGCCGCCTACCTAAGCGTAGGGTTGGAGCAAGCATGCAGGGCACGCGCACCGTGCTGGTGGTAGATGACGACGAAGTCCTGCTGCGTACGCTGGTGCGCTTGCTGCGGGGCCGTTGGCGGGTGTTGGCGGCGGCGGGTGGCCTGGAGGCACTGCGGGTGGTGGAACAGGAAACCGTGGACCTGGTGCTGTCCGACTTCCACATGCCAGTGATGACGGGCGCACAGCTTGCCGGGACGCTGCGCGGACGCGGTTTCACCGGCGCCGTGGCGTTGTTCACCGCCGTGCCGGGAGACCACCGCGTGCAGCAGGCGTTGCATCTGGGCGAGGTATGCCACGTGTTCCCGAAGGCGTGCGACACGTCGGAGTTGGTGGGCGGGGTCGAGCGGTTGCTGGGAATGACCCAGCGCCCTGGGGCCCCGCTCCTTGGCCTTTGACGAGCGTGGTCGCCTGGCGCGTGACTGGGTCACGTTTCTCTGGGATTGGGGCATTCAGCCGCACGCCGCTGACGTTGAGAACCCCAGTTCTTCACCGCACCGGGCGATGTTACTGCTTCACTGGAACCGGTTCCCGCACAGTTGCCCGGTCATGCTCGCCCCGCACCCGTTCTGCCACGAGTTCGCGCAGCGCGGCGGGGTCGAACGGCTTGCTGATGGTGGGGTTGCCCGCGCTGGCCAGGTACGCGGCGGCGCGTGGCGTGAAGGCGCCGCCGGTGAGGAACACCACCCGGCTGGCGGTCGCGGGGTCGCGCTGCGCGAGCCATGCGTGCAATTCCATGCCCGTGATTCCCGGCATCATCAGGTCGCAGAGGATCACGTCAAAGGAGGGATCCTGACCCAGGATGGCCTGGGCCGCTTCCCCGGAGGGCGCAATGGTGACGTCATGGTCAACACCCAGCAACCGGTTGATGGCCTTGCAGATTGGCGCCTCGTCATCCACCAGCAGGATCCTCCCCCGCGGTCCGCGTTCCGCCGGGACGCCCGCGTTGTCCGGCGCTGGTGCCTCCTTCAGTTCTGCGTTGGCAATAGGCAGCCGTACGAGAAAGCGCGTGCCCCAGCCGACGGCGCTCTCCACGCGGATGTCACCGCCCAACTCCGTCACCAGGTGCTTGCATATGGAGAGCCCGAGACCGGTACCCTTGCCGACGCCCTTGGTGGTGAAAAAGGGGTCAAACACGCGGTCCATGTTCTCCTTGGGGATCCCGACTCCCGTGTCCCAGACCTCGACGAGGGCATGCGGCCCCTCCGTCCAACTCCGGACCACAATGCGGTTGTGCTCCAGGTCGCCCTCGGGAATGGCGTGGGCCGCGTTGACCAGCAGGTTCAGGAACACCTGGGACAGTTTGCCCTCCGACGCCAGCACCTGCGGGGCGTCGTCGACCTGCACGCTGAGGGTGGCACGGTACTTGACCTCATTGTGCGCCATGGCCGCCGCCGCCCGGATGGCCCCGGCAAGATCCACCGGGCCGCGCTCAGAGCTCTCCACGCGGGAAAAGCTGCCCAGACCCCGTGCAATCTCCTTGATTCGCCGCAGCCCATCCAGCGCGTCCTGCACCCGGTCCACGGCGCCGGCCAGCGCGGCCGGGTCGAGCGCGGCGGCGTCCCCCAACGGCTGGCCGGATCGGATCGCGTCAAGGGACCGCGAGAGTTGTGGCAGGTAGGATGCCAGGTCGTCCACGTTGGCCAGCACGTAGGCCAGGGGGTTGTTGATCTCATGCGCCACGCCCGCGGCCAGCATTCCCATGGTTGCCAGGCGGTCCGCTCGGGCCATGCTGGCCTCCAGGGCGCGGGTCTCCGTCACATCGCGGAAACTCCCCATCACCAGCCGCAGTCCCTCAATGACAATGGGCGCCGAACCCACTTCCATCACCAGCCCCGCTCCGTCCTTTCGCATGACGGGCAGCTCAATGATGGTTCCTGCCGCGCCGTGCATCAGGCTGTCGAACGGATCCACAGTGCCCGCCGGGTCCCCTGCGCCAAGGAGGTCCCGGATGGACATGCCGGTCAGTTCATCCGCGGAGTAGCCCAGCATCCTGCAGATGGAGCGGTTGGCCATGATGAGCGCACCGGTTCCCGGGTCCGCCAGCAGCAGCCCGTCGGACACGTTGTCAAAGATGGCCCGGAAGCGGGTTTCGCTTGCCAGCAGCGCCTCCTCGTGCTGCCGCCTTTCGGTGATATCACGCGCAATGTGGACGCAGCCCACCAGGTTGCCCGCGCCGTCCCTCAGCGGCGTGGCGGTCATGGCAAAGAAGCCGCCCAGGCGGGACGCGGCCAGCTCAGCGTATTCCTCCAGGCCGCTGCGGATCATGCGCTCGTGCGGGCAGTCGGTGGCGGGCTCTGAGGTGCCGTGAATCACCTCAAAGCAGCGGCGCCCCATCAGGGCATCAGGCTGCGCGCCCAGGCGCGTGGCCATGGCGCGGTTCGCCCGGACAATGCGGTGGTCCTGATCAATCAGCGCGATGAGATCGGGGACCGCGTCAAACGTGCGCTCCCATTCCTCCTTGGCGCGACGCGCGGCCTCGGCGGCAACCTTGCGCTCGGTGATGTCTATGGCCGAGCCCTCGACGATGCCCTGGCTCGGGAACGCACGCGCCGACAGCAGGAGCGTCCTGGGCTCGCCCGCTCCCGTCCTGATTTCCAGCTCAAAGCCGCGCACCGCACCCGCGGTCCGCAGGACCTCCCACAGCTCCGTCCGCGGCGGACTCACACAGAACGAGGTCAGTTCTACGCCAACCATCCGGGCGCGCGTCCGGCCGAACAGCTCCGCGCCCTTGCGGTTGATGTCAATCACCACGGACGCATCCAAAGCCGTCCGGAACATCCCCACTTCGGCGTTCTCAAACAGGCTGCGGTGTTTCTCCTCAAGGCGGTTGCGCTCCACGGCGTAACGGACGGCCCGCGCAAGTTCCCGCCCCGCGCTGCCCTTGACCAGGTAGTCCTGTGCTCCCGCCTGCACCGCGTGCGTGGCCACCGTTTCGTCACTGTTGCCGGTGAGCACCACAATAGGCAGCCCCGGCGCCGCGTCACGCATGCGGGTGAACGTGTCCAGGCCCTGGCTGTCGGGCAGCGACAGGTCCAACAGCACCAGGTCAAACGGCTGGGAGCGGATGCGGCCGCACGCATCCGCAAGACGCGACAGCGCCTCGACGTGGTAGTGCGTGCCCTCATCCGGGGTGAGCAGTTCCCGGATCAGTGCCTGGTCCCCAGGATTGTCCTCCACCAGGAGGACCTCCAGTGTTTCCATCATGCCGCGGCTCCATTGGGGAGCGTGGCCACCGTCAGCCAGAAGTCCTCAATGGACTGCACCACCCGCAGGAACTGGGACAGTTCAATGGGCTTGGTGATGTAGCAGTTGGCGTGCAGGTTGTAGGTCCGCAGCACGTCCTCCGCCTCTCTTGACGTGGTCAGGATGACCACCGGGATGCGTTTGAGGTCGTCGTCTGACTTGATGGCAGCAAGGAGTTCTCGCCCGTCCATCCTGGGCAGGTTGAGGTCCAGCAGGACCAGGCCGGGACGTGGGGCTGTGTGGAACCTCCCCTGGCGCTTGAGGAACTCCATCGCCTCCACGCCGTCGCTGACGGCATACAGCCGGTTGCATACCTTGCTGGACTCAAACGCGTCCTTCGCCAGCTCCACGTCTCCCGGGTTGTCCTCCACCAGCAGGATCTCGATCGGTTTGGTTTTGGGTGTTGCTGTCATGGGCGCTTCCTTCCTTCTTGGGGACCGTGAAGTGGAACGTCGTGCCCTTTCCCAACTCGGACTCGAACCAGATCCGGCCGCCGTGGCGCTCCACGATGCGCTTGCAGACGGCCAGCCCGATTCCCGTGCCGTCGTATTCCTGGCGCGTGTGGAGACGCTGGAAAATGACAAAGACGCGTTCCGCGTAGCGCGCGTCAATGCCGATGCCGTTGTCAGCGACCGAGAAGTGCCATCCCCCATCTGACTCCACAGCGTTGACGTGGACGCGCGGCGGAGACGCCCCGTGGAACTTGATGGCGTTGCCAACCAGGTTCTGGAACAGCTGGGTCAGCTGGGCGGCGTTGGCGCGCACCGTGGGAAGGTGGTCATGGGTGACTTGTGCGCCGCTCTCCTCCATGGCGGTCTTGAGGTTTCGCAGGGCTTCATCCAGCGCGGCGTGGGTGTCCACGGGTTGCATGGGCGCACTGCCCTTGCTCACGCGCGAGTACGCCAGCAGGTCGTTGATCAGGCGCTGCATGCGCACCGCACCGTCCACGGCGTAGGCAATGTAGGACGTCGCTTTGTCGTCCAGCTGGCCTTCATATCGCTTGGCCAGCAGCTGCGTGTAGCTGGAGACCATGCGGAGCGGCTCCTGCAGGTCATGCGAGGCCACGTAAGCGAACTGCTCCAGTTCCTTGTTGGAGCGCTCCAGTTCCGCCAGCGAACGCGCCAGTTCCGCCTCGGCGTGCCTCCGTTCGGACACGTCACGGACAATGGCCTGGAACCGGCCATCCGCCAGCATCCGGCCGCTGAGTTCTACGCTGAGGTGCCGGCCGTCCTTGCGGCGCAACTCGCCCTCAGTGCGGACGGTCTCTCCGTCAGGGACCTCAGGCAGCCGGAGCGGCGCGACCGCGCGGTGTCCTGGCGCCAACATCTCCGTCAGGTTCTGGGTGAGCAACTCCTCACGCGTGTAGCCCAGCATGGCGCAAGCGGCCGGGTTGACGTCCACGCAGCGCCCGTTGTGGTCCATGACGACGATGCCATCCGACGCCTGCTCCACCAGCGTGCGGAAGCGCAGTTCGCTGGCGGCCAGTGCGGCAGCCACCTGCTTGCGCTCCGTCACGTCTACCAGGGTACCCTCAACGAATCCCTGGACGACGTCGGCGCGGGCGGAGACCAGCACGGTCCGTGACTGACCGGTGGCATGGACCAATTCCAGTTCAAACTCCTCAACCGCCCCCTGGGTCTGCAACGCACGCGCGAACGCCTCACTCCGGGCCCTGTCCTGATAGAAGCCCGCAGCCGGCTTGCCGATCATCTGCTCCGGCGTGGTGCCGAGAATCTGTGCGCTCTTGCGGTTGGCGTCGATAATTGCGTTCCCATCCAGGCGCGCGCGGAACATCCCCACGGCGGCGTTTTCGAACATCGTGCGGTATTTTTCTTCGCTGAGGCGCAGTGACTCGCCAGCCTGTTGCAGCGCCAGTTCCGAGCGGTGCATGCACAACACGGCCCACCACGCCAGGCCCGTGATGCATACGGCGTTGGCAACGGCGACGAGCGCCGCACCAAAACTGTCACCCATCAGGCCAGTGTGGACGCCGGCGGTTCGCAGTCCGCCAATCACGAATGGCGCCGTCATCACCGAGGGGACCAGTGTCCGCGCAAGCGCTCCCGCGCTGGTGGCGCTGGTCACCACCGCCATCACGCCGTCCAGGGGCCGCGCGGCCAGGAGCCCAAAGCTGCCAATGGCCACGGAGATGGCGGTGTGGATGGCCATTGGGGTGTAGGCACCGGTCCTCCACAGCGCGTCCACGTCGTACAGGTGCCCGGCAACGGCCAGGCACGAAAGGGCTCCCGCGCCCAGTGCCAGGGCCTGCGCTGGACGCCATCCCTCCTTGGTTTTCGCGTCAACCAGCAGGAGCGCCGCGCCCAGCAACAGGAAACACAATGCGGTGATGGGAGACATCCGCCCGGGAGACACCGTCCCGATGGCGCCCGGTGCCTCCTGGAACAACAACTGGTCAATTCCCAGGTCCAGCCCGGCCACGTCTTCCGCCAGCGTGGAGCCGCCCAGGGAGGCAAGCACCGCCCCGCACGCGGCCAGGAGCCAGCGGGGCCGCCCCGTCCCAGCGGGGACGCGCCACACGGCCACGCCAATCAGGAACAACCCCAGCGCCGTGTTGGCCTTCATGGCAATGAGGTCACTGTGCAGGCTGGTGAGAACGGGGATGCTCAGCGCCCAGCCCAGGAGGACCACCGCCCCAACCGCCATGCATGCGGCGGCGGCGGCGCGGCTGATCCGTTCCAGCACCAACACGCTGGAGCGGTCCACCAGATCACCTGCGGCGCGCATGCGGTGCGGCCTCCCGCCTCGATTGCCGTGCTGCCCAGCGCGGCGCGGCATGGTTACGCCGCGTCCTGGCGTTGTCCAGTGGGCAGAATACCGACTCCGCTTCCAGTCCGCGTTGGGTGGCGCGAGGTGATTCATCAGCAGTTGGGTCCACTGCGTGAGGGCGCGTGTCCCACGCGCTGGCGTCCACCGCCGGGCGGCCTGCGGCCGGGCCTCCCCGGCTGCACCTCGTCGTGACGGAAGCGGACTTGATGACGTCGATAACGACGTCGCTGGCGCGCGCGTGTGCCCGGCGATGCCCGGCCTTGGCACGGGCATCTGGAACGTGGTCTGTTCCGGGGTGGGGCCCGGGAGTCGCGGTATGACAGTCCGTTTCGATTGGCCGCCCGGCCTCTTGACCGGGGTTGAAGAGGTGGACGAGCAACACAGGGAGATCTTCCGGCGCGCCAACGCCTTGTTTGAGGCGTGCGTCAAGGGAAAGGGCGCGGAGGAGGCAAAGACCCTGCTGGTGTTCATGCAGGGTCTTGTCGTCGAGCACTTTGCCGCAGAGGAGCGTCTTCAGGAGGTGATCCGCTACCCCAACCGGAGCGCACACAGGGAATCGCACCAGTTCTTGCTCCGCAGCCTGAGCGAACTGTCAGGTTTGCTCGCGGAAGAAGGCGCCGGCGAGGAGCTGGTGATCCAGCTCAACCGGTGGCTGGTAGGGCTGCTCGTCAATCACATCGCAGGGGAGGACCACGTATTTGCGGCGTTTGTCCGGGCGGCCCCTGGGCGTTGAAACCTGCGTGCCGGGGAAGGGCCGCCGCCATGGTCCACCGCCTGAAGCCTGGAGTTGGGTTTGATTGGGTTCACAAACGGCGCTGACCGCCCATGGCCGAGCGCAGGCGCTTGATGGCGCTGGCGTGCAGTTGGCTGACGCGCGGTTCGCTCACACCCATCCGCCGGGCGATTTCACTGCTGGAGAGGCCCTCCACGTAACGCATGCGCACCAGACCCCGCAGGCGGTCCGGCAGGGTCGACACGGCCATGGCCACCGCTTCGCGGTCCTGGCGGCGTTGCAGGTGCTCCATCGCCGTGTCCCCGTCCTGTGCCACGGCCGGAAGTTCGTCCAATGGCGCGGGCGGTGTGGCCACCGCGTCAATCCGGCTCAGCAGGTCCGGCGCCATCCCCACGTGCGCGGAGACCTCGTCACCGGTGGGTTCGCGTCCCAGCGTCATGCGCAGGCCGTCACGCCCGTGCCGCACGGTGTTGGCGCGCAGGCGCAGGCGGCGCGGCAGGTGATCATGGCGCCGCAGCTCATCCACAATGGCGCCACGGATGCGGCGCTCCGCAAACACTGCGAACGGCACGCCGCGGGCGGGCTCCCAGCGTCCCCGGGCGTCCAGCAACGCCATGGCGCCGGCCACCCAGAAGTCATCCCGCAGGTGCCACATCCGGGTGCGCGCCACGGCCACGCGCACGCAGCGCTGCAACAGCGCGCCGTGGGCCTGGACCGCGGCGGAGCCGTCATCGCGCGGGGGACGGGGCGTGGCTCGGTGGAAGGTGAGGCGGGCAATGGACAAGGGACACCTCTGGGGCACGTGGTGCAAGCGCCCAGAGCACGCGCGGGGCCAGATCCCCGCAGCGCGGAGATCGGCGGGATCACTGAGGCTGGGGGCGGTGAGTCACCCTGTTGCGCGTGGCGCGCGGGCCTCGCGCTGCCCGGCGTGCGGCCGCGCGGCCACGCAGCCGCGGGGCATTGGCAAACCGCGGTCCCGCGCGACAGGATGCGCGGCCATGGAACAGGTTGTTCGTTGCCTGGTGGTGGATGACGAAGCGCCCATCCTGCGCGTGTTCGAGCGGATCATGAATTCCATGGGAGGATTTGACCTCACGACGGCCGCGTCCGGCGATGAAGCGCTCATCCTGTTGGACGACTTGGATGCGTTTGATCTGGTGGTGACAGACATCCGCATGGCCGGGGCCACGGGGCATGACGTGGTGAAGCGGGTGCGGCAGCGCCAGCCGTGGATCCCGGTGCTGGTGATGAGCGCGGTGGCCAGCCTTAACGACATTGAGCGGCTGCTGGTGGAGGGCGCCACGCTGTTCCTGCGCAAGCCGTTTGCGCTGCCGGAACTGGAGTTGTTGTTGAAGCATGCCCACACGCTGGCCGCGCAGCTGGCGCTGGCGCGTGGGCTCACCGAGGTGGCGCCGCGCGCGGAGTGCAAGCTGCCGGGTCTGGTGGGGCGGTCACCCGCGTTCCTGCAGGCGGTGGGCGCTCTGCCGCAGCTGGCCCGGACTGAGCTGCCGGTCCTGGTGGTTGGGGAAACGGGAACCGGCAAGGAGTTGGTGGCGCGCGCGCTGCACGCGCTCAGCCGGCGCGCGGCGGGGCCCATGGTGGCGGTGAACTGCTCGGCGCTGACGGACAGCCTGGTGGACAGCGAGCTGTTTGGACACGAAAAAGGCAGCTTCACCGGCGCGCAGAAGGACCACGCCGGCCTGGTGCGTGCGGCGGATGGCGGCACGCTGTTTCTGGATGAGATTGGTGACCTGGCGGCGGGGGCGCAGGCCAAGCTGCTGCGGGTGCTGCAGGAGAAAGAGGTGCGCCCGGTGGGCTGTGTGCAACCGGTGCGCGTCAATGTGCGCGTGGTGGCGGCCACCCACCGGGATCTCCAGCAGATGGTGCGGGATGGGCAGTTCCGCGAAGACCTCTATTACCGCTTGAAGGTGGCGCGCGTGCGCCTGCCCCCGTTGCGCGAGCGCCCTGACGACATCCTGATGCTGGCACGCCTGTTCCTGGAGCGCGCGCGCGAGGAGGTGGGCAGCTCCGCGGTGGCGTTCTCGCCTGAGGCCACCGACCTGCTGCTGCGGCACACCTGGCCGGGCAACATCCGCGAGCTGCAGGCCACGGTGTTCAGTGCGGCAGCCGTGTGCATTGGACCGGCCATTGGCGCTCAGGACCTGGCGTTGGAGGACAGCGTGGCCGCGCCGCCACCGCGCGCGCCGCCGCCGGCCGCACCCGCGGCAGATGGCCGCGCTGCGCCACCCGCGCAGGGATACATGGAGGCGCGCAACGCGGCGCTGCAGGCGTTTGATCTTGAGTATTTCCGGACGTTGCTGGCGGCATTTGACCGCATGTCGGATGCGGCCGCCCACGCGGGTCTGGACCGCAAGACGCTGTGGCGGATGCTCAAGCGGCACGGCCTGCAGGACAGCCGTGGCCGCGCCGGGGCGGAGCCGCGGGGCGGCGAAACCGAGGAGGACATCCACTGATCGGGCGGCGGCCCTTATCCGCGGACCGGGCACGGCCGATTAGGAAGGACGGCCGGGGCAGGTTCCGGGTCAGGAGGCGCCAATGGCCGCCGTGCTTGTGGTGGATGACCAGCCCGAACTGTGCCGGATGGTGGAGCGGATCCTTGCGGCGGGAGGGCACCGGCCGCGGAGTGCGGTGGACGGCCTGGGCGCGGTGGCGGCGCTGGCGCAGGACCGGTTTGACGTGGCCCTGGTGGATTACGGCATCCCGCCGCCGGACGGGCTGTGGGTGCTCAACGAGATCCGCCTGAAGCAGCCCGCGTGCGCGCGGGTGCTGATGTCCGGCTCCCTGGCCGTCCCCATGCTCACGGAGGCGGTGAACTGCGGGGAAGTGACGCGGATCCTGACCAAGCCGTTTGATGAGGCGCAGCTGACGCGCATGGTGGATGAGTCACTGCACGCGCACCGGCAGATGGAGACGCTGCTGGGGCTGCGCGCGCGGGAGGCGGATGCAGCGCTGCACCAGGCCCTGACCGAAACACTGGCCGGCGCCGCACGGCTGGCCGTGCAGCCCATTGTGCAGGCGATGGGTAGTGAGCTGTTTGCGTACGAACTGCTGCTGCGCAGCACGCATCCGGTGCTGAAGGGACCCATGCAGATCCTGGACGCGGCCGAGCGCTGCGACCGGGTGGCGGACGTGGCGGAGACGGTGGCGCGGCTCACGTGCGCGTGGATGGAGAAGGTGCCACCGGACGTGCGGCTGTTTGTCAACCTGCACCCGCGGGAACTGGAGGATACCGAGGCGTTGCGGCGGCGCCTGGACCACTGGCGCGGCGCGGAGCGGCGGATTGTGGTGGAGATCACCGAGCGCAGCGCGGTCACGGAGCTGGAGCAGTGGGAGACCAGCGTGAAGCTGCTGGGTGACCGCGGGTTCCCCATCGCGGTGGATGACGTAGGGTCGGGCTACAACTCCCTCAGCGTGCTGGCCGAGTTGGACCCGCTCTTCCTCAAGGTGGACATGAGCATTGTGCGCAACGTGCACCAGAGCCCGCGCAAGCGGCGCCTGCTGGAGATGCTGTGCCGCTTTGGTGAGGCCACGGGGACCACGGTCATCACCGAGGGGATTGAATGCGAGGAGGAGGCGGAGGTGGTGCGGGCGAGCGGCGCACACCTGCTGCAGGGGTACCACTTTGGACGTCCCACGCTGGAATTGCCGGGTCCAGTGCTGGTGGCTTCCACCCAGGGGCGGGACGAGAGGGGCGACGGGAATGAACTTCCTCGTGGCGGGTTGTGCGGCGTGGCGTGACGCGGTCCTGAAGGTGCTGGATACCGGGCGGGTCCACGCGCGCTGCGTGGAGTCCCTGCTAGACGCCGTCCCCACCGGCACAGATGCACCGGTGCATGCGGTGGTGCTCCGGGTGGACGCGGCGGCCGGTGCGGCGCCCGCCTTGCGCTGGCTGGAGGCCGCGCGCGCGGCCAACGCAGACCTGGACATTGTGCTGGGCGTGCCGGAGCTGGACCCGCCGCTGGCGCTGTGGTGCGTGCAGGCGGGTGTGCTGGCGGTCATCCCGGGGGACGCCGCGGAGCCTGCGCTGTCCCCCGCCCTGACACGGGCCATGGCCCGCCACGAGCAACGGATGTCCGCGGGCCCCAATGCGTTGGCCACGCTGCTGGCCAGCGTGGGCGCGGCGGAGTTGCACCGGCGCATTCTGGAGACCGCGCTGCGGTACCTGGCGGCGGATGACGGTTGCCTGATGCTGCCCACGCTGGGTGACGACCGGCTTTACGTAGCGCATTCCGTCCGTTGCTCCCCCGGGGCGCGCGACGACAACTTCACCCAGCTGGGCCAGCGCATTGCCGGGCGCGCGGCGCTGGAACGCCGCACCGTGCTGGTCAACGACGGGCGGCTGGGAGCCACCAGCCTGGCGGGGCTGGACCCGGACGCGGCCACGCTGGGGGCGCTGAACGGCCGCATGCGCTCCGCGCTGGTGGTCCCCCTGGTCCACCAGGACGAGTTGCGCGGCGTGCTGTGCCTCAACCGCATCCGCGTGGAGTCCGAGTTTGGCGACGAGGACCTGCGCCGCGCCGAACTGCTGGCCGCGGAGGCGGCACTGGCGCTGGATACCCAGGACATCCGCGAGCGCGTGTGGGCGGCCGACAAGTACGTCACCGTGGGGCAGATGGCCGCTGGCGTGGCGCACGACGTGAACAATCCCATTTCATACGTCCTGAACAACGTGCAGTACGCGCTGGCGCAGCTGGGGCGCCCGGCCGCCAACCTGGATGAAATCCGCAGCGCGCTGCGCGACGCGGAGAGCGGCGCCGGGAAGGTGCGGGACATTGTCCGGGACCTGCACGCGCTGGCGCGCATGAACCTGGACGAGCCGGACGCGCTGCTGCCCCTGGATGTGGCGGTGCAGTCCGCCGTGCGCATTGCGGCGGGCACGCTGCGGAGCAAGGCGCGCGTCAAGGTGGAGGTGCCCAATGACCTGGAAGTGCGCGGCACCGCGGGTGACCTGGTGCAGGTGTTGGTGAACCTGCTGGCAAACGCGGGCGAGGCGATGGACGGCAACGCTGCCGGTCAGATCACCATCCGGGGGATGCAGCGCGGTTCCAGCGTGGTGGTGGAGGTCAAGGACAACGGACGCGGTATCCCGGAGGCGCTGGTGTCCCGCGTGTTCAGCCCGTTCTTCACCACCAAACCGGTCAGCCAGGGGTTGGGCCTGGGGCTCGCCGTGTCCCGGAACATCATCAAGAAGCACGGTGGCCGCATGACGCTGCGGTCCACCGCGGGGAGCGGAACACTGGTCACCATTGAACTCCCCGCGGCGGGCGTGGACACGCGCACTGCCATCCTGGCGGCGGGCTGAGCCCGGAACTGAGGTGCTTGATGCCGGATACGTCGCCATCTGATGTGACCGTGGCCCCTGCCGTGCCCGACAGCCGCACTGCCGCGCGCGTGCGCCTGACCGCGGAGGTGGATCTCCATTCGGAGTCCAACTTCTACGGCGGGTTTGCGTTTGACGTGTCTACCGGCGGGCTGTTTGTGACCCTGTTTGACCAGTTGCCGGCGGTGGGGACCGCGGTGGAGCTGAGTTTCTCGCTGCCGGGTGGCGCACGCGTCCGCTGCCAGGCAGAGGTGCGCTGGCGCCGGGAACCGGACGTGTCCACGGATGACCTGCTGCCGGGCGTTGGCTTGCGTTTCCTGGGCCTGACGGCGGGGGACGCGGAGGCGATTGGGGTCTTTGTGGCCATGCGGGAGCCCATCTTCTACGTTCCGTGAGGCGCCCGGTTCATGCATGCGCGTTGGCCCCGCGCGGCCCCAGGTTCCGCGAGCGGGTCCGCGCCCGCCCTGATCAAGCGTTACCTGCCAGCCAGCCCGGCGGAGCAGGCCGCTGCCGTCGGTGCCCGTTGTCACAGCCGCCCCGTTGCGTGCCCTGATGGACCACACCGCACCACGCTGTGGACGCCCGCTCCGTGCAACACCGCCGCCCGTCGCCGGGCGCAGCACGCAGCCCGGGCGCCTTACCGGGAAGGCCGGCAGTGCCGATGGCCCGGGTGCAGACATGGTCCGCCGCGGGGCGGGAGCGCGGACCTTGAGGTGCACTGATGAATGCCGTCCCGCCGTGCCAGACCGCCTGTGACCCCGCCGTGAAGGCGGCGGCACTGGACAGCGTGGATGATGCCATCACCATCACCACGGCGGATGGGCACATTGTCTATGCCAATGACAGTTGGTACCGGCTCACCGGCTTCTCCCTGGAGCAGGTGCTGGGAGTGGATTGCATGACCCTGGTGTCCCCGCTGACCACCTCCAAGGATGTGGCCGTCATTGCCGAGACCCTGCGGGCCGGCCGCGCGTGGCACGGCGAAATGTGGTGCCTGCGCGCATCCGGGGAGCCCTACCTGGCCCGCTGCACCACCTCCCCGGTCCGCGGGCGCGACGGACGGACGACCAACCTGGTCACCATCCAGCGGGACATCAGCGCGTTCCGCCGCGCCGCGGAGAAACAGCGCGCCTGGGAAGCCAGCTTCCATGCGCTGACGGATCATCTCCCCATTGGCATCGCGGTCCAGCGTGATGGCCGGTTTGTGTACGTGAACCCGTCACTGGTGCAGTCCCTGGGCTACACCGACCAGGCCGAGCTGCTGACCCGACCGGTTCTGGACCTGGTGGTGCCCGACCAGCGCGACGCAGTGGCCGCCGCGTTGGCGGCCGCGGGCGACGGGCGGGAGCCGCTGTCACAGGAGTGGCGCCTGGTGCGCGTCACCGGTGCGGTGATGCTGGCAGAAGTGTCGCTCATCCCGTCTTTCTTTGACGGCGGACCGGCGGTGCTGGGCACGGTGGGAGACCTGACGGAGCGCCGCCAGCTGGAGACGCGGCTGCTGGAGTCTGACCGCATGGTGGCCATTGGGACGCTGGCGGCGGGCATTGCGCATGAGATCAACACGCCCATCCAGTTTGTCGGTGACAGCGCGCATTTCCTGGGCGGCGCCCTGGGTGACCTCATTGCCATGCTGGGGCGCTACCGGGCTTTCGCCGAGCGTGTGCGGGAGGGCCTCCCCGCGGAGGTGGCGGCGCTGAAAGAGGGCGAAGCGGCCCTGGACGTGCCCTATATTGAAGAGAGCGCGCCCGCCGCGGTGACGCGCGTGCTGGACGGCGTGGAGCGCGTGGCAACCATTGTCCGGGCGATGAAGGAGTTCGGGCACCCGGGCGGGGATGCGCCCACCAGCACGGACCTGAACCGCGCCTTGGAGGCAACGCTCGTCGTCGCGCGGAATGAGATCAAGTACGTGGCGGACGTGGAACAGGACCTGGGCGAGCTGCCGCCGGTCATCTGCCGGGTGAACGGGCTCAACCAGGTGTTCCTGAACCTGCTGGTCAACGCGGCGCACGCCGTGGGTGACGTGATGAAGGCCACGGGCGCGCGCGGGCGCATCACCGTGCGCAGCCGCCTGGAGGGCGACCACGTGCACATCAGCATTGCCGACACCGGCACGGGCATTCCCGAGGCCATCCGCAGCCGCGTGTTTGACCCGTTCTTCACGACCAAGGAGGTGGGCAAGGGCACGGGCCAGGGGTTGGCCATCGCGCGGAGCATCATTGTGGACAAGCATGGCGGCCGCATCCACTTTGATTCCGAGTTGGGGAAGGGGACCACGTTCCACGTGCACCTGCCCGTGCACGGGCGGGCGGAGCCGTCATGAGCGCGCCCCTGGTCACCCGCCGGCGGGTACTGTTTGTGGACGACGAACCGCACGTGCTGCACGGCCTGCGGGACCTGCTGCGGTCCCAGCGGGGCGCCTGGGAGATGCACTTTGCCGATGGGGGCGAGGCGGCGCTGGCATTGATGGAGCGCACCGCCTTTGACGTGGTGGTGTCCGACATGCGCATGCCCGGCATGGACGGGTCCGCGCTGCTCAAGGCGGTGCAGGCGCGCTCGCCGCGGTCCGCGCGCATCATCCTGTCCGGGCACGCGGACATGGCCTCCGCCATCCGCGCGGTGCCCATAGCGCACCAGTTCCTCTCCAAGCCCTGCAACCCGGCGCACCTCAAGACGGTGGTGCAGCGCGCTTGTGACCTGCAGAACCTGCTGCAGGATGAGACGCTGCGCGAGCGCATGGGCGAGGTGTCCACGCTGCCCTCGGTGCCGCGGACCTATCAGGCGCTCACCCAGGCGTTGATGGACCCCGGTGTGTCCGCCAGGGACGTCGCTGGGATCGTGGAATCTGACGTGGCGCTGGCCGCCCGGGTTCTCCACGTCGTGAACTCGGCGTTCTTTGGGCTGGCCCGCCCCGTCACGTCCGTGCAGGAAGCGGTGGCGTACCTGGGGCTCCACATGATCCGGTCCCTGGCGCTGTCCCTGGACGTGTTCCACTCCATGCGCGGCGGCGAGGCGGCGGCGGGGTTTGACCCCAACGCGTTCCAGCGCCACGCGTTGGCCACGGCCGCCGTGTCACGCCGCCTGTTGACGCAGACGGCGGCCGCCAATGACGCCTTCACGGCGGGTCTGCTGCATGACATTGGCGACCTGGTGGCCGCCACGCGCCGCCCTGCCATCTGGTCCCTGATCCACGCCACGGCCGCGGAGGAGGGCATTCCACCGTGGGCGGTGGAGGTCCGCCAGCACGGTTTCAGCCATGCCGAAGAGGGTGCCTACCTGCTGGGGCTGTGGGGCCTGCCGTATCCCATCGTCGAAGCGGTGGCGTTCCACCACGATGCGCGGCGCCTGCGGCGGGATGAGTTTGGCGTGGCCGAGGCGGTGCACGTGGGCGCCGCGCTGGCCACGGCGCACCTGTTCCCCGGGGACCCCGCCCCGGGTCCCGACCCGGAGTGGCTGGCGGCCGCAGGGATGGGCGAGCAACAACTGGAGGCGTGGCTGGCCATTGCCAAGCGCGAGCTGGGAGGCGTGGCGCCATGACCGTGCTGCCGCGGGTCCTGCTGGTGGATGACGAGCAGGCGCTTATTGACGGCGTGACGCTGCACCTGCGGCGCCGCTTTGACGTGCACAGCGCTACCAGCGGCCCGCAGGCGCTGGAGGTGGTGGCGCGCGACGGGCCCTTTGCGGTGCTGCTGTCGGACATGCGCATGCCCGGGATGGACGGGGCGACGCTGCTGTCCCGCGTCCGCGAGACGGCGCCGGACACGGTGCGGATGCTGTTGACCGGCTACACGGACATGAACGCGGCCATCAAAGCGGTGAATGAGGGCAACATCTTCCGCTTCCTCACCAAGCCCTGCCCGCCGGACCAGCTGGTGGCAGCCATGCTGGCGGGCGCCGAGCAGCACCGGCTTGTGACGGCGGAGCGGGTGCTGCTGGAGCAGACGCTGCGCGGCGCAGTGAAGATGCTGGCGGACGTGCTGGCGCTGGCCAGCCCTGTGGGGTTTGGGCGGGCGGCGCGCATGAAGGACCACGCGTTGCGCACGGCAGCGTGGCTGAAGCTCACGGACGCGTGGACCATTGAGGTGGCGGCGCTGCTGTCCCAGGTGGGCTGCATCACGCTGCCGCCGGCCACGGCGGAGCGGCATTACCTGGGCCGGCCGCTGTCCGTGGACGAGCAGCGCCAGGTGGCACACGTGCCGCGCGTGGCGGCGGAGCTGCTGGAGAAGCTCCCGCGTATGGAGGCAGTGCGGGCGGCTTTGGAGGGGATGGAGCAGTCACTGCAGGACCCCGCCGGACCGCCGTGCCTGGGGGCGCGCATCCTGAAGGTGGCGCTGGACTACGACGTGCTGGAGGCGCGCGGGCTGGACGCGGCCACGGTGGCGGCGACGCTGCGCGACCGCCACGGGTTGTACGATCCCAAGGTGCTGGACGCGTTCCTGGATTCCGGCGGGGCGCGTGCGGCGGAGCGTGTGCTGGAGGTGCGGCTGGTGGAGCTGCGCCCGGGGATGGCGCTGGTGGAGGACATCCGCGGCCCCAGCGGGGTGTTGCTGGTGGCCCGCGGGCACGAGGTGACACCGGGCCTGGTGGACCGCCTGGTGGGATACGGAGTGCCCGCCGGACAGCAGGTGCGGGTCGTCACGCGCCTGGCGGGGTGACAGCCGGATCCGCCCTTCAGGAACGTGACGCACGTGCCGAACCGGATGCCATGAGCGTGGCCATCCCCATCAGCACCTCCGTGGACCTGCTCAACCAGCTGGTCACCGCGGTGGTGACGCACGGCGGGTCGGACCTGCACCTGCGCACGGGCGCGCCGCCGTTCATGCGTGCCGGCGGCCAGCTGATCCGGCTGGAGTGCCCACCGCTCAGCGCGGCCACCGTGCAGGAGGTCATCCGCCTCACCGTGGGTGACACGCCCGTCCCTGCGGGCGCCTCCAGCTTTGAGTATTCCTATGAGCAGGCCAACACCGCGCGCTTCCGCGTGCACGCGTTCCGCGAGCGCGCGCAGCTGGGCGTGTGCCTGCGGGCCATCCCGTTCCGCGTGCCTGCGTTCCAGGAACTGCGGTTGCCGCCGGTGGTCAAGGCGCTGGCCACGGCGGAACCCGGCCTGGTGTTGGTGACGGGGGCCACCGGCAGCGGCAAGTCCACAACGCTGGCGTCCATGCTGCACCACATGGCGGCCCAGGAGACGTTGCACATCCTCACGCTGGAGGACCCCGTCGAATACCGCTTCCAGGGCACACGGTCCTGCGTCACCCAGCGCGAGCTGGGCCGGGACGTGCCCACCTTCCGCGAGGGGCTGCAGGCGGCGCTGCGCGAGGACCCGGACGTGATGTTCATTGGCGAGATCCGGGACACGGAGACGCTGGAGGTGGTGATGCACGCGGCGGAGAGCGGCCACGCCGTGTTCTCCACGTTCCACACAGGCAGCGCGCTCAAGACGGTGCAGCGGATCATTGGCATGCACGCTCCCGTGGAGCAGCCGGCGGTGCGCGCGCGCCTGGCGGACTGCCTGCGCGGTTCCATCAGCCAGCTGCTGCTGCAGCGCCGGGGCCTGCGCCAGCGTGTGCTGGCCACGGAAGTGCTGGTGAACAACTACCGCATCAAGGAAGCCATCCGGGACCCGCAGAAGGTCTCCGGCATCCCGCAAGTGCTGGAGAAGTCCAACGAGCAGCTCATGCACACGTTTGACCAGTCGCTGATGGCGCTCGTCCGGGAGGGCCTGGTGGCCGCGGACCACGCCGCGCTGCACGCTGCGTCTCCCACAGATTTCCGCCGGTCACTGACCCTTGCCGGTGTCCAGGAGTAGCCCCCATGGAGAACCTCCCCCGGACGCATTTCCGCGCCCCGCGCATCATCCACGCTGAGTCCTCCCCCGTGGCCGCGCTGCTGCACATCTGCGCGCGCGTGGCCCGCAGCGACTCCACCGTGCTGCTCACCGGCGAGACGGGCACGGGCAAGGAGGTCTTTGCGCGGTTCCTCCACGAGCACAGTTCGCGCGCGTCCGGCCCGTTTGTCCCGGTCAACTGCGGCGCCATCCCGGAGACACTGCTGGAGAGCGAGTTCTTTGGCTACGAGCGCGGCGCGTTCACCGGCGCCACGCGCAACCGCAAGGGGCGGTTTGCGGCGGCGGAGGGCGGCACGCTGTTCCTGGACGAGGTGGGCGAACTGCCGCTGGCCATGCAGGTGAAGCTGCTGCGCGTGCTGCAGGAGCGCGCGTACGAACCGGTGGGCAGCGTGGAGAGCGTGGCCACCAACGTGCGGGTCATCGCCGCCACGCACCGGGACCTGGAGGCGGACGCCGCCGCCGGCCGCTTCCGCCGTGACCTGTACTACCGGCTGTTCGTGTGCCCGGTGGAGCTGCCTCCGCTGCGCGCGCGCCCCATGGACGTGCCGCTGCTGTTCCAGACCTTCTGGGCGGAGCGCGGCCAGGACCGCCCGGTGGACGCGGCCGTGGTGGAGGCGCTGTGCCGCTACAGCTGGCCGGGCAACGTGCGCGAGATGGAGAACCTGGTCGAGCGCATGAGCGTGATTGTGGAGTCCGGGACGGTGACGCTGGCGGACCTGGCGCAGTTTCCGCAGCTGCGCGGCGTGCTGTCCGTCACCCCGGTGCCGGCCACGCTGACCCCGGCAGTGCCCGTCCCGCCGACCATGCCGCTGGCCGGCTCCGGTGAGGAAGCCCTGGGCGAGTTCCGCGGCGCGCTGAGCGGCGTCCTGGAGCGCCACGGTCTGCCGCGCCGGATGCCGGAGCTGCTGGAGTGGTTTGAGACGGTGATGGTGGACGCCGCGTTGTCCGCAAGCCACGGCAACAAGCGCCTGGCCGCCCACATGCTGGGCTTGCAGCGCACCACGCTGGTGGAGAAGCTGCGCCGACGTGAACGCGCGGCGGGTGCGCCGGCGCGCCGTGGCGGCGAGGAAGAGGCGGAGCCCATGCTTCCGGGCGCGGCGCCGCACGCGGCATGATCACCTCGGCGTTGGCGCTGCTGGTGGTGGCAGGCGCGGCCGCGCTGCCGTGGCCACCAGGCCACCGCGTGCAGCGCAACGCGCTGCTGACGTCCGTGGAACACCTGGAGGCGCTCGCGGTGGACGTGGCGCCTACGGTTCCCGTGGCGGTGGATGCCATCACCTCCACCGTCACGGTCCACGCGGCGGGCGCGTCCGGCCGCGTGGTGGCCGCGGTGCGCGCGCGGTCCGCGTTGTGTCCCCGCGCGGAGGTGTCCGGGGGGGCCGCGGTGCTGCACTGCGTGCACAACCGGTTGCACGTGGCACTGACCCGGCGCCGCGGCCGCACCTACCTGGACATCCAGGCGCTCCGGGGCGTCCCACGGGACCTCCTGCACTGGCGCCTGCCGTCGCTATGGTCGGCACTGGTCACCGGCGCCCGCTGTGGCGGGTCATCCGCGCTGGCGGGCGCCGCGTGTGCGCTCAACGCCGGCCGCGTGTCGGATGCCGCGCGGGCGCTGGCGCGCGTGGACGGGCCGGACGCCGCGGAAGCGGCGGTGCTGCTGGGGTCGCTGGCGGAGGAGGCGGGCGAACCAGGCAAGGCGCTGCTGTGGTACCAGCGTGCGTTTGGCACCGGGCGCTGGCTGGCATTGGTGCGCGTGGCCCGGTGCGAGCTGGGCGGCGAGTGCGCTCCCGTCGTCGGCGGAGTGCCGCCGTCGCTGGTGAGCGCCCCCCCGGAAATTCAGCCCCTGCTGGCGTTGCGCATCGCGCGCGCGCGCGCCCTGCTGTCCGCCCGCCCGGAGGACGGGGCGTTGTACCTGGCGGCCCGGAGTGAGGTGGCTGCGCGGCCGTGTGCAGGCAGCTGGAGCGCCTGCCACGCCATCCTGGCGCGGGGCCTGGCGGGAACCGCCGGCACGGACAAACCCCGGCAGGTGGCCGCGCTGGAAGCGTACCTGGCATTGGTGGCGCTGGAGGAACCCTCCCCGCTGGCGTTGGACGCGGCGCGCGCTGCGGCAGAGCGGCTGGCGTCCCTGGGGGTGCCCGCGCTGGGAGCGACGCTGCTCGCGCACCACACCGCCTCCGTGCCCCGGCAAGCCCTGGCGCCACACCTGGCCCGTGTCGTGGAACTCTTCCTGGCTGACGGCGACCGGGTGCGCGCCCGTTCGGTGCGAGACTGGGCCGAGGAAGAACTGGGCGCGCGGGTCACCCGCCGGGCGCCCTGGCCGGCCCTGGACCAGGCGCTGCTGGCCCCGCCCGCCGCTCCGCCCGTTGCCACCGCTGCGGCCCCCGCGGCCGAAGGACGCGCGCTGCTGGACCTGGCGCTTGCCAGGACCCTGACTGCCCGTGCCGCCACGTTGTCGGCAGACGGACCGCAGGTGCCACGGAAATGACGCCGCTCCGTCGACGGGATGGCGATCCGGCCCCATCCCGCAGGCCTTCTGCGCGTGTTGGCCCGGCATGCGGCTGGCATGGAGGCGGGTCATGCGCGTGATCGGACCCGTCGTGGACAGCCTGGAGCGCAGCCTGGACGTGCGGCTGCAGCGGCAGGAAGTGCTGGGCAGCAACGTGGCGAACCTGGACACTCCGGGTTTCTCCCCCGTTGACGTGGACCTGGCGGCGGGTCTGGCGGGGCCGGCGGGCCGCATGGCCGTGGCCGCCGTCCCACGCCACGCGGGGCACCTGGAACTGGGGCTGCCTGATGAGGGCGGCCCGGCACCGATCATCGACGGGCCCGCGCGCGCACCGGGACTGGACGGCAACCGCGTGGACCTGGACCGCACCATGGCGGTCCTGGCGGAGAACGCCCTGCAGTACGCGGCTGCCGCCCGGGTGACCCAGCGGCACCTGGCCCTGCTGCGCTACGTCGCCAGCGATGGAAACAGCTGAGGAGGCTACCCGTGGACTTCTTCTCCGCCCTCAAGGTCAGCGCCTCCGGCCTCACCGCGCAGCGGACGCGGCTGGACATTGCCACCGCCAACCTTGCCAACGCGGAGAGCACGCGCGGAGCGGACGGCCAGCCCTACCGCCGCCGCGACCCGGTGCTGGAGGCGGCGTCGTTTGAGGGCGCGCTGGGCCAGGTGATGGGTCCCGAGGCGCCCGTGGGCGTCCGGGTGGCAGACGTGGTGGAAGACCCCGGGGCCCCGCGCCGCGTGTACCTGCCAGGACATCCAGATGCGGACGGCCAGGGGTTTGTGGCGCTGCCCAACGTGGACCCCGTGCATGAGGTGGTGAACCTGTTGGGCGCGACGCGCTCGTACGAGGCGAACGCGACCGCGTTTGAAACCGTGAAGGCACTGGCACAGCGCGCGCTGGACATCATGCGCTGAAGGAGACGCACCGTGTTGATCAAAGCCCCCGCGTTTACCGAGGTGCGTCCCCCCGTGATCGACCGCCCGCAGGACGCGGCGGCCGGCGGCCCGTCGTTCGCCCAGGAGTTGCGCGCGTTGGAGGAGGGGCAGGCCCGCGCTGAGGGCGAAGCGGTCAAGCTGGCCCGCGGCGAGGGCAACCTGCACACGGCGGCGCTGGCCGTGGAGCAGGCGGACATCGCCATGAAGCTGGCCATCAAGGTCCGGAACAAGGCCGTAGAGGCGTACAACGACGTCATGCGGATGAGCGTCTGAGCCGCGAAAGGGCCGCGCGATGGAACCGCTCCTCAGGCAGCTCAGGCAACTTCCCGCCGCGTTCAGGGCCCTGCCCGCCCCAACGCGCACGCTCATTGTCGTGGGGGCGGCGCTGGCACTCCTGGCGGGCCTGGCCGCGTCTGTGCGCGACCTGGCAGCTTCCCGCGACGCGTACGTGTACACAAACCTGGCGCAGGAGGACGGCCAGGAGGCCGCCGTAACGCTGCGCGCCGCCGGCATCCCACACCGCCTGGAGGCCGGCGGTTCCGCCATCCTGGTTCCGTCGGACCGCGTGCATGACGCCCGGCTGCTGCTGGCCACGCAGGGCATCCCGCGCGCCGGGCACGTCGGCTTCGAGTTGTTCGACAAGGGCGACATGGGTGTGAGCCAGTTCACCCAGAAGGTGAACCTGCGCCGGGCGCTGGAAGGTGAGTTGTCGCGCACCGTGGGCTCGTTGTCCCCGGTCACACGCGCGCGTGTCCACCTCACGCTCCCGGAACGCGGACTGCACCCGGAGGATGACCGCTCCTCGGCGGCTGCGGTCGTCGTCAACCTGCGCCCCGGCTTGTCCCTGAACCCGCGCGAGCTTGCCGGCATCCGCCACCTGGTGGCCGCCGCGGTGCCGGGCTTGGTGTCCGCAAACGTCCACGTGGTGGACGGCGCGGGGGCCGTGCTGTCCGGGGACGAGGGCTCCGACGGCGCCCTTCGGCGGGAGCGTGCCCTGGAGCGCGACCTGGAACGGCGCGCCGTGGAGCTGCTGGAGCCGGTGGTGGGTACCGGGCGCGTGCTGGCGCGGGCGAGCGTGGAACTGGACGCGCGCGAGCAAGATGTGACGCAGGAGGTGTTTGACGCCGAGTCGCCCGTGGTCCGCTCTGAGCGCACCCAAAACGTGCAGCAGAACGGCACCCAGGGCGGCCGCACGGGCGGCATTGCGGGGGCGGCGGCCAACCAGGCTCCGGGCGTCACGGCAAGCCCCGGCGGCGGCGCCTCGCAATCCAGCACCCAGACCGACGAGACGCGCAACTATGAGATCGGCAAGACCGTGACCGTGACCCGGTCACACCAGCCGCGTGTGGCGCGCCAGTCCGTCGCCGTCATTGTGGACCAGGCCGCGCTGGCCGCCGGCACCGACGTGGGCAAGCTGCAGGCGCTGGTGCGCTCAGGCCTGGGCATGGAGGAGGCCCGCGGTGACCGCGTGGAGATTGTCACCAGTGCGTTTGCCGCGTCTGGGGCGGCGGCGGAGGCTGCGGAGGCCGCGGCCAGCCCGTTGCCCGCGTGGACGCTGGGCGCCGCCGGCGCGGGCGTTGTGGGGTTGGCCGGGCTCGCGTGGCTGCTGTTGCGCCGGCATCGTCGGGTGGACCCATTCCCCGCACTGCGGCCGGGGCAACGCGTGGTGGACGCGGAGTTGCTGCTTCCGCCGGACACGTCCAGCGCGCCGGCCCCGGTGGTGGACGTTCCCGCCGTGGCGGCGCCGCCTGAGGCCCGCGTGCTGGTGGAGCGCGCCCGCGCACTGGCGCTCAAGGACCCGGAGCGCGCCGCATGGGTGCTGCGCACGTGGATGAGCCATGAACCGGCAACCGCACCGGTGACGACGGAGGCGCGCCATGACGGCTGAAACCACCGCGCTGGAGCGGGAGGGCGCACAACGCGCCATGGCGGTGCTGCTGGTGCTGGGCAAGGACACGGCCCGCGAGGTCATCCGGCACTTCAGCGAGCAGGACCTGCGGCGGCTGGCCGTGGGCGCGCGCGTGAAGGGACCTGCCGAAGAGGTCCTCCCGCTGGCGCTCCAGGACTTCTCCACGGCGATGTCCGCGCCCGCCGCGCCGTGGCAGGCCGCCGACGGGCTGCTGCGGCAGTGGGTGCAGGAGAGCCTGGGCACGGATACCGCGGCGCGCGTGCTGGAGGAGCTGCCCCAGGCCCCCACGCCCGACGAGGCGCTGGGTCCCGTCTCCGGTGTGGATGCGGAAGCGTTGGCCATGGTGCTGGGCCGCGAGCAGCCACAAACCGTGGCGTTGGTCTTGTCCGCACTGAATGCGGACAAGGCGCTCAACGTGCTCAACCGCCTGCCCGCCGCCGTGCAGGCCGAGGTGGTGTTCCGCATGGCGAAGGTGGAGGCCATCAGCCCGGAGCTGCTCAAGGAGGTGGGCCAGGCGCTGGCCGCCGAGCTGCGCGCGGCCACCATGGGCGGCGTGCGCAAGGTGGAGGGCCGGCAGGTGGCGCTGGACGTGCTGCGCAACAAGCCAGTGGCCGAGCAGGGCGAGCTCATGAAGCGGATCGAGGAGCGCGACGCGGACCTCGCCGCGGAACTGCGGACCAAACTGCTGACGTTCGAGGATCTGGTGCACCTGCCGGACCGCGACATCCAGGCGCTGTTGCGCGAGTTTGACACCAAGGTGCTGATGATCGCGCTCAAAGGCGCGTCGCCGGCCATCGCCGCGAAGATCTTCAAGAACATGTCCTCCCGCGCGGCGGACATGCTGCGGGACGACATGGCGGCGATGGGCCCGTTGCGGCTCGCCGACGTGGAACAGGCCCAGAACCAGCTGGTCGCGGTGGTCATGCGCCTGGCGGGCGAAGGCCGCATCCGGCTCATCGGGCCGGCGGACAAGATGGTGTGAGGAGGTGGGTTGTAGATGGTCGCCAACATGACTCGCACGCCGACCTTTCTGGAGCGCCACGTTGGCTCTCCGCGTATCGTCGGCCCGTCCTACGAGCGGCCCGGGCCGCCGTTCCCCGACCCGGTGCAGCCCGCCCGCCGCAACTGCTCCGCCGATCCGACCCCGACGGAGCCGCCGCGTCCTGGCCTGGACGCGGACCTGCTGTTTGGCGACGACACGCAGACCGACGCGGCGCCACCCTGTCTGGAGACGCCAGCCATGCCGGCCGCGGGGAACCCACCCGCGCCAGCCGGGGAAGCCGGCACCGAGCGCGTGGCGCACGCGCTGGAGACGCTGAAGCTGCACGCGCACATCCTCGCCGAGGCGGCGCGCGCCGACGCGCTGGAGATCGGGTTCGAGGTGGCGCGCCGGATCCTGGAGCACGAGGTGGCCAGCAACGTGGGATCGCTGATGGGCCTGGTGCGCACCGCCATCCGCGGTCTGGCGGACAGCCGCACGCTGAAGGTGCGCGTGTCGCCCCTGGACATACCCGCGTTGGAAGCCGCCGTGCGCGAGGCGGACGACGACCTGTCCCTGGCGCACGTGGAGCTGGTGGGAGACGCGACCCTGTCCCGCGGTGACGTGGTGGTGGAGGGAGACATGGGCGTGGTGGATGCGCGCCTGGAGACGCGCTTGCGCGAGGTCCGCCGCGTGGTGGCCGGCGCCCTGCAAGGGACGGACGCATGACGCTGGTTGACATGCGCCGCATGCGCACCGCCGTGGAGTCCGCGGACACCGTCTGCGTGCAGGGCCACGTGGTGCGCGCCGCCGGCCTCATCCTGGAGGCGCGGATGCCCACGGCCTCGGTGGGAGACGTGTGCGAGGTGGAGGCGCGCGGCGGCCGCAGCATCCTGGCGCAGGTGGTGGGCGTGACGGCGGGCAGCGCCATGCTGATGCCGTTCACCGGCCTGGAAGGCGTGCGCAACGGCAGCCCGGTCCGGATGCACTCCGACGGTGATACGGTACCCGTCGGGGATTCGTTGCTGGGGCGCGTGGTGGACGCGGAGCTGCAGCCGCTGGACGATGGCCCGCGGCCGGCGCGCACCTCGCGGCGCACCCTGCACGGTAGCGTCCCCGGCGCCCTGGCCCGGCGGCGCATCAGCCGGACCGAGTTGCTGGGAATCCGGGTCCTGGACGCATTCCTTACCTGTGGCGAGGGCCAGCGCGTAGGCATCATGGCCGGGCCGGGTGTCGGCAAGAGCGTGCTGCTGGGGATGATGGCACGGCACGCGGAAGCAGACGTCAACGTCGTGGCGCTGGTGGGCGAGCGCGGCCGCGAGGTCAAGGAGTTCATTGAGCGAGATCTGCAGGCGGCGGGCCTGGCGCGCAGCGTGGTGGTGGTGGCGACGTCAGACAGCGCGCCGTTGCTGCGAGTGCGGGCCGCGCTGGCGGCCACCGCCGTGGCTGAGCACTTCCGCGCGCGTGGCAAGCGCGTGCTGCTCATCATGGATTCGCTCAGCCGGGTGGCCATGGCGCAGCGCGAGATTGGCCTGGCGGCCGGTGAGCCGCCGACCGCCAAGGGCTATCCGCCCAGCGTGTTCGCGTTGATGCCGCGGCTGTTGGAGCGCGCGGGCAATGACGCCGGGGCTGGCTCCATCACCGGCTTCTACACCGTGCTCGCGGAGGGTGATGACCTCTCCGACCCTGTCGCCGACTCGGCGCGGTCGCTGCTGGACGGACACATTGTGCTGTCGCGTTCGCTGGCCAACCGGGGACACTTCCCCGCGGTGGACATCCTGCAGAGCGTCAGCCGCGTCATGCCGGACGTGGTGAGCGGCGAGCACCTGGACCTGGCGCGGCGTGTCCGGGACATCCTGGCGACGTACAAGGACAGCGCGGACCTCGTCGAGGTGGGCGCCTACCAGCGGGGGAGCAACCCGCGGCTCGACTTTGCGCTGTCCGTGCTGGACGAACTCAACGCGTTTTGCCGCCAGGCGAGCGCGGAGAAGACGCCGTTGGAGGAAGCGCTTGCGCGGGTCAGGACGCTGCTGGCGCCGCGCCCCGCTCCGCGGCCCGGAGGAAGCCGTGCCTAGCCCCCTTGCTGCACTGTGGACGTGCTCCGGTTGGCTGCTGGCCTCAGCGCCCACAGCCACGCCCACCCCGCCCGCGGCACCGCACGTGGCGCCGGTTCCCGCGCCCGGCGCGCCCCCGGTGGCGCCCCTGAACAGCCCACCGCCAGCGGGCCGCCCCGCCGTGTCCCCCGCGACGTTCCAGGCCGCGCTGCAGGCCCGCGCGCGCCCGCACGGTGGGGAGCCCGGAGCTGCGGAAGCGCCGGAACTCGTTGGTCAGATGGAGACTGCACGGCAGCAACTGCGCGCGGAGAGCGACCGGCTTGCCGCCCTCATTGAGGCGTTGGCGGCGCGTCAGGCTGCGTGTCCCGGTCCTGCTTCCGCGCCGCCGCCTGTTGCGGCGCCCGCACCCCCGCTGCCGGAGTCCGAACCGGCCAAGCGTGCGGCGGCAGCGCGCGGCGGCCCGGCGCCGTCACAGGTGGGAGCGCTGACCCGGAGCTTGAAAACGGTGAAGCCAAGGCAGGCGGCGGTGATCCTGGAGAAGCTTGACCGCCGGGTCGCCGCCGCGGTGCTGAAGGAACTTCCTGCGCGCCAGGCGGGCGCCATCCTCGCGTCCATGGGCGCTTCGTCCGCCGTCGCGGTTGCGGAGGAGATGACCGCGCCCACGGAGGCTCCGTGACGGCGTCCATGGTCGCCCCGGCCCCGCCCGCCGGCGCGCCTGGACCGCCCCCCGCTGCGCACCGCCATGCCGCGCCCGGCACTGCCCGGTTCGGAGACGCGCTCGGCGAGGCGCTGGACCCAAGGGCGGCGGGCGTTCAGGACACGAGCAAGCGCGCTACCCGCGGCAACGCGAAGGTCGCGACCCCCGCGCGCGCGGTCCGTGGACGTCGGCATGGAGAACCGGCCAGTAACGTGGACGAGCGGCCCACGGAGGGGCGTGCGGGCACTGCATGGCGCGCGGAGCTGTCCATGCTCACGGCGGCACCGCCACCGGCCCCCGCGGATGCCCCCGTGACGTCCGTGGCCCCGCTGCGCGCCGGCAAACCTCCCGCGCGCGACGTGGAGGTCGCCGGAACCGGTGAACTTCCCACGCCGCCGGCGCCGCTGCTGCCGCCCGGGGACACGGGGATGCTGACGCCGACGGCGCCGGCCGCCACGGACATGCCGGCCACCGAAGCATCTGCGGGTGTCAGGAACGTCGACGTCCGTCAGGTCCCTGACACGCTGCTGGTCAGCGAGGGCACCGCCGTGCGCGTAGGCCAGCAGCTGGCCTGCATCCGCGTGGTGAGTGAGGACGCGGCCTCGTTGGAGGTCCGCCTGAAGCTGCATGACGGGATGGTCCACGTGGACGCACGGGGTCCGGGCGCGGCGGTGTTGCACGGCCGCGTCAACGACCTGGTGACGGCCCTGCGGGGCGACGGTCTGCAGTTGGGAACCTTCCGCCACGACGACGGCGGCGGCGGCGCGGCGTGGCAGTCCCCGCGGGACGGCACGGGAGATGCTCAGCGTCCGGAGACGGCGCCAGCGCAGACGCGCACGCAGCCGTCCACGCCAGCGCGCGGACCCGGGAGGTACGCATGAGTTCGTCGTCGGTGGTGTCCTCGCTCGGTGCGGCGGCTGGCCAGGCCCCCGGCGGCGCGCCGCCCTCCAATCAGGTGGGCAAGGATGACTTCCTGCGCCTGCTCATGGCGGGAATGAGCCAGCAGGACCCGTCGTCTCCCATGGATGCGCAGGCGTTTGTTGCGCAGCTGGCCACGCTGGCGAGCGTGGAACAGCTGCAGGGGGCCAACGCGCGGCTGGAATCCATGCTGGTGGCCCAGGCGGCCAACAACCAGCTGCAAACCGCGGGTCTGGTCGGGAAGGATGTGACCTACGCCACGGATGCGGTGGAGCTGGCCGTTGCCGGTGACCAGGCAACGGTTGGCGTACGCCTGGAGGCGGATGCTGACGCCGTCACGGTGGTGGTGAAAGACGCGCGGGGCAACGTTGTGCGCACCCTCCGCTCGGGCAACATGGACGCGGGTATCGGTTCCGTGAAGTGGGACGGCATGGATGACGACGGGAAGCCGGTGCCGGCCGGCGCGTACTCGGTGCAGGTGACGGCGAGTAAGAACGGCAACAACGTGGCGGCGGAGGCGTGCCGGACGCGTCGCGTGGATGCGGTGTCGTACGCTGGCGGTTTCCCGCAGCTGGTGGTGGGCGACACCACGCTCAACCTGGCGGACGTTCTGGAAGTGCGTGCGCCGTGACCAAGCGCGCGGCACGCCCCCGCGCGGCAAGAGGAGAACTCCATGGCACTGATGAGCTCCATGTACGCCGGGTGGTCGGGTCTCACCGCCTCCAGCACGCAGCTGTCCGTCATCGGCGACAACATCGCCAACGGCAACACCATTGGCTTCAAGGGCAGCCGCGCCATGTTTGAGGAGGCGCTGGCCCAGACCATGATGGGCGCCGGGCACCTGGGCATGGGCACCCGCCTGCAGGCCATCCAGCGCATCCTCAGCCAGGGCGCCATCGTCCAGACCGGTGTGCCCACGGACCTCGCGCTGGACGGCGAGGGGTTCTTCATGTTGCGCGGCACCCACGGCGGCATCACCGGCAACTACTACACGCGCGCCGGCCAGTTCACCGTGGACAACGGGGGATACCTGGTCAACCTTGACGGTCTGCGCGTGCAGGGGTTCCTGGCCGATCCGACGGGCCAGGTGGGCGGCACGACGGGTGACCTGCTGGTGGGCGACGCGCAGGACCCGCCCGTGGCCACCACGACGCTGACGCTCCGTGGCAACCTGGACGCGGAGGCCACAGCGCCCACCGCGGCGTGGGACCCCGCGGCGCCCGCGCTGACCGGTCCCAGCGCCAACGCCAACTTCATGCAGCCCACGACGATCTACGACAGCCTGGGCAACGCCATCCAGGTGGACGTCTACTACCGCAAGACCGCCGCCGGGGCGTGGGAGTTCCACGCGGTAACCGACGGCGCGGCAGTGGCGGGCGGGACCGCGGGGACCACCGTGGAGATTGGCAACGGCACGCTCACCTACGACACCAACGGCAACCTCACGGCGATGACACAGACCTCCACCTTCAGCCCCGTGGGCGCCACCGCGCCGCAGCCGCTGACCTTCAACTTTGGCAGCCCAACGGGAGGCGGCGGGACGGGGGCGGACGGCATCACACAGTATGCCGGCGCGTCTACGGTGACGTTCATCCAGCAGGACGGCCATCCGGCGGGCGCGCTGGCGGCGGTGCAGGTGGACACCTCCGGCAACGTCACCGCCACGTTCACCAACGGCGAGACGCGGGTGCTGGCGCAGCTCGTGGTGGCGAGCTTCTCCGCGGCGGACCAGATGCAGCGGCTGTCCGGCAACCTCTACGGCGAAACCGCCGCCAGCGGGCCGCCGCAGGTTGGCGTGGCGGCCACCGGTGGGCGCGGCAGCGTGCTGGCGGGAGCGTTGGAGCAATCCAACGTGGACCTGGCGGAGGAGTTCATCAACATGATCGGCGCACAGCGCGCGTTCCAGGCCAACAGCAAGACCATCAGCACCGCCGACCAGATGCTCCAGGAACTGATGACCCTCAAGCGCTGAAAGGAGCGCGCGCGATGATCACCGTGACGCGGTTGGACCGGACGGAAGTGCTGGTCAACGAGGACCTGATTGTCATGGCGTCAACCACGCCGGACACCACCCTCATCTTCACCAACGGCGAGCATCTGATGGTGCGCGAGTCACTGGACGAGGTCCGCGCACGGGTCCTGCAGTTCAAGCAGGCCGTGGTGACGGGTCTGCTCCACGTACACGAACAGCCCAGCGAGTAGGAGACAGTCATGGATTTCGGCACCATCGGCGGCGTGGTTCTCTCCATCGCGTGCATCCTGTTCGGCCAGGCGTTGGAGGGCGGCCACGCCGGAAGCCTGGTGCAGGCCACCGCGGCCATCATCGTGCTTGGCGGCACCGCGGGGGCCACCATCGTGGGGTTCCCGGTGCCCGTCCTCAAAAAGGGCGTGGGGATGATCAAGGACGCGCTGCAGGCCCGCCGCAGTGACCTGCCGCAGCTGGTCACCGGCCTTGTAGAGCTGGCGGGCCTTGCCCGGCGCGACGGGGTGCTGGCGCTGGAGTCACGCATCAACACGATTGATGACCCGTTCATGAAGAAGGGCCTGCGCCTGGTGGTGGACGGCGTGGACGCCAAGCTGACGCGCGACACGCTGGAGGCAGAGATCTACGCCGAGTTTGAGGAGAACCTGGTGGCGGCCAAGGTGTTTGAATCCGCCGGTGGTTTTGCGCCCACGGTGGGCATCCTGGGCGCGGTGCTGGGCCTCATCCACGTCATGGAGAACCTGTCTGACCCGTCCAAGCTCGGCGGCGGCATCGCCACCGCGTTTGTGGCCACCGTGTACGGCGTGGGCATCGCCAACCTCATCCTGTTGCCGCTGGCCAACAAGCTGAAGGTGAAAGTGGGACAGGCCAAGGAACGGAAGATCTTAATCGCCGAAGGGATCTTGTCGATCCAAGAGGGCGTGAACCCCCGCGTGCTGGAGGAAAAGCTCCACGCGCTCACGGGGGGCCATGTGCCGCACGCCGCCAAGGCGGGCGGCTGATCCGCCGCACGTGCGGCGACGGAGACGGCCATGGCCCGGCGACCGCACCACGAAGAGCATGAGAACCACGAACGCTGGCTGGTGTCCTATGCCGACTTCATCACGCTGCTGTTCGCGTTCTTTGTGGTGCTGTACGCGGTGAGCAGCGTGGACCAGAAACGGGTGGTGCAGGCGGAGAAGAGCGTGCGCTGGGCCATGCACTTCAAGGGGACCGGTGGGCTGGCGCAGCTACCCCTTTACAAGGGGCCGCCCAGCGGCGGGAACGGCGTGTTGGAGGGAGGGGAAACCGCGGCTCCCACCGTCGGCACCCGCCTGGCCGAGGCCGCGCGGCGGAAGCTGGAGGCCCGCCTGGCGCCGACCATCCGCAGCCGGGACGCCTCCGGGTCACGCCCGGTCATCGTCGAAGCGCAGGGCCCCATGCTGCGGGTGCGCATCACCGCGGGGAGCTTCTTTGACCCGGGAAGCGCCGCGCTCCGGCCCGAGGCGCTGCCCATCCTGGACGCGGTCATGGAGGAGCTGGCCAGCTACCGCCGGCCGCTGCGCGTGGACGGTCACACCGACGACCGTACCCCCACCGCCCTGCGCGTCCGCTCCAACTGGGAGCTGTCCGCGCTGCGGGCCGCCGCCGTGGTGGGCTACCTCGAACTGGCGCACGGCTACCCGCAGGAACTGCTGTCGCTCGGCGGTTTTGCCGCCTCCCGGCCGGTGACGACCAACGACACCGCCGGTGGCCGCGAGCGAAACCGGCGCATCGAGCTGTGCTTGGAGTTCGGCAGCGAAAGCCCCGTGGGCACGCTCTGACAGGTCCCTGACGGGACCCGACCTGGCCTGCCGTCATACCCATGACCCGCGCCGCCGCGCCACGGCCGCAACGGCGCCACCCCATGGAGCGCGTGCCGCGTGGGTCCCCGGCACGGGGGTTGCTCTCGTCGACACCGTGGAGGCTCCATGAGCAACGCGGCGGTCAGCGATGTGGCGGTGGATGAGGCGGCGGAGAAACCCAGGCCGGGCGGATCCGGAAAGGTCCTGGTCATCCTGGGCTTGGTGAACACGGTCGGTGTCATGGCAGCAATTGCCCTGGCGGTCGTGATGGGGACGCGCGCGCAGCACGCGGCGCCGCCGGCAGGCGAGCACGCCGCCGGCACTGGGCCGGCGGTTGGAGCGGATGGCGCCAGGCGCGAAGGCGGCGACAAGAGCCGCGCGGAAGCGCCCGCTGAAGTCGCGTCATCGTTGCCCCCGACCGCGCCGCCGCCCAACGTCCCAATCGGTGAGTTTGTGGTGCGGCTGTCATCGCCGGAGGGCGAGCGCTACGCGCGGTTCGTGTTTGAAGCGCAGGTGCGCGGGCAACCCGAGGCCGACGTCCTCAAGCAGCAGCTCCCTGAGGTGCGGGACCGCTTCATCGGCGTGCTCACCGACCTCACGGTGGACGCCGTGCGCAGCCGCGCCGAGCTGGACGCGCTCAAGGCGCGGCTGGCCAAGGAGGTCCGCGAGGTCCTGCCTGGTGGCGCGGTCCGCACCGTGTTCCTGACCGAGTTCGTCTTGCAGTGAGGCCGGCCCCATGACCCCGACGCTGACGCCCAACGAGATGGATGCCCTGCTGCAGGCCATGCGCGAAGGCCAGCTGGACGCTCCCGGCTCCGACCCGCCCACGCGCGAGGTGCATCCCTACGATCTCACCAGCTCCGACCGCGTCATCCGCGGCCAGCTGCCGACGCTGGACAGCATCAACGATCACATCGCGTCGCAGGTTGCCGTGGGCCTGGCGGGCCGGTTGCGCGCGCCCGTGGACGTCACCACCCAGCCGGCGCGGCTGATGAAGTTTGCGGATTTCCACTCGCAGGTCGGGCCGCCTGCCACGTTTGTGGTCCTGGGCCTGGGGAGCGTCAGCGGCCAGGCGGTGCTGGTGGTGCCCGAGGAACTCACGCGCGCGCTGCTCGCGGCGGCGCTGGGCGACCGGCAGGCGCGGATCGACGACACGCCATCCCAGACGCGACACGACCTCACCGGTGTGGAGCGCAGCGTGTTCTCACGCATCCTTGGTGTGATCTGTGACGCCGTGGGGCGCGCCTGGGCGCCCGTGCTGCCCGTCCGCCCGCAGGTGCTGCGCCTGGAGACGGACCCGCGTCTGGCGGTGGTGGCCCCCCCCTCAGACGTGGCCATTGTCACCGGGCTGGACGTCAAGCTGGGCGAGGGCGGCGGGACGGCGCGCCTGACGCTGAGCATCCCGTTTGCGTCCGTGGAGACGGTGAAGAAGCAGCTGAGCGCATCTCCGCGCAGTTCATCCGTGACCGACGGCCGCTACGCCGAACACCTGCGCGAGCTGATCATGGAGCTGCCCATGGAGCTGTGCGGCGTGCTGGGGCGCGCGCGCATGTCCCTCAAGGACTTCCTGGCCGTGGGGCAGGGCCAGGTCATCACGCTGGACACGGCCGAGGCGCGCCCGCTCCCGCTGCTGGTGCAGGGCGTCCACAAGTTCCGGGGCCGGCCGCAGGTGGTGGCGGGTGGGTTGGCCCTGGTGATGCAGCAGGCGGCCGGGCAGGGCGAGGAGCCCACGGCTGACACGCAAGTCCCGGGAGGCTGAACAACATGGCGCAGGCACCGTCCCCCAATCCGCAACCCGCGGCACGCGACGAAGAGAAGCTCAACCGCGTCCTGGATATCCCACTGGACATCACCGTTGAGTTGGGGCGCAGCCGGGTCAGCCTGCGGCACCTGCTGTCGCTCGGGCCGGGCAGCGTCGTCGAGTTGGACAAGGAAGCCGGGGAGCCACTGGACATCATGGTCAACGGCCAGCTGCTGGCGCGTGGCGAAGCGGTGGTGGTGAACGACCGCTTTGGCGTGCGCATCACGGACATCGTCAACCCGGCCGAGCGCGTGGCCCGGCTGCGCTGAGGAGGACGCGATGGGACTGTGCGCTGCGCTGGTCGCCTGCCTGGCCGCGTCAACGTCGACGACCGTCACCGTCGAGGGCGCGTCATTCCTGGACATTGCGGAGGGCGCGGCGCTGCTGGTGCGCACCAACGTGCCGCCGGACCGCACTGCCATCCGCGCGTCTGCTGAGGGCGCGCTGCTGTACGCGCGGCTGCCCGCGGCACTGGCGGGGACCGCGCGCACGTCCCGCGGTGTGCGGCTCAAGGCGTACCCCGAGCGCGCCAGCGTGGACGTGACGGCGCGGCTCCCCGCCGTGGCGCGTTGCGGGGCAGCACCGGTGGTGACGCCGGTACCGGAGGGGTTTGTGTTGCGCGTCAACTGCGCGCCGCCGCCGCCGCCGTCCCCGGCGGTGCCGGAGGCCACCACACCGCCGGCCGCCATCCGTGAGCCGCCTCCTGCCCAGCCCCCCCCGGTCCCCGTCGCGCCCGGCGTCACTGCGGCGGCGGTGTCACCGGTGGCAGCGGAGCCACGCAGCCCGGTGGGTGTGGCGCTGGCCGCCGCGCTGCTGCTGGTGCTGGGAGCCGTGGCGCTGTGGATGCGCCGTCGCCGGGGGGCGCCGCCGGACCTGCTCAGCGTCGTGCAGACCTTCAGCCTGGGACCGCGGCGGAGCCTGGTGATGGCGCGCGTGGACGGGCGGATGCTGCTGCTGTCCAACAGCGAGGCGGGCATCCACCTGGTCACCGAGGTGCAGGGCGCGCGGTCCGTGGCTGCGTCGCCGTTGCCCGGGCGCAATGAACCGGGCCAGGCCGCGGCCGTGATGCGCGGTGCGTTTGAGCGCGTGCTGGATGAGGTGGGCGAGGACGAGCTGCTGCGACGCAAGATGGCTGCGGCCGCGCACAGCGAGGTGCACTGATGGACGCCTCCGCGGTGGACGGCCTGCAGTCCCTGGCGGCATCCCCCACGCCGGCGGCGGTGAAGCTGTTCCTGCTGGTCACCGCCATGAGCTTTGTGTCCGCGGTGCTGCTGTGCATGACCAGCTTCACGCGCATCATCATTGTGCTGGGCCTGATGCGCCAGGCGCTGGGGACGCCACAGACCCCGCCCAACCAGGTTCTCATCGGTCTGGCGCTGTTCCTCACCGCGTTCGTCATGGCGCCCACCGCCACGCGCGTCCACGCCGAGGCATGGACGCCGTGGGCCGAAGACCGCATGCCCACGCCGGAGGCGGTGGACCGCGCGTCGGGGATCGTCAAGGCGTTCATGCTGGCGCAGACGGACGCCGAGGACATCCGCCTGTTCTACGACCTGTCACGGCGCGCGCGCCCCGCGCGCGGCGAGGACATCCCGATGACGGTGGCCGCGCCGGCGTTCCTGCTCTCAGAGTTGCAGACCGCCTTCCGCATGGGCCTGCACCTGCTGGTTCCCATGTTGCTCATTGACCTGCTGGTGTCGTCCATCCTGCTGTCGCTGGGCATGATGATGGTTCCCCCCGCGCTGTTGTCCCTGCCCCTCAAGCTGGCGGTGTTCGCGCTGGCGGACGGCTGGCGCCTCCTGGTGTCGTCGTTGGTGCGGAGCTTCGTGTGAATGGGATGCCCACCGCGTCGCTGCTGACCGACGGGCTGACCACCGTCATGGTGCTCGCCGGGCCGCTGGTGGGGGTGCTGGCCGCGGTGGGCCTGGTCACCGGCATCCTGCAGGCGGCCACGCAGGTGAATGACCCGGCGCTGGGTTTCCTGCCGCGCGTGGTGGCGCTGGTGGCCACTGTGTGGCTCACCGGCGGCTGGATGCTGGAACGGCTGGCGGGAATGGTGGCGGGCAACCTGGCCGGGCTGGGCGGGAGCGGCCCGTGACTGACGACGCGCTGCGCCTGCTCCACGGCCCGCTCATGGCGCTGATGCGTTGTTCGGGCCTGGTGGTCACCCTGCCGCTCATCGGCACGCGCGGCGTGCCAGCCGCGGTGCGCGCGGTGCTGGCGCTGGCGTTGGCCGCGTTCGTGTTCCCGTCCGTCGCGGTGGCGCCGCCGCCGTTGGTGCAGTGGGGCCCCCGCGCACTGGGCGAACTCGCCATCGGACTCGCGTTCGGCCTGTCCGTGCGCTTCGCGCTGGCGGCGGCGTTTCACGCGGGGCAACTGGCCGGCAGCGCCATGGGCTTCACCTACGCCGCCACGCTGGACCCGCTCAGCGGGCACGAAGCGCCCGCGTGGGCGCAGATCGTCGAGGTGGGTGCGCTGGGCACCGCGGTCGCCATGGGGTTCCACCGCGCCGTGGTCGCGTGGCTGTGGCGGAGCATGGAGCTGGTCCCCGTGGGCGGCGGCGTGCCGTGGCGCGACCTGTTTGACCGCGTGGTGGAGACCGTGCTGGGCGCGCTGGTGCTGGGCACGCAGCTGGCGCTGCCCGCGCTGGCCGCGGTGCTCGCCGTGCAGCTGTGGCTGGCGGCGGTGGGACGCACCGCGGCGCAGCTCAACCTCTCCACGCTGGGCTTCCTGGCCACGGTGGTGGTGGGCGGTGTGGTGCTGGGTGGAACGACGCCCACGTTGTGCGTGACGGTGGCCCGCAGCGTGCTGGAGGTGGCGGCGCGGTAGCTGCCCGTGGAGCGCACGTGGCCGATTCTGATGCCGGCGAACGGACGGAAGCCCCCAGTGAACGCGCCCTGCAGCGCGCGCGCGAGGAAGGCGACATCCCGATCAGCCGCGACGTCCCGGCGGTCGGTGGGTTGTTCTTCTTCCTTGCCGCCGTGCCGCTGCTGGGTGGCGCGTGGGTGCGCGCGCTGCAGGAGCTGGTGGCCGGCAACGTGCTGGGCCTGGCGCAGCGCGGTGCCGTGTGGGACGCGGGGCCGTTCCTGCACGCGGCGGCACCGGCGGCGGGTCTGCTGCTGGCGGCTGCCGCGGGTGCCGTGGTGTTGGGCTTGGCGCAGACGGGTGGTGGCACCTGGCCGGAGAAGGTGGCGCCGGACCTGGCGCGCTTGTGGAACGCGCGCACCGTGTCACGGATCGTCGGCGCGGACTTCTGGATCGACGTCGGCGTAGGCCTGGGGAAGCTCCTGGTGCTGTCCGCGGCCGCGTGGGCGTTCACGCGCGGGCGGTGGACCCGGCTGGCCGGTCTCATCAGTCATGACCCCGCGGCAGCGTGGGCGGAGGCCGCGGCGCTGGCCCTGGAGGTCGCCGTCGCCACCGTGACGGTGATGGTGTGCCTGGCGGCGGCGGACTTTGCGCTGACGCGGTGGCGCTACCTGCGCCGGCACCGCATGAGCCGCGCGGACCTCAAGCGCGAACACCGGGAGGACGAGGGCGACCCGCTGCTGAAGTCCCGCCGCAAGTCCCGCGCGCGCGAACTGGTGCGCAACCGGGTCCGCGTCGCGGTGCCCACCGCGGATGTCGTGGTGGTCAACCCCACCCACCTTGCCGTGGCGCTCCGCTACGAGCGCAACCGTGACCGCGCGCCGCGCGTGGTGGCCAAGGGCAAGGGCGCCCAGGCGCAGGTCATCCGCGACCTGGCCAACGAGCACGGCGTGCCCGTCGTGGTGGATGTGCCGCTGGCACGGCTGTTGTACCGCCGGGTGAAGGTGGGCCGTGAGGTGCCGGCGGAGACGTTCCGCGCCGTGGCCGCGGTCCTGGCGTTCGTCTTCCGGGTGACCGGGCGGCAAGGAGGCCGGGCGGCATGAACACGGACAGCGCAGCAGCCGGTGTGGCCCCCGCCCCGGTCAACGAGGCCACCGAGCGGCTCGTCGCGGTGAGCGTGCTGGGCGTGCTCTCGGTGCTGCTGCTCCCGCTGCCCGCGGCGGTGCTGGACGCGCTGCTGGTGGTGTCCATCGGCGCCAGCGTGCTGATGCTGCTCGTGGCGCTGCGGCTGAGCCGGCCGCTGGAGTTCAGCGCGTTTCCGGCGCTGCTGCTCATCACCACGCTGTTCCGCCTGGGGCTCAACGTGGCCTCCACCCGCCTCATCCTCACCGAGGGCAGCCGCGGCGAGGCGGCCGCGGGCCGGGTCATCGCGGCGTTCGGGCACTTTGCCGCCGGCGGCAGTCTGGTCGTCGGGTGCGTGGTGTTCCTCATCCTGATGGTGGTGAACTTCGCCGTCATCACCAAGGGGTCCGGGCGCATCTCCGAAGTCGCGGCGCGGTTTGCCCTGGACGCCATGCCGGGCAAGCAGATGGCCATTGACGCGGACCTGGCGGCGGGGCTGGTCAACGAAGCCGAGGCGCGCCGGCGCCGCGCGACGCTGGAGCAGGAGGCGGAGTTCTTTGGCGCCATGGACGGCGCCTCCAAGTTTGTCCGTGGCGACGCGGTGGCGGGGCTGGTCATTGTGGGCATCAACATCCTGGGCGGCCTGGTGGCGGGCGTGCTGCGTGACCACCTCACGTTGGCGCAGGCAGCGTCCACCTACACCGTGCTCACCATGGGTGACGGATTGGTGACACAGGTGCCCGCGCTGCTGGTGTCCATGGCGGCGGGCCTGGTGGTCACGCGCACCGGTGACCGCGCGCCGCTGGGTACGCAGGTGGGCGCCCAGGTGCTGGGGCAACAGCCCGTGCTGCAGGCCGCCGGGGCCGTGCTCATCGGCCTGGGCCTGCTGCCCGGCATGCCGTTGCTGGTGTTCGCCGCGCTGGGGGCGGCGGTGTTGGGGTTGGCCCGGCATGCGGGCACGCGGCGCGGCGAAGCGCGGGCCGTTGCGGCCGGCCTGCCGAACGAGCGCCAGCGGCGCGACGGCGACGAGAAGGTGGAGGACCTGCTGCGGTTGGAGGCGCTGGAGGTGCAGGTGGGACCGGGCCTGCTGGGGCTGCTGGACACGGACAAGGGCGGCGAACTGCCCGGGCGCATCGCCGCGCTGCGGCGGCAGGTGGCACAGGACCTGGGGTTCGTGATGCCTGCCGTGCACCTGCGCGACAACCTGGGGCTGGACGCCCACGCGTACGTCGTGGTGCTGCGCGGCGTCGAACTCGGTCGCGGGCGCGCGTTCGCAGACCGCCTGATGGCGCTGCATCCCGCCGGGCAGGCGCCGGCCATCGACGGCATCCGCGAGACCGAGGCGGCGTTCGGCCTGCCGTGCACGTGGATCCCGCGCGAAAGTAAGGCGCAGGCGGAGGCGGAAGGCCTGGCCGTTGTGGACCCGCCGTCGGTTGTCACCACGCACCTGTCCGAGATTGTCCGGCGCCACGCCGCAGAACTGGTGGGCCGCCAGGAGGTGCAGGAACTGGTGGCGCTGACTGCCAAGGCGGCGCCCAAGCTGGTGGAGACGGTGCTCCCCGGGGTGGTGACGCTGGCGGAGGTGGTGGCCGTGGTGCGCGCGCTGCTGCGCGAAGGCGTGAGCGTGCGCGACTTCCGCACGGTGCTGGAGGCCGTTGCGGACAACGCGCCCCGCAGCAAGGACATCGGTTGGCTCACTGAGACCGCACGCCGGCGCCTGGGCCCGCAGATCACCGCGCGGCTCAAGGGCGCGGACGGCGTGGTGGGTGTCATGACCCTGGCGCGCCGCGCCGAAGAAACCCTACGCGCCACGTTGGTGACGCAGGACGGCGAGCCGGTGCTCGCGCCGGACGTGGACACGGCGCGGCGCCTGGTGGCCGCGCTGGAGAAGCTGGCCAGCGCGCGCGCGGCGGCGGGCCTGCTGCCCGTTCTCCTTGCCCCGCCGGACCTGCGGCGCCCGCTGTTTGAGCTGTTCCACCGCTTCGTCCCTGACCTGCACGTGCTCGCCGCGCGCGAGCTGGCTCCGGGCGCCTCGCTGCAGACGGTGGGCGTGCTGGATGTTGGCGAGGCGGAAGCCGCTGGCGCACGCCTTGCTCGGTGAGTGGGCCGGAGGCCGACCATGAACGCGCTTGCCCAGACCTTTCGCGCTCCCACGTCACGAGCGGCGCTTGCCAAGGTGAGGGCCGCCCTGGGCGGCGAGGCCATCATCCTGGCCACGCGCGAGGTCCGCCCCGCATTGCTGGCGGACCCGGAGGTGGAGATCACCGCCGCGCCGCCGGAACCCGCGCCCGCCGCCACGCGCTCCGTGGTGGTGCCGCGGCCACGCGGGGATGCGCTGGAGGAGTTGTTCCGCGACGAGACGCGGCCCCGAGCCGGCGCGGCGACGCAGCGCTTGCCAGACGGACTGGTGGACGAGTTGGTGGAGGGTGGCGTGGCACCGGTGATCGCCCGCGCGCTGGTGCGGGACGCCGAGGCGGCCGCCGGTCCCAACCGCCACCACCTGCTGCGCGAGGAGGCCTGTCACGCCATGCTGCGCCGCCTTCCCACGGGCCCCGCGCCGTGGCTGGAGCCGGGCCGGCAGGTGTTTGGCCTGGTGGGCCCCACGGGGACCGGCAAGACCACCACGCTGGCCAAGATGGCGGCGCGCGCGCGCATGGCCGGCCGGTCGGTGGCGTTCATCACCACGGATACCTTCCGCGTGGGCGCGCTGGACGTGCTGGCGCGCTACGGGGACATCCTGGGCGTGCGCTGCGGCACCGCGCGCAACCGCGAGGAGCTTGCGCGCGCGCTGCAGGCGGCCGCCGCCCACAGCCTGGTCCTGGTGGACACGGCGGGCCGCACTGAGACGGCCGCGCTGGCCCGCCAAGCCGAGATGCTGCTGGGCCACAGCGAGCTGCGCCTGTTCCTGGCCCACAGCGTGGTGGCCGGCCACCGCGACATGGGCGTGGCTGGGCAGCGCTACGCCCTGATGCGTCCCAGCGGCCTGCTGTTCACCAAGCTGGACGAGGCCGCCGCACCCGGTGGCGTGTTCTCCACTGACCTGGGGCCGCACTGCCCGTTTGTCGGTCTTACCGACGGCCAGAACATCCCCGAGGACCTCCACCCCGCTGACGGGCTCCGTCTCGTTGAGCGCATCCTTCCTTGAACGCCGGAGAGGCCATGAACGACCCGCGCAACGCGCCCAAGGAAGTGCCGCCCAGCCGGCCGCTCCGTGTCTTTGCCGTCACGTCCGGCAAGGGCGGGGTGGGCAAGACGACGGTGAGCGTGAACCTTGCGTGCTGCGCCGCGGCCAGCGGCCAGCGCGTGCTGCTGCTGGACGCGGACCTGGGGCTCGCCAACGCGCAGCTCATGCTGGGCCTGCAGCCGCGCTGGCACCTGGGTGACGTGTTGCAGGGGCGGGTGGGCATGGAGGAGGCGCTGGAGGAGGGGCCGGACGGCTTGCGCGTGCTGTCCGCGGGCAGCGGGGTGCAGTACCTCACGCAACTCAAGGACGCGCAGAAGCAATCGCTGCTGGATGCGCTCACGCCGCTGCAGGACCGCTTTGACCTGGTGGTCGTCGACAACGCGTCCGGCATTGGAGATAACGTGGTGTTCTTCTCCGGGGCCAGCCACGAAGTGCTGGTGGTGGCCAGCCCGGAGCCCACGTCGCTGACCGACGCGTACGCCACCATCAAGGTGCTCAGCGAGACCGGCGGCGTCACGCGCTTCCACATCCTGGTGAACATGGTGGGCGGTGAGGCGCGCGCGCGTGACGTGTTCGCGCGGCTGACGTCCGTCACGGGCCGCTTCCTGCGCGCGCGCGTCAGCTATGCCGGTCACGTCCCGCGCGACGGGCGCGTACATGCCGCCGTGATGGCCCAGCGCCCGCTGGTGCGCCTGTACCCGGATGCGCCGGCGGCGCGGGCGTTCCACCTGCTCCACGCGCACCTGCTGGCGTCGGCGCCGCCGCCACCGGACGGCGGCATCAAGTTGATGTGGGAACGGACGCTGCGCGAGACGTCGTTGGGGGACCTGTGACCATGCACGTGGCGCTGCACCGGTACGCCTCGCCGCGGGACGCGGGCTCGCGCGTGCTCGCGGACCACGCGGCACTGCTGGAACGGTGGGTACGCCGCATTGTGACGCGGACGGGTCTGTGGGACCTGGAGGATGACCTGTGGGTCGCGGGCGCCGTCGCTCTGGTGGACGCCCACCACCGCTTTGATGCGGCGCGGGGCGTGCCGTTCATTGCGTTCGCGGGGTACCGCATCCGCGGCGCCATGCTGGACGAACTGCGCCGCAACGACCACCTCCCCCGCCGGCTGCGCGCGCGCGCGGAGCACTTCCGCCGAACGCGGGAGGAACTGCGCCAACAGCTGGGCCGGGAGCCCACCACGGAGGAGCAGTGCGCGCGCCTGCAGTGTGACGCCGAGACCCTGGCCGGCATGGACAACGTGTCCGATGCACCGCTGCCCATGCTGGGCGAACAGTCCGGCCCGGACGACTTGCCTTCACCCGCCATGGCGACGGAGGCCGGCGCAATGAAGGAGGCGCTTGCCAAGGCGCTCACCGGACTGCCGGACCGGCTGCAACTGCTGCTATCCCTGCACTACGTTGATGGACTCACCTACCGCGAGATCGCCGACATCCTGCGGGTCAGTCAGCCGCGCGTCTGCCAGCTCCACGCGCAGGCGCTCAAGCTGGTGCGCGCCGCCATGGAGAACATCACCTGAGGTCAAGGACCCTGAACAGCCCGTGACAAGGACGCTTTTGAACGGGGCGCGGTATCCGGGCCACGCGACCGCCGGGGGGTGACTCGCATCACGTTGAACACCCGCCGGCGCGGCTTTGGGGGTACCCCGCAGCGTGTACCACACCCGCCGGTGCGGTTTTTGGGTACCCCCGTCAGGTTGCATACCCGCCGGCGCGTTGATGCGTCGGCAGGACTGGGGAGCCCGCCCTCCTCCGGCGGTGTTCTTCCTGGGGGCGGAGTGGGCCCTTCAAGGACACGCCGGTGTCTTCCACGTCAGCAGGAACAACTCATCCACCTGGCGCTGTTCTGCCCGCCGCTGCGCAAGCGTCCGCTCCTCGGCGCGGTGCTCCACCACGCGCTCCACCACGCGGCGCTCCAGGCGCGCGGCGGCGTGGCTCTGGCGGGCCTCCTCCACCACCCGGCGCGCATCCACCGCCCGCTCGCGCGCGGCGGCAAGCGCCTGGCTGGCCCGTTCACGGAACGCCTCTACCAGGTGGCACTCGTCGCTGCTGCCGTCGCGCGCAGCGGGGACCGCGCGCAACACGGACTCGGCTTCGCGCGCCTCGGCCTCCACGCGTTGCAGCGCCGCGGACTCGGTGGCCACGCGCGCCGCTGCGCCGCGCTCCTTGTGGGTGCGCACGGTGACCAGCGCGTGGAGCGCGTCGTGGGGCATCTTCCAGCCCTGTCGGCTCGGCCACGCGCCGGCTTTAGGGGCTGATCCGCGCCACGTTCATGGCACCCCGCCCGTCACGGCGCTGACCCGCCGGGTCAAATGCCCGAGGAAACGCTCGGTTTCGGCGTGGCGCGCCGCGTGCACAAACGGCCGCAGGAGGTCCCATGGGTGACGGTCTGTACGTGGCGATGTCCGCAGCAACGGCGCGAACGCGGCAACTGGACGCGGTGGCGGACGTCCTGGCCAACGCGCAGACCCCGGGCTTCCTGGCGGACCGCACGGTGTTTGAGGTCACGGCGCCCGGGCCGGGGGCGCCGCTGCCGCACGTGGTGACAGTGGACGGCGGCGTGGATGCGACGCCGGGCACGCCCACGTCCACCGGCCGGCCGCTGGACGTGATGCTGGAACACGGGACGTTCCTGCAGGTGCTGCTGCCGGACGGGACGTTGGCGCACACGCGCAACGGAAGCCTGCAGGTGCGCGCGGACGGCCTGGTAACCACGGGCGGGCATGCGGTGCGTGATGAAGACGGCGCCCCGCTGGTGCTGCCGCCGGGGACCGCCACGGTCCATGAAGACGGCAGCGTGTGGGTGAACGGGCGCGAGGCGGCGCGGCTGCAGGTGGACCGGCTGGACGGAACGCTGCGGCGTGTGTCCAGCCACGCGGTGCGTGCGGACGCGGCGGCCGCGCCCGTGGTGCCGCACCTCGCCATCGGGCAGCTGGAGATGCCGCGCCAGGGCGCGCTGGCGGCGGCGGTGCAGATGGTGAACGTGCAGCGGCAGTTTGAGAATGCGACGCAGGCGATGCAGGCGTACCGGCGGCTGGACCAGGTGGCCGGTGAGCTGGGGCGCGTGCGCTGACACCCAAGGAGGAGACCCGTGCTCAAGAGCCTGTACACCGCCGCCACCGGCATGGACGCACAGCAGACCCGCATGGACGTGATCGCCAACAACCTGGCCAATGCGTCCACCACCGGGTTCAAGAAGGCGCGTGCGGAGTTTGATGACCTGCTGAGCGAGACGGTGCGCGCCGCCCGCTCCCTGGACGGGCGCGGCGGTGCCGCGGTGGAAGTGGGTGCCGGCGTGCGGTTGGGCGCCACCACGCGGTTCTTCTCGCAGGGGGACATGGTGGCCACGCAGAGCCCCACGGACCTGGCCATTGAGGGAGACGGGTTCTTTGCGGTGGAGCGGCCGGACGGACAGCTGGCCTACACCCGCGCGGGCGCGTTCCGCGTGGACGCCGCCGGCCGCCTCACCACGCTGCAGGGTGACACGGTGGAACCCGGCTTCACCGTCCCGCAGAACGCCACCGCGCTCACCGTCCAGCCCGACGGGCGCGTGCACGTGCTGGTCCCCGGCCGCACGGACCCGGTGGACCTGGGCCAGGTGGAGCTGGCCACGTTCACCAACCCCGGCGGGCTGCGCGCCATCGGCGGCAATCTGCTGGCCGCCACGGAAGACAGCGGCGAGGCGCAGCGCGTCCGCCCCGGCGAGGACGGCGCCGGCTCCCTGGCCCAGGGGTACCTGGAGGGATCAAACGTCAAGGCGGTGGAGGAGATGATTGACCTCATCGTCACGCAGCGCGCGTTTGAGATGAACTCCAAGGTCATCCAGACCGGCGACCAGATGCTGCAACGCCTCACCAACCTGCGCTAGCCGCCCGCCGTGCCCACCGCCCTGCTGCCCCTGCTGCTCGCCGTCGTCACCGCGGACCCGTCCGCGGCCGCGCAGGCCGCTGCCGAGCGCGCGCTGCACCCCCCCGCCACCCGCGTGGAGTTGCACCGAGTCCGCACGCGCCTTCCCGCCGGCTGCACTGTGCGGGACGCGGAGACTGCGCCACTGCGCAGCAGCGGGCGCGTCGTGGTGGCACTGTCCGGCACGGACGCGCGCGGCCGCCGCTGTACCGGCCTGGTTGCCGCGTCGGCCCGCGTGTTTGGCAGGGTTCCCGTCACCACCGCCGCCGCCGCGGAAGGCAGTCCGGTCGGCCCCGTCACCCAGGTGCGGGAGCAGGAACTGCGCGCGGGCCTGCAGCCACTCGACGGGCCCCTTGGCGCGCTCGTGTTTGTCCACCGCGTGGAGCCGGGCCGCCCGGTGGACCAGGCAGACGTCCGCTTGCAGCTGCCGCCGGCGGGCACCGCCGTCACCGTGGCCACGCGGGTGGCCGGCATCACCGTGCAGCAGCCCGGTCGGTTGGTGGCGTGCGGGTCACGGCGTGCGTGCGCACAGTTGGGCAACGGCCGCCAGGTGGATGGCCGCCTTCTTGCTGGAACGCTGTGGGTGGAGGCTCCATGAAGACGCGCCAGGGATGGACACGGCCGGCAGCGCTGTGTGCGGGGATCGTTCTTGTGGTCACGGCGGCCTGCGCCCCGCGGCACATCAAGCGCTACACGCCCCGGGAGCGCAGCTACCGGGTGCCCGCGGCGGCGCCCGCACCCCGTGAAGAGGCGGCGCCGGGCAGCCTTCTGCAAGAGGCGGGCTCCGGCGGGATCCTGTTCGCGGACCCGCGCGCGTTCCGCGTCAACGACGTGCTGATCGTCCGGATCGAGGAGGTGGCGGACGCGCAGCGCCAGAGCGGCGTGGAGTTCAAGCGGGACAGCCAGAGTTCCCACGTGGTGAAGTCACTGCCGTTCTTCAACCGGCTGGGCCGGGAGGTGAACCCTCCCATTGCCCTGGACCCGGAGACGCGCCTGGAGGGCGAGGGCAAGGACGCCTACGGCACCCAGGGCGCCACCGGACGCTCTGAGCGCCTGCTCGCCACCGTCCCCGTGGTGGTGCGGCGGGTGCTGCCCAACGGCAACCTGTTTGTGGAGGGGCACCGCGTCATCCTGGTGAACGAGGAAGAGCACCACTACTACGTGTCCGGCGTCGTACGCCCCATTGATATCGACCAGCAGAACAGCATCCGCAGCAACCAGGTGGCGGACGCGGAGATTGAGTTTGTGGGCCGCGGCGTGGTCACCGACAACGAGGAGCAGGGCTGGCTGGGCCGGGTCTTTGGCTTCATCCGCCCGTTCTGAGGAGGCCGCGTTGGACACCCGCCTGGTGTGCGTCATGTTGTCCCTGCTGGTCCTGGGCGCGCCCGGAGATGCCGGCGCCACCCGCCTCAAGGACCTGGTGGAGGTCCGCGGAGCGCGTGACAACGTGCTGCTGGGCTACGGCCTGGTGGTGGGGCTGCCCGGCACGGGTGACACCGAGCGCGTGCTGTTCACCACGCAGGCGGTGAGCAGCATGCTGGGACGCCTCGGCGTGCGCGTACTCCCGCAGGACATCCGCATGCGCAACGTCGCCGGCGTGATCGTGACCGCGCGCCTGCCCGCGTACGTACGCCAAGGCACCGCCATTGACGTGAGTGTGGCGTCCCTGGGGAATGCACGCACGCTCACCGGCGGTGTGCTGCTGGCCACGCCGCTGCAGGGGCCGGACGGCAAGGTCTACGTGGTGGCGCAGGGCGAAGTGCAGACCGGCGGGTATGACGTCACGTCGGCCTCGGCGGTGGTGCGCAAGAACCAGACGGCCAGCGGCCGGGTGCCCGGCGGTGGCCTGGTGGAGCGGTCCGTGGTGCCGCCGTTGGGCGGGGACACGCTGTACCTGCACCTCAAGGAACCGGATTTCACCACGGCGCAGCGGATTGTGGACGCCGTGAACCGCGCCACGGGCCGGGCGGCTGCACGCGCCCCGGACCCCGCGCTGGTGGAGGTTGCCGCCGTGGACAGGACCCCTGAAGCGCACGTGGCGCTGCTGTCCCACCTGGAAGGGCTGGAGGTGGAGGCGGACCGGCGCGCGCGCGTCGTCGTCAGCGACCGCACCGGCACGGTGGTGGCAGGCACCGACGTCCGCATCCGCCCGGTGGCCGTGGCCCACGGCGGCCTGCAGGTGGTCATCAGCCAGGCGCCCATCATCTCGCAGCCCAACCCGCTGGCCGGTGGCCGCACCGTGGTGGTGCCGGTGCAGAGTGTTGACGTGAGGGAGGGCAGTTCGCCCACCGTGGCGCTGCCGGCGGCGGCCACCGTGCAGGACCTGGTCAAGGCCCTCAACACGCTGGGTGCCACGCCGCGTGACCTGGTCTCCATCCTGCAAGCCATCAAGGCGGCCGGCGCACTGGACGCGGACCTGGAGGTCATCTGATGGACGCCACCCTCCCAGCGCCGGGCAACGCGGAGACCGCCATGACCGCGCTGCTGGTGAAGCAGTTGCTCGCCGCCAGCGGGATGGGACGGGCCATGGCGGGCGGCACCGCCGTGCATGAGGGCCTGTTCCTGGACACGCTGGCGGACGCGGTCGCGCGGGACGTGTCGCTGCTGCCGGCGGCGCCGGTGCCGGGGCCCGGGCTCGTTGACGGCGGCCAGGTAAGCAGCCCGTTTGGCCCGCGCCGTGACCCGTTCACGCATGCGCCCACGCAGCACGCCGGCGTGGACGTGGCGGCACCGCGGGGCGCCCCGGTGCGCGCGCTCGCAGACGGGCGGGTGGCGCGCGTGGAGGACGCGGCGGACTACGGGCGGATGGTGACCCTCCGGCACGCGTCCGGGCTGGAGTCCCGCTACGCCCATCTGGAGGGCGCCGCGGTGCAGCCGGGCCAGCAGATCCGCGCGGGCCAGATCCTGGGCACGGTGGGCAGCAGCGGACGAAGCACTGGACCTCACTTGCATTTTGAGCTGCGGCAGGACGGTGTGGTTGTGGATCCCACCCGCGCACTAAGCGTTTACAGCCACGTGACGATTCCCCAGCCGCAGGGCCCAGGCCCGGCGGCCAGGAGGGCGCCATGAACGTCAAGGACACCACGGGAATCCAGGCTTCAGTGCAGGTGCGCCGGGAGACCGGGACGGCCAAGGCCCCGGAAGGCGGTACCGCTGCGGCCACGGTGCAGGAGCACGCCACGGAGGCGGCGCTGACGGTGGACGCGGCCAGGCGCCTGGCGGGACAGCAACGCGCCACCCGGCTCAAGGAGATTGAAGCCGCCGTGCGGTCGGGCAACTACGTGCCCAACGCGGCGCAGATCGCCTCGCAGATCCTGGCGAGCGCGGAGCTGGACGCGCGGCTCCGCGTGCTGTTGAGCATCCCATGAGCCCGGGCACCGCCGTGGCGGACGCGGTGGAAGCCGCGCGCGCGCTGGTGGCCAGCCTGGAGGAGGAGAAGGTGCGCGGGCGGGCCTGCCTGCAGCTGGCCAGCCAGCTGAAGGGACCCGCGCTGCTGGAGATGGCGCTGTGGCGCGAGCAGGAGCTGGGTGCGCTGCAGGCGGGCGCGGCCGGGCTCGCGCGCCGGCTGGAGGCGCTTTCGCGTCCTTACCCGGCGGAGCTGCAGGACGCGCTGGAGCGGGTGCGCGCGCGCTCCGCCGAACTGGCTGACATCAACCGCAACGCCGTCACGTGGCTGCGCCAGGCCCACGCCATTGTGTCGTCCTGGCGCGCGGCGCTGGCGGGTCCCGCGGTGGCCTACGGGCGCAGCGGCGCGGGCGCGGCGGCGCTGCCGGCGACGCTGGCCGTGAGAGGGTGACCCATGGTTGGCGTGTTTGCGGTGTTGGGGAACGCGGCGGTGAGCCTGTCAGCGCACCGGCTGGCGTCCGCCACGGCGTCCAACAACCTGGAGAACGTGAACACCCCGGGCTACGCGCGCCAGCGCGCGCTGCTGGTGGCCGGCGCGGACACGGCGGACAGGGGCGGGCGTGTGGGCAGCGGGGTCCTGGCGGTGGATGTGCGGCAGGCGCGGGACCGCTGGCTGGAGAACCGCATGCCCGGCGCACTGGGTGAGGACGCCGCGGCCCGGTCCGCCGCCGCCGCGCTGGGCGCGGTGAGCGCGCTGGACCCCGAGGCGGCGGGCGGCGTGGCCGACGCCGTGGGTGCGTTCTTTGCCGCGTTGCGTGGGTGGAGCCAGGACCCCGCCAACGCCTCCTGGCGTGTGTCCGTGTTGGGCGCCGCTACCACCATGACGCAGGCGTTCAACCGGACCGCGGCCGCCGTGGAAGACGCGTGGCGCAGCCAGGACGTGATTGTCACGGATGCGGCGCGCGAGGTCACTGACCTGACGGCACGCCTGGCCGAGCTCAACCGCCAGGTCCGCGTGGCCCGCGGCACGGGTGCCACGCCCAACACCCTGTTGGACCAGCGCACCCTGGTGCGTGACCGCCTGGCCGAGTTGACCGGCGCCACCTCGCTGGAGGACGCCGACGGCAACCTCAACGTGGGGTTGCCCGGTGGCATGGCGCTGGTGCAGGGGCAGGAGGCCGCGAGCATGACCACCCGGGCGGACCCGGCCAACGCGGGTCACGTGGTGGTGCTCCTCACGCGCACGGATGGTTCAGGCCCGCAGGTGGTGGAGGCCGCGCAGCTGGGCGGCCAGGTGGGCGGCGCACTGGCGGCGCGTGACGGCGCGCTGGCCAACGCCGGCGCCGCGCTGGATGCGCTGGCGTTTGACCTGGCGGGGCGCCTCAACGTGGCGCACAGCGCCGGGGTGGGCCTGGATGGCGTGTCCGGGCGCAATCTGCTGGACGCGGGCGCCACCGCGGCGTCCGCGGCGCGGCGCCTGGCGGTCTCTGTTGACGTCGCGGGAAACCCCTCCGCGCTGGCCGCCGCGGGCTCCGCCGGAGACCTGCCGGGCGGCAACACCACGCTGCAGGCGTTGCTGGCCGTGGACACCACCGCCGGCGCGTCAGGTGACACGCCGGGCGGCACGGCGGCAGCGCTGTCCGCCAGCTACGGCGCGGCGGTGCAACAGGCGCAAGCGCGCGCGGATGGAGCTGCCGCGCAGCTGGCCCAGCTGGGCGCGCTGCGTGAGAGCACCAGCGGCGTGAATGTTGATGAGGAGATGGTGACGCTGATGCAGGCCCAGCGGGCCTACGAGGCAACGCTGAAGGTCATCACCACCGCGGACCAGATGCTGGACGCGCTGATGAAGCTGCGGTGAGGAGGAGCCCATGCGGGTGACCGACCGGATGGTGTTTGAGACGGGAGCGGCGCGGGTGCTGGGCGCACAGTCCCGGCTGGCCCGCGCCTCCGAGGAACTGTCCACCGGCCGCAAGGTGATCCACGCCGGGGACGCGCCCGCCGCGGCCGGCCTGATTCTCACGGGCCGCGCAGAGCTGCAGCGGCTGCAGTCCCTGTCTGACGCCAGCGCGACCGCCGCGGACGAACTGGACGCGGCCGACGCCGCACTGGGATCCATGACGGATGTGATCACGCGCGCGCGGGAACTGGCCGTGCAGCTGGCCAACGGGACGTACAGTGCGGCGGATCGGGGCGCGTCCGCGCCTGAGGTGCGCTCGCTGCGCGACGGGCTGCTGGCGCTGGGGAACCGGGAATTCGGCGGCCGCTACCTGTTTGGCGGGCGCGCGGACCAGGCGGCGCCGTTTGATGCGGCGGCGGCCTACGTGGGTGACGCCGGCACGCGCCAGGTGGAGATTGCCCCGGGCACGTGGGCGGATGCCAGTGTGCGCGCGGACCAGGCGCTGAAGGGCGGCGCCACCGGCGTGGACGTCTTTGCCGCGCTGGATGACCTGCAGACCGCGCTCACCAACAATGACGCCGTGGCAATCACCGCCGCCATCCCGCGGCTGGACCAGGCACTGCGCCAGGTGATTGACGCGCGCACGCGCGCCGGGGCGCAATCCGCACTGTTCACGCTCTCCGCGTCCATGTCCGCCCAGGCCCGCACCAACCAGGAAATCGCCGTGGGGCGGCTGTCCGATGCGGACACCGTGCAGTCCGCCAGCCGCCTTGCGCTGGCGCAGCGCGCGCTGGAGGCGTCCATCGCCGCCGCGCAGAAGAGCTTCCAGGCGTCCCTCCTTGACGTCCTGAAGTGACGCCCCCGCCAAGCTGATCACCCGGTGCGCCGCGGCCTGGCCGCGGACGGGCGCCTGCCGTGCCGCCGTCACCCGCGCGATCCGCACCGCCCCCCGCTTAGCGCCTCCACGCCGCGTTCCGATCCCAAGTGCGAACCCAGGGCACGGCCGAGGGAACCCCCAAGGAGCCGCCCACAACAGGAGGACCACCATGGTCATGTCCGTCCAGACGAACGTCATGTCCCTCAACGCGCAGAAGAACCTGTACCAGACCCAGAACCGGCTTGAGTCCAGCATGTCCCGCCTCTCCAGCGGCTACCGCATCACCAAGGCCGGTGACGACGCGGCCGGGCTGGGCGTGAGTGCCAACCTGGTGGCGCAGATCCGCTCCTACGGCCAGGCGGCCCGCAACGCGGCGGACGGCGTCAGCCTGGTGCAGACGGCGGAGGGCGGCACGGCCGAGGTCAGCAACATCCTCACCCGCATGCGCGAGCTGGCCATGCAGTCCGCGTCCGACGGCATCCGCGACACCGAGCGCGGCTATGTGCAGACGGAAGCGGCGGCGCTCATCCTGGAGATTGACCGCATTGCGCAGACCGCCGAGTACAACGGCGTGATGCTGCTGGACGGCTCCGCCGCCACGCTGGACTTCCAGGTGGGCATCCGCGCCACTGCCAATGACATCATCAGCTTCACCACCGCAGACATGACCACGGCCACGCTGGGCGTGGACGCGGTGGACCTGTCCACCAAGGCGGGCGCGACCACCGCCCTGGCCGCCCTCGACACGGCCATTGAGGGCGTGTCCAACGTGCGCGCGGGTTTTGGCGCGGTGGGCAACCGGCTTCAGAGCGTGACGGCCACCATCAACACCGCGGCGGAGAACGTGTCGGCCGCCAACAGCCGCATCAAGGACGTGGACGTGGCCGAGGAGACCAGCTCCCTCACGCGCGCCAGCGTGATGATGCAGGCCGGCATCAGCGTCCTGGCCCAGGCCAACCAGCAGCCGCAGATGGCACTGAAGCTGCTTGGCTGAACACCCGGCGGTGGGTTCCCTGAACCGGGCGGCGCCGGGTGAAGCACGGACCCGGCGCCGCCTTCTGCGGAGGCGCGATGTCCACGTTCAAGGTCGGCGGTCTCGCCTCGGGGTTGGACACCGCCAGCATCGTCGACAAGCTGGTGGCGCTGGAGCAGCGGCCCATCCAGCAGATGCAGGCGCGCCAGAAGGCGTTCAGCACCCAGCTGTCGACGGTGGCGGACATGGTGACCAAGCTGCGGTCCCTGTCGGACGCGGCCGCCGCGCTGGCCCGCACCGGCGTGGTGGCCAGCAGCCAGACCGGCACGCACTCCCAGCTCAGCGTCACGGACGTGACGGGCGGGACCGCCGGACGGTTTGCCGTTTCCGTGGAACAGCTTGCCGCGGCGGCACGCGCCCAGTCCGCCGCGTTTGATGACGCCGTCACCGTGCGCGGTGGCACGCTGGATATCAGTGTCAATGGCACGGCCTGGCAGGTGGTGCTGGAGGACGGCACTTCGCTGGACCAGGCCGCCACCGCCATCAATGCGTCCGGGGCACCGGTGCGGGCCAACGTCCTGTTTGATGGCACGCGTTCGTACCTGGCGGTGGCCGGTCTCAGTACGGGGCACCCGGTGGGCAGCCCCGCTGCGGACGCGCTGGTGCTCACGGAGACCAGCACCGGGCTGCTGGGTCAGCCGCTGGGCCTGGCCACCACGCAGGCGGCGCGCAACGCTGTCCTGAAGGTGGACGGCCTCACGTTTGAACGGCAGCAGAACGTGGTGTCCGACGCCATTCCCGGCGTGACGCTGGCGCTCAGCCAGGCGAAGCCGGGTCTTCCCGAGGACCTGGTGCTGAACGTGGACAAGGAGAAGACCGCGCAGGCGCTGCAGCGCTACGTGGACGCCTACAACGCGCTCCACCGCACGCTGGCCGCGCAGCTGACGCCCAGCGCCGGGTCCGACCGTGACACGCTGCTGGTGGGCAACAGCGCCGTCCGCTCGTTGCAGTCCCGCCTGCAGGCCGTGGGCGTCCACGCGGTGGCGGGCGCCGGCACGTTCAAGACGCTGGCGGAGATCGGCGTCCGCACCGCGCGGGACGGTTCGCTGAGCGTGGACACCCTGACCCTAGAGCGGGCGCTGCAACGTGATCCTGTCTCCCTGGACCGCATGTTCTCCGACGCCACCGATGGGCTGGCGGCGAGCGTGAAGGAGCTGACGGACCAGTACGCCGCTGCCGGCGGCATCCTGGCGCAGACCCAGGAGGCCATGCGCAGCAGCATTGACCGGCTCACGCAGCAGCAACTCCAGATGGCCGACCGGGTCGAGCGCTACCGCGCCACGCTGGAGGCGCAGTTTGCCGCCATGGAACAGGTGGTGAACTCGCTCAACGCGGTGAACGCGTTCCTCTCCTCACAGGAAGCTGCCGCCAGCAAGAAGGGATGACGCACCATGCGAGGCTCCACCGCCTACACCCGCGTGCAGAATGAAACCGCCAGCAGGGAACGCCTGCTGGTGCTGCTGTTGCAGGCGGCCTGCCGCCACCTGGACACCGCCGCGCGGGCACTGGAAGCGGGCCGCCGCGCCGAGGCCGCCGCACCCCTGGGCCGTTGCATGGACATCATCACGGAGTTGCTGGCAACGCTGGACTCTGCCGCCGCGCCCGAGCTGTGCCGCCAGCTTGCTGACGTCTACCAGTTCACGCTGCACCGCATCACACTGGCGCTGGCCTCGGGCAACGCAACGGCCGCGCGCGAGGCGCTGCGCGTGGTTCAACCCGTGGCCGATGCGTTTGAACAGGTGACCAACGCGCCGGCCGCCGCGGAGGCCCGGTGACCTTGGCCCAGACGCTCCAACAACGGTTGGACGCGCTGCGTACCGCGCTCCGCGCCGACGATGCAGCGGCTGCCGCTGAGTTGGCTGCGGCCCTGGAGGCCGAGGTGTGTGGCGGCGCGGCCGCCTTGTGGCCGGCGGGCCCCGCGGTTCAGCAGGAGGTGCGTGCCCTGCTGGAACTCGCAAGTGCCCGCCGCACTGAGGTTCTCCGCCTGCGGGAGAGACTGGGCCGCGCCCGTGGCGCGTCCTGTGCGTACCGGGTGAGCTGACGGGAGGGGAGGGCCGCCGATGCTGACCGCCGGAGCCAGGATTCCCGGACACCCGCCACCGCGGCGCGTCATCGCCGTGGGTGGCGGCAAGGGCGGCGTGGGCAAGACGGTGGTGGCCGCCAACCTGGCGGTGGCGCTGGCGCAGCGCGGCCGGTGCGTCACGCTGGTGGACGCGGACTTCGGCGCGGCCAACCTGCACACCCTGTTTGGCATTGACCGGCCCGGCCCTGGACTGGGTGGCCTGCTGTCCGGCCATGCGCGCACCGTGGCCGAAGTGCTCTGCCGCACCAGTGTCCCCGGCGTGACGCTGCTGCCCGGGCTGGGAGCGGTCCCCGGGTCCGCCAACTTCAACCACGGCCAGAAACAGAAGTTGCTGGCCGCCGTGCGCGCCGCGGGCGGTGATGTGGTGGTGATAGACGTGGGTGCGGGCATTGCCTTCAACACGCTGGACTTCTTCCTGCTGGCGGACCAGCAATTGGTAGTGCTCACCCCGCAGATGACTTCCATCCAGAACGCCTACGCGTTCCTCAAGGCGGCGCTCCACCGCCACGTGGAACGGTCCGTGCTTCAGGTGCACGCCATGACGCTGGCCGACGAAGCGCGCGCACCCGCCGTGGAACCGGTGGCCGTCTGGCTGGCGCGCACCTCCCGCGAGGACCCTGCGGCCGCGGCCCGCGCGCGCGCCGCGCTGGGCCGCCTCGCGGTCCGCGTCGTCGGGAACAACGTGTTCCATGACAAGGACCGCGCCGTGGTGCACTCGGTCTGCCGCATGTTCCGCGACTACCTGGGTGCGCCGGTGGACGTGCTGGGCGTGTTGCGCGCGTCACGCCGCGTTCACGACAGCATCAACCACCGCCGGCCGTTCCTGTTGGAGGATGCCATGGATGACAACAGCCGCGCCTTCCACTCCATGGCCGAGGCCCTCCTTTCGCTGGACGCGGAGGAACTCCGCCCGGCGGCGGATGGGGAAGGCGCGCACCAGGAGGAGCCGGATGAGAATGCCGCACCACGACCCGGTGGATCTCAGGCCCCAGCCCCCGGCGCCGCCGGCTGACCTCCACGTCCAGGAGGCTTTGGACACGCTGGCGGACGTGGTGCGGACGCTGGGCCGCTACGCACTGGACGTGGCGGACCTGGAGCCGGAACGCGTGCAACACCACTGCGAGGGCTGGGCAAGCCACGTCCTGCGGGTCACGCCGCCACCGGGCCTGCCGGCCGGCACCAGCTCGCGCAGGGACTGGTCCGGCCTGCGGCGGTTCGTCTCCGAGCAGCGCCAGCAGGAGCAACGGCTGGTGCGGCAGTCCGTTGGTGATCTGCGCCAGGCGGTGGTCACGTTTGTCCAGGCGCTGAACCTGTCCGTGGCCGAAGACGAGGAGTCCGACCGCGCACTGCTGGACGACATGGAAGGTCTGCGGGCGCGCCTGGAGCGCGGCGTGGTGGCCGGAGTGCAGGACCAGGTGGCGCGGATTGTGCGGACGCTGGAGGGCCTAGTTGAGCGGCGCCGCCTGCGCCACCGCCAGCAGATGGCGGAGCTGAGCCAGAAGGTCATGGCTATGGGCCACCGGCTCACCGAAGCCGAGCGCGAGAAGCAGACCGACCCGTTGACCGGCCTGTTCAACCGCCGGGTTCTGGACGCGGCCATGGGTGAAGCGCTGTCACTGTTGGTGGGCTTCCAGCACCCCGCCACCGTTCTGCTCCTGGACCTGGACCACTTCAAGGCCATCAACGACCAGCACGGCCACGTGGCCGGGGACGAGGTGCTCCGGGCAGTGGCTGACGCGCTGACCCGCACCTTCCCCCGCCGGTCCGACGTGGTGTGCCGCTACGGAGGCGAGGAGTTCGCGGTGCTCCTATCAGACACGCCGGCCAAGGACGCCGGGGCCCCGGTGGCGCGCCTGCTGGATGCCGTGCGGGCAGTCCGCGTGCCGCGTGGCGCGGGAACCATCAAGGTGACCGTCTCGGTAGGCGGCGCCGAAGCGCGCCCGTCCGATGATCCCACGCGGTGGTTGGAGCGCGCGGATGAGTGCCTGTACGCGGCCAAGCGCGCCGGGCGGGACCGTGCCGTCCACGCGGCCACCTGACCGCGGCCGCATCAACTCCAGATATGCCCGTGGATATCCGTCTTGGCGTCCACCAACCAGCGGGACAGCGCAGCGGCCATGTCACCCAGGACGGTGGCGGGCGCGGGCAGCGCGCGGTCATTGTCGGCGTAGTAGCCCAGCATCTCTTCATACGCCTTGCCGGTGACCGGCTTGCCGTCCAGTTGGCCCTTCACGGTCACGCCGCCTTCCCAGTAGTTGGGGAAGAACGGCCCGGGCGTGATGAAACCGTGCGGTCCGCTGCCCGGGACCTCCTGGTCCTGGGCCACGGGTTCCACGTCCAGCTTGAGGTTCCATGGCGGGATATCAATGGAACACTTCAGCGGCCATTTGACGTGCGTACGCGGGCTCTCCCACCGGGACGCGTCGTCTGTGACCCGCAGCACCGGCGCTTTGTCCGCGGTGGCCACGAGGTGTTCGCTGCGGCCGTCCGGCAACAGCATGCTGGCGTTGCTCTGCACGTGCCCGCGGTCATTCCAGAACGCAAAGGTGACAATCTCCGTGCCACCGTCCAGCTGGACGCCAAACCACTTCCAATGCGTCCACCCGTCAAAGAACGCCATGTCCCCCCACTGGTGGTCCATCCACACCGTGCCATCCACCACGGCAACGTTGCCGTTCTCATTGACCGTGCCGTGCGCCTGCAGGCTGGGCAGCGAGTAGTACCGCGACCGGCCCTTGGGCCCCATGTCAATGGTCCCCTGCCCGCCCACCAGCAGGGGCGGCATCTGAAGGGACTGCGTCAGCTCCAGCACCAGGCGCGCGTTGGGGCCAAAGGGCACGTCCGCGGCAATGTGCTGGTTGTCCATCCGCTTCATGCGCGCCACCGGTCCCTGCCACGTGGGGAAGTTCACATCCAGCCGTTCCGGGAGCAGGCCGTGGTTGCACTGCGGGCTCCACGGGACCACGTACGGCCGCACCTGCCGGATCCAATGGTGACCGGGGCCCGTGGCGCCCGCCCGGCGCGACGTCAGCCCCCCGTCCCACGCGGTGGCTCCCATCAGGTCCGGCACGGGCAGCGGCACCTTCCAGTGGTCCGGGTTGGCCTTCACGGTGAGCACGTTGGGCAGGTGGGCCAACGCACAGAAGAAGTCGAATTGTTCGCCGCGCGTCCCGCCCAGGTGGCCGTTGAGGTACCACCACTCCGTCTTCATGTGCGGGTGGACACCCTCGTCGTGGGGAAACGCAATGGGGTCATTGTCCGGGAAGGTGGAATGCGGCCGAATCCCCGGAAAGCTGGGCGGCAGGGGAAACGAGGGAAGGGAGGGAAAGGGCAGGTTGATGGGCATGGCGCCATCATCGCCGACCCGGCGCGTGCGTCAAGCCGGGTAACCGGGGTCTGCCGTTTTGGCGCCCAATACCAGGTGCTGCCAGCGGGACCGCCCCAGGTCATCCAGGGTGCGGTCCAGGGCGCGCGCCAGTTCCCAACGCTCCTCCTCGGAGGAGCGGGCGTACAGAACCGGGAGCACCCGCTCGGCCAGCAGCTCAGCGTGGGCGCGCATCTCCGCAATCAAGCCGCGCGTCACCGCGGCGTGGGGGAAGCCCGGGGCGCCTGCACCGGCCACGGCCTCCATGAGCCGCAGCCCGATGTGCCGGGCCCGCTCCACCTCCGCGTGCGGAAGGCCCACGTCAGCCACGCCGGAAGGCTGCAGTACGCGGGCTTCCTGGACCACCAGGGCGTCGTGCCAGATGACGGCGAGGTCGCGGACGCGGCGCGCCGCCTCCGCGTCACGTCCCCCGGCCAGATCCGCTTCGACTTCTGCTCCCAGCGTGCGGATGGCCTGGGCCTCCGCGCTCAAAACGTACAGTTCGTCCATGGCGCCCCGCCTCTCTGGGACGCGCCTTCGGCACGTTGTTGGCCGCGCTTAAGGGGAGCCGGCCGGGATCCGGGGAAGGTTACGTTGCGTGCCGGGTGTGCGGCCCGGGGGGCCGAATCACTCGGCCGCTTCAAAGCTGACTTCTTCCTCGCGCACGCCGAAGATGCCGGCGTCCACAAAGGAGACCAGGTAGGCCAGCGCAGCGCTTGCCAAGCCCGCGGCAACCAGCGCTCCCCCCACGCCCGCCACCGCCATGCCAACATTCCGCGGCATGCCACAGACATTGGCGTCCGTGGGGTGCTCCTGGAACGAGCAGTCAGGGTCGTCACCCACGGCGCCCCCCGGGTCCTTGTACGTGACGGTCAACAACGGGATGCGCGTACCATCCGCACGGGGGAAGTTGGCAATGAACAGCAGCGACCCGAATACGATGGAGGCGGCTGCCGGAACCAGGAGCGCGAGGCCGCCAACGAGAATGACGTCAAACAACGCGCCCTTCACGATCCCAAGCGGTCCACCGGTGAACTGCGCCAGCCCGGGCACCACCGCGCGCGTGAGCGCGTCTGCGCGGGAGCGGGAAATGCGGACTTTCTTGGGCAGCAGTGATCCCGGCTTGGCCTTGGGAAACACGACATTGCCGGACCACAGCGCCTGCGCGCCGGCCACCTTTACCAGCTTGGCCTGCAGCACGTAGTCCGTCCCAAAGTCACCCACGTTCCCAACGAGCACCGCCTGCGCGCCCAGAAACATGCCAATTTCCGTCAAGGCACCGGCGTCCAGGCCCAGCGGATTGCTGAGGTCATGGCTCTTTCCCAACGCGGCCACCTTCTCCGCCGGAGCCACGGTGATGCCGGGCTGGGTCTGCATGGCGCTCTGCATGAATTGCGCGAGCGTATTGCCCAGCTTGCGCTGCTTGGGCTCCGGCGCCGTTTCGCCGAACGGGAGAATGACGAGGCCTGCCGCGCCGCCCTGGGGCAATGCGCCGTATTTGCCCAGGACGTCCTGCGCCAGCGCCTGCAGGCGCGCCTCCAACCGGTTGGGGTCCGCGTCGGGCGGGGGCAGTTGCGCGCTCACGCCGAACAACCGCTTGGTCACCACGGTGATGGCCTCCAGCAGCTGCTTGCCCTCCTTGAACACGATGGACGCGCGGTTGACCGCGTCCGCCTTCTGCACGTCCAGCAGCGCCGCGCCGACGACAAACGCGTCACCCGCGCGCCCGACGTCCAGGCTCACCAGGTAGGGCGCCTTGAGCTGGTCCGCCACGCGCTGCAGCAGCGATGCGTCGCCGTTGCCCAGCGCCTGCTGCTCCGCCTCGCTCTTGACCACCGTCGCCAGCTCCTCGGCGCTGATGGCCTTGTATCCCCCCACGCTGCCCACCACCTCGGCGGAGCGTCCCATGGCGGTGGCGCGCGCCGCGGGATCACCCGCCTCGTTGGCCCACTGGCGGCACGTGACCACAACGCGCTGCGGCGGTCCCGGCGGCACCGCGGGGGGTGGCGCCGGCGGTGCATCCCCGGCACCACCGGCCTGGCCAAACATCCCCATGGCCATGGCGCCCAGGCCGCCCGTCCCCAGCTGCTCGGGCGCCATGGAACGCGTGGCCACGGAGAGCACGCGGGCCTCCGCCACATGGACCAGTGACGCGTTCACCAGCACGCGCGGGCCCAGCATGCCCACCTCGGCGCGGAGCAGCAGATCCGCGCCGGCCAGCTTGGAGAGGTCCAGTGCGCAGCGCATCTCCGTGCAGCCGGTGAGCTGCGCGCGGGCGGCCTCGTTGAGCACCGCCTGCGCGTCCTGCTCCGTCAACACCTGGCCCGCGCGCGCCTGCAGCGCGCCCTGCGCCAGCATGGTGGCCAACGCGCCGGGGGTGACGGGCAGCGCCGCCGCCGCGCCCTTGGCGATGACGACGTCCGGAACCATGATCCGCAAGGGGCTTTGAGTGGGTGCCTGCGCGGGCGCGAGCGCCGACGAGAAAGTGGCGAACAGCCAGGGGCCGAGCGTGGTCAAGGAGTCCTCCCTAAACAAACGTTGCGGGTGTTCACCATGCCGCCGGATGCGCGGTGGCCGCAAGGATGCCGCGCCGTGCGGGTGCCGCACCGCTCCACGACGTGCGTCCTGTCACGTGCGGGGGCTCACACCGCGGCGGCGGCGCCTTCCCTGGCGCCCTTGAGCACGTCCCAGCGGCCGGCGCGGCGTAACTGATCAAACCGGAACGCGCCCAGCGCGGCCGCCCCCACGGCGCCGGCCAGCGGGGACAGCTCGTGCGCGTGCACATCAATGGTCACCGCGGCGTCCTTCTTCTTGGAGGGCGCCTCGGACAGGGATTCCTTCAGCGCCGCAATGAGGCCTTTGTCCGCCGCCATGCCGCCGGTGAGCAGCACCGTGCCCTCCGCACCCACGGCGCGGATGAGCCGCGCCAGCCGCCCGGCACTGGACAGGTGGATGCCCTTGAGGATGTCCGCCGTAGACACGCCGCGGCTGACCATGTTGATGACATCCGTCTCCGCCAGCACCGCGCAGATGGAGGAGACCTCCTCCGGCTTCTTGGCGGTGACGGACAGCGCGCCCACATCCTCCAGCGGGACGCCCAGGTACCGCGCAATGTTCTCCACAAATTGCCCGGAGCCGCTGGCGCACTGGCTGGTCATGCGGTGACCGAGCACGCGGCCGCGTTCATCCACCTTGATGGCGCGCGCATGCAGCGCGCCCACGTCCATCACGCAGCGCGTGGCCGGGTCCAGCACCAGGGCGCCGCGCCCGTGCGTGGTCATCCCGTAGAAGTGCCCGTGCGCAAAGTCCATCTGGTCCGCCTCGCCGGTGCTGGCCACGTAGTCAAACGCGGTGGGCTGCACGCCCGCGCGCTGGCACGCCTCGGCAAATGCAATCCGGCACACCTCAGCCACTTCGCGGCGGCGGATGCGCTGCACGCTGGTGGCCACCACCTCCGCGTGGTTGCCCGCCTGCGACCGCAGGATGGCCACCTTCACCGCCGCGCTGCCCGCGTCCAGTCCTGCCGTCAATTGAGTGTTTTCGGCCATGGTGTCCTCCTCACGCCGCCGCGCCGGCGGCCCACGTGGTGGGCAGCAGGGAGGGCTTGTCAGCACGCAGGTCATCAAGCGCAAACAGCGCCCCGCCCAGCGCACCCATGTAGATGGAATCCGGGTGGATGTTCAGGTGGATCTTGTCGCCGTAGTTCTGCACCACCAGCTCGCGCAGCACCTTCACGGCCATGGGGTTGTTGCAGACGCCACCGGTGAACGTGAACTCGTTGTTGACGCCGCCACTGCGGGCCAGCAGGGACATGGCGCGCAGCATGATGGAGCGGTGCAGGCCGGCCAGGATGTCCTCGCGGCGCTGGCCCAGTGCCAGGCGCTCGCGCAGCTCCGCGCCCGCAAACACCGTGCACGTGGAGTTCACCTTCACCATGGTGTTCGCCTGCAGCGCCAGCGGTCCCAGCTCGTGCAGGCCCAGGTTCAACTCGTCGGCAATGTAGCCCAGGTAACGGCCGCAACCCGCAGCGCAGCGGTCATTCATCTGGAACCCGGTGACCACGCCGTGCCCGTCCACCTGGATGGCCTTGGTGTCCTGTCCGCCAATATCCAGCACCGTGCGCGTGCCCGGGAAGATGCGGTGCGCGCCGCGGCCGTGGCACAGGATTTCGCTGCGCACCGCTTCGCGCGGGAACGGCAGCGTTTGACGTCCGTACCCGGTGCCCACAAACGCCACCTCGTGCAACGGCTGGCTGAGCGCCTGGTCGGCCGCGCGCACCAGCGCCAGCGCCACCGGTTCGCCGTCTTTCTGCTCGCGCGCCACGCGGTTCACCGCGCGCTTGAGCACGGTGGAGATGTCCTGCTGCAGGGCGTGGGTCTCCACCTCCAGGATGGCGCGGTCATACGCCGCCACCAGCGGCTCAAACTCCTCGCCGTTCTCCTTGGCCAGCTTCTCGGCGCCCGCCACGTATGCGGCACCGGCCAGGTCCCGGAAGAAGTCACTGCGGCGCGGCGCGTTGGCGGCAAACAGCGCCGGCGCGTTCTCACGCGCCATGGCCAGGATGCGCTTGACGGATGGCTCCAGGGATGCGCGCCCCCGGTTGAGCAGGCTGCGCCCCATCTGGGCCGCAATGACCTGCTCCAGGTCATCCAGCCCGTGCAGGTACAACTCCAACCGGTACGCGCTCTTCACGGCGGGAACCAGCGCTTTCACCCGCTCACCCGTGCCGTTCTCTGACGCGGCGCCCACGCGCTCCAGCATGGCAAAGCGCACGCTGATGAGCGCCTCCTGGTGCGCCACCTGGCAGGCCACCTCGTAGTTGCTGCGGCTGTTGGTGATGCCGCGGCCCACCATCTCCCCCTGCTCATCCAGGATCACCGCCTTGGTGGTGGTGGACCCCAGGTCAATCCCGACGACGCACTTCATGGTCAGCGGCCTCCGTTCCGGCGCGCTTCGAGCATCTGCAGGTAGCTCTGGACGCGGTTCTCAATGTTCGCCTTGCCGAAATAGCGGGGATCCACCAGGTCACTCTCAATGAAACCGCCGGGCACCCCGGTGCGCTCCTCCAGCTGGCGGAGGATCAACAGCTGCCCCACGCTGAACGAATTGCAGCTTTTCACGGAATTGATGAGGAACCCGTCAGCCTGGTAGTCCTTGATGTACTTCTCCAGCAGGTCAATTCTCGACGGGAGATTGAGGTTGGTGTAGCAGCCCAGGCAGTAGTCGGCCAGCGATTCCATGGGTTTGTCAGGGTCATGCCGGAAGCCGGTGTCATACAGGCCGCCCACGCGGGTGTACGTGGAGCTGACAATGGTGGCGCCCTCGCGGGAGAACATGCGCCAGAAGTCGTAGAAGTTGGTCCAGTTGGGCGGGCCTTCCACCACCAGGCGGTACTTCTCCTTGGGCATCACGCCGTCCGGCGTCATGGGCCCCAGACCCTTGCTGATGCGGTCGTTGGTCTCCTCCAGCAACTCCTTGTAATACTCCACGGCATCCTGGCCGCCGCGGAATGAAGAGAAGATGGGGCCCACGTAATAGACACCGCCAAAATACCCGTCGATAGGGGAGGGCCGGTGCCGCGCGGACTCCCACACCTGCACCAGCGCGTCCTCCGCGGTGCGGCTCAGCGCCAGGTGCTGCTGCAGCACCTTCATGTCCAGCTTCTTCCCGGCCACCTTCTCCATCACCGGGATGACCTCGTCCCGCAGCTGGGCCACCACGTAATCACGCATTTCCTGGGTGATCTCGCCGCCGGCCTGGTAGGGCACGTGCAGCATCACCACCGGGCACTTGTATTCCTCGCGCAGCAACTCAAACCACTTCATGAACGTGAAGCAGCCCGTGTAGCTGAGCAACAGCAGGTCCGGCGGCGGCAGCGGCTCGTCGGTGGGGCCAATGTTGCCCTTCTTGAGCATGCCCAGGTCGCACTTCACGTACGTGCACACGTCCTCGGAATGGCCCGCTTTCTCAGCCTCCTGGATGAACGCGCCGGAGCGCTTGCGCATGCCGGACTGCAGCGCGTTGATCTCCGGGAGCACGGGCAGCATGTCCAACGCGGAGATCAATTCCGCAAGATTCCCCGGCACAAAGGTGTAGACCACCTTCTTGCCGTCCTCCTTGGCGCGCGCCAGCTTCTTGAAATGGTTGGCAATCATCTCCTTCTGCCGCGCCTGGCTGCGGTCCTTCTGGGCTTCCTTCTCGGACTTCACGGTGGTGGTGGTCGTCGTCATGCTGCCTGTCCTCCCCAGAGTCGAACGGAATCGGAGAAGGCGCCGGCCTGCTCGCGGATGACCTGGAATTGGCCGGTATTCTCGGCAAACTTGAAGCTGGTATGCGGGATGCCCGCGCGGGTGAGTGCGTGCTCCAGCATGGGCTGGTCCAGCAGGGCGGGGTCACAGAAGCTGGCGGCGGCAAAGACCACCCCGTCCGCTTTGCACTCTTTCACGCGGCGGATGAGCGCCTGGCCCTTGGTGTCGTCGGGAACGTAGCGGGACGCCGTGTCACGGCCGCGCTCCGTGAACGCGCGCGCCAGGCTTTCCAGCGCAGGCATGCCGTCCTTGAGTTCAATGTCCCCGTCAATCATGCGCAGGCCAAGCTGGAAGTCATCCTCCAGGATGTCGCAACCGGCTTTCTCCAGCGTCTTGATGAGGCCCAGCGGAGGCTGTTCGCAGAACGAGCCCGCCACGACGACACGGACGTTGTCCATGGGGCGGCCGGTGCGCTTGCGGGCGGCGGCCAAGAACTCGCGGATGAGCTTCTCGTGCTCCTCTGCCAGCATCACGCCGCCGGCGCGGGCCACCAGGTACGCTTCCGAGGCGCGCGCCTTGTGCGGCTCTTCCCGGCGCAGGGCGTCCAGCTCGGCCAGGGCGCGCCGCCGGGCGTTCTCCGCCTTGATGGCGCGGCGCAGGCCCTCCTCGGTGAGGGGACGCGCGCCGCGCTTCTCGGTCTCGGCCGCAATGCGCTTGAGTTCGCCCATGTAGAAGCGGCCACCCAGGCCCCACGCAAAGTTCTGCGGCAGGTCCAGGTAGGCGGACATCTTCGCTGGGAACATGAGTTTCCACATGCCGCCCAGGTTGCGGATGACGTCACAGATGGACGGGAACACCATGCCGTCCAGCACATCCAGCTGGCCGCCCAGGCCCAGTTCCACCGTGGAGCGCGGAATGTGGCAGATGTAGGACTGGAAGTACGAGTCGCCCTTGATGATGTCGATCTCGCCGGCGCCGAACACCGCGACGGGCAGGCAGCCCATGGCTTCAAACATCACGCGCGGCGTGTAGACGGGGAGGTGGCCAATGGCCAGCATTCCCGGGTTCTTCTGTTTCCAGGCTTTCACCGTGTTCAGCGCAAGATCCTCCGCCAGCACGCGTGCCTTCTCCAGCACGTCCGCCGCGGGGTCCGCTGCGGTGCGCCCGGGGGCGCCACCCGTGGGTTCCATCAACCACCTCCCTGTGCATGCGGCTGCGATGTGATCAGCGGCCGCCGTTCGACTTTCACCAGTTTCTTTTCCACGGCTTCCTGCATCCCAGCGTGCCGCGCGGTGCCGACCAGACCGGACAGCGCCACGCGGCTGATGGTGCGCGCCACGTCTTCGGCGGAACCGTGGCGGTCGGGCTCGTACCAGCCCCACACCCAGTTGATCATGCCAAACACCGAGTACGCCGCGCGCTCAATCTCCAACGCCGGCGGCGGCGTACCGGCGGCTTCGTGCAGGATGTCCCGCACAATGCCCAGGCCGATATCAAAGTATTTCTCCTTCAGCACGCGGACCGCGCGGCGCCGTGCGGGCGGCAGTGCCCCGGCCTCGTGCACCAGCACACGCATCACGTACGGGTGCTCCGCCACGTATTGCACGTGATTGAGGATGAGCGCGTGGAGCCGCCCCGCGGGGGAGGGGACGGCCGCCACGCCCTGCTCCGCGCGCGCAATGAGCGCCTCAAACGCGCCCTGTTGCAGTGCAAAAAGCACGTCTTCCTTGGATGAGAAATAGTTGTAGAAGCTGGCGAGGCCGCGGCCCATGTGCTTGGCCAGGTCACGCATGGACATGCCCCAGAAGCCGCGGCGGGCAATGGCCTCCGCCGCGGCCTCCAGGATTTCAACGCGGGTCTGGGCCCGGGCTTCCGGAGCCGTGCGCCCGCCGCGCCGTGTCCTGCGCTCCCCCGTCACGCATGCCTCCACGCCGGTGCACGCTTGGCCAGGAACGCTTCAATGCCCTCGTTTCCGTCCTGACTGTGCAGCAGCGGTCCCAGGTACCGCTTCTCCGCCGCGGCCAGCGCGTCCGTGAACGCGTCCACCGCGCCGCTGTCCGTGCGCACCGCCAGGGTGGCCTGGCGGAGGCTGAAGGCGGACAGCCCGTGGAGGTTGCCCTTGTACCACTTCATCAGGGCCTCCTCCGGGTCACCGTCCACCAGGTCCGTCACAAAGCCAGCCGCAAGCGCCTGCTTTGCGTCAATCTCCGCGCCGGTCATCACCATGCGTTCCGCCAGCGGTGCGCCCAGACGCTGCGCACCCAGGGCGGCAAGGACCGGGGGGAATACGCCGAGTTTGATCTCCGGGCAGGCAAACGCTGCGTTGGCCGTGCAGAAGACCAGGTGCCCGCACGCCACCAGCTCCAGTGCGCCGCCAAGGCACTTCCCCTCGACGAGCGACACCACCGGAACCGGGTAGGCGTACACCGCGCGGGCCAGCGCGTGGAATGAGCGGAGCATCCCGGGCGCTTCGTCCTTCTTGTGCTCGGGTACTGACGCACCAAAGGAGAAGTGCCCGTTGGCCCCGCGCAGGAACACCATCCGCAGCGCGGGATCATTGGCGTGCTGGTCCAGGGCGGCGCGGATGCCCTCCATCACGGCGCGGGTCAGGATGTTCCCCTTCCCCGCGTCAATGAGGATGCGCAGCACGCCGCCGTCGGCCAGCAACTCAGTCTTGACGCCGGAATCCGCGGCCATCACTTCTTCCCTCCCCGCGCCTCAAGCCACCTGGCCCGCGCGGACGGGGGCAGGACCTCTTCCACCAGCTTGTCGTCAAACCGCGCGCCCTCGGCCAGGCGCGTGCGCAGCTTCACAAAGTCAATCTCGCGCTCATTGCGGTCACCAAAGTGGAACGCCGGGAAGCCGGCCGCGCCCTCGGTGTTCTGGTTGAGGGAGAGCCAGCTGCGGCTCTGCTCCATGTTGGCAAACCACTGCTCCAGCTTCTTGCGGCGCAGGCTCTCCAACGTGCGGCGCGTGCAGTCCGGGAACGTGTACATCAGCTTGGTGACCAGCTTGTTCACCGCGGTGTCCAGGTTGCCCAGGTCCACGGTGAGCAGTTCCAGTTCGGCCTTGCCCTTCTCCGCGTCCTTGCCCGTCTTGAACTCGCCGTAGACGTAGCGGCCGGTGGCGTCGGTCTGCTTGTCGGTGACAATCATCGGGTTGGGCGCGTAGTTGCCGGCCTTGTCCTTGTAGACGGGCACCAGGTCGTTGATGAGACCGTACGCCATGGCGCGGTGGGCGCTCCACGGCTCGCACAATGAAAGCGATTCCGCCGCGCGGGCGACGCCGACATACAGGTGCAGGAAGTCCGTGGCGCCGCCGTCCGGTGCTGAGCCGTGCACGGGGCCGGCCTGGCCAAACCGCGCGTGGTCCCCCGCCACGGTGAAGTCACACGCCATGCCGATTTCCTGGCCACCGGCGATGCGCATGCCGTTGACGCGGCAGATGACGGGCTTGTCACACAGCAGGATGCCCGTCACCATGTCATTGAACAGGCGCATGTATTGCCCGTATTCCAGCGGGCGGTTGGCGTAATAGGTGGCGTATTCCGCGGTATTGCCGCCGGTGCAGAACGCCTTGTTCCCCACCGCGGTGAAGACCACGGCCACGGCGCGCCGGTCCATGGACGCGCGGCGGAACGCCAGGATGACATCCTTGACGGCCTCGGTGGTGTAGCTGTTGAGCTGCTTTTCGTTGTCCAGCGAGATCCACACCTGGTGCAGGCCCGGCGCTTCCTTGCCGTCACGCATCAGGACGGGTTTCTCCTCATAGCGGATGTGCTTGAAGCGGTGCTCGGGGACGAGTTCATGGTTGTTGAGTTCCATGGCGTTTCTCCGTTGAGAAAGAGGTGGATTTCACGGATGGGGGAGGAGCACGGCGCGCTTGTCCAGGCGGTGGTGCGCCATGTCGTCCAGGACCTTGTTGGCGTCAGGCAGGGGGACGTACGTGACAAACGGGTCCAACTTCACGCGGCCCGCGTAGATGTGTGGCAGCACTTCGGCGTAGCGCGCGGGCGGGCAGCCCCAGGTGCCGTGCACCGTGGCATCAAACGCCATGATGTTGGCCAGCTTGAACTCCGCGGGCTGCGGCGTGAACCCCACCACCACCATGGTGGCCGCGGGGCCCATCAGCGCATAGGCCAGCTGCTGGCCGGGCGTGGTGCCGCTGCACTCAAAGATCTTCCAGCGGAAGGACGGCACCTCCCAGCCCTTGACGATTCCCTGGATTTCCTTGCGCACGTCCTTGAGCGGGCGGTCCTTCACGTTGACGGTGGTGACGTCGCAGACTTCCTTGAGGGCGGCCAGCCGCCGGTCATCCACGTCCATGGCCGCCACGCGCGTGCCTTCCGCCTTGGCCAGCTGCGAGAGGAAGCCGCCCACGCCGCCAGCACCGACGACCAGCACCGCGTCGCCGGTGGTCACCTGGGCCTTCTTCATGGCCTGCCACGCGGTGCTGACCGCGTCCGCCACGACGGACAGCGCGCGCAGGTCCACGCCCGCGGGCGCGCCGGAGAGGTCCACCAGCGTGCGCGCGGGCACCACCACGTGCGTGGAGAAACCGCCGTGCACGTCATTGCCGGGCATTTTCTGGTGCGGGCACATGCCCTGGTGGCCGCTCTTGCAGAACGCGCACTCCAGGCACGGCATGACGGCGGGGACCATCACCTTCTTGCCCATCCAGCTCTCAGCGCCGGCGCCGGCCTCCACCACCTTGCCCACAATCTCGTGACCCAGCACCAGCGGCAGGGCGTGCTTGGGGGCCACGCTGCCGTCTGCGTACCCCAGGTCCGTATGGCACACGCCACACGCCAGCACTTCCAGCAGGACTTCGCCCGGGTTGGCGGTGAGCGCCAGATCGCGCTGCACCAGGGGTTCCTTGGCCTTGTCGAGGAAGAACGCGGAAGCGGTGAGGGTCATGGGGGGACTCCTTCGTGGGGAGGATACAGCCGCGGCGGGAGGTACACGAACGAACGTTCGTTCGTCAACGAGGCTCCAGCGCTGCTCGGTCGTCGGCGCAAATCTGCCGCCGCGTCGCATTGAGGCCGGCTGGCGTGCGGTCCTACGCTCCGCGGCGGCGGTGGCCGATGACGCGGTGGCGGTGGTGGTTGGTGGCCGGTCTGTTGGCGCTCGTGGCGGGGCAGGCGGCCGCCGCCCCGCCGCTGCGGCGCTGGTACACGCTGCGCACGGCCTGTTGCGATCTCACGTACCACGACGGCCTTGAGGGCGACGCCCCACGCTGGGCGCGCGCCATCCAGGAATCCCATGAAGCGGTGACGCGGTTTCTGGGCTACGCGCCGGGAGAGCGCACGCAGTTCCTCCTCACGGACGACACGGACTCCTCCAACGGGTCCGCCACGCCGGTGCCATACAACCAGGTGCGCCTGTTTGCGCGCGCGCCGGGGTCCATGAGTGACCTGTCTGACCACGATGACTGGGCGCGCGCGCTGGTGGTCCACGAATACACGCACATTGTGCACACGGACCTCATCCGCGGCGTGCCGTCGCTGTTCAACTGGGTGTTTGGCAAGACGTGGCCGCCCAACATGCTGCAGCCGCGGTGGTTCATTGAGGGACTTGCGGTGTTTGTGGAAACGCGCATGACCACGGGCGGGCGGGCGCGCTCGTCATTGTTTGACATGTACCTGCGGACAGCGGCGCTGGATGGGCGCCTGTGGGACCTGGATGTGCTGAGTTCTGGTGGGCGCGCGTTCCCCGGAGGCAACGGCGCATACCTGTACGGCGGGCATTTCCTGACGTGGATAGCGGACCATTACGGGGCGGACGTGCTGCGCAAGGTCTCGCACCGCTACGGGGGACAGGCGCTGCCGTACGCGTTGTCCACGGCGCTTGAGGAACACACACAGGGCCGCGGCTACCGCGAACTCTACGACGCCTGGCGGCTGGACCTGACGCGCGAAGCGCTGGCGGTGCAGGCGCGCGTGGAAGGGGAGGGCCGCACGCCGGAGCGCCGTCTCACCGGGCTGGGCCAGAGCGTGTTCTATCCGCGCCGCCTGCGGGACGGGGCGCTGGTGTTCTACGGCGCGCCGCCGGACAACAGCGCGGGACTGTATGTGGCGCGGCCCCGTCGTGGTCAGGCACCGGAGGTGGTCCGCCTCACCGAAGTGCAGTCCGTGCAGGGGCTGTCCCCCACGCCGGACGGGCGGGCGGTGGTCTTTGCGCAGCCGGAGCTGTACGCGACGACGTATTCGTACGCGGACCTGTTCCGCGCGGACCTGGCCACGGGAGACGTCACGCGCATCACCGCGGGGGCGCGCGTGCGGGACCCGGACGTGCACCCGGACGGACGCACGGCCATCGCGGTGGAAAACCGCACGGGCCGTTCGCGGCTCGTCCTGGTGGACCTCGCAACGGGCGCGGTGCGCCCGGTGTTCGGGTTCCCGGAGGTGGCGGAGATCCACTCGCCGCGCTTCAACGCGCGCGGGGACGCGGTGGTGTTCACGGCGTGGCGGCCGGGGGGTTTCCGTGACGTGTACCTGTTGCACCCGGGTGCGGCTGAACCGCGCGCGCTGACGCATGACCGCGCCATGGACCTGCACCCCGCGTTCAACGCGGCCGGTGACGCGGTGTATTTCTCGTCGGACCGCACGGGTGTGTATGACATCTACCGTCATGATCTGCGCACGGGTGCACAGACGCGGGCCACGCGCGTGGTCACCGGCGCATTCATGCCGCTCCCGCTGGAGGAGGAACACGCGCTCATCTACGTCGGATTCGGCGCGGATGCTTACGATCTTGCCGCGACGCCGCTGTTCCCGGCGCAGTTGCCACCTGCGGACCCGCCGCCCACCCGTCCGGCGGCGGCGCCGCTGCCGGCGGTGGCGACGTGGGGCCCCGAGCCGTACACGCCGTGGGAGACGCTGTGGCCGCGCTACTGGCGGCCCGTCATCCGCGTGGACTCGCTGTTCGGGCTGACGCTGGGCGCCACCGTGAGCGGTGAGGATCTCGTCGGCTACCACGCGTATGAAGCGGACGCGCGCGTGGCCATCCCGTCGGGGGACTACGCGTGGTCGCTCGCCTACCGGTGGACGCGGTTGCCGCTGCCGGTGTTGCTGTCCGCATCCGGGGCGCTGGCGCGCACGCCTTCCTCCGCGCTGGGCAACTTTGTGCGCGGCCAGCTGGTGGAGGACGTGGTGCGCGCGGAGGCGGGCGTCTCACTGCCGCTGTTCCGTTACCGCGTGGCGCACGACGTGTCCGTGGCCTACGGGATGGCGCTGCGGCACCGGCGCACCGAGCCGGTGTTGCGTCCGGACGGGCCCGCCCCGCGGCTGCCGGAGCAGGGGCCCGGCGGATATCTTTCGTTGGGATACGCGTACGCCAGTACGCGCGCGTTCCGGGACAGCGTGTCGGCGGAGCGGGGTCGGCGCGTGGCCGTGCGGGCGCGCGTGGGCCATCCGCTCCTCATCAACCGTGAAGAGACCCTGGAGCTGGACGCCGAATACCGCGAATACCTGGAGGTCCCGCTGCTCGCGCGCCACGTGTGGCATCTGGCCGTGTTTGGCGGGGTGGCCCGCGGGGCTCCGTGGGCGCGCCGCGCGTACTTCCTGGGCGGCCCGCCGTCGTTCGCGTTTCCTGCGTTTGCCGGGGCGTGGCTGCGGGGTTACCCGCAGTACGTGCTGGTGGGTGACGGCTACCTGCTGGTGACGGCGGAGTGGCGCTTCCCGTTGTTGGAATTGCAACAGGGCTTCTGGACGGTCCCGTTGTTCCTGGACCGCGTGCGCGGCCTGGTGTTCCTGGACCAGGGGCTGGTCTTCCATGACCTGCCGCGCCTGTCGCAGCTGCGCCGCGGCGTAGGTGCCGAACTGCTGCTGGACGTGGACGCGTTCTACGTTGTGCCGGTCACCCTGCGGCTGGGTGTGGCGCGCGGCCTGGACGCGGGCGGGGTGGACCTGCAGGCGTATGGGGCGTTGGGCCTGGGCGGGTGAGGCCGGCGTCAGGCTTCAACGCGCAACAGGACGGTGCTGATGTTGTCGGACCCGCCGGCGGCGTTGGCGGCGTCAATGAGGTTGCGGCAGCTGTCCGGGAGTTCCTGCCCGCCGCACAGGTGCGCGCCAATGGCTTCGTCTGGCACAAGCCCGTGCAGCCCGTCAGAGCACAGCAGGAACGTGTCACCCGGTTGCACCGCCACCGCGTCCACGTCCACCACCAGGTTGTCCGTGACCCCCAGCGCGCGCGTGATGGCGTTCTTCTTGACGTGCACGGCCTGCGCCTCCGTGATGATGCCGGCGCGCAGCAGGTCCCCCACAACGGAGTGGTCCTGCGTCACCTGCATCATGGCGCGGCCGCGGCCCATGTACGCGCGGCTGTCACCGGCGTGGCCCACGTACAGCGTGTTGCCGTCCACCATGGCCGCGACGACGGTGGTGCCCATGCCCTGGCGGCCGGGCACCTGCGCCGCGGTGCGGATGGCCTGGTCCGCGTACAGGATGGCGCTGGCCAGGCGGCGCGCGGCGCCGGGCAGTGCGGGGTCCAGGCCAAAGTGGGAGCCGTCGTCTCCACCCTCATTGAACCAAGCAAAGATGGAATCCACCGCGGTCTTGCTGGCCACCTCGCCCGCCTCGTGGCCGCCCATCCCGTCGCACACCACGCCCAGCCCAAACTGCGGGGCTACCAGGATGGAGTCCTCGTTGCCGCTGCGCAGCTTGCCCGTGTCCGTCTGTCCGAAGACCTGGACCTTCATCGGTGCGGAACTCCCCCGGGTGCGGCGGTGCGCCCCGCCCGGAAAGGGCATCCTTCCACAGGTCTCTCCGGCGTGGCCAGCCCGCCCGCGCCGACGCTGCGTGACCCCGCAGGGGGATCAGGCCGGGGCGTCCTCCAGGGCGGGAGGCGCCGGGGCCTCGTCCGGCATGCGGGCCGGGCCCACGCGCGCCGCGGACCGCACGCGCTCCAGCATCTCTGCCAGCAGCGCGCGGTCCCGCGGCCCAAGCGGCTCCAGCAGGCGCGCCACGGAGGAGGTGCGGCGCGCGCGGCTGCGCTGCAGCGCTTTCTTGCCCGCCACGGTCACGGTCAGTCGCAGGGCGCGGGCGTCACCGGGGTGCACGCGCGCCTCCAGCAGCCCCTGCGCCACCAGCCCCTGCACGGCCTTGCTCGTCGCCTGCCGTGAGATGCCAAGCAGCTGCGCCAGCCCTGACGACGTTGCACCGGACTGCCCGTGGGCCAGCTCCAGGATGGTGACGCCGCCGGGCGTGAGGGATTCCTCGCGCAGGTCACGGGCCGCGCTGCCGCGTAACAGGGTTGCCACCGCCTCCAGGTTGGCAACGAGTGACCATTCCAGCTCTGTGGGTTCTTCCTGCCGGGACTTCATGGGTGCGGTCTTTGCCCGGCCCCGGGTGCGTTGGCAAGCGTGAACGCGTCGGTGTTGTCCGACGACACGCTCACGTCCATGGCCCAGCGGACGTCAGCCGCGCAGGACCCAGCCGACGACCGCGCTGCCCACGCTGACGAGGAACCACCCGATGAGCGCGGGCAGGAATCCGTCAATACCGAAGCCGGGTACGAGAAAGGCACACAGCGCCATGAGCCCGGCGTTGATGACCAGGCCAAACAGCCCAAGGGTCAGCAGCGTCACGGGCAGCGCCACCAGCTTGAGCACCGGTTTCACCGTCGCGTTCAGCAGGCCGAAAACCAGGGCCGCAATCACGGCGGTGGTCCAGTTGGCCACCCGGAAACCCGGGACGTAACGGCTCACCGCAATGAACACGCCGGCGACGAGGACAAGGCGTAGGACCAGCTTGATCATGGCAACCTCCCCGGGAGGTGGCGTTGCTATCCGCGCTGCCGGCGGCGTGCAATCACCGCGCGCCGACGTGCGTGCTTCCGCCGGGTGGTGCCGCGGCCTATGGGGAAGGGATGCGCGTGCGGCGGATCCTGTTCCCGGGCGTCTGCGTCGTGGTGGTTGCCGTGCACGCGGCGGCGTGGTGCTGGCCGCCACCCGCCGCGCTGGGCGCGCTTCCTGTGTCCACGCGCGTGCTGGCGCGTGACGGGGCGGTGCTGCATGAGACGCCGGGGCCGGGTGGTCAGCGCGGCCGCGGGCGGGCCGGCGCCAACCGTCACCTGGTTGCCGCCACGTTGGCGGGCGAAGACCACCGCTTCTTCCAGCACGGCGGCCTGGACGGGCTGGCGCTGGTCCGCGCGGTGTGGCTGGATGCGCAGCGCGGCCGGTGGGCGTTTGGCGGCTCCACGCTGACGCAGCAGCTGGCGCGGCTGCTGGAACCGGGGCCGCGCACGGTGGCCCGCAAGCTGCGCCAGGCGTTCACGGCGCTGGTGCTGGAGGCGCACCTGTCCAAGGCGGAAATCCTGGACGAGTACCTGGCGCGCGCGTCCTACGGCGGTGACCTGGTGGGGGCGTCCGCCGCGGCAGCGGCGTACCTGGGCAAGGACGTCTCGCAGCTGAGCCTGGGTGAGGCCGCCCTGCTGGCGGTGATCCCGCGCGCACCGCGCCGCTACGATCCGCGGCGCCACCTTGACGAGGCGCTGCGCCGCCGCGACCGGGTGCTGTCCCTGCTGGTGCAGCGCGGTGAGGTCACCGCCGCGGAGGCGGACGCGGCGCGCGCCGAGCCGGTGCGGATTCTCCCGGCGGCCCCGCCGTTCCTGGCGCCGCACGCGGTGGTGCGCATCCTGGCTGCGGCCCCCGCGGGGGACGTGCGCTCCACGCTGGACGCGGCGTTGCAGGACCGGGCGCAGCAGCTGGTAGCGCGCACGGTGCGGGAGTTGTCCGCGCGCGGCGTGACCCAGGCGGCGGCGCTGGTGGCGGAGCTCCCCGGCGGTGACGTACGCGCGTACGTGGGCAGCGCGGACTTCTTTGACGAGACCGCCTCCGGTCAGGTGGATGCGCTGGCCTCGCCGCGCAGTCCCGGCAGCGTGCTCAAACCGGTGTTCTACGCGTGGGCCATGGACCGCGCGGGGTTCACGCCGGCCACCGTCCTTCACGACGTGGACCGGGCGTTCCCGGATCCCGGTGGCGCGTTCCTGCCGCGCAACTTTGACGGGCGGGCGCACGGGCCGGTCACGCTGCGGGACGCGCTGGGTAACTCCTACAACCTGGCCGCCGTGGACCTGGCCGCGCGGCTGGGCGTGCCGGCGCTGCGCGAAGCGCTGGCGGCCTTTGGTCTGCACCCGGTGCAGGCGGACCGCCCGGAGGGCCTGGGGCTGGGGATGGTGCTGGGCGGGATGGACGTGACGCCGTGGGACGTGGCCCGGGCCTTTGCGGTGCTGGCGCGGGGCGGCCGCGCCGGGGCGTTGCGCCTGGTGCAGGAATCCACGCCGGGCGCGGCGGAGCGCGTGGTCTCCCCCGCCACCGCGGCGCTGGTGACGGACATCCTCAGGGATGACGGCGCCCGTTCGCGCGCGTTCGGGCGGCACTCCGCCCTGCAGCTGCCGTTTGACGCGGCGGTGAAGACGGGCACCAGCAAGGACTTCCGGGACAACTGGGCGGTGGGCTACTCCAGCCGCTACGTGGTGGCGGCCTGGGCGGGTGACTTCCACGGCCGCCCCATGTCCGGCGTCTCCGGCATCACGGGCGCCGGCCGGCTGTGGCACCGCCTGATGCGCGCAGTGCATGCCGACGCGGACCCGCCGCCGTTGGAGCCGGCCGTGGCGCTGGACCACGCCGCGGTGTGCACGCTCAGCGGCGCGCGCGCCGGACCGCACTGCCCATCCTCCCGGCGCGAGCGGTTTGCCCCCGGCACGGCGCCCGCCGCGGTGTGCAGCTGGCACGGCCCCGGCGGCACGCGCACGCTTCCCGCTGAGCTGGCGTCCTGGGCGCTGGCCGCACCCACCCCGGTACGGCTGACCAGCGACCGCGTGCGGGTCCTGTTTCCCCCCGACGGCGGGGACCTGGCGCTGGACGGGACGCCGCAGTCCGGGACGGTGCTGCTGGCGGCGGCGCCCGCTGACGAGGAGGTCCGCCTGGTCCTGGACGGCCGCGAAGTGGCGCGCGGTCGCGGCCACGCGCGCTCGTTGTGGCGGGCGACCGAGGGCGCGCACGTGCTGGAGGCCGTGGGGCCCTCCGGCCGGGACCGGCGCGTGTTCACCGTCCGCCCGTGAGCCCGGCCGCCGCTCGCGCCCGGGGTGGAACCTGCGGCATGCTGGCGGGCGGTCCTCATGGCCCCCTTCGCCCTTGCCCTGCTGCTGGCCGCCGCTGACGCACCGTCCCCGCCGCCCGCGGAACGGCCGCGCAAGCTGCTGGTCCTCCCGCTGCAGGTCCGTGACGGCATCCCGGAGCATGAGGTGACCGTCCTCAATGACCTGTTGACCGCCGAAGCGCGGCGCATCCCCGGCCACGACGTGATGGCGCAGGCGGACCTGGAGCAGATGCTGTCATTGGAGATGAAACAGCAGCTGGCCGGGTGTGAGGCCACCTCGTGCCTGGCGGAGGTGGCGGGCGCTCTGCAGGCGGACGAAGTGCTCTACGGCACCGTGGGGCGGCTGGGTGAACTGGACCTGATCATGACGCTCACGCGCATCGCGCCCAACCAGGCGCGCGCCCTGGGAGGCGAATCCGAGCGACTCAAGGGTACCAACCGCGCGGCCATGCTGGACGCGGTGCCCGCCATGCTCAAGCGCATGTACCCCGCCTACGTCCCGCCGGAGCCGCGCGTGAAGCCCCTGCCGCGTCCGCTGCTCATCGGGCTGAGCACCGGGTCCGGCACCGTCATGCAGTACGCGCTGGTCTCCAGCATGCTGGCACCGCTGACCATGTTCCCCTGTCCCATTGCCGCGTTGTGCTGCAGCTGCCTGGCCACGGCGGGGTGCTGCGCGGGGCCCACGTTGATCAGCGCGTGGCAGGCCTGGCTGGGGGACCTCATGGGCCGGCGGCAGGCCGGGTACCGCTGGGCCGCGGTGGTTGGGACGGTGCTGCTGGTGGTGATGGGTGGGGGGACGGTGTTCATGAGCGGGATGGGCGCGCTGACCGCGTGGCTGGTGGGGGCGCCGCTGTGGAATTACAACCCGCAGCGCAAGAACATGGAGAACCTGCTGCTGCTGTTCCTCCCGTTCCAGGCCTACCGGGAGCTGAACCTGGCGGCCATTGGTGCCATGTGCGGCGGGTGGTCCGGGCTGGCGTGCCTGCTGGTGGTGGTGCCCTTCACGCAGTCCGTGGTGCTGGCCGCCATGGGGCGCGTCCGGCCGCCCGAAATGGAGTCCGCACCACCCGGCCTGTACGCCGCCTGGGAGGACGTACCCTGGTACGCGCGCTGGCTGCCCGGGCGGCTGGTGGGTGGCCGCCCGGAGAGCGTGGTGGACCTGGACGACGCGCCCCAGGCGCCGCCCGCTCAGTAGAGGAGGGCCTGGCGCGTGGCGTTGTGGGGGCTGTGGCAGCCGGTGCAGGCCTCGCGCTCGGCGGGGTGCGTGAACGCGCTGGCGCGCGCCGAAATGTCGTCGTGACAGTCAAAGCACAGCGCGTCGGCGCTCTTGAGCAGCGCGCCGGGGTTGTGGGCGTCGTTGCGCTGGTGGCAGGTGCCACATTCGCCGGATTCAAAGGGCGCGTGGGACCAGCGCGCCTGCGCCGCGGGGAGCGGTGCGCCGCGGGCGCCACGTCCGCCCCGCCCGGCGGCAAAGCCGGCGCTGGCGGCAAGCACAAGGCAGACGACGACACGGCACGCGAGGCGTTCACGCATGGGATGACTCCAGGTTGTTGGGGTGTTTGCTGCGACGACCACGCTACTGCCGGAGGGTCGGCGCGGCAAAAAAAAAGCTCCGCGCGGAGCCCACGGAAGGCGCATGGCGCCGGACGGAGCACGGGCGTCCCAACTTCCTGGCTGGAGCGCCCCTTCCGCCGCTGGGACTGTAGGTCCGGCATGGGGGCCGCTCCAGGTGCAGGCCAACCGGGGGAATCGGTCGCCCCGCGGCATGGGTCGGGTGGGGCTGGGGAGGAGCGCGTCGTCGGCCGGAGCAGCACCCCATGAGTTTCCGGCGGGAGCTGGGGTTGACGTCGTCCTCCGGCCGGCCGCTCGTCGTGGGCGTCCGTGTCCCCGCGAACGAGGCGCCCAGACGCCCCTGCCTGTCGCGGTTGACACACGCGGAGGCCGTCGCTACGCAGCCCGGCCCTTGTTCCGGCGCCTCCCCGGGAGCCGTGCCGGTCTTCACCAGCCGCTGTAGCCCGTCCCGGCGGGCCCATCCCCAAAGGGGAGTACCCGTGATCGAGCGCGACTACCTGTTCACTTCCGAATCCGTCACCGAGGGTCATCCGGACAAGATCTGCGACCAGATCTCCGACGGCGTGCTGGACGCCATCATTGGCGAGGACCCGCACGCGCGCGTGGCATGCGAGACGCTGACCAAGACCGGCTTCGTCGTGATCGCGGGTGAGATCACAACGTCCTGCTACGTGGACATGGGCGCCATCGTCCGCAAGACCATCAAGAAGATCGGGTACAACCAGTCGTCCATGGGTTTTGACTGGGAGACCTGCGGCGTGCTCACCGCCATTGAGAAGCAGTCCCCGGACATTGCCATGGGCGTGGACGAGACCAAGAGCCACGAGCAGGGTGCCGGTGACCAGGGCATGATGTTTGGGTTTGCCGTGGATGAGACGCCGGAGCTGATGCCCATGCCCATCAGCCTGGCGCACAAGCTGGCGCGCCGCCTGTCAGAGACCCGCAAGTCCGGCGAGCTGCCCTACCTGCGCCCCGACGGGAAGTCGCAGGTCACCATCCAGTATGAGAAGGGCAAGCCCAAGCGCGTGGACACAATTGTGGTGTCTTCGCAGCACGCGCCGGACGTGAAGAACAAGCAGCTGCACAAGGAGATTGAGGAGGCGGTCATCCGCCACGTGGTCCCCAAGCACCTGCTGGACAAGAACACCAAGCTGTTCATCAACCCCACCGGGCGGTTCGTCATTGGCGGCCCCCAGGGCGACAGCGGTCTGACCGGCCGCAAGATCATTGTGGACACCTACGGCGGCATGGGCCGGCACGGCGGTGGCGCGTTCTCCGGCAAGGACCCCACCAAGGTGGACCGCTCGGCCGCGTACATGGCGCGCCACGTGGCCAAGAACCTGGTGGCTTCCGGGCTGGCGCGCCGCGCGGAGGTGCAGTTTGCCTACGCCATTGGTGTGGCCAACCCGGTCAGCGTCATGGTGGACACCTTTGGCACAGGCACGGTGGGTGACGAGAAGCTGGCGCAGATTGTCCAGGACGTCTTCCCGCTCACGCCGCGCGGCATCATCCAGTACCTGGACCTGCTGCGGCCCATCTACGAGGCCACGGCGGCCTACGGGCACTTTGGCCGGCACGAAAAGAGCTTCACCTGGGAGCGCACCGACAAGGTGGAGGAACTCAAGGACCACGCCAAGCGCGGCGCCCCCCGCGTCAACGGCAACGGCGGCACCCCGGTCAAGCCCGCCAAGAAGTCCGCGCCCCGCAAGGCCTCGGCGGCCGAAGCCTGAGCCGCTGTGGCCGGGTGCGTCTCGGCCCCCAAAGCCCCTGCGGGTGATGATTCCCCGCGCCCCGCAACGCACCGCAGCCACAACCGGCCCCATCCGCCGGGGTGGGCTGGTGTTCCCCGCGTCAACGCGACAGCGCGACCTGGGTGGCCCCGGCGCGGCGCTCCACGCAGGTGCGCTCGTACAGGCCGGTATGCAGGGGCGCGGTCCAGTCGGCGGGCGTGCCCAACAGCCGGCGCGCGGGGTCGCGTTGGGTGCCGCGGTAGGTGACCTCGCAGCTGTGCGGGTCCACGCCGCGCTCAAAGTACCAGCGCTCGGCTCCGGTGCCGCCGCGCGTCACAAAGAACCGCACGCGCCCGGAATCAGCTCCCCACCAGTGCACGCGCATCACCGCAAGCTTCCCATCCTCCGCCACACCCTGCTCTTGCAGCGCCGCCAGGACGGTCTGCGTCTCGTCACGGCGGGATTCGGCCCAGGCCCGGTGCAGCGGGATGTTGAGCGCGCGCACCAGCCACGTCCCACCCACGCCGGCCCCCGCCCCCGCCGCCGCCACTGCAAATGCCCCCGTGGCCAACGCCTCCACCGACCCTTCCACCGCGGCGATGGCCAGCCCCCGGCCACCGAGGAATCCTGCCCGCGCGGTGCCGCGGGTGGCGTGGGCCGCCGCCAGGGCCGCGTGGGCGGCGGACCGGGCGGGGTGCTCCACCAGCGCGCCGGTGGTGCGCAGCGCGTGCCCGGCGGCGTCCACGGCAATCCCCAGCGGCGCGCCCACGGCGACGTCTGTGGCACCGGCGAGTCCCGCGGCACCGGCGCGGGCCCCCGCCGCCACGACGGCGGGGAACGGGCGGAGGACGTAGTACGCGCCCTGGCCGCCGCGGATGGCGGTCACCGCCACCGCAGCACCGGACCACGTGGCCGCGCTGGCGGCGGCCTGGAAGCCGCGCACGGCGGCGGCGGACGTGAACCCCGCGGCGGGCACCAGCACCAGCCGGGCGGAGTGCACCGCGCCCGCACCGGCGGAGCCCAGGCTGACAAACGCGAGCGTGGACGCGGCGGCGGCCGTGCCTCCGGCGAGCAGCAGCCCGCCGCGCGCCACGCCGAGCCCCGCGGCGAGCCCTGTGAGCGCGGTCCCGGCGGACGCCAGCGTGGCCGTTGCCAGTGTGCCCGCGCCCAGCGCGGCCCCGGCAAGCACCACGCCGCCCAGGCCCATCATGGCCACGGTGGTCCACCCCCCGGTGGCGAGGAACAGCGTGGCGGCGGCGGTCCCCAGCACCAGCGGTGGCAGCATGGCCACCTCCAGCGCCACGTGCCCCGCGCCGCGGCCCAGCGCCCCTGCGCTCCAGGCCACTGCCATGCCGGTGTCGCCGGCCTCCCAGGCTTCGCTGGCGCTGTGGAAGCCGGCCTTCAGCCCACGCTCCCAGCCTTCACGCACACTCCAGGCGTGGAACGCGGTGACCATGCCGGGAATGCGCGCCGCGGGTTCCACCGGGTGCGCCAGCAGCCAGCCCGCCAGCGCGCGCGACCGGCGGCTGGTGTTGCGCCACGCGCGCCGCGTCTCCGGCAGCACGGCGGTGGCCGTGGCGCCGGTGCCTTCAGTGGTGAGTGCCCAGGCGCGCCGCGCGTCCGCGCCGCCGGAGAGCACCTGGTCACGCGCGGCCGGACCCAGCGCGCGCAGGATGTCCGCGCTGCCGTGCACGCCCGCGGCAAACAGCCGGGGCGCGCGCCGGGACATCCCGTCCCACGCGTCACGCGTCTGGTGGACGGTCCACCCGTGGATGCCGGACTCGGCGCCGGCGACGTCACGGCTCAGGTCCTCCACAACGCCAGCCGCCCACAGCAGCACGGCGACCACCGCCCCGTCCGCGCGCAGGCTCAGGTCCGCCAGGTCAGCCCGCAGGACGGAAAGGTCCAGCTGGTTGACCGCGTGCGCGGCCGCCCAGCGTGCGCGCGCCTGCCGCCACGCCGCCGGGAACTCACGCGCCACGCGCACGGAGGTGGCCGCGCGGTCCTCCCCAATGCGCCCGGAGATGGCGGGCAGGTCGGTGACGGACGCCCGGCCCTCGGCGGCTGCCGTGCCGGCGTTCTCGCCCGCCAACCGCCACGCCGCCCGCAGCCCGGCGTTGCCGCCGCCCTCCAGGATGTCCACGTGCGTCTTGCGCACGGTGTCCTCGGGCCGGTCCCGCGTGGCGCGCGCGTGGGCCTGGGTGGACTCACGGTTCTCACGCAGCAACCGCCACGCCGTGGGCTCCCAGGCGCCCGGCGTGTCCTGTTCCAGCGGGACGTCCTCAGCGGCGGCGGCCGCCAGCAGGCTGTACAGCAGGGGGGCAAACGCGGTCACGGCATTCTCCCGTCCAGGCAGTCCGCGTCGGACTGGCCGGTCTGAAGCGTGGTGCCGCCACCGGCGGCGGCGTAGCGGACCCGGCATTCCGAATCGACCAGCCGGTAGAACTTCCGGGTGGAGCCGTCCTTGTCGACGGTGAAGAACAGCACCTTGCCGCGGTCGCTGCCGGACATCCGCACGCGCACGTAGCGGACGGTGGTGCCCACTTCGGCGCGCACGGCGTCAGGCTGGGCCTGCAGCAGCGCGTCCAGGTGCGGGCGGCGGAAGTTGGCCCAGTCCTCATGCAGGTCAAAGCGGAGGTCCGCCACCAGCCGTTCCACCGCGCCTGCCGTTCCCGCGACGGTGTGCCGGGTGCCTTCGCCGACGGCCCGCGCGCCTGCGGCCGTTGTGGTGCTGGCCACCACCCACGCCGCTCCCCCGGTGGCCAGCGCGGCGTGGAAACCCGTTCCCAGCGCCAGCCCGCCGGCGCCACGCGCGCCGTGGAACAGCGCCGCACCGGGCGCCTCCCCCAGCGCGTGCGCGGCGCGGCCCCAACCCAACGTCACCAGCGCCCATGCGCCAACCGGTCCGGCCACGAGCGCGTGCCAGCCCGCGGCGCCGGCGGCCACCGCCATCACCAGGGCGGCCTGGCCCACCAGCGCCGCCACGCCGTGCACCCGGTGCACGCCGCGCAACACCTCCAGGATGCCCACCACCCCCAGCAACCACGCCGTCTCCGCCACCGCCGCGCCCGCACCGCGCACCCAGGGCCAGCTCACCCGCACAGCCGAACTCGCCAGCAACCACAGCCCGCGCCCCATCACCCAGCCCGCGTGCGCCGCGCCGCCCAGCGCCCACGCCGCGCTGTGCGTCCACGCCACGTACGCCCACACGCCCCCGGCAACGAGCGCGGTGGACGCCAGACCCGCGGCGGCGGTGACCGCCGCAACCAGCGCGCTCCACGTCACCGCGGCGCCGGTGGCGGCCAACCACGCGGCCCCGGTGAAAAGCGCCGTGGTGAACCCCGCCACGATGGAAAGACCGCTGTCCACCGCGTGGCCCACCCGCAGCATTCCCAGCAGCGCGCCGCCAACCAGCGTGGACAGCACCAGCCAGCCCACCCGCACGCCCTGGATGGCCGCCAGCGCGCCCGCGCCGCCGCCGGCCAGGCCGGTGAAGAGGGTTGCGCCCGCGGCGGCGTGCGCCACCGCGGCCAGCGGTTCAAGCAACAGGATGATCCCCGCCGCCTGGACCACGGACGTGCTGGAGTACCAGCCCGCCAGGGCGAACCCCTCGGCGTCACCGGCGAACCCGTTGTCCGCGGCAGAGGCCATGCCGCCCTGCAGGTATTCGACGTAGCCCAGGTGCCACAGGCCGCGCGCGTCCACACCGGCTGAATGCGCCACCGCGCCCACCGCGCCCGGCGCGCGCTCCACCGTCCGCTGTGCCGTGACGTCGGACGCATCATCAAACTCCTGCCAGCGGCGGCGCGAGTTCTCGTGCAGGCGGTCGCGGGTCCCGTCGTACGCAAGGTCGTTGCGGGCGCGTCCCGCCGCCGTGGTGGCGCGGGCTTCAGCCCAGCGCTGTCCCGGCGCCTGCGTCAGCCCCAGCACCGCCGCGCCAATCCGCTCCGACGCCACGGCATCCCGCGCACGCAGGTGCGCCACGGAGGTGTCCCACGTCTGCGCGGGCGCCTGGTGCGCCCGGGTCCGCGCCCCCCCCTGTGACGCCAGCAGCGCCGCCTTGCGCGCCTCCCACCGCTCACCTGCCTCCACGCGGTGCCCCGCCAGCGCCATGGCGGCGTCCGCCCGCTCCGTCGCCGCGTCCTCCCGCGCCCCGGTCCATGCCTGGTCCGTGTTGTCCGCCCAGGACGCGGTGGCCTCGGCGCGGTCACGCTGCGTCTCGGCGTCCATCCCGCGGAACCCATCGCCCGTGTCGTCCGTTGCGCGCTGCACCATGGCCTGTCCCGCCGCGGCCGCGTCCAGCGCGGCGGTCCCCTCAGCGCCCAGGTGCCCGCTGGCCTCCCGGTGCCCGGCCGCCAGCGCCCCCGCCGCCGCCCGCGCGTGCGCCGGCGCATCCACCACCGCGCGGCGCGCATCCGCCACCCCGCGCGCCCACGCTGAACCGGACTGCTCCCGCACCGCGGGCATCCCAGGGACCAGCCGCGTCTCACCCGCGCGCAGCCCGTCCGTCCACCGGGTGGTCACACCGTCCATCCCATCCCCCAGCGCGCTGCGGTAGTCCGCCGGGAGGGATGACAGGCTTTCGCGGCTCTCGCGCCGCGCACGGTCATGCCAGCGCTCACCCACGCCGGGCGTGCGGGGCTCCAACTCCCGTTGCGCCACCACCAGCAAGAGCACGCCGAGGAAACCCGTTGGGCCCATGGCCAACCTCCGTGGCGGGTATGGTCAGCAACTGCCGGGCCACGCGGATTGCAGAGGGAAACCGGGCGCGTCCCGGGGAGACGGTGTGGCGTCCGTGTGGACTGGGGCCGCCCGGAGCGTGTGGTGGGGCGGGACGCGGCAGTCCGGGCTTCCCGTCTCGCGCGGAGGCGGTCATTCATCCGTGTCGGGCGCGTCTGGTGGAGGTGGCGCTACGCGGTGGAGCGTACCGTGTTTGTCGACGACGCCGATCAGGATGGGCTTTGCAACGACGGGAAGGGTCGCTCTGTGCTCAATGAGTTCGCGAGCCATGACGATGCACTCCCAGCAGATGACCGGACCGCGAGCGCTGGTGACGACCGGAACGGACTTCCCTGGCTTGTCACAGAACAGACATTTTGCACGGGCCATGCGTTCCGGAAGATCACCATGCGGCGGCCATACCCCAGCCCAATCGGTCAGAGCCGGCGCTGCGCCGGCCCGCACCACGGAGACCAGCAGGAACGGAGGGCGTGGCCCGCGACTAAGCTTGCGTGCTCGTTCGCCAGTGAGCTGTGAACGGTACCCGGCAAGCCACGTGTTCTCCGATTCCCGGAGCACATGCGTCCGCTGCCAGCGTTCTGTCGCTCGCCGGTCGTTGGGTCGCCGGCCGACTAGCCCCACACGAATTGGAACGGCTGGCATGGGTTGGTCGGAAAACAGCTGCGAATAGTTCGCGACTGCCCTCGCACAAATGGTTGCCCCGCGTGGCCCTGACACGCGCGGGTATTGGGTGCAGCCGACTGTTACACAAAAGGAACACGTCAACAGACGCATAGCGCACCTACCTTGGCTATCAGTTCCTCGAGGCCTGGCGCTCGGAACAGACGGAGAACACGGAGACGCTGGAATCAGATCTCGAGAGTGGGCGAGCATTCCCCTCCGTCGAACATGAATAACTTGACGGGCTGTGCCATAGACGGACAGTGGTAGACACATACCTTTGCTCGATGGCGCAGGTCGTACGCGTCCTCCATGAGCGTGCATTTCTGCTTCGGCCTAGTCGGGGGACCTTCACAAAGCGGAGCCTCAACGTCGTCGTTCGCAGCGTCTCCAAAATGCGGGCTAAGGCCGCCGCCTGACCCCGCCGACCCTGCGGTGGTGTCCATGGCGCCCGCGCAACTCGCCGGGTCGACGATGCAGAGCAGCGCGAATATCCCGGCAGCGATCGCCGCTGTTTCCGCAATGGTGGCCGCGGCGGCCTGGCCAAGCCACTGCGCAATGGTCATCTGCTCAACGAGCATTTCCGCGGTCACCTCCGACCACATGAGAAGAACCTCAGCGCCTTCGGGGGCTGCGGCCTCAATACACATCGCCAGCGCGGCCTCGGCAGTTCCGCCGGTGGGGTCAACCATGTTGACCGGGTCGTTGGCCGCGTAGGCATAAAGGTTGGTGCCGCCAGCGAATCTCCATCGGTCCTTCCGCAACCATCTTCCCGTCGTCGGGTCGTAGTCCCGCCGTCCAAACCGCACCAAACCGGTATCCCGGTCAGCAACCCCGCCAACAAAGCCAAAAGGCTCCGCACCACTCACCGCACCTGACACCAGGTTGCCATCTTCGTCATACCGCTGCGGGCCGGCCGGCGCTCCAGAACTGGCATCCACCGCAACGCGAATGTTACCAAGGTGGTCCTTGATGAACCGGTAGGTTCCACTCGCCGTCACCATGTACGCTGGCGTCGTCCGGCTCCCGGCGTACACAAACAACCCCTCCACGCTCCCGGTTCCACTCAGACGCGCCACAGGCTTCGGCCCGACGTACACCAACGACTCCACCGTCGCCCCGTTGATGCGTTTGGCAATGCGGCGACCCAAGGCGTCGTGAACATAGGAAACCTCTGTTCCGTCCGGCAGCACCACCTCCGTCAGGTTGCCGAACTCATCGTGCGTGTATCGCGTGGTCTCCGACGTCACCGCGTTGGTCCGGCTCTCTGTCTCCCCGTTCGCTCCATACGTGAACACGAAGTCCCCGTGCCGCAGCATCCGGTCCTGGTCGTCGTAATCCGCCGTCACCACCGCCCCGTCCGCTGTCGTCTGGGCCACCCGGTTCCCGTTCCCATCAAAGTCCAGGTGGCTCGTCAGGACGCCGTCCGTCCACACGTCCGTCAACCACCCGCGCGCGTGATACCCGTACTGGTACACGTGCGTCTCCCCCTGCACCGTCTCCGTCTTCGTCGTGATCCGCCCCAGGTTGTCCCGCTCAAGGCTCTCCGCGAACATCGTCGTCCCAAGGTAACGCGCGTCGTACGCCGTCATTTCCCCGAAACCGTTGTACTGGAGCGCGTCCTCGACAAACACCAGCTTCGTGCCCGTCACCCGTCCGCTCACCGGATCCCGCGCAATCGACAGATCCCCTGCCTGCGTCAGCAGTCCATCCAAATCATACGAATACCCGATCGGCATTCCGCCGTTCACGGTGCGGGACACCACGCGCAGGTCATTGTCATACGTGAACCCAACGGAACCGTTGACAGGACCGGTCCACGTCGTCGACGTCAACAGACCTCCATCATATGCGTGGTCCAGCCGCTGGCCGTCCGGCGCCGTTGCGCTCGCCCGGCGGCCAGCGCTGCCATACCCGTACGCAATCTGTCCGCGGCTGAAGTCCACCGTGCTCACCCGGTTGGCCGGGTCATACCCGTAAACCACCTGTTTCCCGTCCGGCCGGATGATCCGCATCAACTGCCTGTTCAGGTTGTACACCCGAGTCGTCTCCCGCGGCGTGAACCCGACGTCCGGCGGCACGTACTGCTCTTCAAGGTCCACGGCGTTCATCTGGAACGCATGCTCCGGACGTCCCGGCGGCGTCACGCCCACCACGTTGCTGTTCGCGTCGTACCGCAGCCGCACCGTGCTCCCATCCGGCAGCGTCTGCCCTGTCACGCGGTTCGCCTCGTCGTACGTCAGTCCCACCGCCCGCCCCGCGGGATCGATCAACGCGGCCAGCCGCCCCAGGCTGTCGTACTCCAGCGTCGTGGCGCGCGTGTCGCGGTCCACCCGTGTCAACCGCCCTTCCGCGTCGTACGTCATCTGCGTTCCCACCAATCCGCCCGCCTCGTGCTCCGTCACTCTGCCCTTCTCATCCGTCACCCACCGCTGCGTCCGTCCCTCCGGCGACCGCGTCACCGTCGTCCGCGTCACCGCATCGTAATCCCGCCTATACACCCGGCCGTTCACCGTCCGCTCTTCGTGCTCCGCCACCAGGCTCAACGGATCATCCGGGTTCGCCAGCGTCGCTGTCCGCGTCACTGTTTGCGTCTGCACCTTCCCCGCCGGCGTGCGTCGCGTCCGGCTCACCGTGATGGGCGCCAACATCCCAAACCGCGCGTCCGGGCCGGACGCCGTCTCCAACTGCGTGCCATCCGGCCTCGTCACACGCACCACGCCACTGTCATCCCGCGTGGAGGTGACCTGCGTCCCGTCCGCAAACGTGTTCGTCACCGTCCGGCTGCTCCCGCCAGACACCCCGCGTCCAAATCCGTAAGTGGCGGCGCCCCCTTCCGCCAACCTCTTGGTCACCACCGCCTGCCCCACTCCTTCCGTCCGCGCCAGCGCCACGTACCCGCCCACCGTGTCTGAATCCGACGTCAACCGCCCCAACTCGTCGTAACCATAATAGGACGAGAATCCCCGCGCATTGGTGAACTGCTCCAACAGCCCTCCCGGATAGTACGACATCTGCACCGCGTTCCCCGCGGGGTCCGTCACCGCCACAAGGTCCCCGTTGCCATCCACCTGCAGCATCGTCCGCTGGCCCTTGGCCGACACAATCCCAGTTGCGTTCCCACCGCCATCCCGCTCAATCACCGTCACCGCACCGTCCGCGTCGGTCACCCCAGCAAGCCGCCCCGTCACGTTGTAGCTGAACCTCCGCAGCACCGCGTTGGTGGACCCGTCCAGCGTCCGCAGGTGCCGTCCCGTGGAATCGAACACGTACGACAAGCCGCCCCCCAAAGGGATGGGTCCCACAGGTGCCGCGCTATCGGGCGTCGAGTTTCAGCACAAGCCTCGCGATGCTGGTGGCCACCCTTTGGGCCGCCGCTCGGTAGGCGTCTGCCTTGACCGGGTCCCGCGTCCTTGGCGGATGCGCAAGCAGGGCGGCCGCCTTCTCCAAGTACTGACGGCACTGCGCCGACGCTCCGCCATGCTCGATGATTCGCTCAATGAGACATCCGTGAGCAAGCGTTATCCAGCCCCACTCCCGAATGTCGAGAGATACCAGTAGGTGAACGGCGGCGACCTTGTGGTGCCCATCGTCGAGAGCCAATCGAGCCAGCATCTCGTGATAACAGTGCCATGCCATGTCATGTGCTCGAACGCGTGGCTCTGCGCGTTTGAGCAACACCAACGCCTGCGCGCGATCTTCCCCATCATCCAGCATTGCCCGCGCCGCTCGCACCGTCCAATAAGGATGCCATCTGACTGTTCTGGCTGCCTCGAGTTGTGCGCGGGCCGCGCCGTGGAAATCTCCTCGTTCCCGTGCGAGGTCGGCTCGCTGCGTTTGCAGGATCGCCCGTTGGGTGCCTCGGCAGGTTGAAAGCGCCTCACCAATCAAACGCTCCACCTCGTCAAGATCGCGCCGAAGCAGCGCGTCGCGAATCGCTTCCTGGCTTGCGTGCCATTGCTCAGAGAGGCGCTTCATTTGCACCCCAGCAACTTCATCTTGTTGTTGACGAGTCTGACCCCGGAAAAGTCGCCGGTTTGAAGGGCGAGCGCGTATTCACCCTCAAGCGCGGAGGCCAGTTGCAGGCACTCCGAGCCCGCATCAGGCCCAGAATCACCGGGCCCAGCGTCGCTGCATTCCTGCGGCGGGTTGAGTTGCTGTGGAGAAGGGCCCGGGCGTGGGCGCGGATGAAAGCGCCAAGTCTTCGATATTCCCACGCTGGCGACCGGCTCGTTGTCGAAATACCAATCAATTGCGTTGTCGACGAGGTAGTTCACTACAAACCCAACAACTGCAGCCGCGCCAATGATCGCGATCGCGCCGCCAAGCGTGATCCCAGTGGCCGCGGTAGCGCCCACGGCAACGCCAGCCTCGGCGCCCGCAATCGTCGTCGTTTCGATGATCATGTCCGCCGTGACTTCGATAACCGCCTCAGCCATAACTTCGAGCACCGGGGCGGCCGCCTTCCCCGTCGTATCCACCATGTTGACCGGGTCATTCTCGGCATAGACGTAGAAGTTGCTCCCGCCGCGGAAGCGCAGGTTGTCCTTGCGCAACCACCGTCCCGTCGTCGGGTCGTAGTCCCGCCGCCCAAAGCGCACCAACCCGGTGTCGCGGTCCGCCAACCCGCCCACGAATCCAAACGGCTCTGCGCCCGCCACCCCGCCCGATGCCAGGTTGCCGTTCTCGTCGTAGCGCTGCGGTCCCACCTGGGCTCCGGAACTCGCATCCACCGCCATGCGGATGTTCCCGAGATGATCCTTGATGAACCGGTAGGTTCCATTGGCCGTCACCATGTACGCCGGCGTCGTTCGGCTCCCGGAGTACACAAACAGCGCATCCACGCTTCCATCGCCACGCAGCCGGGCAACGGGTTTCGGCCCTACGTACAGCAATGACTCCACGGTGGTCCCGTTGACGCGCTTTGCAATGCGCCGACCAAGCGCATCGTGAGAATAGGACACCTCCCGCCCGTCCGGCAGCAGCACCTGGATGAGGTTCCCAAACTCGTCGTGCGAATAGTGGGTAATCTCCGACGTGACTGTGTTGGTCCGCGTCTCCGTCTCACCGTCCGGACCGTAGGTGAACACGAAGTCCCCAAACCGCAGCATCCGGTCCTGGTCGTCGTAGTCCGCCGTCACCACCGTGCCGTCCGCATTCACCTGGGCTACCCGGTTCCCGTTCGCATCGAAGTCCAGATGGCTGGTCAGGACACCATCGGTCCAGACATCCGTCAGCCAGCCGCGCGGATGGTACGCGTACTGGTAAACATGCGTCGCGCCGCCGACCGCCTCGGTCTTCGTGATGATTCTGCCCAATTCATCACGCTCAAGGCTCTCCGCAAACAGCGTCGTGCCGATGTAGCGTGCATCATACGCCGTCACCTCCCCGAATCCGTTGTACTGGAGCGCGTCCTCCACAAACACCAGCTTTGTCCCCGTCACCCGTCCGCTCACAGGATCCCGCGCTATCAACAGGTCCCCCGCCTGCGTCAGCAACCCATCCGGATCATACGAATACCCGATGGGCGTCCCGCCGTTCACCGCGCGCGAGGTGACGCGGAGATCATTGTCGTACGTGAATGCCACGCCGCCGCTGACGGGACCGCTCCACGTCGTCGACGTCAACAGACCTCCATCATAGGCGTGGTCCAGCCGCTGGCCGTCTGGCGCCGTTGCACTCGCACGGCGTCCGGCACCGTCATACGCGTACGCAATCTGTCCGCGGCTGAAGTCCACCGTGCTCACCCGGTTGGCCGGGTCATACCCGTAAACCACCTGTTTCCCGTCCGGCCGGATGATCCGCGTCAACTGCCGGTTCACGTTGTACACCTTGGTCGTCTCCCGCGGCGTGAATCCCACG
>JACRCW010000033.1 GCA_016218805.1 Deltaproteobacteria bacterium | reverse complement strand
GCTGTGCCGGTGCATGGCGACGTCACGGATGTCCCGCTGGCGTCCCGGCCGGGGGCGGCCGGGCCACACCGCGCTGGCGTGCTACCTGGCCGCAGCGGCATTGTCGATCCCAGCGGTCTACAACCATCTCGCATCACACCCGGTCAGGCGGAAGTGCCTAACAGAATCGCAGGGAGGGCTCGCCTCCTGCGGAGCCGCTTGGTTTTGCACGGCGCCAAACCGCTCCGGCGCACGCGGCTCGCCGGGAGGCGAGCCCTCCCGAACCGCAGGTCCACCGGTCTGGGTACGCACCCCTGTTCCAGCGCGGGACAAGGTAGAACCCGGCCTTGAGGCACGGGGGCGCTGCGTGCCGGCACGCCATGGATTGGATTGGACCTTCCCCCTCCCCAGCCCTGGGCTCAGCTGCGGGCTCCACAAGACGCTCCGTCAGCTTCCCGGTGTTGATCGCCCCCGCAGGCGGCCGCATCAACGGCACGGGTCGCCGTGGTGGGTTCCCATGGCGCCGCAAGCTTCCTCGCCGCGACGCCCTCCTGGCCGCGCTTTCACCCGGGGTCAATCCCGCACGGCCTCGCGGATGACCGCCAGGTTGGACTCGCCCAGGCGCTCATTGATGACGGGGAGGGTGGCGCGGATGGTCACCCGCCCGGTGGACGCTGGCGCCTCCGCGGGCTGGTTGGCCCCGCGCTCAAACCGCAGCGAGATGGGCGTGAGGTCCAGCCGCCCGTATTCGCGCAGGTTCACCGTCACAAACTCCAGCGTGACGCCCTGCTGGTCCGCAAACGGGGGCACATCCGCGTACGTGGCATTCCGGCGGAACCCCACGTTGCCGCGCTGCAGGAGGAAGGTGAACTCATCCGCGGGGCCGGACGGCTTGTTGCTCTGCAGCACCGTGCCGGCCTTGGCCCGGTCCGCCGGAATGTCCGAGAAGATGACCAGGTCATTGCGCCGCAGTTCCTGCACCAGGTTCAACCGGTCATCCGACGGGAGCGCCGCCAGGTCCTGCTCCGGGTCAAACCGCACGCGTGACAGCACCACGATGATCCGCGGCACGGCGCGCTCCCGCTGCGTGACGGTGCCGTCCGCCGCGGTCACCTCCTGGAACTCATCCACGACGACAAAACCGGTCTGGTTGGGATTGAACTGGGTCTTGTCCTCCAGGTTGGCGGTCACCTGAATGAGGCTGAACGGGCCAAAACACCCGCTACCAAGCAGCGCGGCGCACACCGACGGGAGCAGGGCCGTGCGCATGCTCAGGGCACCACGTTGAAGAGGTCATACAAGGTCAGCGTGGCCATGTTGGCCTCCGCCACGCGCTCACTGACCACGGAGGCGGAGATGTTCCCCCGCACGGTCCCGGTGATGGCGTCGGACGCGTCCGTGTCCGTTCTTTCTACCGTGACCGTCACGCTCAGGCGGATGTTGCCGGACAGGCCGCGGTTGGCGTCATTGACGCTGACCTCCACCCGGGCGCGGCTGCCAAACGACCGCACGGGCATGCACAGCGGCGGCGGTAGATAGGTGGGGCACTTGTAGGAAGCGTTGCGGCGCGTGGCGGGGCGCCGGAATCCCACGCGCGCGGTGAACCCCGCCGTGTTGTCTGACGATGACGGGTCTGGAACGCGGAAGAAGGGTTCATCCGTGGTGCGCAGCAGCACCGCGGTGAAGGACTTCCCCGGCTCCACGTCGTTGTCATTGGCCCACTGCAGGGCCAGCCAGTCATTCTGCACAATCTCCTGGATGAGCTCCGCGCGGTCACTGCCGTTGAGCGCGCCGGCCTGGTCCTGCGCCGGGTCAAAGTACGCGTACACCCCGCCAACGACGAAACGCGTCTGCGGATTGGACGCGAGCTGCGGCGCCGGGGAGAGCTGGTCACCCCACGCAAACAGCGTCCCGGTGGGTTCATAGAACGCGTTGTTGATGCGGCCCGTGAACAGGCTGATGCCCCCGCAGGCGGCGGCGGACCCGACGGCGACAACGCAACCCACCAGCCACGCGCGCGACTTGGACATGAACGCAACTCCCGACGGAATCCCGCGCCTGCCCATACAACCGTTGGTGCGCGGGCATCAACGCTTTCCCGCCACCGCCGTGGCGCACAGCCCCACTGCGAATCCCCCCACGTGCGCAAAGAACGCCACCCCGCCCTCCCCGGCCGGCCGCCCCAGCGAACTGAACGCGTCCACCACCTGCATCCCCGCCCACCCCAGCACAAACACCCACGCCCGCACTTCCACGCGCCACACCACCACCAGCAGCGGGAGATTGCGCCGGCCCATCTCCCACAGGAACGCGCCCATCACGCCGCTGATGGCACCTGACGCCCCAACGAGCGGCACGCCCGACGACGGCTCCGCGGCCACCTGCAGCAACGCACCCGCCACGCCCCCGAGCACGTAGATGCCCAACAGGCCCGCGTGGCCCAGCCGCCCTTCGGCGGGGCCACCAAACGCCCACAGGAACCACAGGTTCCCGACCAGATGCATCAGCCCGCCGTGGAGGAACATGTGCGGGAACAGGCCGCCCAGGCCCGCGTCCCACTGCAGGCGGATGAGCGCACGCGGCACCAGCGTGTACGGGAGCAGCGCGGGTTCGCCGCCAGAATGGAGCAGGCGGGCCTCCGCCCAGAACGCCACCGCGTTGAGCAGCACCAGCGCCAGGGTCACATACGCGGGTGAACGCGGCCGCGCGCGGTCCCGCAGTGGGAAGATCACGCCGCTGCGTGTACGAACCCCGCCGGGTCGGAGGCAAGCATGGCGGGAGCGCGCATCGTGTCGGCAGTGGAGAAACTGGAGGCCATCCGCGGTGCGGCGGTCATTGCCGTGGTGGGCCTGCAGGACAACCCGGCGCGCCCGGCGTACGGCGTTGCGCGGTTCCTGCAGGCGCGCGGCAAGCGGATCCTTCCCGTGCACCCGCAGGGTGGATCCGTGCTGGGCGAGACGATTCACCGCTCCCTGGCGGACCTTCCCCAGCGCCCGGACCTGGTGGACGTGTTCCGCAATCCCGCGCATCTGCCCGGGTTGCTTGACGAGGTGCTGGCGCTCCCGGAGGCGTTGCGCCCGCGGATCCTCTGGTTCCAGGACGGCGTGGTGGACGAGCCCACGGCGGACCGCGCCCTGGCCGCCGGGTTCCGGGTGGTGATGGATGACTGCACCGCCCGGGTGCTCGCGCGCGCCTGACACGCGCGTGGCCGCGCCCCGGCGTGGTAGCCGTCCCGCAACTTGAAGGGAGCGCGTTGCGGCCGGCTGCCACCCTCACGCTGTGTTGCCTGCTCGCGCGCGCGGCGTGGGCGGAGGACCTGCCACCACCGGACCCCGGTGAAGTGGAAACGCGCGAAGGCACGGTGGTGTTCCGCTGGTCCGCGGTGGACGGCGCCGCCGAGTACCGCGTGCAGGTGGGCAAGACGCTGCTGTTCCTCCCGGCCACGGTGGACCTGCGCACGCCGCGCCCGTCCGCGGAGGTGGACGCCGGGTACCTGCCGCCGCGGCTGTACTACTGGCGCGTGTGGGCCGCGCCGGCGCCGGGCGCGGAAGGCCAGTTCTCGTCCTCACGCATCCTCAACCTGGTGCCGCAGCGCACGGCCATTCCGCGCCGCCTGCCGCCGCCACCCCGCCGCGGCATCATCATCTACAAACCCACGGAGCCCGTCCTGGACCAGGTGTACGGCTGCCGCACCTCTGCCGGCGCAGCGTCGGTGATGTTCCGTTGGCAGGGGAAGGCGTGGCGGTCCCGCGTGCAGGTGGCGCGGGATGAGCAGTTCCAGGACCTGGCGGCTGACCAGACCATCCTCAAGCGCGGCAACGACGTGCGCCTGACACCGGGGACGTATTTCTACCGGTTGGCGCAATACTCCACCAAGAAGGACCGGCGGCTGATCTGGTCTGAGGTCCGCCGCTTCCGCGTGGAAAACGACGACGTGGCGCCGCTGCTGCGCATTGCCACGCCGCCCTCCCAGGTGTTCACCAACCAGGCCACGCTCACCATCCAGGGCGCCACCGAAGCGGATGCCACGCTCACGCTCTCCGGCCGCGAGGTGGACGTGTCCGAACGCGGTGAGTTCATCCACGAAGCGCGGCTGCGTCCCGGCCACAACGAACTGGTGCTCACGGCGCGGGATTCCGCGGGGAATGAAACGCGCCACGTGATCATTGCGGTGATGGTGCCGGAGGAACTGCAGCGCACCGCGCTGGCGCGGCTGGTGACGCTGCAGGCGCGCCTCAATGAGCTGGAAGCGCTGCGCGAAGACCTGGAACTGCGCGCTGAAGAGGCATCCCTGCAGCTGATGGAGGGCCGGGCCATCAGCCCGGAGCTGGCGGACGAGCTGTTGTCGCTGCAGAAAGAGTTGAAATCGCACCGGGTGGACAAGCTGGCGCTGGACGCGGAGTTGGCGCAGATCGCGCTGGACGTAGAGGGGCGCCTGGGGGTGCGGGCGCCGCCACCCCCGCCGCGGAAGCCGCGTGTGCGTCGTCGTTGAGGCGTCAGGCCGCCCGTTGCAGGACGTGTTCGGCCAGGGCCAGCGCGGCGGTGAGACCGGGCGATTCAATCCCCACCAGGTTCACCAGCCCGGGGGCATCCTGGGACACCACAAAGTCCTTGTCCTCCGCCTCCGTGGGTGCGCGCAGCTTGGGCCGGATACCGCACCCGTCATGCGTGAGCTGTTCCGCGGCAACAGGCCCCAGCAGCCGTGACGCCGCGGCGCGGAACGCCTCCAACTTGGTTTCGCCTCCCGAGAAGTCATCCTTGCGCTCCACCCACGTCACGTCCGGCCCCAGGCGGAAGCCGCCGGCGCGGTCCAGCGTGAGGTGCACGCCCAGGCCCGCAGCCCCCTGCTCCTTCACCGGGTACACCAGCGTGCGGTGCGGCACCGGGCTCTTCAGGCGGAAGTAGTCACCGCGGCACGGGTGGATCTGATAGCGGTCTATTCCCGCCAGCCGCGCGACTTCATCCGAATACAATCCCGCGCAATTGACCACCAGCGGCGTCTCCACCGGCCCTCGCGTGGACGTCACCTTCCATCCGGCCGCCGTCCGCTCCAGGCCGTCCACGCGGGCGTGCGTCAGCAGCACCGCGCCGCTCTCCTGGGCGGCCGCCACCAGCGACGCCACCAACTCCGGCGCGTCCACAATGCCCGTGCGCGGGCACCACAATGCTTCCAACGCCGGGATGGACGGTTCCAGTTCCCGCGCCCGCGCGCCGGACAGCAGCGTCACCCCCGGCGCGTCGTTGGCGCGGGCGGTGGCGGCCAGCGCGTGCAGCGCCGTCACCTGGGCCGGGGTCGTCGCCACCACCAGCTTTCCGCACGCGTGGTGCCACACGCCGCGGCGCGCGCACCACTCGTACAGGAGCGCATTGCCGCGCACGCACGCCCGCGCCTTGAGTGACCCCGTGGGGTAGTACAGCCCGGAATGGATGACCCCGGAGTTGCGGGCGCTGACGCCTTCGCCGGGGCGGGGGCCCGCCTCCAGCAGGAACACGGAGCGGCCGCCGCGGGAGAGCGCCTCCGCCACCGCCGCGCCGACGACACCCGCGCCGATGACGACCGCGTCCACGTCCGCCACGGGCCTCAGGCTCCCGCCCGCGCGGCGTCACCGATCATGCGCTCCAGGCGCTCCAGGCCCAGCCGCACCTGGTCCATGGGCGGCCCAAAGCTGAACCGGATATGCCGCGAATACAGCCCGTGGTGCGCCGTGCGCCGCTTGCCCGGATTCACGTCAAAGAACACGCCCGGCACGCACAGGACCTTCCGGTCCAGCGCGGCGCGGAAGAAATGGAAGCAATCGTTGAGCGGGTCGGGCAGGCCCTCCACGCTGCCCCACACGTAGAACGTCCCCTGCGGCGGCTGCGGCACCCGCACGCCCATGCCGCGCAGGCGGGATACCATTTCAGTGCGTTTCTCGGAGAAGTGCTTCTGCAAGGCCAGCGTGTCACGCGCCACCGTCTCCGGGTCCAGCAGCTTCACCGCCGCCCGCTGTACCGGCCGCACTGCGCCGCCATCAATGAACGACCCCGCGGATCCCCATGCGTCCACCGCGGCGCGCGGGCCCAGCATCCAGGACAACCGCAGTCCGGGATAGCGCCAGTTCTTGGTCAGCCCATCCAACACCACAATGGGATCCCGGTTGACGTCCTCCACCCACTCCGCGGCCGACACGGTGGTGCCCGGCGGCACATCCCACACGTAGTGCGCGTAGAACTCATCCATCAGCAGCGCGCAGTCATACTTGCGCGCCAGGCCCGCCAGCGCGTGCAACTGCCCGCCGCGGATGACCTTCCCCGTGGGGTTGTGCGGGTTGGACATCAACAATGCGCCCAGGCCCATCCCGCGGATGGTGCGCTCCATCCAGCCCAGTTCCAGGTCATACTGCTGGCCCGGGTCCAACTGCAGCGGAATGGGCTTGAACAGCCCAAACACCTCCAGCAGCTCTTCATACGCCGTGTAGTCCGGGATGAAATGCCCCAGATTCACCGCCCCCACGCTGGCCAGCGCGCGCGTCAGCGCCGTGCGCCCGCCCCCCGCAATCACCACGTTTTCCGCGGAATACTGGCTCTTCATCCCGCGCCGATAGCGCGTGTTGTACAACTGCGCCACGGCGTCACGCAGTTCGGCCAGGCCCTCCACGGAGGCGTATTCCATGTCCGGCAGGTTGAGCGGGATGGTGTCCAGGCGCGGGGAGGTGCCGGGCAAGTCGCCCGTTTCCGGCTGGCCCTGGCCCAGGTTGGCCCAGTCCGGGTGCCCGCGCGAATAGCCGCGCGTGCGCGCCTCGGTGTCCACGAAGATGACGCCCGTGCGCGGGACCTTGCGGAAGCTGCTGAGGGACTCGGTGGACATCGGGGACGGCCTCGCGGCGCCGGAGGACGGCGGGGCGTCGCGTGTACCAGATGGATCACGGGACGTAAACGTCGACGACAACGGCGCCCCTTGTGCGGACGCCGCCGGGCCGGATACCACTGCGCGCATGCTCCGCCGTCTGCGCTTTGCCATCCCGCTGCTGGTGTCACTGGCCGGCTGCCAACTCCTGTTCCAGTCCCCGCAGCTCACGCTGACGGACCTGCGCATGAGCGGCGTGGGTCTGGGGGGCACCACGCTCACCGCGTTCCTCACCGTGCGCAATCCCAACCTGTTTGACGTGACCACCGTGCGCATTACGTATGAGCTCGTCGTGGAGGACAAGCCGGCGGGCAAGGGCGTCTACGACACACCGTTCACTGTGCCCGGCCGCGGTGAGGTCCCGCTGGAGTTCCCCATGCAGCTGGGCTGGGGCGCCGCGTTGGGCGGGCTGGGGAGCGCGTTTGGCAAGGGCGAGATCAACTCCGTGACCCGCGGCGTGGTCACCACGCGGTTCTTCTTTGGGGACCTGGACGTGCCCTATGAGATCCGCAGCCGCATTGCGGACCCGGAGAAGGACAAGGCCCCGCCGCCGTGACTACGGCGCCGCGCCAAGGTGCGACTTGATGAGCTGCACGCACTCGCCCGGTGCCGCGTGGCGGCCGACCTTGTGCTTGGAGAACACTTCCGTGCCATCCACCACGACGTCAAAGACGCCGCCGCTGCCCGGCACCAGCGTGGTTTCCACATTCCATTGCTGCTTGATTTCCGCCGCAAGACCTGCGGCGCGGGATTGGTACCCTCAGACTGCGCAATACGTGATGGACACTTTCATGCTGCCTCCGCGCCGCATGCTTAGCGCGTCACGCTGCGTGCAGCCATGAGCGGTCCGGTGATGGGCGTGGGGGCGGTGCTGGTGGACGGTGAGCGCGTCCTGCTCATCCGGCGCGGTCACGCCCCGCGTGCGGGCGCGTGGAGCGTGCCGGGCGGGCGCGTGGATGCGGGGGAGCGGCTGGCGGACGCGGTGCGCCGTGAGGCGCGCGAAGAGACGGGCCTGGAGGTGGAACCGGGCAGGCTGCTGTGCCTGTACGAGTACGTGGAGCGCACCCGGGACGGCGCGGTGGGGCACCATTACGTCGTGGCGGACTACCTGTGCCGCATCACCGGGGGCGCCCTGCGCGCGGGCAGTGACGCGGCAGAGGCGCGCTGGTTGACGCTGGGTGAACTCCACGGTGAAGACGTCACCGAGGCCCTCCCCGCGCTCATGGCGCGGGCGGTGGCGGTGCAGCGCCGTCTGGACGCGGCCACGGCAGCAGCGCGGGCGTCCGTTGCGCGTAACGCGTGTACTGGTCACCAAAAGCCGCCCGCAGCGCCGCCTCCTCCACGCGGACGCGGAACGCCAGCGCGGACCCGCCCGCCACGACGGAAATGACCAGCGCCAGCGTGCTCCCCAGCACCAGCGGCGCCCCGGCGAGCACCAGCGCCAGCCCCGCGTAGCTGGGGTGGCGCACCCAGCGGTACGGACCTTCGGTGATGAGCCGGTGGTCGGTGAAGATGCGCACGCGGTCGGTGAAGAACCGCCCCAGCGTGCGCATGGCCCACTGCCGCACGGCCAGCCCCGCGCCCCACGTCACCAGCCCCGCGGCCAGCACCAGCCCGTCGTCAACCAGCGGCAGCGCGGGCAGCAGTGGCCGCCCGGTGGCAACTTCGCGCACGCCAATCAGGAAGCCCAGGAAGCTGCCGACGACGAGGAGAATCTTGCTGGCCCGGTCACGGCTGCGCGCGGAGGGGTCCGCGGTGATCCCCGTGCGCTCCAGCGCGATCATCACCGCCAGCGCCGCCAGAAAGATGCGCAGGCGTTCATGCCCCAGGGCCGCGTTCAGCCCACCCGCGGGCAGCGACGCCAGGCCGATGACGACGAGCACGCGCAGCGGGAGGAACAGCATGCGTGCGCGTCGGACGGCGTCGCGCCCCTTGTCGGTGAGTTGAACGTCGGCGCCGGACATGCGCGGCACGCTACCACGACGGCCGGGCCCTTGCGGGCGGGCGGGCATCTGGCCACACTGGTTGCCCCTTCGGCGCCGAGCGCGCCACGGAGCCATCCATGACCACCAACACCGTCGAATCCACGCCCCAGGCGGCCCCCCCGCGCGTTGAGCGGGTGGCCGCGGAACCGCAGGCCGGTGATGAGATTGTTGTCCACAACCCCGCCACAGGTGACGTCATTGGCAAGGTCCCGGTCCTGAGCCCGGCTGAGGTGGTGGCGTTGGTGGAGCGGGCCCGCAAGGCGCAGAAGGCGTGGGGCGCGCTCACCGTGGAGCAGCGGTGCAACCGGCTGGCGCCCGTCAAGGGCCTGCTGCTGGAGCGCCTGGATGACCTGGCAGAGGCCATTTCGCGGGAGAACGGCAAGACGCTGCAGGAGGCGATGACCATGGAACTGATGGTCGCCCTGGAGCTGCTGCAGGCCTACCTCAAGCGCGCCCCGGAGGCGCTGGCGCCGCGCAAGCTGCCCATCCGCCTGGCCAAGCACCGCGGCAGCTACCTGCACTACGTGCCCAAGGGCGTCATTGGCATCATTTCGCCGTGGAACTTCCCGTTCTCCATCCCGTTTGGTGAAGTGCTGTTTGGCCTGCTGGCGGGCAACGCCGTGGTCATCAAGCCCTCTGAAGTCACGCCGCTCATTGCGCTGCGCCTGCGGGAGCTGTTTGTGGACGCGGGCATTGACCCGGAGCTGCTGCACGTGGCCACCGGGCGCGGGGCCACGGGCGGCGCGCTCATTGAGGCGGGCGTGGGCCACATCTGCTTCACGGGCTCCGTGGCCACGGGCCGCCGCGTGGGCGAAGCCTGCGGCCGCGCGCTCATTCCCTGCACGCTGGAGCTGGGCGGCAAGGCCGCGGCCATTGTGTGCGCGGATGCCAACCTCAACCGCACCGCTCAGGCGCTGTGCTGGGGCGCGTTTGGCAACCACGGGCAGGTGTGCGCCTCCGTGGAGCGCGTCTACGTGGATGAGCGCGTGTTCCCTGAGTTGCGCGACCGGGTGGTGGCCATCACCCGCAAGCTCCGCCAGGGCAACCCGATGGACGACGTGGACGTGGGCGCCCTGACCTTCCCGCCGCAGGCGGACAAGATCCGCGCGCTGCTGCAGGACGCCAAGGACAAGGGCGCGGTGTTTGAGACGGGTGGCATCCCGGAGCCGGGCGCGCGCTTTGTGGCGCCCACGGTGCTGTCCAACGTGCACCACGGGATGCGGGTGATGCGGGAAGAGAGCTTTGGCCCGCTGATGCCCATCCAGGTGGTGAAGGACGAAGCCGAGGCCATCCGCCACGCCAACGACAGCGACCTGGGCCTGCTGGGTTACGTGTTCTCGTCAGACACGGAGCGCGCCCGCCACATTGCCGAGCAGATGCAGGCCGGCACCGTGATGGTGAACGACGTGCTGGCGAGCTACTCCATGGCGGAGACGCCCTGGCAGGGCCTCAAGGCGTCCGGCATTGGCCGCACGCACAGCGACGACGGACTGCGGGACATGTGCGAATGCCGGCACGTGAATTACGACCGGTTTTCGCTGGGGGACCGCGAGCTGTGGTGGTACCCGTACAGCCCCAAGACCCGCGGCCTGTTCAAGCGCCTGATGCGCTTCCTGTACGGCAGTGGCCTCACGGGCCGGCTGGGCTGAGCGCACACATGGGCGTGATCCTCACCGTGCTGTGGCATGGCGCGGTCGCGGGCGCATGTTGCTACCGCGCCCGCGGCTGGCTGGAAGCGCGTGATGAAAGGCTGGGAATCCCGTTCCTGGTGGCGGCGGCGCTGGCCCTGATGGTGGGCACGCCGACGACGATCTACCTGATGCGTTTTCACGGCGCGTTTTTCTGGCACTATCTGTGGGACCCCTCCCAGCACGTGGAATATGACACGTATTCGTTCCCGGCCAGCCTGGGGATGATGCTGGTGCTGGCGGTGGCCACGCTGGTGGGGTGGCTGGCGGTACGGCGCACCGTGGACCTGATGCACCCGCCGTACTGCCTGGCGCCCGCCTTGACGACGGCGGTGGCCTGGGTGGTGCTGGGAGCGGTGTTCTACGAACGCACGCTGTTCGTGGCCGCCGCTCCGGGTGCGCCGGCGCTCCCGCTGCACCAGCACCGCGCCGGGGCCATGCTGGCCATCAATGTCGTCGGGGCGCTCATTGCGGTGTTTGCCTCCGGACGTCTGTTCCGGGACGAGCGCAGCACGCAGCCGCCCGTCCGAACCAGCACCCTGCCCGGCTGACGCGCGGTCAATCCCGCGGCGGCACGCTCACGTAGGGATTGCCTCGTTCAAAGAAGCGCCAGGGGCGCGCGGCCCAGGCGCCCGCGTAGTCCACGTTGATGCGCGGTGAGCGGCCCACCCGGCCATGCGCGCCCTCCCACAACTCCACCGGCCCCGCGCACAGGTCCGCGCCGTAGTGGCGCCGGTCCAGCCCCAGCGCTGCGCACAGCTTTCCCGGGCCATTGGCCACGCGCCGGTCGCCGGGAGACAACCCGCGCCGTCGGGCCATCACCGCCACGCCAACCGTGGGCTCCAACGCGCGTATCAGGATGGCGTGCGGGTGATCCCGGGGCCCCACGACGATGTTGAACGCCCAGTGCATTCCGTACAGCAGGAACATGTAGACGTGTCCTGGCGGGCCGTACATCGCTTCGGTGCGCGCGGTCCGCCCGCGCGCGGCGTGGCACGCCAGGTCCTCCTCACCGCGGTAGGCCTCCGTCTCCACAATGCGCCCGCCCACCGTGCCCGCCGGCCCGCGGTGCACCAGCACCTTGCCCACGCAGGCGCGGGCACAGCGCAACACGTCCTGTTGGTAGAACTCCCGCGCCAGCTTCAGTGGCACATCAGGCCCATCTTCTTCTTCACGCCAGCCGCGCGCGAGTCCTTGGGCCCCAGGCGCAACGCGTCTTTCCACGACGAGCACGCACCCTCCTGGTCGCCGCTGGCCAGCATGGCGTTGCCCAGCAGGTAGGCCGGGACCGCCTCCTGCGGTGCGCCCTTGCGGGCCTGCTGCAGCAGCTTGATGGCCTCGTCGTAGTCGCCACCGCTCATGCGTTTCTCCGCCCGCTTGACGATCTCCCTGACGGCCTCGGCGCGGTCGTCCCCGCCCGCCGGTGCGGCAGGTTCGGGGTCCTTCTGCGGCGGGTTGCGCGCTGCCTTCTTGTCGGCGGGCGGCGGGGGCTCCCGGGCCGGTGTGGGATCCTTTGCCGGGCGGGGTTCCTTGGCCGCCGGCACCGGATCCTTGGCAGGCGCCGGGTCCTTCGCGGCGGGCGTGGGCTCCTTCGCGGCGGGCGTGGGCTCCTTGGCGGCGGGAGTGGGCTCCTTGGCGGCAACCGGTTCCTTGGCGTGTGCGGGCTCCGGATCCTTCTGGACGGGCTTGTCCGGCGGCGGCGGGGGATCCTTGGGCGGCGGCGGCGGGTCCGCCACGGCCACCGGCGCGGGCTTGGCGTCCGTGCCATTGCCAGACCCGGTGGCCATGAACCCCACTCCGGCCACCACCGCCAGGGCCGCCGCTCCCAGGCCCACAAACAGCCCCGTGCGGCGCGGCTTGATGGCGTCCAGTTCGTCGTCCGTAGCGGAGCGCTGGGGGAGCGGAGCTGGGGTGGCCGGGGCGGCGCTTCCATTGCTGGGGACCGGCGCCTCCGGCCGCGCCGGGGTCTCCACCATGGTGGATGATTTCACCACGGAAGGCGGTGCCACCGCGTTGGCCGGATTGGAGACGGAGAAGGACGCTTCCGTCTTGGGCAACGGGTCCGCGGAGATGGCGCGTGGCGCGGGGGCGGCGGCCACGGACACCTGACCCATCCCTTGCGGGAGCGTGCCGGACCGTATTGTGTGAGCCGACGACGATGCGCCCCGGGCGGCGGACTGGCGCGCCTCCAGGAAGTCCTTCCACGCCTGGCCCAGTTCCGTGGCGCCCTGGAAGCGCTGGTCCGCGCGCTTCTCCATGCACTTGAGGATGATGCCTTCCACCTCGTCAGAGATGGGCAGGTCCGGGCGCGTCTGGCGCGGAGAGCGAGGCCGCTCCGTGATGTGCTTGGTGACAATGCCCAGCGCCGTTTCCGCCTTGAACGGAAGGTCACCGGTGACCAGCTGGTACATCAACACGCCCAGCGCGTAGATGTCGCTGCGCGCGTCCAGGTTCTCGCCGCGGGCCTGCTCGGGGCTCATGTATTCCGGGGTGCCGCAGACCATGCCCTGCTGGGTCAATGCGCGGCCGTCCCCGTCGGACGGGTCCTGGATCTTGGCAATGCCAAAGTCCAGCACCTTCACAAAGTCCTTCTGGTCACGCCGGTCCTCCACCATGATGTTTTCCGGCTTGAGGTCACGGTGGATGATGTTCTGGGCATGCGCTTCAGCCAGGGCGCTGCACACCTGCACCATGATGCGGGCCAGCCGCTCCTCCGGCAGCGGGAACTCCTCCTGCAGCAGCGTGAACAGGTCCTTGCCGTGCAACAGCTCCATGGCCATGAACAGCGTGCCGTCCTCAGCCTGGCCAAAGTCGATGATGGAGATGGAGTTGGGGTGGTTGAGGCGGGAGGCGGCGCGGGCTTCGCGCTGGAAGCGCTGGACCAGCTGCGGGTCGCTGTTGAAGTGCGGGTGCAGGACCTTGAGGACCACCGGCTTGTCCAGCGAAATCTGACGCGCCTTGTAGACGCGCCCCATGCCACCCGTCCCCAGCAGGCTCTCCACGCGGAAGTTCCGGGCAATGACTTTGCCAATGAACGGGTCCGCTTCTTCGCCGGCGGGGACCTGGGGAACGGTGCTGCCGCACGAGGGGCAGAAGCGTGCCCCGTCAGCAACCTGGGTACTGCAGTTGGGACAAACCGCCATGACGCTCCACCCAATACGACGCGCGTTCGCTCTACCACAACGCCCCAACCAGCGCCGCTGCTCCGGCTCACGCTGGGGTCAGGGCGCGTCCTGGGAGAACTTGAACGGATAGGTGACCCGGACCTCGCCGTCACCCTCCGGCATGGGAAAGCGCGCCGTGGCCAGTGCGTTGAGCACGCACGCGTCCACGACTGGATTGCCCAGTTGGCTGTCCACGATCTCCGCGTCCCGCATGAAGCCCCCGCCGTCCGCCGCAACCAGCGTGAAGGACACCTTGAGGGCGCCCTGGCTGTCCGCCTTCATCTTCAGGCCGCCTTCATAGCAGTCCTTCACGGCGGGAATGACAGCGCGGATGGCGGCTTTCACTTCCTCCGCTGGGACGTGTCCCCGCGGTTCGGGCGGGGGGTCTGCAGGCGGCGGGGTGCCGGGCGCCTTCTCCGGCTGGCCGGCCAGCGGCCCCACCCGTTCAAGGCGCTCCTTGGGCGCCAGCTGTGCACGCCGGGCCTGGGCCAGTGCGCCGGCAGCCTGCAGGGCGCGGCGGCGGCGTTCCACGTCGGGCGGGAGCGGCTTGGCCTCCAAGCGGAGGTTCTCCGGGAGGGCCATCTTGGGCATGTCACGCAGCATGGGACGCACCGCCGGTGCGCCCGCCCCTTCCACAGCCGCCCCGCGCGTTGCGTCTTCGGCCGCGGGTTCACCCCCGCACCAGCCCACAACACCCACAATCAGCGCCGCACCCACGCCCAGGGCCAGCCAGGCGTAGGCGGACGGGCCGCCGGGAGCTGGTTTATCCGTCATGGCGGTCCCCCATCCGGCGCAGACGTTCTGCCTGCGCCACCGCCAGGCGCAGCGCGGGCAGTGACGGCAACGGCCCCCAGATGAACTCCAGCCGCGCCGCCAGGGCACGCGATATCACGACGGGGTCAGGCCGTCCTTCCACCCGCGCGCCGATGGGCGCGTCCCCCGGCTGCGCGTCCGTGGCCGCCACCAGCATGCCGCCGGGGCCCCCCGGGCCGTTGATGCTCCAGCGCCGGGCCACCACCTCTGGCGCGGGGGGCGCACCGCCTCCCGGCGCCGCCACCTGGACCGCGCGCCCCTCCGCCGCCCCCGCCCAGGCGCGAACCTGGACCGCATGCAGCCGCGGGAGGCGCGCGTCGTCCGCACCCCACCCCAGGCATGCCGGCGCGGCCAGCCACAGGATCACCGGTGCGCGGCCCGCCGCCGCCAACACCGCGCGGGCATGGGCAGCCAGCGGGCCGGCCAGCGCATCCAGGTCACCGGACGACGCCAGCGCGCGCAGCTCCGGGGCCGCAATGAGCGCGTCCTGCGAGCAGCGTGCAATGCCCGCCGCGCCCTGCGCCAGGGCGACGCCCACGTCTGCCGGCGTATCCGCGCGCGTCCACACCGGGAGCTTCCGCCGGGCGTCTGCCAGGGCCAGCAGCGCATCCAGCCCCGGCGGGGGGGCGCGGTGGCGAAGGGGTGCGGCACCCAGCAGGACTTCGCCCGCCGCCCCGTCCACCGTGAGCGCCATCCCCTCCGTGATGGCCGGGGCGCCGCGCGCACTGGTGGCCTGGCGCGCCAACGGGTCCACGCGCAGCTCCTGGCAGGACACAACACACGGGACGCCCGTCACCCGGGCCACCACGGCCGCATGACAGGTGGTGCCGCCCCGCGCCGTGACCAGGGCGGCGGCCAGGCGCATGGCGGGGACGTCTTCGGCACGCGCCTCCGGGCGGATGAGGACCACCGGCACGCCCGCGCGCGCCAGCTCCGCCACGCGCCCCGGGTCCAGCACGGCCACGCCGGTTGCCGCGCCAATCTGCGCGGGCACACCCCGCGCCAGCACGCGCCGCTCCGCGTCCGGCACCACTTCCATGGCACCCGCGCCCACCAGGCCTTCTGCGGGCACCAGGGCCAGCGCCTCGTCGTCCGTGAGGTGACCCGCCGCCCGCATGTCCTGCACCGCCCGCAGCGCGGCGTGCGCGGCCAGCCCTGCGGGGCGGGCCTGCAGCCAGGCCAGCGCCCCGTTCTCCACAGCAAACTCCACCTCCACCGGCGTCCGAGCATCCCGCTCCAGGCGGGGCAGCCCCTCCCGCAGCGCGGCCAGCGCCGCGGGGCAGTCCTCCTCCAGCGTCCGGCCCCGCCCGGAGGTGCCCACCAGCGGGGCACCGCTGCGAAGGCCATCGGTCAGCTCGTCACCCAGCGCGCCGGCCACGTATTCGCCGTGCGCGCCCTGGTCACCGCGGTTGGGATGCCGGGAGAGGGCCGTGCCCACACCCGCGTGCGGCCCCATGCCAAACACCATGCGCTGCACCACCACGGCCATGGCGGGCTCGGGCGGGAGACCGCGCTCCAGGCGCCACGTTGTGGCCTGGGCGTCGTGCCAGCCGCGGCAGACGCGGTGCAGCGCGGCGCGGAGCTGTTCGCGCGCGTCGTCAGGCGGGGCGGCCCGGCCCTGGCGCGCCAGGTGTTCCAGCGCGTGCGCGCGCAGCTCCGCCAGCGCGTCCAGGGGGAGGTCCGCCTCGTCATCCACGCCGTGCTGGGCCAGCGCCGCCTCCAGCCGCGCCACAAACGGGTCCCCGCTCACGCGTGTCCCGTCCAGCTGCCGCCCGCGGCGCGCCCAGGAAGCCACGTGCCGCCAGAGGACGCGGTGGGCGGCGTGTTCGCCCAGGCGCCGCGCCAGGGCGGGCAGCGTGCGGGAGGTCAACCCCACGGTGAGCGCCGTGTCCAGCACGCCCGGCATGGACAGCACCGGGCTGGACCGCACCGCCAGCCACAGCGGAGCGTTGCCGTCGTCCAGCGCCTCACCGGTGCGGGCGTGCAGCCCGGCGGCCAGCGCGTCCAGCAGCGCATCCGCAACCGCCTCCCCACCGGCGATTCCCCGGCACGCCGCAACGGGCACAATGGCGGCCGCCGGCACGGGGAGGCCCAGCGCGGCCATCCGCGCCAGCCATGCGCCCTTCTGCCCGGCGACCGCGCTGCCCGGTCTTCCCTCGTCCGCAAAGATGACCCCGGTGGGGTCACTCGTCATCATTGCCCGCGGCTTCTCCCACCTCTTCAGCTGCCTTGCGGCCGGGCCCGTCCGAGGCGAACCACTTGTTGATGATGACCATCATCTCGCGCGCCTGCTTTTCCGACGAGATGTTGAAGCTGGACTGGTAGCGGTAGGACCCGCCGGACTTCTTGTAGCGCCGCACGCTGATCTTGGGCGCGCGGTATGCCTTGGACTTCCGGTCCAGGTCCTGCACCAGGAACATGATGGTGGCCCACGAGCCCTTGGAGAGGACCTCCTTGGCAAGCTGCCGGGTCAACAGTTCCTTGGTCTCCGCGTCCTCCCAGTTGGCGCTGAGCTCATCAATGGGGTCGGGTCCTTTGGGCTCCTTCTCCTTCTTGGACCTGCCCTTGGGCGCGGGCGCGTCGTCGGAAGTCGTGGTCATCTCGTCGGACGGGACCTCTTTTTTTGCCATGGTGCTCTCCACGTTCAGGCCATTCTGGGAGCGGGCGACCTACCAGCGGTGACCGGGCGCTGCCAACCCCGCGCCGGCGCCGGTGTGCGAGCGCCCACGGCCGCCGCGCCGTCCGTGGGCACCCCGCTGGGGGCGTTCCCGTCGGGCTTCGCCCGTCATCGGGCGTTCCACGCCGGGCCGCAGTTCACGGTGCCGTGCCCGCTGTGCCACCCTGTGGGCATGTTCATCCATGTCGTGGTGCTGCCGCTGGCGCTGGTCTCCCAGTCCACCGCGGATGCCGGCCCCGCCGCTGCCGAGGACGCCTTCACGCGCGCGGTCCTGACCGCGCTCACCATGCACAAACGGGGGGACGATGCGCTCGCGCTGCGTTCGCTCTGGGAGGCCGTGGACGACGCGCGCGTGCGCGCGCCGCTGGACGTGCACACCGGCCTGGTGCTGGACAGCCCGCCGGAGAACCTGGGCCTGTACCGCGAAGCCAAGGCGGGCATGGTGTTTGGCGAGACGCTGCTGCTGTACGCGGAGGTGGACAACCACGGGCTGCGGCGCACGCCGGCGGGCTGGGAGATGAACCTGTGGACGGACCTGTTCATCCTTGATGAGAACGGCAAACGCCTGGGCGGCCGCGAACGCTTTGGCGAGCAGGTGCTCACCGCCCGCGCGCCGTACCGCACCACGCACCTGGTGCTGGAGGTGGGCATTGCGGGGCTGCCTCCGGGCGCCTACCGGGCGCAGGTGGTGGTGCATGACGACGTGGGCGCCAAGACGGGCAGCGTGGTGATCCCGTTCCGCGTGGCCGCCCGGCCCGGCCGCAACCGCTGAACGGTGGCGGGCGCGTGCAACGCCTTGGCGCGGCCGCGGAAGAGCCCGCGGGCAGCGTTCGCGTACCGTGTGCCGCATGCCAACCACCTTTGAACCCCTGGCCAACGCCTCCACCTTCCGCCGCATTGCCGCCGCCATGTGGCGCCAACCGTCGGACCCGTCCATCTACGGCTCCATGGACCTGGATGTGACGGGCACCCTGCGCTTCATGGAGCGCTACCGGCAGCAGACCGGCCGGCGTCTGACGGTCACCCACGTCGTGGCGCGCGCCGTGGCGCAGGCATTCGCGCGGTTTCCGGACCTCAATGCCAAGGTGCGGTTTGGGGGACGGCTGGAACGGCGGCGGACGGTGGACCTGTTTGTCTCCGTGGCCACTGACGGCGGCAAGGACCTGTCCGGCGCGCGCGTGGAGGACGCGGCGGACAAGGACCTGGGGGACATCATCACGGAACTGGAATCCCGCGCTTTGGACATCCGCAAGGGGAAAGACCGCAATTACGAAAAAAGCCGCGGCACGTTCCGCACGCTCCCCTGGTGGCTGGCGCGGCCGCTCATGTGGCTCACCGACGTGCTCACCAACGAACTGCACCTGCACCTGCCCACGTGGGGTCTGCCGCGGGATCCGTTTGGGACCGCGGTGATCACCAACGTGGGCCCCTTTGGGATTGACACCGCATTTGCGCCGTTTCTTCCCATTGCGCGGTGCCCCATGCTGCTGCTGGTCACGGAGGTGAAGCCGCGCGCCTGGGTGGCCGGCGGAAGGCTGGAGGTGCGGCCGGTGCTGCGGCTGTGCGCCACGTTTGATCACCGGATCATTGACGGGTTTTCCGCGGGCCGCATTGCCAGCGTGGTGCGGGACTACGTGGAAAACCCCGGCATGCTGTTGGACCAGGAAGATGTCCCGGTGACCCAGCGCCAAACCGCCCGCGCGCAGGCCTGAGGCCTCACGCCAGCCCCAGCGTCTCCAACGACGGAACCGGCAGCGCCACGCGCCCGCCCAGGGTGGCCCCCAGCAGCCAGCCCATCACCGGCGCCGGCCCGTCCCCCCGCCCGGCCAGGACGTCCTCCGCGGCCGCCGCAAAACGCGAGACCACGGAAGCCCCGATGATGGCGCCCGCCTCCGGCGTGGCCCACGACGGGGCGGACGTGTAGCCGGGGAACGGGCGCAACGCCTTCCAGCCCATGGCCTCGGCCGCAAACGCAAGGTCCCGTGCCAGCTCAGCCGCGCCCGCCCGCCGCGCCACCGCCGCGGCCGCCAGGAACGCCCCGTCCCGCGTCCACGGGGCGCACGGCGGCAGAGTGCGGTGCACCGGGTCCACGGAGTGCGGCGCGTAATGCAGCGCCAATGACGTCTCCAGAAAACCGGCGTGGAAATCCAGGTTGAGCGTGCGCAGCACGTCCTCACGGCGGTCTGCGGGGAGGTGCGCCACCGCGCCGGCCAGGCTGGGTTCATCCGCTTTCCAACCCAGCATCTCCTGCATCATCCCATTGAACGGATTGAACGCGCGCGCGCCCCCGCGCCGCAGCAGTTCCACGCCCGCCTGCAGCGCGTGGTTGTGCATGGGGTCACCGTGGAACGTCATCAGGATCACGCGGCGCGCGCCCATCTCCAGCAGCGCGCGGCAGGACTCCAGCACCAGCGCGCGGACCACGTGGAACGGCGGGTGCCGGGTGCCCGGACCCGCCACCGGCTCCATGCCCGCCTCCAGGTCCGCGGTGGCCAGGAAGTCCCAGTCCGGGTGCGTCACCCGCAACCGCTCCTCCAGCGCCCCCGCCAACCCGCGGGACACCAGGTGGTCATTGTGGAGTGACAGGTGCGGCCCGTGGAATTCAACGGGATTGGCAAACAGGAACACCACGGCACCGTCGCGCAGGCGGCGGACGGCCTCGCGGTGCGGGAGGTCCAGCAGCGGGGTCATGGGCGGCTCAGAACGGGCGGCGGGTGGAGACACGGCCGTCGTTGGCCGCGGCCATGACGTCGTCACAGGTGGCGCCATCCGGCATGCGCACCATGTCAAACCAGCTCTCCTTGGGATCCGGATCCGGGCGCACCCGGCTTTCGCCGCGCGCCAGGTGGTTCTGCGCTTCCACCGTGTGCTGCTGGTTGCTGCTGGAACGGGTGAGCCCCTGGATCCGGTCCGGCGAAATCACCGTCCCATCCATGGTGTGGATGTTGCGGCTCACCACGTACGCGTACCCGCCCAGCGCGCCCTCCAGGTTGACGGTGACGCCCGGGTGGGAGTCGCCGTCCTCGTCCAGCATCCAGTCACTCTGCGGCGGTGAGGTGTAGTTGTCCTTGGTGGGCAGCTCGGTGTGCTCGGGGTCCGGCAGGTTCTGAACGCCCCAGGTCACCACAATGGTGCCCGTCTGGTAGTCGCCCCGCGCGTGGTCCACCGTGACCTCCCCGCCGGTCTCATGGATCTTCCGCACCGTCTCATCCGTGATCACGCTGCGCGTGCCCTCCACCTCAAACACCTCGTGGTGGCACCACTTGAACAGGTCTGTGTAGACCTTGCGGTCCGCGTCCCAGGTCCGGTGCAGGATGCGGATGCTCTGGCTGCCCCCGTTGCGGTCCCCCAGGATGGGCAGCCGCACAATGGTGGCAAATTCGATCACAAACGCCCACGTCCCGGCGAGGGAACCCTCGCCAGTGGGCACGCCCGTGAGGCCGGTGTTGTCGTCATACTTGGGCTGCGGGCCCAGCGGCGGCAGCCACCCGCAGGCGGCGCACAGCAGCGCGATCAGGAGCCAGGGCTTGCGCATGCCGACGTCATGCCAGACGCGCCGCCGGTCTTCAACGGCGCCGGCCTCAGTTCCGCGCAACGCGCTGCAGCACCACGTCAATGACGTCCCGGCTGGTCTTCCCGGACGCCTCTGCGCGGAAGTTCATCAGCACGCGGTGGACCAGCACCGGGCGCGCCAGGGCCAGCACGTCATCCACACTGGCGGCAAACCGGCCCTGCACCACGGCCCGCGCCTTGGCGCCCAGCACCAGGAACTGGCTGGCCCGCGGGCCCGCGCCAAATGACACCCAGTCCTTCACCTCCGGGAATGCGTCCCGCTCACCGGGGCGCGTGGCGCGCGCCAGCGCCACCGCGTAGTCCACCACGTGCGGCGGCACCGGGACGCGGCGCACCAGTTCCTGCAGTTCCAGGATCCGCTCCCGCCCCACCACGGGCTGCACCGGCGGCGGCGGGGCGCTGGTGGTCATGCGGACAATATGCTGCTCCTCGTCACGCGTGGGGTAGCCCACGTCAATGAGGAACATGAAACGGTCCAGCTGCGCCTCCGGCAGCGGGTAGGTGCCTTCCTGCTCAATGGGGTTCTGCGTGGCAAAGACCAGGAACGGCGGCTCCAACGGGTAGGTCCGTCCGCCAGCGGTCACCTTCTGCTCCGCCATGGCCTGCAGCAGCGCGCTCTGCGTCTTGGGCGGGGTGCGGTTGATCTCGTCCGCCAGCACCACGTGGGCAAACACCGGCCCCTTGATGAAGCGGAACGCGCGGTGGCCCGTCTGGCGGTCCTCCTCCAGCACGTCCGTGCCGGTGATGTCTGACGGCATCAGGTCCGGCGTGAACTGGATGCGGTTGAAGGTCAGGCCCAACACGTCCGCCAGCGTCTGGATGAGCAGCGTCTTGGCCAGGCCCGGCACGCCCACAAACAACCCGTGGCTGCGCGAAAACAGCGCCACCAGCAGGTGCTCAATGACGCTGTCCTGCCCGACGACGCGCTTGTGGATCTCGCGGCGGATGGCAATGGCGGATTCCGCCAGCTCCCGCGCAAGGGCCAGGTCGGTGTCGTCGGGGGCGGCGTGTGACGGGAGGATGCTCATGGCGAGCGCGCTGGAAAACCACAGGCCGGCGCGCTTGGCAAGGCAATGCGCCCGGGACGCGCCTGTTGGCGCCCGCCGCCTCCCTGCTAGCGTGCCCCGCCAACGTGGAGGGCGGCGGGTTCATGCGGCGCAGTCTGGGCGTCTGGAGGGTGGGCGGCCTGGGGTTGTTCCTCGGGGGCTGCCTGGCGTTGCAGTCCGGCGGCGTGTGGCCGTGTGCGTCGGACGCGGACTGCTTTGGCACCGGAGGCGCCACCTGCCGGGACGGGGACTGCCGCTTCCCGGACGGGACGCCCGCGTCCTCGGCGCCCTCCTCGTCGGGCACAACCCCGTCCAGCGCCTCCGGCCCGTCCCCTTCCTCGTCCGGTTTGTCATCCCGCAATGGCAGCTCGGGCGCGGCCTCCGCCAGCGCCGTGCGCAGCTCGTCGGGGCCCGCCTCGTCCTCGGAGGGAGGCTCGTCGTCCGCCGCCGGGGTCTCGTCGTCCGCCGGGGTTGCCTCGTCATCCCAGGCAACCTCTGCGCCGCCGGTGTCCTCGTCGGCGGGGGCCGCCTCGTCGCTGCCGGCCCCCTCGTCAGCCGCCGCGGTGTCCAGTTCCGCAGCGGCCTCGTCGGCCGCCACGTCCGCGGCCCCCAGCAGCGCACCCGCCTCCTCCGCCGCGCCCGCGTCCTCCCACACCGGCAGCAGCGCGCCGGCTGGGGCCTCCAGCAGCGGCGAGTCGCCTGCCAGTTCCACGCCGGGCGCCTCCTCTGCGGTGAGCGCCGCGGCGCCCCGCGTTCCCCATCCCACTGACGGAGTTGCCTGACATGAAGCGCGCCTTCCTCTTGCGGTCCCTGGCCCTTGCGGTGGCGCTCCCCGCCTGCCGCTCCCCGGAGGCGGCGGCGCGGCCGCTGGTCCTGGAGCTTTCCCCGGCGCACGGGGCGGGCCTGGGCGCGGATGGCCGTGCCGCGCTGGAGCAGCTGCTCACCGCCAGCGCGGGTCTGGCCGTGCGGGTCAATGTGGCCCGGGACGCCGCCTCCGCCGTGGAGGCGTTTGCGGGCAACGCGGCGGACGCGGGCCTGCTGTCATTGTTTGAGTACATGCTGGCCCGCCACGAGTACCGCGTGGAAGCGCGTTTGCAGTTGTTACGCGGTCAAAACCAGGCCAATTACGTGGGTGAGATTGTCATCCGTGACGACGGAACGGTGCAGACCCTGAAGGACCTGCAAGGCCGTCCGCTGGCGTTTGTGGATGAATACTCCGTCTCCGGTTTCCTGCTCCCGGCGCGCCGCCTCAAGGACGAGGGCGTGCGCCCGGTGACGCGGTTTGCCGGCAGCCACCCCGCCGCCATCCAGGCGCTGAAGGACAAGCAGGTGGATGCGGCCGCGGTGTTCCACGGGGCCATTGCCGCTGAGCCGGGGCTGAAGGTGCTGGCCAACACGGGCACGGTGCCCAATGAACCGCTGTTTGTGCGCCGTGGCCTGGCCCCGGACCGCGCGGCCGCGCTGGTGAAGGCCGTGGCCGCGCTCCCCACCACGGACGAAGGCCGCGCGCTGCTGCTGCGCCTGGGCAACATCACCGGCCTCAGCCCCGTCACCGACAAGGGCTATGACGACGTGGCCAAGGACATTGCGGAGATAGGCCTGGGGGTGGAGGACCTGGTCCCCGGCGGGCGCGCGCTGGCCGTCCGCAACCGCGTGCAGATTCTCGCGGATTGACGTTGCCACGGCAGCGGCCTGGGCCCTAGGTTGCGCCTCCCATTTCACCCATTGAGGAGGCAGCCGTGCGCAACAAGAGGACCCTGGCCGTCGTGGCCCTGTTCGCCGTGAGCAGCTGCAAGTCCACAGAGCCCAAGAAGGATGACGCGGCGCAGGCCACCAAGCCCGCGGCGCCGGCGCCCGCCGAGTTGCCCGTGCCCCCCGGCGTGGACGTGTCCATCATGGACGCCACCACCGACCCGTGCACGGACTTCTACCAGCACGCGTGCGGCGGCTGGCTGGCCAAGACGGAAATTCCCGCGGACCGCGCGGCCTGGTCGCGCGGGTTCATGGAGATCCACCAGCAGAATGAACAGCGCCTCAAGGAAATCCTGGAGGAGCTGGCGGCGGGCAAGGCCCCGGAGGGCACGCCGTACGCCAAGGAGACGGGGGACTTCTTTGCGTCCTGCATGGATGAGAAGGACCAGGAAGGAGGCAGCGCCACGGTGACTGAGCAGCTCAAGGCGATTGAGAAGGTGAAGGACGCCAAGACGCTGCTGCCCGTGCTGGCGGCCATGCACGGAATGGGCGTGTATCCGTTCTTTCATTTTGCCAGCGCGGTGGATTTCAAGGATTCCACCAAGGTCATTGCGGAGCTGGACCAGGCCGGCCTGGGGCTGCCGGACCGCGACTACTACACCAAGACCGACGAGAAATCGGTCCAGATCCAGAAGGACTACGTGGAGCACGTGGCCAAGGTGCTGGTGCTGGCCGGGCAGAAGGAGGCGGACGCCAAGAAGAACGCGGACGCCATCTACGCGCTGGAGAAACAGCTGGCGGAGGCCAGCCTGACCAAGGTGGAGCGCCGCGAGCCCTCCAAGCTCTACCACCCCACCGACCTGGCCGGCCTCAAGAAGGCTGCCGGCAACCTGGACTGGCCCGCGTATTTCAAGGCCATGGGCGTGCCGGATGTGAAGGGCGGCAACGTCACGCACATCGGTTTCCTGGAGAAGGTGGGCGCGGTGCTGAAGGCCACCAAGGCCCCGGAGCTGAAGGCCTACCTGTCCTGGCAGTTCCTCAGCGCGGTGGCGCCGTTCTTGGGCAAGGGCTTTGTGGACGAGGACTTCCGCTTCAAGAGCAAGGCGCTGACCGGCGCCAAGGAGGACCTGCCGCGGTGGAAGAAGTGCGTGACGTTCACGGACATGTTCCTGGGCGAGGCGGTGGCCGTGCCGTTTGTGGCCAAGTACTTTGGCGAGGACGGCAAGAAGATCACGCGCGAGCTGGTTGCCAACATTGAGAAGGCATTTGAGGACAACCTGGCCACGCTGGCGTGGATGGACGCGCCGACCAAGGAGAAGGCGCTGGGCAAGCTCAAGACCATCATGAACAAGGTGGGCTACCCGGACACCTGGCGGAAGTATGACGGCGTCAAGATCGCGCGGGGCAACTTTGCAGCCAACGCGGGTTCATTGGCGCAGTTTGAAGCGCGGCGGGACCTGGGGAAGATTGGCAAGCCCGTGGACCGCACGGAATGGTACATGTCCCCGCCGACGGTGAACGCGTACTACAACCCGCAGTGGAACGAGATTGTCTTCCCCGCGGGCATCCTGCAGCCCCCGTTCTTCAACAAGGACGCCACGGCGCCCGTGAACTACGGCGCCATGGGCATGGTGGTGGGACATGAAGTCACCCACGGGTTTGACGACGAGGGACGCCAGTTTGACGCGCAGGGCAATCTCACGGATTGGTGGACCGCGGAGAGCGCCAAGGCCTTCAGCGAACGCACCGCGTGCGTCAAGACCCAGTACGACGGGTACACGGCGATTGAGGACATCAAGATCAACGGGCAGCTCACGCTGGGCGAGAACACCGCGGACCTGGGCGGGCTCAAGCTGAGCTTCATGGCCATGATGCTGGCCACCAAGGACAACGCGGACCTCAAGAAGTTCAAATACACGCCGCAGCAGCAGTTCTTTTACGGCTACGCGCAGTCCTGGTGCTCCAAGTACCGCGACGAGATGGCGCGCATGCGCGCCGCCACGGACCCGCACAGTCCCCCCAAGTGGCGCGTGAACGGCCCGCTGGGGAACCTGGCCACGTTCAAGGAAGCGTTTGCTTGCAAGGATGACGCGCCCATGATGCAGCCCGCCGCCAACCGCTGCGAAGTGTGGTGAACCCCCACGGGTTCAGCGGGGCAGCGCGAACGACGCGCTCAACTCGCTCCCGTCCACCCAGCGCGCGGTGAACGCGTACCAGCGCTGGGCCCCGTCATCCGTGGTCTGCGCATTCAGTTCAGACAGCGCGGGGCTGCCCCATCCCGGCATGGCCGCGGACACGTCCATGGCTCCGTCCCTCACCGGGCCATCCACGCGGTCCGCCCGCACGTCCACGGCCACAACGACATCCCGCCGGTCCACCGTCCAGGTCAGCACCACCGCGCGGCCTCCGTCATAGGAGGACGCGGCGGCCTGGGCCGGGCGGCCAAGCACCCGCGCGCCGTGCAGCGTCCCCACGCCGTTGCCGGCCACCACCGGCAGCCCGGAGGGCTCTGCTGCGGCTCCTTCGGGCGGGCTCCGGTCCTCGTCCAGGGCGCGCACGTCCAGGTGACCCTGCACGCTGTGCGGCGGAAGCCCCTGATGGTCGCCCGCCCAATGGGAGACAAACTCCACGCGGCGCAACCCGGGCGCGGGCGAGTCCACGATGCGGACGTCCGTGAGATCCGCCTCCGCGTCATAGTCCCACATGCCACGCGCCAGACCGGAGCAACCCGTCACCACCAGCGGTTGCGGCAACGAGCGGCCCTCGGTCCATTCGGGCACTTCACCCTGGATCAGCAGGCCCAGCCCTCCCTGGATGTCCACCAGGGCCATGGCCGCTTCACCCTGGCGGTCCACCATCACCTGCAGCGTCGTCCACGCTCCGTCGTCACTGAGGAACGCGTCATCCGCCACCTGGTCAATCTGATCCACGTACCCGACCTGGCCGCGCAGGAAGGCGCTTTCCACGGCCACCGCCGGGCTGACCGCCTGGTCCCACGGGGCCGCGCATCCGATGGTCCCTGCAACCGCCCACAGTCCCCAATTCGCGCGCATGTGGAACCCCTCCTGAGTGCGATGCTCATCCACAGCTAGGGATTCTGCCCGCCCAAGACCAGCCTGCCAGTGACGATCTGCACCAGCCTGTGAGCCCGACCACCCATGTTCAGCCACCCAACGCGGGGCTAATAGACGGCCCATGCACCAGCTCTTTGTGGCTTTCCTGGCGCTGCCGGCCCAGCCGCCGGAGGCCGCCGCCCTGGCGCTCCAGCACGCCCCGGTGATTTTCCAGGAGATTCACGACCCGCTCAAAGACCTGTATTCCGGGTTTGATTTTGACGGGAACTGGGATGGGGTGGACAACGCGGACAACATGGAATGCTGGGCCAACAGCGGGGACTGCTCGGCGCCCGCATGCGCCAACCAGGGCTGCCCGCTGGTGGCCACCGTCTACTGGTCCGTCCAACAGACGCCAACGCACTGGTTCATCCAGTACCAGCCGTACCACCCGCTGGATTTCAAGCTGACCAACGGGCACGAACACGACACGGAGAGCATCCTCATGGTGGTGCGCCGCGACGGCGCGCTGGGGACGCTGGAGGCGATGGAGGTGCGCTTCCACCTGGAGTGGTTCGCGTACCGGGGCACGGCGGGCGTGACCGACGGTGCGGGGCCGGTCCGTGGCGAAGTCAAGCGGGAGGCCGGCACCGGGCGGCCGCTGGTGTACTCCCAGATGGTGGGGCACGGGTTGTGCGGCGGGTTCTCACCGCCCAACCGGTTGTTCCCGGACCTGCAGCTCACCTGCAACCACGCCGAAACACCGCATATTGACAAGACAGGCGTCATCTACCGGCCGGACCGGAATCCGGGAATGCCGGCGGTGGTGACGGACCAGGCGGTGGAGGCGGGCTACGTGCTGGCGCCGCTGGACACCACCATCTGGCCGCACATCCACGAGCTGGGCGTGGGGACCCCGTTTGCGGATGCGCTGGACTACGCAGGATCCCGCTGCAACCAGTTCACCTGTCCCACGGGAATTGGCCGGAAATACCGCGGTGACCGCGGCAGTTCTCCGGGCGCAGCCTGGACGCAGGACCCCGGCGCGGGCGTCTCCGCCGAAGGCGAGCAGTTCTTTGATCCCGCCTGGACCATGTTCCGGCGCCTGGGTTTTCCGGCGCCGTTTTCGCTGGAATACTGCTGGAATCCGTACCTGGGCGTGACGTCAGGCTGCGGGGCGGACGCGGGCCCGGTGGACGCCGCCGTCACGGTTGACGCGGCGGTGACGACTGACGCGTCCGTGGCTGCGGACGCCGCCTCGCCGGTGGATGCGTCCGCGCTGCGGGATGGCGCGGTCCTCCCCGCGGACGGGGGAACCGCGCCGCCAGCCGATGCCGGCAGCGACCCGCCACCGGCGGAGACGTGCTCCTGCCGGGCCGCCGATTCCGATTCCGGCGGTATTCCCTCGGTGCTGCTGCTGCTCGCCGGGGCGCGCGTGGTCAGGGCGAGGCGGGCCACCCCGTCCAGCTGACCTCCACCACGCGCGGGGCGGTGAAGGTCCCCGTTGCAGGGGAAAACACCAGTTCCACCGCCTGGCCGGCTGCATCCACCGCGTGGATCACCACGGCCCCCGGTCCGTCCCAACGCTGGAACACCGGCCGCACCAGGCCTGCGGGCAAGGCCGCGGGAAAGCGCGTTCCGCCCCCCGTCCCGGCAAGAAAACCGGGAATGGCGCCCTTTGCCACCACGTGGAATCCGTCCCGCGGAACAAAAACCGTGTATTCACCGCCGGGGGATGGAAACGCGCAACGGCGGCGGTACCCGTCCAGCAAACACGTTGGAACCGCCCGGCCGGTGTCCGCGTTGTACGTGAACCGCTCCACCGCGCCGTCCGCCTTTCCCAGCATTTCAAAGGCGTCCGTTCCGCGCCAACCAAGAAACGCAACCTGCCGCGCGGGACTGGGGGGCATGCCCGGCGGTTCGGCGGGGTAGACCACCGCGTCCGGCATGCCCCCCTCCGCGTACGCCGGCAGGGACGCGGCGGACACCACGTGGAACGGCCCGGACGGTGAAAGCAGGAACAGCGCCCAGCGTCCGCCCGGAGAGAAGACGTCACGCACCGGGGAACAGGCGGCGGAAAACCGGTCCCCCCCGGCACGGCGGCCCCCAACGTGGAACTGCATGGCGGCGCATTCTGTGGGGCGGCCTGCCGCGGCCAGCCAGCGGATCTCCACACTGCCCGCGCGCGCGGAATGCAGCACACCCGGTGGGGCCGCGCCGGCCACGGCGAGCAGAGCAACCAGCGGTGCAGGGAACATCACCGCCGTGATGTAGGCGCCGCCGGCCCGCCGCCGCAACGTTGCACGCGGCGCGGCGCGCGTGGAACACCCGGGGGCATGCTCCACCCGCCCACCGCGGCCGCGGACCTGCCCCTTCCCTGCTGCCACACGCTGGGCGCCAACTCCGGCATGGAGCTCCCGCTGCGCGCCCTGGACGACGAGGAAGGCGCCGCGGTGGCCGCAGACCTTCCGCCGGTGGTGGACGCGCACGTGCACCTGTTCCCGGACCGCGTCTTCCACGCACTGTGGCGCTGGTTTGATGTCAACGCGTGGCCCATCCGCTACCGGTTGCACACGGAGGGCGTGCTCGCGTTCCTGCGCGCGCGCGGGGTCAAGCGCGTGGTGGCGCTGCACTACGCACATAAGCCGGGAATGGCTGCTGGGCTCAATGCCTACGTTGCCGCGGTGGCGCGGGAACATCCGTGGGTGACCGGCACCGCCACCGTGTTCCCCGGCGAACACGGCGCGGTGAAGATCCTGGAGGACGCGCACGCGCTGGGGCTGCGCGGCGTGAAGCTGCATTGTCACGTGCAGGGGTTTGGGCCGGACCTGCCGGCCATGGAGGAGATCTACGCGGCGTGTGAGCGGCTGGACCTGCCGCTGGTGATGCACGCGGGGCGGCAGCCGTACAGCCCGGCCTACCCCGTGGACCCGCGTGAAACGTGCGCGGCCTGGAAGGTGGACCGCGTGCTGCGGGATCACCCGCGGCTGCGGCTGGTGGTCCCGCACCTGGGAGCGGATGAATTTAACGGATATGCGGAGTTACTGGAAAAGCACGACAATCTGTGGCTGGACACGACCATGGTGTTGGCGGATTACTTCGCGATTGAGAATCCGCGGCGCCTGGTGGAGGCGCGGCCGGACCGCGTTTTGTACGGCACGGATTTTCCCAATCTCCCGTACGCGTGGGATCGCGAGTTGCGCCGCACCGCGGCGCTGGCGCTGCGCCCTGACGACGTGGAAGCGGTGCTGGGGGGAAACGCGGCGCGGTTGTTTGGCAATCATGGGGTGGCTCAGGATTGAATCGCCTCGCTGCTTGTGACTGGCCCTTGTGCCGGCGCCCTGGTGATGTGGAAGCGGAGTTGGTCCTGCGTGTAGGACCGGCGTCCCCGCCGGTCGCAGACCCATTCTTCTCCTTGTCACAAGCCCGCGCCGCCCTGCGGCCTTGAGAGGTTGTGCCGGCGCCATGATGATGTGGAAGCGGAGCCGGGGGTAAACGCGGCGCAGGGTTTGGGCCTGTTTGTGGGTTGTGGGACCGGCGTCCCTGCAGCGCGGGCCGGTCCTACTTGACACCGTCGTCCGCGCCTTCCTAGCCTGCCAGCCCTTTCGCCACCCACCAGACGAGGCCGCCGCCGTGGTCCAGAAACTCAAGACCCAACAGGACAAAGACGCAGAGAAACAGGAGAAGAAAGAACTCCTCAAGCCTGACGAGTTCATCTCCACCACCGGCCGCGCCTTCCAGTGGCTCCAGGACAACAGCCAGACCGTCCTCACCGGGATCGCCGTCCTGTTCGGCGGCGCCGCACTCGTGGGCGCGCTCTCCTGGTACCAAGGCAGCCGCAACTCGGAAGCCTCCCTGGACCTCTACCGCGCCCTCAAGCCCTACCACCGCCCCGTCTCCGCCGTCTCCGCACCTGACGCCACCGCCGAAGACGAAAAACCCTTCGCCACCGCCAAGGAGAAGTGGACCGCCGCACGGGACGCGCTCAAACCCGTGGCCGACAAGCACGCCGGCAACGGCGCGGGCCGCCTGGCCCTGCTCTACCTGGCTGACACCCACGCCCACCTGGGCGAATACGCCGACGCCATCACCGCTTACCAGAAGTTCATCCGCGACACCTCCGCCTCCGACGCCATGCGCTGGGTGGGCCTGCAGGGCCTGGCCTCCGCCCAGGAAGCCAAGGGCGACACCAAGGACGCCGCCAAGACGTTTGAGGAGATGGTCACCCTCCCCGGCAAGCAGGGCCGCGACATCGGCTACTTCAACGCGGGCCGGATCCTGGTGGGCAGCGCCGACGCTGCGGACAAGACCAAGGGCAAGGACCTGCTGGGCAAGCTCAGCAAGGAAAAGGACTTTGAAACCTCGCCCCTCAAGGCGCGCGCTGAAGAGCTGCTGGCGGCCAACTGACATGACCCGCCGCGCGCTGCGCCCTGCCGGAACGGCGGTCCTGATGGTGTTTGCCCTGGGGGCCAAGCCGTTTGGCGTGGAACTCCCGGCGTGGCTGGGCGAACCGTCCCTGGACCGGTCCCCGCTGGACTGGCGGGACCCCGTGCGCCCCACCCCGCGCGGCGCGGCGCCGGACGCGCGCCTGGTCTACGGGCCCATGTACGTCACGCGCCTGGTCAAGCAGGAGAGCGGCAACGCCAACGTGCTGGAGGTGATCACCCAGGGCGCCGCGTGGAACCGCCGCGAACTGGCCAGCCCCGTCATTGACCCCTCCACCGGGCTGGTCCTGGTGGGCACCTCTGACCGCCACTTCTACGGCGTCTCCATCCGCAGCGGCGAAGTCATCTGGAAGTACCGGACGGAAGGCCGCGTTTCTTCCGCCCCGGTGCTGGACGGCGAAAACGTGCTGGTGGGCGCCGACGACGGTGGCGTGTCCAGCCTTCGCAAGGGCACCGGGCACCTCAACTGGCGCACCCAGCTGGACGCGGAGGTCACCGCGCCGGTCACCGTGATGGGTGACCGGGTGTTTGCGCACACCGGGCAGGACACGGTGGTGGCCCTGCGCCGCGCCACCGGCGAATGGCTGTGGCAGGCGCGCCACCCGCTCCCGGTCGGGATTTCGCTGCTGGGTGAGTCCGCGCCCGCCGCCGGCGTGGTGCTGCGCGAAGGAGATGAACCGCTGCACGTGGTGTTTGCCGGCCACGCGGACGGCACGGTGAGCGCACTTGAGGTGGAGGACGGCCACGCGCTGTGGAACACGCCCATTGGCCGCGGAGATGACTTCCTCGACGTGGACGCGGACCTGGCGTACGACGCGGGTACGCTGTACGCCGCGGCCTTTCACGGCGGCGTGCACGCGCTGGACCCGCTCAGCGGTGCCACGCGCTGGAGCACGGACAAGGTGGACGGCGTCAACCGCATGACCGTGGGGGCCAACCTCATTGTCGTAGCCGGGCCGCGCCAGGTGGTGGCGCTGTCCCGCGCGGACGGGAAGGTGCGGTGGAAGTACAGCTTTGACAAGGGCGGCGCGTCACGGCCGGTGCTGCACCGCGGGCGCGTGCTGGTATCCAATGACGCTGGCGCACTGTGCGTGCTCAACGCCACGGACGGACGCCCGCTGCAGTATTACGGCGGCAAGCCCGGTTTCACCGGTGCGCCGGCCATCTACGGCAACCTGCTGTTCCTGCTGTCCAACGGAGGGTGGCTGCACGCGCTGAGCGACCGGTATTCCGGTCCCGCGGCGGCCCAGCGCGCGCCGTGGTGACGTTCTTCCCGCCGCCCCCGCCCCCGCCTCCCCCGCCCCCGGGCGACGGTGACCGCCGCCGGTTCCGCCCGCGCCGGCTGCGCGTGGTGGCCGCCTATTGCCGGCGCCCGGACGGGCGCTTCCTGGTCACGCAGCGCCCGGAGGGCGGCCCCATGGGCGGCCTGTGGGAGTTCCCCGGCGGCAAGGTGGAGCCCGGGGAAGGTGACCGCGCCGCCCTCAAGCGCGAAATCGGCGAGGAACTGGGCGTGGACTGCCGGGTCACGGACCGGGTGTTTGCCATCATCCACGAATACCGGGGATTCACCCTGGATTTCCGCGTCTACGCCTGCCACCTGCTGGGCGAGCCGCAGAAGATTGAAGTGGCGGACCTGCGCTGGATCACCTCCGAGGAGTTGCGCGGCCTGTCCTTCCCACCCGCCGACGCTGCGCTGGTGGAGTCCCTGCTGCACGGGCACGCGCTGGGCGCGGACCGCGTGGACCGCCGCAAGCTGAAGAAGCGCCCGCGGCCCATCACCATTGAATGAGCCATTTTCAGGGTGATTCGTCCAGTTTGCGGTTGTGCGCCTCGGCGATAGAGCGGATTTCCTCGTCGCTGGCGGGCTGTGGGTCCATCAGCGCGGCCCACAGGAACAACCCCACGCCGCCCAGGATGGCCCCCACCAGGGCCAGCGCCCCGCCCAGGATCAGCCCCACCATGGCCAGCACGCCGGCCACCACCACCCCGCCCACCAGCGCCAGACCGCCCTGTTGGGGCAGCCACACCGGTGACACGCCCACGCCCAGCATCAGACCGGTGGCCACCAAAGACGCCGCGGGAATGGCGGGAATCCCCGCGAGGATGAGCAGCACCGCGGCGACGCGCAGTCCCCACCGGAACGCCGTGCGGGCGGAGTACGCGGCGGCCAGCTCCGGGTGGCCCACGCGCGTGTAGAAACCCGGCCAGGTGAGTTCCTCGCGCTGCGGGCCCAGCAGCGGCGTCATGAAGCGGTCCACTTCAACGTGATCGGCGTGGATCCGGCGGGGCCGTGGCGCGGGATCCGGACGGGCCGGCGTGACCACCGCGCCAAGCACGTTCGCCGGCGTCGTTGACGTCGGCGGCGGCACCGCACCCGCGTGGCCCAGCAGCTCCGCCACCGCGCCGGGCATCGCGTCCAGGACCTCGCCCGGGTCATGCGAGCGGATGCGCAGCGTGGCGCTCCCCAGGATGGCCGCGGTGCCGGCCTTCATGCGGGACAGGCTCAGCAGCATGTTGTTTTCGCCCACGGTGCCCAACGTGCCCAGCACCACCTGGTCGGTGTTGAGCGCCCCGGCAATCTCCGCCGCGCAGGAGGCCGTCCCGCAGCCCGCCAGCTGCTTCTTCATCTCCAGGTTGAGCGCGCCTTCCACGTCGCGCAGGGTCACCACCTTCCAGCCGGACTGCTTGCGCAGCGCGTCCGCCAGTGCGGTGGTCAGCAGATCCGCTTCGTCAGCCAGCGCGGGGGTGCGGGACTCAATGGGAAGGACCAGCACCACGTCCGGGGACGCTGCCGGTGGCGCCTGGGCGGCCACGCACCACAACGCGGTGAGCCAGCCCATGGGCATCCTACTTGGTGGCGAACGCCTCGGCGGCGATGGCCTCGTACATGGACTCCACGGCGCCATCCGCAATGCGGCCGGTCTCACCGCGATCACCGGTGGACTGCTTGGACTCCGCGGTGCCCGCCATGCGCTTCACCACGTTGCCGGTGGGGTCCACCAGGTTGGCGCTGAAGCGCACCTGCGCGCGCACCGCGGCGGTGTTCCCGTCTGCCGCCACCGCCGCCGGCACAAAGGACAGCTCCGCCGTCTCCACCTGCAGGGACAGCTCCTGTCCATCATCCACCAGCGTGAAGAACTTCCCAAACCCGTTCTTGAACCCGTTCTTCAGGGTCCCGTGCCAGCCCTTCACCTCAAACTCCGCCATGTTGTTGGTGCCGGGCTGTTTGAACGTGTCGCGCACGTCGGTGCCCAGCTCCAGCTTCATCTTCTGTTCGCTCTTGGCGATGTTGATGTTGGGGCGCGGGTTGCCGGTGTTGACGGTGATGCCGGCGCACGCGCCCAGCGCAACGGACAGGACAACGGGAATCAGGGGGTGACGGGTCATGGCGGGTTCCTCCTTCAGCGAACGAACAATTCACGGGCAATGATGAGGCGCTGGATCTGGCTGGTGCCTTCGTAGATCTGGAAGATCTTCGCGTCACGCATCAGCTTCTCCACGGGGTATTCCCGGTTGAAGCCGTTGCCGCCAAACACCTGCACCGCGTCGGTGGCCACCTTCATGGCGGTGTCCGCGGCAAAGCGCTTGGCAAACGCCGCAAACTTGGTGTTGCGCCGCCCCTGGTCAATCTCCCAGGCCGCGCGCCAGGTCAGCAGGCGCGCGCCTTCAATCTCGGTGGCCATGTCCGCCACCATGAACGAAATGGCCTGGTGCTCCGCAATGGGCACCCCAAAGGTCTTGCGCGTCTTGGCGTATTCAATGGCGTGTTCCATGGCCGCGCGGGACAGGCCCACCGCGCCCGCCGCCACCAGCGGGCGGGTGTGGTCAAAGGCCGCCATGGCCAGGCGGAATCCCTGGCCTTCGCCGCCCACCAGGTTCTCCGCGGGCACCTTCACGTCCTCAAACGTGATGCCGCGCGTGTCTGACGCGCGCTGCCCCATGTTCTGTTCCTTCTTGCCAATGGTGATGCCCGGGCTCTTGCTCTCCACAATGAACGCGGACATGCCTTTGTGACCGGCGGCCTTGTCCGTGTACGCCAGCACAAAGAACCAGTCCGCCTTGCCGGCCCCGGTGATCCACGCCTTCTGGCCGTTGAGCACGTAGTCATTGCCCACCTTCCTGGCGGTGCTCTTTAGGCTGGCCACGTCCGAACCGGCGGTGGGCTCCGTGACGGCGTAGCTGCACATCATGGAGCGCTCCTGGAACGGCTCCAGGTACTTCTTCTTGAGCTCAGTGCCGCCGCCAACGATGAGCGGCGCCTGCGCCAGCGTGTTGGCGGTGATGGCGGTGGAGATGCCGGTGCAGCCCCAGCCCATCTCCTCCTCAATGAGCGCCTCGTCAAAGACCGGCAGGCCCAGCCCGCCGAATTCCTGCGGAATGTGCGTGTTGACCAGGCCAATCTCCCAGGCCTTCTTGATGATCTCGGTGGGGAACTCGCCGGTCTCGTCGTGGTGCGCGGAGCGCGGGCGGATCACCTTCTCCGCGAATTCATGCGCCGTCTTGCGCAGCTGTTCCTGCTCCGGGGTGAGGACAAAATCGACCATGGGAGGCCTCCAGGGGAAGGTTGGGGGCGCGTTGTGTCCCCGCCCGGTGGCGACGTCAAGCGCGCAAGTGCCAGTGGACCTCGGCGCGGCCCCAGGGGAACAGGTGCGCCGTCTCCCGCTGCCGGGCGAACCCCGCGTGGATGGCCGGGTGCGTGACCGTGACCAGCCACGCGCCCTGCCGCATGGAAAGAAGGCGGGCCTCCAGCGCGGCGCGGGACGGCGCGTCCACGCACGTCCAGGCGCCCCAGGCCAGGGTGCATTCTGCTACCGGGACCTCTTCCAGGGTGCGCACCCAGGTCACCGGCAGCCGCGCCGCCGCAAACCCCGCACGCGCCCGCTCCCCCAGCAGCGCCATGGGCTCCACCGCCCACCCGCGCGCGCCGGTGAGCGCGGACAGCACGGCGGCCGCAAGCCCCTGCCCCGCCCCCGCGTCCACAAACACCTGCCCGGCGCAGAGCCCCGTGTCCCGCGCCACGCGCGCCAGGACGCTCCAGGGCGTGTCCCCCTGCACCATGGCCACGGCGGGTTCCCCCACCTGGCGTGACGCCAGCTGCGCGCCAAAGCGCGCGCCGGAGCGGGATCCAAAACCGCGCCGCAGCGCGTGCTCCATGCGCCACGCCCACAAGGATGGGTGCCACAGCCCCGCCGTCCACAGATCCCCCGCGGCCAGAACCGCCCCCACCAGCGCGTCGCGCGCAGCCTGATGCGGCGGCCGGCTCACGGCGGTCCCCTGCGCGCACGCTTCGGTAGCTTCGCTCTCAGCGGGGATGGGAAGCGGTCCGCGTGGGAGGAGCCACCGGACGCCCCACTGCCCCCGCCCCCCACCCGACCCGGCGCCCAGCGCCGGGTCGACCTCCCCCCGCTTGCGGGGGGAGGCGGAAGCGGCGGCAGGTCCAAAACGAACGCGGGGACGGGCGTCGACGACGCGCCCATCCCCGCGCTGCTGCTTCGGCCCGGTCCAACCGGGCCCGGACTCACCCGGTGGCCCTGGTGTCCACCAGTTCAATGATGGCCATGGGCGCCTGGTCACCCACCCGGTGCCCCAGCTTCAGGATCCGCGTGTAACCACCCTGGCGGTTCTTGAAGCGCGGCCCCAGCTCGGCAAACAGCTTGTCCAACACCTCGGCGTCATGCATGCGGCCCGCCGCCAACCGGCGCGCGTGCAGGTCACCACGCTTGCCCAGCGTGATGAGCTTCTCCGCCCAGGGGCGGAGCGCCTTGGCCTTGGCCTCGGTGGTCTGGATGCGCTCGTGGCGGAGCAGCGCGGTGGCCATGTTGCGGAAGAGGGCCTTCCGGTGGGCCTTGGTGCGTGAGAACTTTTTGCCAGCTTTGCCGTGAATCATGACTGCACCCCTTGCGGGTAAACGCTCTCAATGGGGGCCGGTAAGGCCCCGGTTTCCTCAGACGCTGCCTTCCGGTGGGGTCCCAGCCCCGCCGTTGCCACCCGACCCGGTCGCCGGCGCCAGCAGGTCCTTGGGCGGCCACGCCTCCAGCTTCATGCCCAGGCTCAGACCCATGTCGGCCAGCACGTCCTTGATCTCCTTGAGCGACTTGCGGCCGAAGTTCTTGGTCTTCAGCATCTCGCTCTCGGACTTCTGCACCAGGTCGCCGATGTACTTGATGTTGGCGTTCTGCAGGCAGTTCATGCTGCGCACGCTGAGTTCCAGCTCGTCCACCGTCTTGAGCAGGGACTCGTTCATCTTCTCAGCCTGCGGCTCAAAGGCCGGCAGCTCCGGCTCCAGCTCCTCTTCAAAGTTGATGAAGATCTGGACCTGCTCCTTGACGATCTTGGCGGCGATACCAACGGCGTCCTCAGGCTTGACGGACCCGTCGGTCCACACCTCAATGGCCAGCTTGTCGTAATCCGTGCGCTGCCCGACGCGCGCGTTGGTCACGTTGTAGTTGACCCGCGCAATGGGGCTGTACAGCGCGTCAATGGGCAGCCAGCCCACCGGCAGGTTCTCTCCGCGCGTCTCCGCGGCGGCCACGTAGCCGCGGCCCTTGCGGGCCACCATCTCAATCTTCAGCTTCCCGCCCTCAGACACCGTGGCAATGTGGTGGTCCGGGTTGAGCAGCTCCACCTGCGCATCATGGATGATGTCCCGCGCGGTCACCTTCTTGGGGCCGGTCACGTCAATGCGGAGGTTGCGCTGCTCATGCGTGTGCAGCTTGAGCTTCACTTCCTTGAGGTTCAGGACAATGTCCGTCACGTCCTCGGCCACGTCGGGAACGGAGGTGAACTCATGCAGCGCGCCTTCCACCCGGATGGCGTAGATGGCCCCGCCCTGCAGGGACGTGAGCAGGATGCGCCGGATGGCGTTGCCCAGTGTGATGCCGTAGCCGCGCTCCAGCGGCTCCGCCACAAACCGGCCGTAGGTCGGCGTGAGGGTGTCGCGGTCCACCTGGACGTTCTTGGGACGGATGAGGTCTCGCCAATTGCGGTGCATGGATGACTCCGGGGGTGTGGGCGCGGAGAGTATGATCCGGCCACGTTCCAGCGGCGCGCGCGCCTCCCGGACCACCCGGGAAACCCGCCGCCACCAGTTGCGCCCGCCTTCGCAACGCGTCCGCGGGCGCCTTGGCTATTTCACTTGGAATACAACTCAACAATGAGCTGTTCCTGGATGGGCATGGTGACGTCCTCGCGGGACGGCAGCTGCAGCAGCTTGCCCTTGAATTCGTCCTTGTTCAGCTCCAGCCACGCCACCTTGCCGCGGCGGTCCACCGCGGCCAGGTTGTCCGCAATGTGCTGGTTCTTCTTGGAGCGGTCCTTGAGGACCAGCTCGTCACCGGCCTTCAGCTGATAGCTGGGGATGGAGACCTTGCGGCCGTTCACGCGGAAGTGGCCGTGGCGCACCATCTGGCGGGCCTCGGCGTGCGTGGAGGCAAAGCCCAGGCGGTACACCACGTTGTCCACGCGGCGCTCCAGGGCCAGCAGCAGGTTTTCACCCGTCACGCCCTTGCGGCGCGCGGCGTCATGGTAGGTGCGGCGGAACTGGCGCTCCAGCATGCCGTAGATGCGCTTGACCTTCTGCTTTTCGCGCAGCTGGATGCCGTAGTCCGTGAACTTCTTCCGCGTCTGGCCGTGCTGCCCCGGCGGATACGGACGGCGCTCAATGGCGCACTTGTCCGAATAGCACCGGTCACCCTTCAACATCAGCTTGACGTTCTCGCGGCGGCACAGGCGGCACACCGAACCCGTATAACGAGCCATTCTCCACTCCTACCCGGTGATGCCAGGCATCCCGGGCGCGACCGTCGCAGGCCACCATGGCCCCGACCGGCTCGACCCCGTGGTCACCCCCGTCCCGCGGACGGTGTGACGCGCTTCGTGCCCCGGCAGGTCGAGCTCTGCACGGGACCCGGCCCCGGCATGCGCCGGGGCGGTAAGACGATCAGACGCGGCGCCGCTTGGCGGGACGGCACCCGTTGTGCGGGATGGGCGTCACGTCGCGAATGAGCGAGATCTTCATCCCGCTGTTGGCCAGCGCACGCAGCGCGCTTTCGCGGCCGGCGCCGGGGCCCGTCACGTTGACAATGACCGTGCGCATGCCGTGGTCCATGGCCTTGCGCGCCGCATCTTCCGCGGCCACCTGGGCCGCAAACGGCGTGGACTTGCGGCTGCCGCGGAACCCGCGCGCGCCGGCGGAGGACCAGCTCACCACGTTGCCGGACACGTCCGTCATGGTGATGTGCGTGTTGTTGAACGTGGCGCTGATGTGCGCAATGCCGGACTGCACGTTCTTGCGGACCTTCTTGGCGCGGCCCTTGGCCTCGGCGCCCTCAGCGGGCGCGCCGGCGGGAGCAGCAGCGGCGGGGGCGGCCCCTTCTTCCTTCTTCTCTTCAGACATGGTCCATCCCGGGGCAACTCACGCGCTCTGCGTGGCACCCGTTGAAATTCAGTGAAATCACTTGGACGGCGCGGCGGGCGCCTTGCGGCCCACGGTGCGCTTGGGACCCTTGCGCGTGCGCGCGTTGGTGTGGCTGCGCTGGCCGCGGACCGGCAGGCCCTTGCGGTGGCGCAGGCCGCGGTAGCAGCCCAGGTCCATCAGGCGCTTGATGTTCATGGACACGTCCCGGCGCAGGTCACCTTCCACCTTGTAGCCGGCGTCCAGCACGTCGCGGATGCGGACCACTTCCTCGTCCGTCAGCTCGTCTGAGCGCTTGGCCAGCTCCACGTGCGCCTTGGCGAGGATGTCCTTCGCGTTGGAGCGGCCAATGCCGTAGATGTACGAAAGCGCGACATCCATGCGCTTGTTCCGGGGAAGGTCAACACCAGCAATGCGAGCCACGGGGGCCTCCTGGATTCAGAAATCGAATACGGTTGGTTCAGCCCTGGCGCTGCTTGTGCCGGACTTCTTTGCAGATGACGCGCACGACGCCGCCGCGCTTGATCACCTTGCACTTGTCACAGATCTTCTTCACCGACGCTCTCACCTTCATGGCCCGCTCCCAACCGTATTCCCCTTGGATTCCGGGGACTTGAAGACACACCACCCCAAATGGGGCGCGGAAGCTATCAAAACTGGTGCGCGGGTTCAAGCGGTATCTCGCTGAACGGATCCCGGCTGCTTCTCTGCCGGCCTGCGCGGTCCACCTGCGTCACGCCTTGAGGGCCTCCAGCACGCGGTGGCGGATCTCCTCCACAGTCCCCATGCCGGGGACCTTTACGTAGCGGGGCGCGGCGTTGTCCTTGGTCGCGACCCAGGCCTTGTAAAAGTCCACCAGCGGGCGCGTCTGCGCGTGATAGACGTCCAGGCGCTTGCGCACGGTGTCCTCGCGGTCATCATCACGCTGCACCAGCGGTTCGCCGGTGACGTCATCCTTCCCGGCCACCTTGGGCGGGTTGTACTTGAGATGGTAGGTGCGGCCGGAGGCCAGGTGCGCGCGGCGCCCGCTCATCCGCTCAATGATGGACGCGTCATCCACGTCAATCTCCAGCACCACCTCCACGCGCACGCCCTGGTCCTTGAGCGCCTGCGCCTGCGGGATGGTGCGCGGGAACCCGTCAAACAGGTAGCCCTTGGCGCAATCCGGCTGCGTGAGGCGTTCCTTGACCAGGCCCAGGATGATGTCATCAGACACCAGCTGGCCCGCGTCCATCACCTTCTTGGCAGCCACCCCCAGCGGCGTGCCGGCCTTCACGGCGGCGCGCAGCATGTCCCCGGTGGAGATTTGCGGTATCCCGTGGGCGTCCCTGATGAAGCCGGCCTGCGTGCCTTTGCCCGCACCGGGAGCGCCCAACAGGATGACTCTCATGGTGATACCGGTGCGCCGGGGATGGAGACCCGCCGGCCGCGAATGCGCGGGCCCCGCGGGCCCGTGAAGCCGTCGTAATGGTGCGTGATGAGGTGGCTCTCCACCTGCTGCACCGTGTCCAGCGCCACGCCCACCACAATGAGCAGGCCGGTGCCGCCAAACTGGAAGGGAACGTTGAACTGCTGCACCAGGATGGACGGGAGCACGCACACCGCGGAGATGTACAGCGCGCCGCCAAACGTGATGCGCGTCAGCACCTTGTCAATGTAGTCCGCCGTGGCCTTGCCGGGGCGGATGCCCGGGATGTACCCGCCAAACTTCTTGAGATTGTCCGCCACGTCCACGGGATTGAACGTCACGGACGTGTAGAAGTAGCAGAAGAAGATGATCAGCAGCACATACAGCGTGTGGTACGCGAACCCGTCCCCCTGCAGCGTGTCACGCACCTTGGCCAACCAGCCCCACTCCGCAAACCCCGCCATGGAGGCCGGCAGCATCAGGATGGAGGAGGCAAAGATGGGCGGGATGACGCCGGAGGTGTTGACCTTGAGCGGCAGGTGCGTGGCCTGGCCGCCGTAGGAACGGCCGCCCACCACGCGCTTGGCATACTGCACGGGAATGCGGCGCTGGCCGCGCTCCATGAACACAATGAACCCAATCACCGCAATGGAGACGATCAGCAGGCCCACTGCGGTGAACGGGCGGATGAGGCCTTCACGCAGGTAGGTGGAACTCTCAATGACCGCGTTGGGCAGCCGCGCGACGATGCCCGCGAAGATGATCAGCGAAATACCGTTGCCAATGCCCCGGTCGGTGATCTGTTCGCCCAGCCACATGATGAACGCGGTACCGGCGGCCAGGCTGACCACGGTGACAAACCGGAAGCCCCAGCCCGCCCACTCCGGGCGCACCACGGAGTTGCCCTGGTAGTTGAGGCGCTCCAGCCAGAACGCAATGCCCGTGCCCTGGATGATGGACAACACCACGGTGCCGTAGCGCGTGTACTGCACCACCTTGCGCCGGCCCTGGTCACCTTCCTTGTTGAGCCGCTCCAGGGTGGGAATGACCACCGTGAGCAGCTGCATGATGATGGAACTGGAGATGTACGGCATGATCCCCAGCGCGTACACGCTGAGCCGCTCCAGTGCGCCGCCCGAAAAGAAGTTGAACAGCGTGGCAAAACTGCCGCTGTTGGGCTGGTTGAGCAGTTGCTTCATCACGTGCCGGTCCACGCCCGGCGTGCTGACGAAGATGCCCAGGCGATAGACGGCCAGGATCCCGACGGTGAAGAGGATTCGCTTCCTCAGTTCCGGGATCCGGAACATGTTGGCGATTGCGGTAGCCACCGACAGACTCCCTGTTCCGGCCGCCTGCTCAGCGGCCACCCGGGAACGCTCAACCCGCGATGATCTCGATCTTGCCGCCGGCCTTCTCGATCTTCTCGCGGGCACTGGTGGAGAACCGGTGCGCTTTCACAGTCAGCGCGTGCTTGATGTCGCCGTGGCCCAGCACCTTGATGCCGTCCAGCGCCGCCTTCACCAGCCCGCTCTGCTTGAGGGCCGCCAGGTCCACCACCGCGTCCGCCTTGAAGTGCTCGGCCAGGGCGCCCACGTTCACCACCGCGTACTCCTTGCGGAACGGGTTCTTGAACCCGCGCTTGGGAGTCCGGCGCTGGATGGGCATCTGCCCGCCCTCAAAACCAATGCGGACCTGGCCGCTCTTGCGCGCCTTCTGGCCCTTATTGCCGCGGCCGGAGGTCTTGCCGTGGCCGCTGCTTTCGCCGCGGCCCAGGCGGGTGACCTTCTTGTGCGCGCCCTTGGGCGCCTTCAGGTTGTGCAATCCAATGAACACCATGGCGTCTGGCCTCTCAACCGTTCCCTGAAGGGACCGTCAGGACTTCTTGTTGCGGTGGCGCGCACCAGTCAGCTTGGGCGCGCCGTCCTTGACGGCCACGTCCAGCAGGTGCTGCACCTTGATGATCATTCCGCGGATGGCCGGCGTGTCCGGCAGTTCCACCGTGTGGCCAATGCGCTTGAGGCCCAGCCCCTTGAGCGTCAGCCGCTGGCGTTCCGAGCAGCAGATGATGCTGCGGACCTGCTTCACAACAATCTTGGTAGACGTGGTCATGACGGGCTACTCCCTCAGGCCTTGGCTTCCACGGTGCGCCCGCGGCGCGCCGCGTGCGCTTCCGCTGAGCGCAGGCTCTTGAGCGCTTCAATGGTGGCGTTGACCACGTTGTACGGGTTGTCTGACCCCAGGCTCTTGGTCAGGATGTTGGACACGCCCGCGCTCTCCACCACCGCGCGGACCGCGCCACCGGCAATCACGCCGGTGCCGTCTGCCGCCGGGCGGAGCACCACCAGGCCCGCGCCAAAGTGACCCTTGACGGCGTGCGGGATGCTGGAGCCCTTGAGCGCCACGGTGAACATGCTCTTGCGGGCCTGCTCGGTCCCCTTGCGGATGGCTTCCGGGACCTCATTGGCCTTGCCCAGACCCACGCCCACCCGGCCGGCGCCATCACCCACCACGACCAGCGCGCTGAAGCTGAACCGCCGGCCGCCCTTGACCACCTTGGCCACGCGGTTGATGTGCACCACGCGGTCAATGAGCTCGTCGCCGCCGTCGTCGCCACCGCGGTCAATGCTCGCCGCGGCCACCAGGGCCGCCGTGCCACCGCGATTCTTCTTGCCCTGCTCTGTCTCAGCCACGTTCCACCCAAAGCGCCCTGTGCGGGCGAACAAATCCGTTCGTTACCGGCCCGCTCCGCTCAGAAGCTCAAGCCCTTTTCACGTGCGCCATCCGCCAGTGACTTCACGCGGCCGTGGTAGAGGAACCCGTTGCGGTCAAACACCACCGCGCCCAGGTTCTTCGCCTTGGAGCGTTCCGCCACCAGCGCACCCACCGCCTTGGCCGCTTCCATCTTCTTCATCTTCTTGCCGCGCAGCTCCTTGTCCAGCGTGGAGGCGGCCACCAGCGTCCGGCCTGACGTGTCGTCAATGACCTGGGCGTAGATGTGGCGCGCGCTCTTGAACACCGCCAGGCGGGGGCGCTCAGTGGTGCCGCGCACGCGCTTGCGGATGGTGACCTTGCGCCGCATCCGGGCGGCCACCTTGGGATTACGCTTGCGGAGATTCTTGATGGACAACATGGGAGCTCCTGGAAAGCAACGGTTTTCGCATCAACCTGCGCCCGTCTTGCCTTCCTTCCGGATGATGTGTTCTTCCGTGTACTTGATGCCCTTGCCCTTGTAGGGCTCCGGCGGACGGACCGCGCGCAGCTTGGCCACCGTGGCGCCCAGCAACTGCTTGTCCGCGCCGTGCAGGGTCAGCTTGGTCTGCTTTTCCACCTCAGCGGTGATGCCGGGGGGCAGCGGGAACTCCACCGGGTGGCTGTAGCCCACCGTCAGCGTGATGCTCTGGCCCTTGACCTCAGCGCGGAACCCCACGCCGTTGATCTCCATGCCGCGGTGGAACCCGGTGGACACGCCCTTGACCATGTTGGCCACAATGGCGCGCGTCAGCCCGTGCACCGCGCGGGTTTCGCGCTCTTCATTCACGCGGGAGATGATGATCTCCTTGCCGCTCACGGCCACCTTGGCGCGGGGATTCACGGAGAAGTCCAGCTTCCCCTTGGGACCTTCCACCTTCACGTTCTGGCCGCTGATGGTCACCTTGACCTTGTCAGGAATGGCCACCGGCTGCTTTCCAATGCGGGACATGACCGTCTCCGTGAAACCGCCCGGCACGCGCCGGGAAAAGACCAGGTAAAACCGCTCACCAGACCCGGAGCAGCAGCTCGCCGCCAACCTTCTCAGCGCGCGCCTGCTTGTCCGTCATCAGGCCCTTGTTGGTGGACAGGATGGCCATGCCCATGCCGCCGCGGACCTCGGCCAGGTCATCATGGCCGCGGTACACCCGCATGCCCGGCGTGGACACGCGCTGGATGCCGTCAATGACGCCCACGCGCTCCTTGTCATACTTGAGGTGCACCACCAGCTTGCGGGTGGGGCCGGTGCCTTCCTGCGCCACGTCGCCCAGGTAGCCCTCGTCGCGCAGAATCTCGGCGATCTTGAGCTTGATGCGGGACGCGGGAACCTTGAAGGAGGCGTGACCCGCCTTCTGCGCGTTGCGGATGCGGGTGGTGAAATCGGCGATGGGGTCGGTGCTCGTCATCTTGATATCCTCTCAATCCTTGCCGTTCACCAGGACGCCTTGACCACGCCGGGAACTTCACCCGCCAGGGAGCGCTTGCGGAAGCACATGCGGCACATGGCGAACGTACGCAGGTACGCGCGCGACCGGCCACACACGAGGCAGCGGTTGTATTCCCGCACCTTGAACTTCTTCTTCTTGCCGATGGCAGCGAAATCAGCGGTGGTGGACATTCAGCACTCTCTCACTTGCGGAACGGCATGCCGAGGTGTGCGAGCAGCGCCCGCGCTTCCGCGTCCGTCCTGGCCGTGGTGACAATGGAAATGTTCATGCCCTTGATCTTGTCCATCTTGTCGACGTTGACCTCGGGGAAGATGATGTGCTCGCGGATGCCGAGCGTGTAGTTGCCCTGGCCGTCAAAACCCTTGGCGGAGACGCCGCGGAAGTCACGCACGCGGGGCAGCGCAATGTTCATCAGGCGGTCCAGGAACTCCCACATATGCGCGCGCCGCAGCGTCACCATCACGCCAATGGGCAGGTTCTCGCGCAGCTTGAAGTTGGCAATGGACTTCTTGGAGCGGGTGACAATGGCCTTCTGGCCGGTGAGCGCCATCATTTCCTGCTCACCAAACTCAATGATCTTGGGATTGGCCACCGCCTCACCCAGGCCCATGTTCACCACCACCTTGGTGACGCGGGGCACCTGCATGGGGTTCTTGTAGTTGAACTCCTTCTGCAGGAGCTTCACCACTTCCTTCTCAAAGAAGCCCTTGAGGCGCGGGGGCTTGGGGGGCTTGGCCTGCAGGCCGGCCTGGCGCTGCACCTGCGCGGTGCCGTCATCCTTGCCGCCGCCCTTGCCCTTCTTGGCCTTGGCGGCCTTCTCGGGCGCCTGGGCCTTGGCGGCCTTCTCACCGCCGCCGGCGGGCTTGTCCGCCTTGGCGGCCTTCTCGGCCGCGGGCTTGTCGGCCGCGGCGGGCTTGGCTGCTTTCTCGTGGCCCTTCTTCTCTTCCGACATGGTCAACCTCTCACCGTCACCGCGCCCGGATTCCGGGGGGGCGGCACCTTGCACAAAACGCGTCGATCAGTCAATCGCTTCCAGCTTGGTCTTCTTGCCGCGGGCGACGCGGAGCTTCTTCCCGTCATCCGTGAGGCGGTAGCCCACGCGCACCGGCGTGGCGCTCTTGGGGGTCACCAGCGCCACCTTGGAGATGTGGATGAGCGCCTGCATCTCCACAATGCCGCCCTGCGGGTTCTTGTTGGACCGGTTGGGCTTGAGGTGCTTCTTCACCGTCCCCACCGCCTCCAGGCGGACGTAGCCTTCATCCGGGAGGACCTCCAGCACCTTGGCCGTCTTGCCCTTGTGCTGCCCGGACAGGACCTTCACCGTGTCATTCTTGCGGATCTTCATGGCGTCATTCCTTGGCTTCGCCGGTCACAGGACTTCAGGGGCCAGCGAGATGATCTTCATGAACTTCTTGGCGCGCAGCTCACGGGCCACCGGCCCAAAGATGCGGGTGCCCACCGGTTCCAGCTGCGCGTTGAGCAGCACGGCGGAGTTGCCGTCAAACCGGATGTAGGTCCCGTCGGTGCGCGCGGTCTCCTTGCGGGTCCGCACCACCACGGCCTTCATCACCTCGCCCTTCTTCACCTTGGCAGTGGCGGTGGCTTCCTTGACGGAGACCACAATCACGTCTCCCACGCCGGCGTACTTGCGCTTGGAGCCACCCAGCACCTTGATGCACATGACGCTCTTGGCACCGCTGTTGTCGGCCACATCAAGGACCGTGCTTGTCTGGATCATGACACTTCTCCTTCACTGCCTTCCGTCATCCTGACGGGTCATCCCGTGCCGCCCGCATCCCGCGCGCGGCCGCATCCGTGCCGTAGCCCCGCCCTGGTGCGCCTCAGCGCTCCACGGCCTTGCTCAGCACCTTCTGCAGCCGCCACCGCTTGGTGCGGCTGAGGGGGGCGCATTCCACCACCATCACGGTGTCGCCCATCTTGGCCTCGCTGCGCTCGTCATGCGCCTTGAAGCGCGCACGGCGCCGCACGTACTTGCCGTACGTGGCGTGCTTGACCAGCCGGGTGACTTCCACGGTGATGGTCTTGGCCATCTTGTCGGAGGTGACCACGCCCACGAGCGTCCGCTTGTTGCGGCGCGCGGTGGAGCTCTCGGGGGTCTTGGGGGTTTCCACCATCACTTCTTCTCCGTCTTCTTCGTCGTCGTGATCCCGCGGGCCTTCTCGGTCTTCACCGTCAGCAGCTGGGCCAGCTCGCGCTTCTGGCGGCGGATGGACGCGGTGTCCTCCAGCTGCCGGGTGGCGTGCTTGTACTGCGCGTCGGCAATGCCCTTGCGGAGCTCCGCCTCATGCTGCGCCAGCTCCTCGCCGCTCTTTTCCCTGAGCTCGTTCTTCGTCGCCATGGCCGCCTCTCCTCTCACTCGTCCGTGTGACGCGAGACCAGGCGCGTCTTGACATTCAGCTTGTGCCCCGCCAGGCGGAACGCTTCCTTCGCAATGTCCTCCGCCACGCCCTCCATCTCATAGAGGATGCGGCCGGGCTTCACGACGGCCACGTAGTACTCCACCGGCCCCTTGCCGTGACCCATGCGGGTCTCCGCGGGCTTCTTCACAATGGGCTTGTCCGGGAAAATCCGGATCCAGATCTTGCCGCCGCGCTTGACGTGGCGGGACATGGCAATACGGGCCGCCTCAATCTGGCGCTGCGTGACGCGGCCGCCTTCAACGGCCTGCATCCCAAAGTCACCAAACGCCAGCGAGTTGCCACGGGTGGCAACCCCGCGTGCGCGTCCCTTGCTCTGCTTGCGCCACTTGCTCCTGGATGGCTGCAACATGGTTCTGCTCCTCTACTGCTGATTCACTTGTGGGCCGGGGCGGCGCCGCGCGGCAGCACTTCGCCCTTGAAGATCCACACCTTGACGCCAATGACGCCGTAGGTGGTCTTCGCCTCGGAGAACCCGAAATCAATGTCCGCGCGCAGCGTGTGCAACGGCACCCGCCCCTCGCGGTACCACTCGTAGCGCGCCAATTCCGCGCCGCCCAGGCGGCCGGAGCACGCCACGCGGATGCCCTTGGCACCAAACTTCATGGCCGTCTGGATGCTCTTCTTCATGGCGCGGCGGAACGCCACGCGGCGCTCCAGCTGCTGGGCCACGTTCTCGGCCACCAGCTGCGCATCCGTCTCGGCCTTGCGGACCTCGTGGATGTTCAGGAAAACCTCGTTCTCCGTGAACTTCTGGATGTCCTTCTTCAGGCCCTCAATCCCGGCGCCCTTCTTGCCAATGACAATGCCCGGCCGCGCGGTGTGCACGTTGATCTTGCACTTGTTGGCGGCGCGCTCAATGTCCACGCGGGAGATGCCGGAGGACTTCAGCTTTTCGTGGATGTACTCACGCAGCTTGATGTCCTCATGGAGCCACTTGGAGTAGCCCCGCTGGCGGAACCACTTGGAATCCCAGGTGCGGATGACGCCCAACCGGAACCCATTTGGATTGACTTTCTGACCCACAGCATCCTCCGGACGGAGAGAAATCCTTGAGAAACGTTTACGCCTGCTTCACTCGCCCAGCCACACGGTGACGTGGGACGTGGGCTTCTTGATGCGCGTGGCGCGCCCCTGCGCGCGCGGCATGAACCGGCGCATGGGGGTGCCCATGTTGACCTCCACGCGCAGCACCTTCAGCGCGTCCAGGTCCGCCCCGCCCTTGCGCTCCGCATTGGCCACCGCGGAGGCAATGAGCTTGCGCAGCGGCCGGGCCGGGCCCTTGAGCGAAAACGCCAGGGCGCTCATGGCTTCCGCCACGCTCAACCCCGTGAGGTTGTCCGCCACCTGGCGGATCTTCCGGGCGCTCATCTTGAAGTTGTTCAGGGACGCCTGCGCGGGCTCCCCCTTGTGCGCCTCGCGGCGCCGGGCTGACTTCTCCCTTTCACGCTTGCTCATGTTCCGCTCCTCACTTCTTTCCGGCGGCCGGCGCAGCAACCTTCTTGTCGCCCGTGTGGCCGTGGAACGTGCGGGTTGCCGCAAACTCCCCCAGCTTGTGGCCCACCATGTTCTCGCTGACAAACACGGGCATGAACTTGCGCCCGTTGTGCACCGCGAAGGTGTGTCCCACGAATTCCGGCAGGATGGTGCTGCGCCGCGACCAGGTCTTGATCACCTTGCGCTGGCCGGTGCGGTTGAGCTCCTCCACCTTCTTCTGGAGGTGCGTGTCAACGAACGGGCCCTTCTTGACTGAACGAGGCATTGGTGACTCCCAATCTCACTTGCGCCGCTTGATGATGCGGCCGTCCGTGCGCTTGTTGTTGCGGGTCTTGTGGCCCTTGGTGAGCATGCCCCAGGGGCTGCACGGGTGCCGGCCACCGGAGGAACGGCCTTCGCCGCCGCCCATGGGGTGGTCCACCGGGTTCATGGTCACGCCGCGGTTGTGCGGCATGCGGCCGCGCCAGCGCGTGGCGCCCGCCTTGCCCCAGCGGATGTTCTCATGGTCCAGGTTGCCCACCTGGCCAATGGTGGCCATGCAGTTGATGTGGACCTTGCGGACTTCACCGGACGGGAGGCGGACCTGGGCCTCGCCTTCCTCCTTGGCCATCAGCTGCGCACCCGTACCGGCGGCGCGGCACATCTGGCCGCCGGCGCCCGGGTTCATCTCAATGTTGTGGATGATGGTGCCAATGGGGATGGCCTTGAGCGGCAGCGCGTTGCCGGGTTTGATGTCCGCGGTGTCACCGCTCATCACGGTGTCACCCACGTTCATGCCCAGCGGCGCCAGGATGTAGCGCTTCTCGCCGTCCTTGTAGGAGAGCAGCGCAATGCGCGCGGAACGGTTGGGATCGTACTCAATCGTCGCCACCTTGGCCGGGATGCCCAGCTTCTCGCGGCGGAAGTCAATCATGCGGTAGCGCTTCTTGTGCGCGCCGCCGCGGAACCGCACGGTGATGCGGCCCTGGTTGTTGCGGCCGTGCGTGCGCTTGCGCGTCTGCAACAGGCTCTTGTGCGGCCGGTCCGCGGTGATTTCAGTGAAATCCGCCACGGTGGTCAGCCGGCGTGCGGCACTGGTTGGTTTGTAGCGCTTGATTCCCATGTTCCACTCACCTCCTGCCATGGCCCCGGTGCGGTGTGCGCCGGATATCGGCAGGTTGATTCAACCCGTGGTTACCGCTCAGGCCTGTGCGCCCTGCCCGAGCACGTCAATCTCATCACCCTCCTTGAGGGTGATGACTGCCTTCTTCCAGTTGGACTGCTGGCCAATGTTCCGGCCCACGCGCTTGATCTTGCCGCGGAAGCCCATGGTGCGGACGCTGAGGACGGTCACGTTGAACGCGGACTCAATGGCCGACTTGATGTCGATCTTGGTCGCGTCAGGGTGCACCTCAAAGGCCACCTTGTTGGCTTCAGCCTTCATGGCCTGCGCCTTTTCCGTGATGAGCGGGCGGCGGATGATGCCTTTGAGGTCAGCCATGGGTTCCTCCGGCCAGGCGTGCGGCCACGTTCTTCAGCGCCGTCTCCGTGATGACCAGGTGCCCAAACTTCAGCAGGTCATACACGTTGATGCCGCCCTGCGAGACGTACTTGTACGCGTGCAGGTTGGTGACGGACTTCTTGAGGTTCTGGTTGCTCACGTCCACCAGCAGCGCGCGCTTGGCACCCAGGGCGCCCAGCACCGTCTCCGCGTCCTTGGTGCGGGGCGCCGTGACGTCCCACGCCTTGATCACGGTGAGGCGCTTCTCGCGCGCCAGCTGGGAAAGCGCCACCTTCAGCGCGCCGGCCTTCACCTTTTTGTTCAGGTGATAGCTGTAGTCGCGCGGGCGCGGGCCCAGCACAATGGCACCACCCGGCTTGAGCGGCGTCTTGATGTCACCCATGCGCGCGCGGCCCGTGTGCTTCTGGGCGTACGGCTTCTTGTTGGTGCCGTGCACCTCAGAGCGCGTCTTGGTGTTGTGCGTGCCCTGGCGCTTCTTGGCCTGCTGCCAGCGCACCACTTCCCACAGGAGCGCAGAATTCAGGGGCGCGCCCACAATGTCGTCGGACACTTCCATGTCCCCGACCTTCTTGTTCCCCAAATCAACGACGTCGATCTTGGCCATGGCCGTCTCCGCCTCAGCTCTTGATTTCAACGTCCACGCCAGCGGACAGGTCGAGCTTCATGAGCGCGTCCAGGGTCTGCTGGGTGGGTTCCAGGATGTCCAGGAGCCGCTTGTGCGTGCGGATCTCAAACTGTTCCCGGCTCTTCTTGTCCACGTGCGGGCTGCGCAGGACCGTCCAGCGCGAAATCTTGGTGGGCAGCGGAATGGGTCCCGCCACCTTGGCTCCCGTACGGCGCGCCGTCTCCACAATCTCCCCGGCACTCTGGTCCAGGAGCTTGTAGTCGTACGCCTTCAACCGAATCCGAATCTTCTGGCTGGGCATTGAAACGCCCTCCTCAAACGGTTCTTGCTGAAACCAAAGGCAACCGCGCCCTGATCACTCCAACACTTCCGCCACGACTCCGGCGCCCACGGTCCGGCCACCCTCACGGATGGCAAACCGCAGCTCCTTCTCCATGGCCACCGGCGTGATCAACTCAACCGTCACGGTCACGTTGTCACCCGGCATCACCATCTCCGTGCCCGTGGGCAGCGTGCAGCTC
>JACRCW010000037.1 GCA_016218805.1 Deltaproteobacteria bacterium | reverse complement strand
GCGCTGGCGTACGGCCTGTGGGGCGTTCCCCGGTTCACCAAGGACCTCGACATCAACGTCTTCGCTGCAGGAGAGCGCCTCCGGACGGTGTTTGCTGTGCTCCGCGAGTTGGGCTGCACGGTGGACGAAGCGGTTGCCATGCAGGAGGCCGAGCGTGACGGGCTGATGGTCTTCCACCTGGGAACCCTGCGCATTGACGTCTTCACCGCCAGCATTGAGTTCTGCAGGCAGGCGGAGGACCGCCGCGTGCTGCGCCGGGTTGGAGGAAGCCAGGCGTGGTTCCTGAGCGCCGAGGTCCTGGCCGTCTTCAAGCTTCTGTTCTTCCGCGCCAAGGATGTTGTCGACCTGGAGCGGCTGCTGGTGGTCCAGGGCCCGCGCCTGGACGTGGCATGGGTGCGGGCCCAGCTTGTCACCGTCGTCGGCGAAGATGATGAACGCGTGCGGCGCTGGGATGCGCTGGTCGCCGCGGCGAAACCCACGCGGTGACGGCGACTCCCGTAGATTCAGATCGTCGGGGGGATGTCACCGGTGTAACGGTTGGATTGGTGTCGGGAGCCGCGTCCTCGGGCCCCGCTGAGGCAACCCAACTCACGCCCGCCGCAGGTACTTGGCCACAATCCGCTTCTGCCCGTGCTCCGGGAAGAACACGTCCACGCGCGCGTTGTCCCCGGTGCCGGTGACGCCCTCCACCGTGCCGCGCCCGTACTGCGCGTGCAGCACACCGGAGCCGGGCGCAAACCCGCCGCCCCGGGGCGCCACCATGTCCCGCTCGTCCACGTCGAGATCCAGCACGGCCGTGGTGGCGCGCGGCCGGCGCGGCGCCGTGGGTGCGTCGTCGTAAACCACGCGGGTCTCTCCGCGGTCCACGCTGCGCGGCTCAGGACGCGGTGCGCGGTCAAACCGTGGCATCGCGGAGGCCAACGCCGCACGCGGCAGGATCGCATGCAGGTCGCCCACCAGGTGTTCGCGCACAAACGACGGAGGCAACTCGCGCAGGAACCGGCTCGGTGTGCCGTAGCGGATCTCGCCGAACACCAGGCGCTGCTGGCACATGGACAGCGTCAGCCGGCGCCGGGCCCGCGTGAAGCCAACGTATGCCAGCCGCCGCTCCTCGTTGAGCGCCTCAGCGTCTTCCGACGACACCGCGCGCGCGCTGGGCAGCACGTCCTCCTCCACGCCCATCACGTAGACCGCGTCAAACTCGAGCCCCTTGGCGGAGTGCAGCGTCATCAGTGTCACGGACTCCGCGCTGTCGGCGCCTTCGTTCTCGTCGCCAGACTCCAGGCTCACCCGCTCCAGGAACGCCTCCAGCGTCGCCGGCTCGTTGGCGCGCCGCGCATCCTCCTCGTAGTCGTTGGCCGCCCGCGCCAGTGACGCCAGGTTGTCCAGCCGCTCCTGCCCGTCCTCCTCCAGGCGCAGGTGCTGGTCGTACGCGGTCCGCGCAATGACTTCCGTGATGGCCACCGCCGGCGCGCGCCCGGCGCACGCCGCGCGCAGCTCGCCCAGCATGGTGCCGAATTCCCGCAGTTTGGTGCGCCCGGCGGCCTTCATGCCCGCGGCGGCCAACGCCTCCTCGGGCAGGGCCAGCGCGCCCCACAAGGACACCTTGGCTGCCTGCGCCGCCGCGGCCAGTTGCGAAAGCGTGGTGTCACCAATGGCGCGCGCGGGCACGTTGATGATGCGCCGCAGGTCCATCTCGCTGTCCGGGTTGGCCACGAGCCGCAGGTAGGAAACGACGTCTTTCACCTCGCGGCGTTCATAGAAGCGCAGGCCGCCCAGGATGCGGTAGCGGATGCGCGCGCGGTGCAGCGCTTCTTCCAACGGCCGGCTCTGCGCATTGGTGCGGTAAAGGAACGCAAGCTCCGACGGGCGCGTGCCGGTGCGGATCGCCTCCAGGCTGTCGTCCACCGCCCAAGCGGCCTCGGACCGGTCGTCGCGCAGCTGGCGCAGCCGGATCATGGGGCCGTCATCCGCGCGGGTCCACAACTCCTTGGTGAGCCGCCCCGGGTTCTGCCGGATGATCTCATTGGCCAGTTTCAGGATGCGGCCGGTGGAACGGTAGTTCTCCTCCAGGCGGACCTGGTGGGTGGCGGGGAAGGTCTCGGTGAACTGCAGCAGGCTGTACGCGCTGGCCCCGCGCCAGCGGTAGATGGACTGGTCGTCGTCACCCACCACGGCCAGGCTCCCCAGCCGCGGTGCCAGCGTCTCCACCAGCGCAGCCTGCGCGCGGTTCACGTCCTGGTATTCGTCCACCACCGCGTGCCGGATGCGCCCCAGTGAATAGGACGCTTCCGGGTTCTCCCGCGCCACCTTCAGCGCCAGGACAATGAGCCCGCCGAAGTCCACCGCGCCCGCGCGCGCCAGCCGCGCCTCGTACGCCGTGTACACCTCGCGCACGCGCTTGCCCGGGATGTCAAACGGGTCGGGCTCAAACTTCTCCGGCGGGATGGCTTGGTGTTTGAGCTGCTCAATGCGGTGCGCGTACGTGCTGATGAGGTCCTTGGCAATGTTCAGCTCGCCGCAAATCTGCTTGATGAGCCGCACGCTGTCGTCCTGGTCGTAGATGACAAACCCGCGCGGCAGCCCCAGGTAACCGTGCGCCTCGCGCAGGATGCGCGCCGCGGCGGAGTGGAATGTGCTGACCCACATCCGGTAGGCGGTGCCCGGCAGCAGCACGTCCACGCGGTCACGCAGTTCGCGCGCGGCCTTGTTGGTGAAGGTGACGGCGAGGCATTCCTCCGGACGCGCGCGGCCGGTCTCCACCAGGTGCGCCAGGCGGTGGGTGATGACGCGCGTCTTGCCGCTGCCCGCGCCGGCGACGATGCACACGGGTCCTTCGGGCCAGGTGGCGGCTTCCAGTTGTTGCGGGTTGAGGAGCTTGTCGAGCGGTAGAGGCATGGGCGGAGCGGCCTGTAGCACGTGCGGATCGCGCTGGGCGACGGCGCAGCGGGTGTTGTGCGGAGGAGACAACGAGTGACGACGGAGGGTGGTCGTCCCGTTGATGTTCAGGCGCGTCCAGCGCGAACGGGCCCGCGCCGCAGCTGCCGGCCACAGTCCGGTCCAACGCTTCGCAGTCTTCAGCGCCGAGCACCGTGGTCGCCTCGAGGTTGAATCCGCCGATATCCACGAGCTTCTTCCGCGGCCTATTCGACGGAATCACGGTCCCGTCATCTGCCATCCTCATCGATGTGTTCGACCGCACGCGCCGATCAACATTGTACAGCGCGTATGGCGGAAGAGGCCATGCGGGTACTGGACCTCGTCGATGGCGACAGGCGGAAGGTGCGGCCAGGAACGCGTCCGCGCGCGTGTCCGCCATGGCTGCGTCCTGCGGGTGTCCGGCGTGAAAAGGTGGTGCCGCGCGAACGTGCGCCGCAGCATCGACGTCTTGCCGAACCTGCCGCGGCCCGACGATCGCGACCACCGGGAACGAGCGCCCTGGGCGTGTGACGACGGGCGAGATGGTCCGGTCAATCCTCATCTAGGGCAAAATCACCACGCCATGGTGAACTTGTCATTCTGCGAACCCACGCGCGTTCGGCCTGTGCGGCGGCGTCGACGTGTCGTTGGCGTCCAGCGCCGAGCGGGCCGCACAGCAGGTAGCGGTGTCGTGCGGAAAGAGGCGAATGTGACGGCGGAGTCGCGGTTGACGTCGATAGACTGGTGCTCGCGACGCGGTCGCGCACCGCGGTCCTTTGAGGAAAGGAGGATGATGCTTGCGCTGGACCGCTTGCACATCAACGAGGACGGCATTGCGGCGTATGACTGAAACGCGAGGATCCAAGTCTGAGCAGGCGTCTGTTCCGCGAATGCCACGTCCGAACTCCATGCACGCTTTGCGTGCATGCGTACCCGCCCCTTTTGGGGGGCGGCCGGCGACGTCAGTCGCCGGGGGTGGGGGGCCCGCCAACGGGTTTGGTCCCACCCGGGGAAGAAGGAGGTAGCGGCCCCCCCACCCCCTCGCTTGCCTGCGGCAAGCCCGCCATGCGTCGTGGAGCGGGCCTCCGTTGCTCCGCGCCACAATTCCGCGCTCACCCGGTTGCTCAGGATCGCCTCGCTGAAACGCCCCAACTGCCACGGCCGCCCCACGTTGTTCCGTGCAAGGACGCGGCAATGTCCGCCGACGCGAGTTTCTCGGTCTTTCAGCGCGCCCGGCGTGACGCGCGTGTCTCGCCCAAGCCGCGGGGACGGGGGTCAAACGCCGGAAATCATTTGAGGGCGTGTTCCTTGCACCAGCAGGCGCGCCAGTCTTGCCGGGGAGGTTCTGATGACGCGTCGCGCAGTGGCCTTCATCGCCTTGGCCTGGGTCCTTCCTGCTTGTGTGCCCGGAGAAAGCGGCGCCGCCGCCGGAAGCGACGCGGGCGTGGAAGCCGCTCGGCGGTGTCGCATCGCGCGGGACTGCCTGGGCGCGGGATTCATGTGCGCCTGGCAGCCGGACGCCGGTGAGGGGATCTGCGTCCGGGTCGTGTGCAGATGGACGGCCGACTGTGACGGGGGTGCCGTATGCAACGTCCCGTTCGGCACATGTGAAACGCCGCAATGCGACCCGCACGCGCCGGACGCGTGCGGGGCGGGCACCCGGTGCGTGAACCGCGTTGTTGACGGGGGTGTCACCAGCGCCTGTCTGGGGCCGGAGCCCGCACCGCCGCTCCAGTCCTGCATGGCGGACGCGGAGGTGGTGACGCTCACGCCGGGCGGGACGCGAGATCTGTCGTTCTTCGGGATTCTCCATGATTCGCGGTTGGTGCCTGCGCTGCCGTTTGTGCTCGCGAGCAGCGCGCCCGCCATCGCAACGGTCTACCAGGACGGACGCGTGAGCGCGCTGCTCCAGGGCGAGGCGACGATCACGGCGACGGCGGGTGGCGCGTCCTGCGAGGTCCCGGTCCACGTCCTCCAGGCGGCGGCCGGCAACGCGGTCCACGTCGTGGTGGAGGACGAGGACACGGGCCGACCGTTATCCGGCGCGCCCGTGCAGCTGCGCGCGCGAGCCGGCGCGGTGCGCGTGGCAACAACCGACTCCACCGGATTCACGCGTTTTGAGGGTATCGCGGACATTGCGGACGTGGTGGATGTCACCGCGGCGCCGGCAACGCACAACTGGCTCACGTACGCGAAGCCGCGCGTGCGCGACCTGCTCCTGCGGGTCCCCGCGCTGGTCACGGAGCCGCGGCACGGCAGCGCCACACGCCCGGAGATCGTCGGAAGCGGGGACATCCACGAGGCGCTCCACGTCATGTCGGCGACGGGTGACCTGGACCGCATCAGCCTGGCCACGTTCCCGGGACCGCCGGTCGAGACGATGATGAACATCGCGGGAATCATTGATCACCAGATGGTGCCGTTGCCTGCCGGCATGACCATGCGGTTGCAGAGTGACGACGTCAAAGGGGTGGCGGCGGCCCAGGTGGACGACGCGTGCGGCGGTGCGGAACGGTGTCCGCGCGCGGCGGTGACGTTTGGCGTCCGATCGTCGATCAACCGGGCAAGCGCGCTCCTGACCCAGAGGAACACCGACCCCGGCGGCTTTCTCTGGGACCGGGTCCCCCTTTTCAGGGGCGGAGTACACGCGGTGGAACTCCGCATGTTCAACCGCATTGGGATGGACGGGGGGATGCCGTCAGCAACGAGCGTCACGCACGTGGTCACGCCGGCGCGGCAGGCGGCGCTGTGGCGGATCCCGCCGCTTCCCTCCCTGGATGGCGAGTTTCCCCCGCGCCTGATGCAGGCGCTCGTCATCGTGGGGGTGCGTGTGCCGCGGCTGGGATTCGTGCCACTGGGATTTGACGCGGTGGCGGACGCATGCGTCGATTCCGGCGCGTGGCAATGCGAAGTGTCCGCCGAGCAGGACGGAGTGGTCTCCTGCGCCGCACCGGAGCACCAGTCGCTTCGGTGCAACGGCCTTCATCCCGGCCAAATCGGTGTTTCCCATGCCTACCCGCATGACGGCCTGGAGACGTTTCCGCTGATGGCCATGGTGCTCGCGTCGTGGCCCGGTGACGAGGACCAGCCGCAACGCCCGACGTCACTGCTGTTCAGCCATGAGCCGTCCTGGAGCGGGACAACGCCCGGGCAGTTCGCCGCGTGGGACTTTCTCGGAATACCGGATGGCCGCTGGAACCCGTCGCAGCGGAGCTACACGGTGACCCGCGTGCCGGACGGTACGCACTTTGTACGCCTGCGCGCCGAGGACGGCACGCGCTCCTGGACGGTGTACGCGCCGGTGCCGGCGGTGCCCGCCGTCTTGGAATGGCCGCCGGCGCCGCCGGGTGCCGCGGCGTTTGCACCGGGTGATGCGACGCTTTCGTCGTGGCAGCTCGCGTCGGGCTCGCTGGCGGAAATGTCGTCCATTCGGGGCGGCGGCTTGCGTGACCTG
>JACRCW010000031.1 GCA_016218805.1 Deltaproteobacteria bacterium | reverse complement strand
TACCGCCTGTCCTACGCGTCCTACCGGACGGACAATCCCAAGGACGCCATGGAGCACGCGCGGCAGGCGCTGCGCCTGGCCGGTGGTGATTCCCCCTTCTACCAACTCAACCTCGGTGAGCGCCTGCTGGACGCCGGGCAGGCGGGCGAGGCGATCCTGCAACTGGAACGCTCAGTGAAACAGACGCCGGACCGGCTCACGCCGCACGTCCGGCTGGGATACGCCTACCTGCTCAACGGGGATGCGGACGCGGCGCTGCGGGAACTGACGGCGGCGGAAAAGCTCAAGCCGTCTGAACGCGAGTTGGAGCGCGGGGTGGACCTGCTGCTGAAGATTGACCTGGCGCGGGTGCACGCGCTCAAGGGCAACGACAAGGACGCGCTCAAGAGCCTCAAGGCGCTGGAGAAGGCGGGTTCCCTGGAGAAGAAGGACCTGGAGGCGCCGGAGTTTGGCAAGCTGCGGGAGACGCCGGAGTTCAAGAAGCTCAAGGCCATCTGAGCCTACCCGCGTCAGTGCCCGCCGCGCCCCGGTGCGGGGGCCACGCCCTGGGCCAGCGCAGTCATCAGCGCGCGCGTGCGCTGCACCACGGGGTCATCCGCCGCAGGCGCGTGCAGCAGCACCTGCTGGAACGCTTGGAGCGACGCGTCGACGTCGCCTTTGCGCAGCAGCGCCTCGGCCCGGCCCACCAGGCTTGGCAGGTGCCCCGGTGCGTGCGTGAGCGCGCGGTCATACCAGTTCAGCGCGGCGGCCACGTCCCCCTCCTGCATGGCCGCGGCGGCCACGCCGGCCAGGTAGTACGCGCAACGGGGGTCCAACGTCGCCAGGGATTCAAACAACGCCCGCGCCTCGGCAAACCGCCCCGACTCAAAGTGCGCGTACGCCTGGTGGCACACCGCCTCCACCTGGCGGGTGTCCATGCGCGTGAGCTGGCCCAGCGTGGCGGACCCCTCGCGCAGCAGCCTGTCCGGTGACGGTGTGCCGCCCTTGGCCTCCACGCCGGTGGACACCTTGCCGTCCACCACCACCGGCCTGCCCGCCGCGTCCACCAATGCGGTGTCCTTGCTGTGTCCCTTCTCGTCAAACACCACGCGCCGGGTGACCTGCGCCTTCCCGCTGGACTCCACGGTCATCTCCACGCGCCGGTCCAGCGCGTCGTACGCGTAGCGGAAGGAGGACAGCTCGCGTCCCGCCGGGTCGTGCCAGGCCCGGCGCGCAATCCGGCCGCGCGCGTCATAGGTGAGCGCGTGGAAGCCCTTGAGCGCCTTGCCCGCGGGAAGCAGCAGCTCTTCGTCGCGCACCAGGCGGCCGGCGTCGTCGTACATGTAGCGGTGCTGCTCCACCACGCGGCCGCGCGCGTCGTGCACCTTCTCCTCGGCAAAGCGCCCCTGGTCGTCGCACCGCACCTCAATGCGGTGCCGCACCTTCCCGTTGGGGGCCACCTCCTGCCGCGCGGAGAGCAGGCCGCGCCCGTCGTACTCGTAGTGGTTGCAGCCGCAAAGCCCCGTCGTCGGGTCCTCATACTCTGAGCGGTCCAACCGGCCGGCCTTGTAGAACGGGCGCCGCACCACCGGGTGTTTCCCGCCGTCCAGCCATTCGCGGATGCAGGTCACATTGCCCGCCGCGTCCACCTCCACCTCCACGCAGTCATCCGGCTCCAGCTGGTCCGGCAGCGGCCACACGCCCACAATCTTCCCGCGCGGCGTGAGTTCCCAGCCCTGGAACTTCTTCTTCTGCGGCGCGCTCACTGGCCACCTCCCGTGCGCCCATGCTCCCCCACCGGGTCCGGCGCGCCAAGATCGGACGTTTGACGGAGGGACGGGGGTAGGTAGGCGCCGAAAACATACCTGTAGGCGGCGCCCAACCCCACGGGCCCCGACAAGAAACCCGTAGCCGGACCAACGCCCCACGGCATGGAGCACGCCATGTTGATCGGTTCCTCGTTCCCGCCCTCCGCCCTCCGCGCCGCCTACCAGCCCACTTCGTCGCTGTCCGGCGTGCAGGCGCAGATGGCCCAGCAGATCCTGTCCATGCTGGCGGACTCGTTCGCGCGGTCCCCGTCGCTGGCGCGCAACCCGCTGGGCTCGTTGTTGCCGGCGCCCGCGGGCTACCGCCCCATGGAGCCCTCCATGCTGCGCGCGCTGGCGGGCTCGCAGCAGGCGCTGCTGGGAAACCCGGGCTTTGCCGGCACCGCCGCGGCGGAAATCTTCAACGCCATGGGCATGTTCAATCCCGGCAATTACCCGGTGCGCGCCAACGCGTTTGCGCACCCCGGCATCCGCCCGGACGTGCCGGTGAAGGATGACCCGGTGATCACGCGGCCCACCACGCCGGGCAACCCCACCACGCCTACGGGCCCGGACCGCTTTGCCACCACGTCCACCTGCCGCACCAACAAGGCCAATCCCACCAACCTCAACAACAGCCCGCACATCAAGCTGGCGCTGCACAACATCCTGTCGGACTCCAAGGGCAAGCGCATGACGCCCAAGAAGCTGGCTGAGGAGTTGGATCGCCGTTACGGCATCAAGGCCGAAGAGACGACGGTCAAGGATGCCAAGGGCAAGACGCACAAGGCGCTGAAGTTTGAGAATGGCGACATCTTCTGCGACGGCAACGGCAACGGCGTGATGGACCTCAAGGACTACAACTTCAAGGGCGCCATTGATGACATCAAGCAGCGCTACGGCGTGGAGGCCAATGACGACGGCGTGCGCCAGCTGATGCAGCAGGGAGTGGGGGGCGGCCAGCTGCAGGCGCAGCAGGCGCCGCCGGACTTCAACCGCGCGTTCCAGCCGCTGGCGGGCAACGGGTCGTTCTTCCCGGCACAGGACATCGCCCGGCTGTTCTCCATGGCGTGGGGATTTGCCGCCTGAGGCGTGTCACTCGGGCGGCTGGGTGCTGCCGGCCACCAGCGCGTCCGCGTGGCGCAGCCGCCGCGAGATTTCGCGCGCCAGGTTCATCACGATGAGCGCGTACATCCGCATGTTCACCTGGTAGAGCGACCGCAGCGCGGAGTACGGAATCACGTACACCGTCGTCAGGCCGCGGGCGCGGACCGTGTTGCCGCGCGGCTGCATGTCCAGGAAGCTGGGCTCACCAAAGAAGTCCGCCGGGCGCAACAGCATCAGCGCAACGCCGCGCTTGCTGACCACCAGGTTGCCGGAGGCAACGATGAACAGGTCACGCGCCGCGTCGCCCTCGGCATAGACGGTTTCTCCGTCCTGGTAGGTGCGCGGTTCCATGCGGTCCGTCAGCACGCACCGGCAGTCCTCCGGCATGCCCGCCATGAGCGGGGTGCGGCCCATGATGTCCGCGTCAAACGCGCAGAAATGCTCCGGCCCCGGAGTGCCGGAGGACGCAGCAGGGGAGCGGTTCACAACGGACATGGCACCCTCAAACTTGTCACCCGCCATGGATCTTACAAGATGGGTTGAACGGCCCTGTTCCCGGGGAGTTCTGGCACGGTCCTCAGGGCGCCCGTCCCAGCGCGTCCAACAGCTCCTTCCGGCGGGCGGCCGCCTCGGGGCCCTCGCCGGCGTAGCTACCGGCAAAGGCCTGCGTGATCACACGCTCATCACCGCGCCGGTCCTCCCCCAGTAGCAGGCACAGCTGTTCCGCCTCTACGACACAAGCCGCGCCGGAGGCTTCACCGTGGCGCATCAGCGCGTCCACCACGTCACGCGTGAACCACTCCTGGTAGGTGAGGCGGTGGCTGAGGGCGTCCACCATGCGCGCCACGCGGCCAAACCCGTGCAGGCGTCCCCCGGGGATGTACCCCACGTGGGCCACGCCCCGGAACGGCACCAGGTGGTGCGGGCACACGCCGTGGATGGCAATGCCGCGGATGATCACCGCGTCGCGGCGCGTGTCCTCAAAGCCGCGCCCCAGCGCGTCCGCGGCGTCAACCTCGTAGCCGCCAAGCAGGCGGCGGGCCCACAGGTCAGCCACGCGCGTGGGCGTGCTGCCCAGGTGTTCCTCCTGGCCGGAGAAGCCCGCGGCGGACAGCAGCTCGCGCACCGCGGCTTCAAACCGGGCCCGGTCAAAGGCGCCCTCCCGCGGGATGCCCACGCTGCGCGCGCCGTGGGGAATCATGGGGCCTCGTCTTCGCCGCGGTACACGGCGCAGCAGTCCGGCGTCTCGTACAGCATCAGCTCGTCCAGGCCGGTGAGCTTCCCGGCCAGCTGCTTCCAGCACCACTGCACAATGTGCTCGGCGGTGGGGTTGCCCATCACGTCGTTGAGGTGCTTGTGGTCCACCTGGGCCAGTACGTGTTCGTTGACCACGCTGGTGATGTCATCAAAGTCCATCACCATGCCGCTGACGGGATCAATGCGCCCCTTCACCGTCACCTGGAGCAGGTAGTTGTGGCCGTGGAGCGAACGGCACCGGCCGGGATGCCGGGGCAGGATGTGTGACGCACAAAACGGGAAGTCCACCCTGACGCGCATGGCGCTGCGCCTATAGTCGCCAGCAGGTGGGCGGACAATCGCGCAAGTGGCGCGGACGGACGTGGTATCTCAATGGTCACCAATATCAACGCTTTGGATACCAAGGTCACCTGGCCGGCCGCTCGCGCTGCATGCGCTCCACGCGTTCCACCAGGGCAAGCACCACCTCGGCAATGCGCTCGCTGTGGGGACGGCCAAGGCCTTCCACCCGGGCGGCGAGCGCGCGCCAGCGGCTGCCGCGCAGGGCGGGCCCTTCCTCGTACGCCAGGGCGTCCAGGGTGCAGCCCAGCGCGTTGGCCAGGGCCACCAGGACGCGCACGCTGGGTTCGGAGTGGCCGCCCTCGTAGCGCTTGATCTGGAGGACGTTGACCTTGGCGGCGTCCGCCAGGGCCTGCTGGGTCATGCCGGCGGTGGTGCGCAGCTGGAGGAGGTTGTCAGCCAGGCTCAAGACGGGCTCCGGGGTGGCAGGAGGCTGGCCAGGTATCCCAAACGTGGTGCAGCGTAAACGGTTGGGATACCAAGTCGGGCCGCCCTCCCGGAAGCCGGGCGAACAGCGGGCACGGTGAATACCGGGGCCCTGCGCAACCGTCCAAGTCAGACCTGCCCCGGAGAGACCGCCATGCTCAGTGCCCTGCTCGTCGTCGCCACGCTGGCCGGCTTCTACGGCCACCCGGACCTGCTGCAGCTTGACCAGGACATTGCCGCGCTCAAGAAGGAGCGGGCCACGCTGCGGACGTTTGCGGACATGCCCAAGCGCGACGTGGTGGACCGCCAGATTGAGCAGTTGGAGCGGGTGCGGGCGCGGGCGTTTGCCGTCATTGACGCGCGCATCCAGCGCTGCCTGCAGACCGCACCGCTGACCACGCCCGTGGTGGGGACGCAGCCGGCGCACGCCGGCGCCGTGTGCCTGAGCGCGGCGGACGGCGTGGTGGGCACGGTGCGCCGCATTGAGGAACTGCGCGCGCTGGCGCGTGAGAAGCGCACGTGGACGGACCGCAACGAGCGGGACGCCCTGGAGCGCGAAGCCAAAGAACTGGAAGACGCGCTGCTGCGCTGACGGACAGACTCTGACGCTTGCGTAAGGGTCATGGCTTGACAGGGTCCACCCAGCCCCGTATCTAACCCTCACGTTCACGTGAGAGTCAGGGTGGCCCTATGGACATCGCTTTGCAACCGCTTGCACAGATTGGGGAAATCCCCCCGCGCCCGGCCGGCGCCGATCTGGCGCGGCTCAAGATCGGTGACCTGGCCAAGGCCAGCGGGCGCACCGTGCGGGCGCTGCGGCTCTACGAAGAGCTGGGGCTGCTCACTCCGGGCGAGCGCACCCAGGGCGGGTTCCGCGTGTACGGGCCGGCGGCCATTGAGCGGGTCCGGTGGATTGCCAAGCTGCAGGACCTGGGATTCACGCTGGCGTCCATTGTGGAGCTGGTGGGGTCCGCCGCGGCCGCGGAGCCGGGCGAGCTGGCCATGAAGCGGGTCCGCGGCGTGTTTGAGGGGAAGCTGTCCGACGTGCGGGAGCAGATGGAGCGGCTGCGCGCGCTGGAGGGCGAGCTGGTGGCCAGCCTGCGCTACCTGGAGGAGTGCTCGGAGTGCAGCCGCGGCCCGGTGAACCTGGTCTGCGCGCACTGCGAGGAGCCCGGCCACGACCCCGCGCGAACCCCGCCGCTGGTGGACGGCATCCGACGCCGCACGTGAAGGAGACAACAACGCCATGACGCTGAAGCTGCCGATCTACATGGACAACCACGCCACCACGCCGGTGGACCCGCGCGTGCTGGAACAGATGCTGCCGTACTTCACGGAGAAGTTCGGCAACGCGGCCTCGCGCAACCACTCGTTCGGGTGGACGGCGGAGGCGGCCGTGGAAAAGGCGCGCGAACAGGTGGCGGCGCTCATCGGTGCGGACCCCAAGGAGATCGTGTTCACCTCGGGCGCCACGGAGTCCAACAACCTGGCGGTGAAGGGCTCCGCCCTGTTCCTCAAGGACAAGGGCAAGCACCTGGTCACCAGCAAGATTGAGCACAAGGCGGTGCTGGACAGCTGCCGCGCGCTGGAGCGCGAAGGCTTTGAGGTGACCTACCTGGACCCAGCCCGCGACGGTCTCATCGACCCCGCCAAGGTGCAGGCGGCGCTGCGGCCGGACACCATCCTGGTCTCGGTGATGTTCGCCAACAATGAGATTGGCACGATCAACGACGTCAGCGCGATTGGCGCGCTGTGCCGCGAGCGCGGCATCTACTTCCATACCGACGCAGTGCAGGGGCTGGGGAAGGTGCCGTTTGACGTCAACGCGGTGAAGGCGGACCTGGTCAGCATCACCGCGCACAAGATGTACGGCCCCAAGGGCGTGGGTGCGCTGTACGTGCGCCGCAAGCCGCGCGTGCGCCTGGCGCCGCAGATGGACGGCGGCGGCCATGAGCGCGGCCTGCGGTCGGGCACGCTGAATGTGCCCAGCATCGTCGGGCTGGGGGCGGCGGCGGAACTGGCGCGGCTGGAGATGCCCACCGAGATGGTGCGCATCAAGGGCATGCGGGACCGCCTGCGCGCCAGGATTGAGGCTGCCGTTCCCAAGGCGGTCCTCAACGGCCACCCGGAGAAGCGCCTGCCGGGCAACCTCAACCTCTCATTTGCCTACGGGGAGGGGGAGAGCATGCTGATGGCGCTCAAGGACGTGGCGGTGAGCTCGGGCAGCGCGTGTACCAGCGCGTCCCTGGAGCCGTCCTACGTGCTGCGCGCGCTGGGCATTGGCGACGACCTGGCGCACTCCTCCATCCGCTTCGGCATCGGCCGGTTCAACACGGAGGAGGAGGTGGACTTCGTGGCGGACCTGGTCATCCGCAAGGTTGCCAAACTGCGCGAGCTCTCTCCGCTGTGGGAGATGGTGCAGGAAGGAATTGATCCCAACACCGTGCAGTGGGCGGCCCACTGAGGAGTCAGTCATGTCGTACAGCACCAAGGTCATTGACCACTATGAAAACCCCCGCAACGTGGGGACGCTGGACCGGAACGACCCCAACGTGGGCACCGGCCTGGTGGGCGCGCCCGCCTGCGGTGACGTCATGAAACTGCAGATTCGCATCAGTGACAGCGGCATCATTGAGGATGCGCGCTTCAAGACGTTCGGCTGCGGGTCGGCCATTGCGTCGTCCTCGCTGGTCACCGAGTGGGTGAAGGGCAAGAGCGTGGACGAGGCGGAGAAGATCAAGAACCAGGACATTGCCCGCGAACTCAGCCTGCCGCCGGTGAAGATCCACTGCAGCGTGCTGGCGGAAGACGCCATCAAGGCGGCCATTGCGGACTACCGCAAGAAGAAGGGCGAGGCCATCCAGGCCCCGAGCACCGCCGGCGAGGCCCACGCGCGCGAGGCATTTGACCCGGCGCGCGGCGCCTGAAGACAGGAGACGGACATGGCCGGCATTTCGTTGGGGGCGGTGTTGAACCAGGACAAGGGCGCCGTGGCGCGCCCCGCACCGCTGCAACAGGCCCGGCCCAGCGCGCCGGCGCGCACGGTGACGCTGACGGAGAACGCCGCCCGGCAGGCGCGCAAGCTCATGGAGGCGCAGGGTGATGACCCGGCCAAAACTTGGCTGCGGCTGGCGGTGCAGGGCGGCGGCTGCTCCGGGATGAGCTACCACATTGACGTGGCGCGCCGCATGGACCAGCACGACGTGGAGATGGAGTTCCACGGCGTGAAGGTGGTCGTGGACAAGAAGAGCCTGCTGTACCTGGGGGGCACGCAGCTGGACTTTGGCCAGGGCCTGCAGGCCGGGTGGAAGTTCATCAACCCCAACTCCAAGAAGGCCTGCTCGTGCGGCGAGTCCTTCGCGATCTGAAGGCCCCATGACGAAGTGCCCGCACTGTGACGCCACCACCGACCCGGTGGCCGAGCCGCGCTGTCAGGGCTGCCGCGCGCTGCTGCCGCTGCCGGCGGGGGCTTCGCCCTTTGACGTGCTGGGCCTCCCCACTTCCTACGCCCTCACGGCGGAAGCCCTGGACGCAGCATTCCGGCGCCGTTCCATGGCGGTGCATCCTGACCGGTTGGCGCGCGCGTCAGACAAGGAGCGCCGCATTGCCGTGGAGCGCACCGCGGCCCTCACCGAGGCGCACCGCACGCTCAGGGACGTGGAGGCGCGCGCGCTGGCGCTGCTCAGGCTGGCTGGCGTGACCCCGGATCACCGCGCGGACCCCACGCTGCTGGCGGACCTCATGGAAACACGCGAGCGCGCCGAGCAGGGCGACGACGTGCGCCGTGCCCTGGTGGAACAGGTGGGCAGCGCGCGGGCGGGGCTGCTGACGGACCTGGAGCGGCGCTTTGGTGAGCTGGAGCGGGAGCAGGCGCTGCGTGATGCGGCGCGGGTGGCGCCGCTGGGCGCCCTTGTGACAAGGGTCCGCTACCTCACGCGCCTGTGGGAAGACCTGCAGGGCCAGCGCGAGCACGCTGTGCACGTGCAGTGACCGTGACGGCGACGGAGCAGCGGATGGAACGCGCGGTGGGCATTGACCTGGGGACCACGTACAGCCTTGTTGCCACGGCGGGGAAGGGCGCCGCACGCGTGCTGCGGGACGCCAACGGTGACGGGCGGTTCCCGTCCGCGGCGTTCTTTGGGCGCAATGGCAAGGACGCGCTGGGCTGGGACGCCCTCCACCGCGCCGAGCACGAAGACGGCGACCTGCTGCTGTCCATCAAGCGCTTCATGGGCCGCGGCGCGCACGCGGCGCGCCAGGACCCCGGGCTGCGTTCCTTCCGCCTGGCCGCCGGGGATGACCGCATGGTGCGCTTCCACGTCGAAGGTGACCGCACCGTCACGCCCATTGAACTGTCCGCGCGCTACCTGGCCGCGCTCAAGGCGCGCGCGGAGCAGGACCTGGGCGGGCCGGTCACCGGCGCGGTGATCACCGTGCCCGCGTACTTTGACGACGCGCAGCGCCAGGCCACCAAGGACGCGGGGAAGCTTGCGGGGCTCAACGTCCTGCGCCTGCTGGCGGAGCCCACCGCCGCTGCCGTGGCCTACGGCCTGGACCGCCCCGAGCACGACAACGGGCGCTACGTTGTGTTTGACCTGGGCGGGGGAACCTTTGACGTCAGCGTGCTGGCGTTTGAGCGCGGCGTGTTCCAGGTGCTGGCGACGAGCGGCGACACCGCGCTGGGCGGGGATGACTTTGACCTGGTGCTGGCGCGCATGCTGCTCCGGGACGCCGGCTGGGACGATCCCGCGGGCCTGCCGCGCGTGCTGCTCAACCAGGCGCGCGCCGCGGCCAAGGCCGCCAAGGAGCGCTTCTCCACGGAGGAGCGCGTGGAGATTGTGTTTGCGCCGGAGGGCGGGCGGCCCGTGCGCCGCACCATGACGCGCCAGGAGTTTCACGTGCTGGTGGACCCGGTGCTGCGCCGCTGCCGCGCCCCGTGTGAAGCGGCCATGCGCGACGCGGGACTCACCGGCGCGGACCTGGGCGGGGTGATTCTTGTTGGGGGGAGCACGCGCATGCCGGTGGTGCGCGCGTTTGTGCGGGAGTTCTTTGGCCGTGAGCCGCTGCTGGACGCCAACCCGGACGAGGTGGTGGCGGTGGGCGCGGCGCTGCAGGCGGACCTGCTGTCCGGCGGGGACCGGGACATGCTGCTGCTGGACGTCACGCCCCTGTCCCTGGGCGTGGAGACCATGGGCGGCGTGGTGGACAAGATCATCCCGCGCAACACGTCCATCCCGGCACGCGCGCGCACCACCTTCACCACCTACGCGGACGGGCAGACCGGCATGGACTTCCACGTTGTGCAGGGGGAGCGCGAGAAGGTGGAGGACTGCAAGAGCCTTGCGCGCTTCAAGCTCTCCGGCATCCCGCCCATGGCGGCGGGCATTGGCCGCGTGGAGGTCACCTACGCGCTGGACGCGGACGGCCTGCTCACCGTCACCGCGCGTGAGACCACCACCGGGCGCACCGCCTCCGTGGAGGTCAAGCCGTCCTACGGCCTGACCGACGCCGAGGTGGAGCAGATGCTGGTGGACAGCATGGACTTTGCCGAGCAGGACATGGAGTCCCGCCTGCTCATTGAGGGCCGCGTGGAGGCGCAGCGCATCATTGACGCCACCCGCAAGGCGCTGCGCGAGGACGGCGCCATGCTCTCCGCCGCGGAGCGCCGCTCCGTGGAGGACGTCACCGCCCAGCTGGAGGTGGCCAAGAACGCGCGGGACCGCCACGAGATCACCCGCCTCATTGACGCGCTGGACCACGCCACCGCGGAGTTCGCCCGGCGGCGCATGGGTGCGTCCATCCAGTCCGCGCTCAAGGACCACAGCATCCGCGAGTTCACCTGAGCCCCATGCCCCGCATCACCTTCCTCCCTTCTGGCACTGCGATTGACGTCGAGCCGGGGACCTCCATCCTGGAGGCCGCCACCAAGGCGGGCGTGGCCCTGGACCACGCGTGCGGCGGCGCGTGCGCCTGCTCCACCTGCCACGTGATCGTCGCACAGGGTTATGACTCCCTCCCGGACGCCACGGACGAGGAAGAGGACCAGCTGGACGAGGCGGTGGGCCTCACCCCCCACAGCCGCCTGGGCTGCCAGGCGCGCGTGCGCGCCGACGTCACCGTGGAGATCCCGCGCCACAGCCGCAACCTGGTGAGCGAAGGCCACGGCTGAACACGTTTTCAGCTCGTTGTAAGTGATTGTGCATCGCCATATGTTCCGCGACGTAGGGTCTGGCCTTCGCCACCCGCAGTCTGCGGGGCCATCTTGGGGGCGACCCTCTACCGCAGGAGTGAAACATGCGGAACGACGATGGAACGGGCCTGTACACGACGGGGGATCTCGCGCGTCTGACCGGCAATACTCTCCGGACGGTGCGTTACTACGAGGAGCTGGGCCTTTTGGCCCCGGCCCCACGTCGGCACGGGGCCCACCGTCTGTTCGGCGAGAAGGACCTGGAGCGCCTGCGGACCATTTCAGACCTGCGCGCGGTGGGCCTGTCCCTGGAGCAGGTTGCTGAAGTGCTGAATGTGCACATGCATGAGATGGACGGCAACGCCCGCCTGGCCGGCGCCATTGCGCTGATGGACGGGCAGCTCAATGACCTGCGCGAGCGCATTGCCACGCTGCAGCGCGTGGAGAAGGACCTCACGGTGGCGCGGGACATCATGGAGAAGTGCAAGGTGTGCCCGGACCTGGGGCACCCGGTGCACTGCACGCAGTGCGACAACGGGCGCGTGGCCAAGGCCAGCGGTCTGGCGGGCCTGCTGGTCCGGTCTGACGGCGAGGGACCGCAGGCGTGACCCCGCTCCACGCGGGCGCGGGAGTCCTCACGGTCCTCCTGGTGTCCTGCGTGCGTGATGACATCCCCTCCCACGCCAGCGGCCCCCCGTGCGAAAGCGACACGGAATGCCGGCCGCACGGTTGCGCATGCGGCGACGGTACGCGCATCTCCGCGCGCCATTGCATCCAGTTCCGCTGCACCACGGACGAGGAAGCGTGCACGGATGCGTGTTCCGCCTTTGGCGGGTGGACCCGCGGGGACGCGGGACTGGCTCCCTGCCTGGACCACGCCGAGTGCCCCGCCACGGACTGCCGCTGTGGCGACGGGACCGTCCTGCACAGCGGTTTCTGTGACAACGGCAACTGCACCGCGGCCGAGGAGGCGTGCTCCTTCACCTGCGGCGAGCACGGCGGCTGGGCGGACTGCCGGCCCGAGGGGGAGCCGTGTTCCGGGCGCGGCCTCAGCTGCTGCGGCCTGTGGTGCGAGCAGGGGGCCTGCGTCGGCCGCGGGGAGCCCCCACCCGGCCCGCCCCCTTGAGCGGCCACCCCGTCGGTTGTAGTCAGCCGCCCCTTCTCGGGCTCCCGTCGGAGACCGCACCTGGCACCCATGCGCATGCACCGGAAAGACGCTGACCATCCCACCACGCGGATCCCTGCCACCACGCTCGTCATAGGGCTGGGGCCCATTGGGCTTTCCGTTGCCGCGGCTCTGCGGCGGTCAGACCTGGTGGACCTGGTGGGCGCGGTGGATCCGTCCCCGGGGCGCGCCGGCAAGGACTTGGGCCGCATCCTGGGTGAGGACACCTGGGGCGTGGTGGTGGGCAGCGAACTGGAGGAAGCGCTGCGGCGCCACCGGCCGCAGCTGGCGGTCCTGTGCACCTCCAGCCGGATGGCGGAGATTGAAGAGGACATCCTCAACCTGGTGAACCACGGCTGTTCGGTGGTCTCCACCGCTGAGGAACTGGCCAACCCGGTGATTCATGATCTGGCCGGGGCGCGCGCCATTGACGAGGCGTGCAAGCGGCGGGGCGTGGTTGTCATTGCCGCGGGCGTGAACCCGGGGTTTGTGCTGGACCGGCTGGTGCTGACGCTGTGCCAGGTGACGCGGGACATCACGCACGTGGAGTGCACGCGCGTGGTGGACGCCAACCTGCGGCGCCCGCAGCTGTTGACCAAGATGGGCGCGGCGATGAGCCCCACGCTGTTTGCAGAGCTGGCGCTGGAGGCCGGCGTGGGCCACGTGGGCCTGCGGGACTCCATGGACCTGGTGGCGCGCGGCCTCAACTGGACCCTGTCAGACTACCGGGAGTCCATTGTCCCCGTGGTGGCGCGCGAGACGATGAAGACGCCCGTGGGCCTGCTGGAGCGCGGCCAGATCCGCGGCGCCACCCAGCGGGCGCGCGGCTACGTCGACGGGGTGGAGCGCATCAGCTACCACTTGGAGATTGCCGCGGGCAGCGAGAACGCGCGCGACGAGATCCACATCCAGGGCACGCCCCCCATCCGTGCGCACATCCCCGGCGGCTGCAGTGGTGACGAGGCCACAGTGTCCGGTGTGATGGCGGCGGTGCCGTTTGCGCTGTTTGCGCGGCCGGGGATGCGTTTGCCCACGGAGATGCCCCCGGACCCGCGCGCGCTGGCCGGGCTGGTGCCGCGCCGGCCGCACACGCCCACGGGGGCCACGGTGCGCCGCCCACCGGGTAAGACGCGCAAGCCCGCCCCGGCGAAGAAGAAGGTGGCCAAGAAGAAGCCCGCCGCGGGCAAGCGGCGCTGAACTGGGGTCAACCTGGGCAGAGCAGAGTGGATGTGGGGCCGGCGTCCCCGCCGGCTGCGGACCCATTCCTCCTCATGGATGGACCGCTACCCATCCCGCGCACGTCGCACCGCGTCCCACATCGGTCATCCGGCGGGGAACCCGCAGCCGGCGCGTGGCGTCCCATCTGCTAGCATCCGGAGCATCCCGGAGTGGAGGTGGCATGCGCGCGTGTTTCTCTCGCTGCCTGGTTGTGCTGGCGCCGCTGGCGGTGGGTTGTGCCACGGCGCGCCCGGCCGGTTCCCCCGCGGTGGCGCCGGAGCCGCCGGTGGTGAAGGCGGACCCCGTCAAGGTGGTGGCCAAGCCGGATACGCCGGATGCCCTGGAGTTCTACGACGCGGACATCCTGTTCACGCGCGGCACGGAGTTCCTGGACAACCGCTACCACGCGGATGCGCGGGTCTACTTCCAGAAGCTGGTGGACGAGTTCCCCGACAGCGCGCTGGCGCACCCCGCGCATTACAACCTGGGCGTGTGCCTGATGGAGAGCGGGGACCCGCAGAGCGCGCTGGCGCAGTTTGACCGCTACCTGGCTGATGAGAAGGACCCCAAGAACCAGCTGGACGCCACCTTCAAGCGCGGCAGCGTGCTGGCCATGCTGGGGCGTTACCGGGACGTCATCACGCTGTTTGACGCGCTGTTGGAGGAGCGCGAGCTGGATGCGCAGGACCAGATTGAGGCCATGGTGGACTCCGGCATTGGGTACTTCATGACGGGGGACCGGGCCACCGCGGAGTACCGCTTCCAGGAGGCCGTGAAGGTACACCGCGCCGAGGAGAAGGACCGGCGCATGGACAACAGCTACTTCTACGCGCAGGCGCTGTTCTACCTGGGCGAGATTGAACGCGCCGAGTTCAATGACTTCCACCTGACGCTCCCCGCGGCGGGCGGCGAGGAGAAGGTGGCCGAGCAGCTGGAGGAGAAGTGCCAGCGGCTGCTGCGGGCGCAGTACAAGTTCCTGCAGGTGATCCGCACCGGGCACGCCGGCTGGGCGTCCGCCGCCGGCTACAAGGTGGGCACGCTGTACGAGGACCTCCACGACGAGATGGTGAAGCTCCCCGTCCCGCCGGACCTCACGGAGGAGCAGGCGGACCTGTACCGCAAGGAGATGCGCCGCAAGGTGGCGGTGCTGGTCCGTAAGGCGATCAAGGTCTGGGAGAACACGGTGCAGATGGCGCGCCGCACGGGGGCGCAGAACGTGTGGGTGGGCAAGACGGAACAGAGCCTGCGGCGCATGCAGGACCTGCTGCGCGAGGCCGATGAGTCCGAGGGCGAGCAGGCCCGGGCGAGCAGCTGACCACGTGCTCACCGCCGCGCGGCTCCTGGCGCTGGACGTGGGCGCGCGCCGGATTGGCGTGGCGGTCTCTGACCATGCGGGACTGCTGGCGCATCCGCTGAGCACGCTGGAGGCCCGCGGCCCGTTCCGGGACGCGGAGGCCGTGGCCGCGCTGTGCAGCGCGGAAGAGGCGGGCGGGGTCATTGTGGGACTCCCCGCGCATGCGGACGGGACTGAGAGCGCTTCCGCCGCGCGCGCGCGGCGCCTGGGTGACGCGCTCCGCGCCCGGGGAATTGACGTGGACTACCAGGACGAGTGGGGCTCCTCCGTGGACGGGGAGGCCGCGCTGGGGCACGTGAAGGCGGGGCGGCGGGAAAAGGGCGACGTGGACCGCGCGGCCGCGGTGGCCATTCTCACGGCGTATCTGGAGGCGCGGCGGCGGTCCGCGCCGTGACGGAGGGGGGCGGAGCCACGGCGGACAGCAGCGCCGCCGCCAGCAGCGCGTTGGCCGCCAGCGTGGCAATGACCAGCAGGGTGATGTCCGTGAGGAACAGCTGCAGCGGGAGGTGCAACAGCACCAGGGAGGTGGCCAGCGCCACCAGGCCGCTTCCCGCGCGGTGGGCGCGCGCCAGCAGGAACAGCAGTGCCGGTGTTGCCAGCACCAGGTAGTGGAACCACACCAACCGCGAGGTCAGCAGCGGCACCAGCCACCCCAGCGCCAGCAACGCCAGGTCCGCCTGCGAGCCCGCCATCCGCCCGGGGACCGCGCGCGCCCGCCACAAGCGCGCTCCCACCGCCACCAGCAGCAGCCCGGCAATGGGCGCGCCCAGCGACACGCCCAGCACGGATTCGGCCGCCACGGCGGGGGAGAAGTTGCCCAACTCCAGCGACCGGGTGATCCCCCACCATGACGGCAGGCGCCCGGCCCACGCGGCCCACGCCCCCAGGCCGCCGCCCCAGGCCGCGCCCACCAGCACGCCCAGCAGCGTCCCCGCCACTCCGCCCAGGGCCAGACGGGTGACGGAGCGCAGTTCGCCCCGGACCAGCGCGTGCGCCACCGGCAGGACCGCCACCGCGGCTGCGTTGGTGGGCTTGAACAGCACCAGCAGCGCCAGCACCAGGCCCGCCAGCCCGTCATGGATGAGCGGCGATGCGCGGCGCCGCAGCCCGGCCACCACCGCCCCGCCCAGCAGCTGCAGGCTGGCCACGTTGCCCACCACCACGTCCACGCGCAGCGGCCCGCTCCACTCCAGCAGCGCCAGCAGCACCAGCAGCGCGGCCAGCACGTCCAGGCCCGCCAGCGTGCCCCACGCCAGCACGCCCGCAGCCCCCGCCACCATCAACACGGCGCGGTACCGGTCCAGGCTATCGTCGTAATCCGGCCCCACCAACGGGGAGAGCACCGCGTACAACAACGGCGTGCCGGAGTTGTCCAGGTCATCCCGGACCGCGGCCACCTTCTGCCACCGCGCGGACGGTGAACCGCGCGCACGCTCCTGCAGGACGCGGTTGAACTCCGGCGATCGGGTCGGGTCGTACACCTCAGCCAGCGCCGCGCCCTCCTGCCGGAGGGTCACCGCCGCCCACGCCATGTAGAAGTCCACCGCCCCGGATGCGCCCGCCTGTTGGAAGAGCCGCACCCCGCCGCCCGCCACCACGCACAGTCCCAGCGCCAGCACCCCGGCGCGCAACCCTTGGCCTGTTGCCCCGGCTTCCCCGACGTGGCTGGAGGCGGTTGGCATGGGCACAACCAGCATGCCGCGCGGCGGGCTGCCACCACAAGCGTGGCAAACGCGCCGGCCGGCGCGGTCCGTAGTAGACCAGGGCCCATGCGCAGGATCCTCACCGCCATCCTGGTGACCGTCGGCCTGGTGGCCGCGTCCGTCGGCGCCACGGCAGTGATCCTGTACCGGCGGCTGGAGAAGTTTGGGGAGACGCCGTACGCCGAGGACAAGGCGCCCAGCGTTCGGGTCACCGTGGCCCGCGGGAGCACCACGCAGGCCATTGGGCAGGAACTGGAGAAGGCCGGTGTCATCCGCTCCGCGCGGCAGTTCTACCTGTACGCGCGCTACTTCAAGGGCCAGGACCACCTGCTGCGCCCCGGCGAATACGACCTGTCCGCCTCCCTGGCCCCCGCGCAGATCATGGCCAGGCTCATCAAAGGTGACGTCGTCACCTACAAGTTCACCATCCCTGAGGGCAGCAACCTCAAAGAGATCGCACGCATCATTGGCGCCACCCGGCTGGCCCGCGAGGACGAGCTGCTGGAGTTCATGCGCGACGCGGACTTTGCCGAGGCCATGGGCGTCCCCAAGGAACAGGGCCACCTGGAGGGGTACCTGTTCCCGGACACCTACCGCTTCCCGTCCGGCGTGAGCGCCAAGGACATCCTCAAGGTGATGCGGCAGCGTGCGGACAAGGCGCTCACCCCGGAGATCATGGCCAAGGGCAAAGCGCTGGGGCTCAGCCCGCACCAGGTGCTCACGCTGGCCTCCATTGTGGAGAAGGAGACCGGCGCCGCCAAGGAGCGCCCGCTCATCAGCGCCGTGTTCCACAACCGCCTGCAGAAGGGCATGAAGCTGCAGACGGACCCGACGGTGATCTACGGAATTGCGGATTACCAGGGGAACATCACCCGCAAGGACCTGGAGACGCCGCACCCGTACAACACGTACATCATCAAGGGTCTGCCCCCCGGTCCCATTGCCGCGCCCGGGGCGGCGGCCATTGACGCCGCGGTGGCTCCCGCAGACGTGAAATACCTGTTCTTTGTCAGCCAGAATGATGGAACCCACGTGTTCTGCGAAACCCTCTACTGCCACAACAAGAACGTGGAAAAATGGCAGGTGGAGTTCTTCAAGAAGGGCGCAAAGAAAGGCTGAGCTCGCGCCAGCACGGGCGGAGGCAGTGACGCCCTGCGGCGCAGGACGGGGTGCTACGCGGCCTTCGCACCAACACCGGGCTTGAAAAGCTCCCCCAAAGCTGGTCTACCCCCGCCGCCTCCCAAGGGCCCACGGGGGCGCCTGGAAGGGAAGCAGGTGCAGCCATGAAGATCGACGTCACCCGCCGCCAGACCCAGAGGACCCGCCCGGCCGACAAGGACCTGGGGTTCGGCAAGGTGTTTGCCGACCACATGTTCATGATGGACCACGAGCCGGGGAAGGGCTGGCATTCGGCGCGCGTCGTTCCCTACGGGCCCCTCACGCTGGACCCCGCCTCCGCCGTGTTCCACTACGGCCAAGCCATGTTTGAGGGCCTCAAGGCGTTCCGCGGCAAGGATGACGTGGTCCGCATCTTCCGCCTGGACGAGCACTGCAAGCGCCTGGCGCGCGGCGCCGAACGCCTGTGCATGCCGTCACCGGACCTCGCGCTGCTGGAGGACGGCATCAAGACGCTGGTGGACGTGGACCGGGCGTGGGTCCCCGCCAGCGTCGGCACCGCGCTCTATATCCGCCCCACGCTCATTGCGACCGAGCCGTTCCTGGGCGTGCGCCCCTCCGCGCGGCACACGTTCTTTGTCATCACCTCACCGGTGGCGGCGTACTACGCCGAAGGCCTCAACCCGGTGAAGATCTGGATTGAGGACACCTACGTCCGCGCGTCCAAGGGCGGCCTGGGCGCGGTGAAGGCGGGGGCCAACTACGCGGCCAGCCTGCTGGCGGCTGAAGAGGCCAAGAAGCGCGGCTACAGCCAGGTGCTGTGGCTGGACGCGGCCAACCACCGCGACCTGGAAGAGGTGGGCACGATGAACGTGTTCATCCGCTTCAACGACGAGGTGGCGACCCCGGCGCTGTCCGGCAGCATCCTCCCGGGCATCACGCGGGCGTCCGTCATTGACCTGCTGCGGTCCTGGGGGATGAACGCCACCGAGCGCACCATCACCGTTGATGAGATTGTGGAGCGCCACAAGAAGGGCGAGCTGCTGGAGGTGTTTGGCAGCGGGACGGCGGCGGTGATTTCTCCGGTGGGCGAGTTGGGCTGGCACGGCCAGCGGATGGTGCTGGGTGACGGCAACGTGGGCGAGGTGAGCCGGCGCCTGTACGAGGCCATCACCGGCATCCAGTACGGGACGGCCAAGGACGAGCACGGCTGGCTGTGGGAAGTGCCGGTGGCGCGGCCCAACGGCGCGTCCAAGAAGGCGCAGCCCGCGGTGGCGCGGCACTGAGGGGTGGGTGTCACCGCCACTGCGCTGAGCTGAACCGCCACGCTACCTGACAGTGCCTGTGGGGCCGGCGTCCCCGCCGGCCGCCGACCCATTGTCCTCCCCGCCCAAGAATCTTCTCAGTCCGCACTCAGGGCCCGCCGTCAGTCGCCACGGACGCGGTCGGCTCGTTGAGTTCTCCCACGTCCACCACTCCGTCCGCGACGCGGCAGTACTTGGCGGGGCTCTTCACCTTCCCGGTGACGGGGTCCAGCTCGCAGCTGCCCGTCTCCGGGTCCACTGAACTGCAGGCCAGCGCACCGAACTCGATGACGACGCCGCAGGACCAGTTGGAACGATCGCGGCGGCGGCACTGCTCGTCGTCCGGTGCGTTGGGCGGGCAGGGCAGGCCCGGGTTGCAGTCAAAGTCGGATGCGCAGCGGCGGGTGCAGTATGGCCGGGACCCGTTGGTGGACGCGCAGTAGAAGCTCTCGCAGTTCTCAAACCCGGGGTCGCTGACCACGTCATTGCTGTTGGGCTTGACGGTCACGCGCTTGAGCGTGGCCTCGTCAGAAGAGCATTTGGCGCCCAGGTCCGTGTCAAAGCACCCCACGCCACTGAACCACGGCAGGCAGTCCGCGCTGATGTCACACGCGCTGGTCCACGCCCACGTGGCGGCCAACGCCGCGCACACGCCCAATGACTTGCTGGCCACGCCCGTCTTCATGGCGCCGGAGTACCAGACGGCGGCGGCATCCTTCAACCGCAAGGAGGATGACGCGGCCGGGGTCTGCCTGGTTTTGCTCCGCCGGATGAAGGTGACGGCATGCCGGTTAGGGACGGCCGAACTGCTCCTGGAAGTCCGTTTGAAAGGTCTCGAACCCCGTCCGTTTGGCGTGGGTCATTCGCGTGGGGTCAAGCGCCTCTGCAATCCGAGGGAGCGCATCCATGACGTCCTCACCGACGTAGGCTTGTTTCACCAGGGCGTCCAGGGTGGTCTTCGGATACGCGCACTCGGTAACTCGGGGGACGTCCACGGTGCTGTCCAGGCCAAGCGTCTGGCGAATGGCGACGGCATCATCCAGTAGCCATGCCTCGGCGTGGGGAACCGCCACGCCAACGGCCGCCTTCACGGCGAACTGAGGAGCGCTGTGGTTCCGCCCATCCCTGAGCTGCTTGAGCCGGTTTTCCGACACGCCGTCATCGTCCGCCCACGCCACTACTCCGCCGTACCTGGCTCCCGCGTCGAACACCTCGCGAATCACGAACTTCATCGCTTTGGCGTACCCACCGACGCGTAGGGCCTTCCATGTCTTGAACTCAACACTCACCCGCATGCCGGCGAGGGTGCAGAGAATCGGTTCCATGATGGCCTGGTCGCGGGGGCCATCACCGACGCCGAGAATGTGCATGGTCTACACGCCCTCTTTCACGAGGCCGTCCTCGCCGCGGTTGAACCAGACCTCTCCCAGCTTGAACTCGTCCAGGAAGACCTTGAGGCGTGCCGTGTCCGCCGGCTCCGCGGTGCGTGTGCCGTCGGGGAGACGCCGGAAGACCAGGACTTGGTCCTTCTCAAGGTCCACGCAGTCCAACAGGTACGGCGAGTGCGTCGACAGCACGACCTGAGCTGGGCTCCCGTGCTGGCCCTCCGCAATGGCCCGCAGGAGGCGCATCACATCCTCCAGGCGCTTGGGGTGGAGGCCAGTCTCGGGCTCTTCAATGAGGATGAGCGGCGCGGGCGTGGGGTGATACGCCAGCGCCAGGTAGAAAATGAGCGCCCGCACGCCGGTGGACGCCTGGTCGGCGGGCATGCGCTGACCGTTCTCAATCACCAGATCCACGCGGCGGGTTGACGGGTCCGGTGTGGCAATCTGCACGTCCTGCACACCGGGCACCTGGGCTTTCAGCGCATTCTTGAAATCCTTCCAGCGCGGCTCGTCGTGCCGGAAGAAGTGGTCCAGAAGCGCCGGGACGTTGCTGCCGTTCGCGCCCAGCTCCGGCACGCCCTGGTTGTCGTAGAACCCTTGACCTACGAGCTGCACACCGTTGGCGGGCAGCTGCGTGACCAGGACTCGTCGATAAGGGATAGGGGGCGCTGCTCCGATCGCAATCGGGAAGCGGTCGCCGCCCAGGGCGGCCTCCAAGACAAGCGCCTGACGAGGTTCCGCCCCGAACGACCGGGTTGGCGCCGTTCCAGTGCTGAGGTGCCACAACGCCCGCAGGAACGTGGACTTCCCGGTGTCGTTGTTGCCCACCAGCACGGTGAGCGGCCGCAGAGGCACCTCAAGGCGCCTGAGGCACTGCACGTTCCGGATGCTCACGCTGGCAATCATGCTCCGCATCCAACCACTTCTTGGCGCTCGCAGCCAGAAGTGGGCGTCGCCGCCGCCCTCCTATCCCCGCCACGGCTCCAATTGGACTTCGAACTGCCTGAAACTGGCCAACTCCCCAAGCCGCGCGATGCCGCCCGGAAGTTCCAGGGCAGCCAGGGCCACCTGGGTGCGTTGCTCGGTTGGCGGCAAGGGGTGGGGGCCAAAGAACTGCTTCTTGAGTGCGGACCGGTGGAAGACCTTTTCGGGGGCCGGGTGCAGTGCATCCCCGCGCGCCACCAGCAACCAGGTCTCCAGTGTCTGCACCGGCACCACCACACAGCGGACATCCGCCACAGCGCCTGCCGTGGCCCGCTCCAGCCAGCACCAGCGGCACCCGTCCTTTTCGTCTGCGGCCTGCGCGTCCACGTCATGGTCCGGCGCGTGTTCCGGCCGGCGCCGGGCCCCGCCGTCATTGTCCACGGCGAACAGAAAGTCCCGCACACCGCTCCTTGCCGCCAGGCGCATGTACGCGCCAGCCAACTTCTTCACGGAGCGGTCGCCGTAGAAGTGGATCTCGGTCTGCCACCGCTCGACAGGACGCGCCAGCAGACGCTCCACCAGGAATCGAAAAACCTCGCCGTCGTAGTCGTCACACTCGGTGGCAATGCCCAGGCGGAGCATTTCAGGGCGCCTCGGCAAAGAACCCCGCCTGCATGAGGTCACCGGGAAGCGCGGTGGCCAGTTCCTCCCGCACCCAGGGCACCTCCGTCAGCGGTGCCACGCGCGTCCCCTCCGCGGACCGCCGGAACAACAGCACACAGTCGGCCTCGTCACGGAACTCGTTCAGCAGCACCGGCGAATGCGTGGACAGCAACACCTGGCACCCGCGTTCCCGCACCGCACGGCGGAACATGTCCACCAGCGCGCGCAGCCGCAGCGGGTGCACGTGGTTCTCCGGTTCCTCAATGAACAGCACCCCACCGCGAGGCGCCGCAAACACGTGCGCGGCGAACCCCATGGTCGCCAGCACGCCATCCGACACCTGGCTCCCCGCGAACTCCTGACCATTCTGCTGCTCCACCACCAGGCTCCAACCCCCGTCCGGACGAGCCCTGGCGTGCACCGCGCGGACCTCCGGGATGGTCTCCATCACAAAACGCCTGAACTCCGCCGCACGGCGCGGGTCGGCGCTGCGCAGCGCGCGGCCGTCCACGGTTGGCTCCCGTTCCTCCTCATCCCAGCGCGCAATCACGGCGGCCAGTCCCTGCCCGTTGTCCTTGAGCACCGGGCCGGGGAACCACTCGTCGTCAATAGCATTCGTGTCGCTGCCAAGCGCCGCCGTGTCCAGCCGCAGCAGACGGCTGTTGACCCAGGGCGACCACAAAGCCTCAAACGGCTTCATCTCCTCGTGGCCTTGCTCGGCGAGAGTCCTGGCCCAGCGGAGTCCTTCAAACAGCTTCCTCGCTGACGGCGGCGGCTGGATGACCGCCTTCACGCGGAACCTCAGGAACCCGCCGTCTTCCTCCCATGCTGGACCCAAATCGTGGTGGACAAGCCGCTCCTCAAGTTGGCGGATGTCCCCCTCCAGCGAGGACCGGCTCTCATACTCGCCCTGTTCGGTGGCCCATCCCACCACCAACTCGCCGTTGCCGTGGGGTGGGCGGTGGAGCACCGCCTCCACGCCGCCCTCGCGCTTGAGCGCCCCGCCCCGCAGGGCGTTGTGGAGGAACCGGGCCAGGCTGAGGAAACAGGACTTGCCCGTGTTGTTGGCCCCCACCAGCACGCTGAGCGGGGCAAGCGGCACGTCCTGCCGTATGCCAAAACTCTTGAAATTCTGCAGGCTGATGCGCTTGAGCATGGTTGCCTCCTCCCGGGCGCAGCAACACCCTACCCCAGGCGCCGGTGTTCTCCTTGGCCAGCGCCTGGCTCCCAGCCACCCTCCGCCACTGGGTCAGTCCCGGAGGAAGGCTCGCACCCACCCCTTTCCACTGGGGAACTGCCCAACCGTGGCTCAAAGCAATGCCTCCGGCACTGGATCAGTGCCAAGCGGTGGGTCCGAGCCACCCTCCGGCACTTCCCCAGTCTCCCGGGAAGGCTGGATGTCGTAGAGGGTGTGATACCGGGTCAGGAGGGCTTGCCAGGTGCCGCGCGTCGCCCGCCGCCCACCCGGCTTTGCAGCAGGGGAACGTGGTCGTCCAGGGCGTCGCCCCACAACTCAAAGCCCGCCTTGCGGAGTTCGGAATGGGCGTCACACAGCAGCGTCCAGATGCGGTTGGCCAGGTCTGCCGCGTCCTTGGCGGTCAGGTTGACGTCCTTGCGGCCGCCTTCCTTCTTGAGTTCCTGCACCACCCGGTTGCCCAGCGCTTCGGTGTCCGTCAGGAACGCCGGCGTGAGCGGCGTCTTGCCTTGCAGCGCCGCGCCGTACTCCCGCAGCAGCGCCATCCCGTCCACCAGGTCCTGCCCGCCGTCAATGGCGCCCTTGCCTTCGCGGATCTTGCCCACGCGCTCTGCCGGGATGAGTTCCCAGGTGGCACACATGTCCATCACCGCAAACGTCTTGTCCCTCGCCGCGTACATCTGGGAGATGAGCGCCGTCAGGTCTTTCTCGCGGACGTCAAGCTGGTTGGCGCGTGAGGACGCGAACACGGCCGCCAGCGCAAGCTCACGCGCGCCGGCCAGCGCGTCCACCCGAGCCGCGGGCCACTTGGCCAGCAGGTCCGCGCTCCGGGACTCAAGGGCAGCCAGTCCGGTGTTGACGTTGTCCAGCGCAAGTTGGACATCACCGCGGCGCCGGACGAGCGCGGGAGCCAGCGCGGCGGCGCGGGGACTGACGTCATTGAACGCGGCCTCCTGGCCGGCGGGATCGGGTTGGGTGGTGGTGACCATCAGAGTGCCTCCGGGGTGTGGGGGTGCCGCGGGGAGCCCGACTCGCCTGGTGCCCCCGCCGGGTGGCGAGGTAGCCGCTGCGCTTTCCCAGGGTCAATCGGGCGTTCAGCCGACCACCGCCGACGCCATGGGGGGCTCAAGTACGCTCCGCCGGGCAGCGCATCTGCCCCGAAGATGGGCGGATTGCCCCTCCAGTTGGCTGTGGGATAAGGAGTCACCCCGTGAAGACCCGGACATTCAACCGTTCCGCCGGCTTGGCCCTTGCGCTGTGCGCGGGTGCCCTCGCGTCGGTTCCCGCGTGCAGCGGCGGCTGCGAATTGCCGCTGTTCGGCCAGTCCCACGTGTTTGACGCGCCCATGCCGTCCGGGTGCCGCACGGTGCAGATTCCCAAGAAGGTGGACATCAACCGGGCTGCGGACATCCTGTTTGTCATAGACAACTCCGGGTCCATGACGGAGGAGCAGGACAACCTGGCGCGCAACGCCTCCGCCTACCAGCAGGGCGGTGAATGCGACCTGGCGCTGCACTCCTCCGCGGTGGACGACCTCAAGGTGTTCATGACGACGGGTGCGGGACGGGGGTACGCGCCGGAGAGCTGGGGGAGCCTGCCCAACGGCCCCGCCATGAAGGCCATCTACGACGACTGCGGCTTCATTGAGCGGCTCCAGCTGTATGACAATGATTTCCAGATTGGCATCATTACAACGGACCAGCGGGATTTGGAGGGTTTTCAGCATACCGATGGGACGTACTTCTGTCCCAACAACCCGCCGTCCTTTGAGTTTCCGGGTGGCCGTTCGCCGCTGCCCCAACGCGGGTGCCTACAGCCGATTCCCGGGCAGGCGAACAAGATCATCCGTCCCAGCGACGGGAGCATCGCGACCATTTCGCAGCGTTTCAGGGACGCGGTGCGGTCGGTCAGCGTCTGCGGAAGCCCGGTCGAGGAAGGGCTGGGCAGCATTCGCGGCTTCCTAACCGCCAGCACCCTCCGCGCGGATCCTTCCTGTAGTGCGGATCTCACCCAATTCCTGCGTCCCGCGGATTGCCTCAAAGCGGATGGCGGCGCGTGCCTGACTGGATCCGATGGGCAGCCGGTGCCCGGTCCCGAGAAGAAGCTGGTGGTCATTCTTCTCTCGGACGAGGAGGATTGCTCCAACTTGGACTCTCCCGACGGCGGCCCGCGCACGAGTGACTATACATCCGCCAAGGAGTGCTACACCGAAACCCAGTTCCTCGTGAATACCTCGGAATACGTGGGTTTCCTCCGGTCGCTGAAGCCTGAAGCGTCCCTGGTGAGCATGGCGGCCATCGTGGGCGGCAACAAGACAGGGCCGGCGCGCGGTGATTTCTCGGCGGGGGACTGCCGCTGCAACGGGAGTGCGGCCAACGCGGCTCCCGAGTTGGTGTGCTCGCCGGTGTATGGCAACTCAATCCAGGCGCGATTGTGTGGCTCCGCAGTCGCCAACCAGTTTTGCGGCACGCTCACCAACAGCCAGCTTGGCGATGGAGGCGTGGTCAACCCGCCCTGTTGCACCGCCGACCGCGGGAACCGCTACGTCGCCGTCGCGCGCGGCATGGAGCCGGGCAACTACATTCTCGATTCGATCTGCGCGCAAACGTACAAGTCCACGATGATTGACATTGCCAATCTCATCAACGAGACCGACGTGCTCTCGCTGGGCGAGGTGGCGCCGGACCCCACGCAACTGGTGGTTGAGGTGAAGAAGTCCGCGGGCGGAGACTGGGAGGCCATTCCGCCGTGGACGGACCGCACCAGCCAGGCCTTCCGGGACTGCAATGGCTGCACGGGAGACGCCACGCAGTGCAGCCACGGGTTTGCCATGATTTCCGGGTGCAGCCAGGTGAAGTTCCTGGGCAGTGACATCCCGCCGCAGGGCTCCGAAGTGCGGGTGAGCTTCCTGGGGCGGGCCGCTGACGGAGCGCCCAAGTGCAGGTGAAATCATTCCATTTCAATCGGCGGGGTTTCCCGCACATGGAGCAGCGGTGAGAACGTCCAGGGTGGTGTCGGCAGTGCTCGGTCTGGCGCTTGCGGGACCGGCGGTGGTTGCCCAGGAGGGGACCTCGGCGGATGCGGACACGTCCAAGGAAGCCCAGAAGGCGGCGGCGGCGGGCGGCCCCACCGAAGTGGCGCTCAAGCCGCTGGATGACCGCATCAAGGCCGTGCAGGGCAAGAAGTTCATCAAGCGGCTGCGTTTTGAAATCTATCCCTGGGTGGGCGTGTCCCTGAATGACGCGTTTTACCGCTACTACCACGGCGGCCTGGCCGGGACGTTCCACATCATGGAGGGCCTGGCGGTGGAGGGCGGGCTTTCCGGCGCGCCGTTCCGGCAGGTGTTGGAACCCGTGATTTTCCTCAGGCAGCAGAAGAGCGCCATTCCCGCGGATGCGCGGTATTTCGGCAATGCGTGGGCCAACCTGCAACTCAGCCCCATCTACGGGAAGATGTCCATCTTCTCCGAGTGGATCATGCATTACGACGTGTTTGTGCTGGGCGGCGCCGGCCTGGCGGTGGACAGCAGCCAGTGGTTCATCCACCCGCAGCTGCACGTGGGGATGGGCAGCCGCGTGTTCCTGTTTGACTGGATGGTGCTGCGCGGGGAACTGCGCGGCAGCGCGTACCCGCAATGGGGCCCCACCATCATCTCCAACATCCAGAACCAGGTGACGGCCATGTTTGGCGTGGGTTTCTATGTTCCGCCGTTCTTTGACAAGGAAACCTCCGTCGGCCGCCGGAAGTGAGGCTCCATGGACCGCACGCGCCTCGCGTTTGCCTGCTGTCTTGCCGCGCTGGCCGGCGTGGGGGTGCTGCATGCCGCGCCGCCCAAGGACGGGGGTAAGAACGCCAAACCACCGCCCCAGAAGGACGCCGCGGAGGACAACGCAGGCGGCGGCCTGGAGATTGACATTGGGCTGGGGGACAACACCACCGCCATTGAGGTGACCACGCCGTCCAAACAGGCCTTTGACCGCGCGCAGGACCTGATGGCCAAGGATGACTGGGGCGCGGCGGCGGTGGCGTTCCACGGCGTGCTGAAGGACCCCAAGGCCAAGGAGTACCACGAGCAGTCCGAGTACCTGCTGGCCAAGGCGCTGTACCGCATGGGGTTGTATCATTCGTCCCTGGCGCAGTTTGTGGCCGTCCTGCAGAAGGGCGAGAAACACAAGTATTACAAGACCAGCAAGGAATGGCTGTTTTTCATCAGCCGCAAGGCCGCGGACCAGGGCGTGGTGGTGGAGGAGATTGCGCGCTATGCCGTGGGGGACCTGCCGGAGAAGTACGCGGACGAGTTCCACTTCCTGCTGGGCAAGCTGTATTTCCAGAAAGCCACCGCGGATGAGGGCGTGGAGGCCAAGCCGGCGGGCGAGGGCGGCGAGGACCTGCAGTTTGACACGGATGATGCGGGCGGCGGCGCGGGGGACGCGCCCGGTCCGCGCGCGGGCAGCGGCGGTGATGACGGGCTGGACTTTGGGCTGGATGACCTGGAGGAGGCCAAGCCCAAGGAGAAGGACAAAGGCAAGGGCAAGGACAAGAACGGCAAGGCGCAGAAGGGCAAGAAGGAGGAGCCCCCGCCGGCGCCGGCCCCCGCGCCCAAGAAGGAAGAGGAGGCCCTGGAGTTTGGCGGCATTGGTGACAAGGTGGAGGAGGAGGAGAAGCCTGCGCCGGCGCCCGCACCCAAGAAGAAGGAAGCCGCGCCGGTGGAGGAGCCGCCGCCGCCGCAGCGCGCGCTGGTGGCAGACGTGAAAGACGCCCTGCAGAAGTGCGTGGAGCACGCCGCCCAGGTGAAGCCGGAGAGCAACCTGCGCCTGCGCGCGGTGTACCTGGGCGCGGTGTGCAATTACGAATTGCAGGAATTCGAAAAAGCGGTGGTGGGCTTCCGCGAGGTGGTGAAGCTGACCAAGGCGGGCAAGTGGAAGAACCACCCGCTGCGCGAAGAAGCGTTCTTCAGCCTGGCGCGCACGCACTACGCATTCCGGCAGTTCCGCGCGGCCATTTTCTACTACAACCGCATTTCGCGTGATTCCGGGGGCTGGCTGGACGCGCTGTTTGAGAGCAGTTGGGCGTACTTCCGGCTGGCGGATTACGAGAAAGCGCTGGGGAACCTGGTCACCATCCACGCGCCGTTCTTTGTCAACGAGTACTTCCCGGAGAGCCTCATCCTCAAGGCGGTGACGTACTACGAGAACTGCCGCTATCCGGAAGCGCTGGGCGTGCTGGACGAGTTTGAGGGTCAATACGGCCCGCTGCGTGACGAGCTGGACAAGCTGACCAAGGACGCCAAGACGCCCGAGGACTACTACGCGCTGCTCAAGAAGCTGGAGGGATCGCGCAATGCCACGGCGCTCACCCAGCGGCTGGTGAAGTTGGCCCGCGGGGACAAGAACCTGGCGCTCAAGGCGGCCAGCGCGCGTGAACTGGAGGCGGAGGAGCAGAAGATCCAGAAGGCGCAGGCGCTGCAGAACGCGCCGCTGCAGAAGGAACTGCTGGACCTGGTCAAGAAGCACCGCGAGGCCACCGTGACGGAGGCGGGCAAGATTGCGCGGGCCAAGCTGGAGACGGAGCGGGACGAACTCAAGAGCCTGTCCAGCCAGTTGTTCCGCATCAAGTTTGAGATCATCAAGCGGGAGAAGGAAGGGTTGGAGGCCAGCCTCCGGGGGGAGAAGCAGGGGACCAAGCTGGGCGCGTACCGGTACTCCACGGCGGTGGAGGACACGGAACTGTACTGGCCGTTTGACGGCGAGTACTGGCGCGACGAGCTGGGCACGTACGAATACACGCTTTCCAAGGGTTGCCGACAGTGACACGGACGATGTGGACGGCCGCGCTGGTGCTGGGCGCGCTGAGCGTGGCGGGGGCGGCAGCGGCGGCGGAGAAGGACAAGAAGGCGCCGGCGTCGCGGCGGGGCGAGAAGGACAGCGCGGAAGCCAAGCGCCTGGCTGACGAGGAGGCGGAGAAAGCACGCAAGGAGCGCGAGTCCCGCGTTCCCGAAGTGGTGAAAGAAGAGGTCCGCAAGAAGGACGCCGCGCAGGTGCAGGGCCCGCGCATCAGCGTGGAGCAGTTCCGGCGCAGGACGGAGTTCCAGGTCCAGAAGAAGCGCGACGAACAGGTGCAGAGCCTGGACCAGATCATCAAGCTGGGCCCGCCGCCGGAGGAAATGCCCGCCATCCTGTTCCAGAAGGCGGAGTTGTTTGAGGAGAATTCACAGCATTTCTTCTTCTCCGGCATGGAGCTGGATGATGACATTGTGGCCGCGCGCGAGGCCGGCGATACCAAGAAGCAGAAGCAGGTGGAGAAGCAGAAGGAGGAACTGCTGGGAAAGGCGAAGAAATGGTCCGCGGATGCGGATTTGATCTTCGAGGAGATCATCAAGAAGTACAAGAAGTTCGAACGGCTGGACCAGGTGATGTACGCACTGGGACGTTCCCGTTGGGACGGCGGAAAGCACAAGGAAGCGCTGGAGGTCTTCCGGGAACTCATCCAGACCTTCCCCAAGAGCCCGTTTGTTGCTGACGGGTACCTGGCGTTCGGCGAGTACCATTTTGAGAACAAGAAGATCGACAATGCGCTGCAGGCGTACCAGAAAGCGGCGGCGTTTGAGGAGAGCAAGGTCTACGGCTACGCCGTCTATAAGCAGGGTTGGTGCTACTACAACCAGACCAGCTGGGAGAACGCGGCGGAGAAGTTCAAGGAGGTCATCCTGTATTCCCAGCTGGACACGGACAAGCTGGGCGACAAGAAGATCATGCTCACCAAGGAGGCGCGCAAGGACTACGTCACGGTGTACAGCCACTTTGGTGACCCGGCCAAGGCGTTTGATGACTTCAAGACGCTGGCTGACGGGGACGACTACAAGGCGATGATTGAGCGGCTGGCGAACCTCTATTACGGCGAGGGCCAGGACCGCGAAGCCGCGGTGGTGTACCGGCTGATGATCAACGCGGACAAGGACAACACGCGCAACCCGTTCAACCAGGGGCGCATTGTTTCCTGCGTGTCCCGGATGGGCAACAAGAAGGCGGTGGTGAAGCAGGCGCGGCTGCTGACGGACGAGTTCCAGCGCGTGCGCGCGCACGTGGCGGCCATGGACCCCAAGGACCCCAAGCGGCAGAAGGTGGAGGCGGACCTGCGGGACGCGGAGGACCTGTCTGACAACACGCTGCGCAGCCTGGCCACCACCTGGCACAACGAGGCGCGCAAGACCCGTGACGACGAGACCTACGAGCTGGCCTACGAGTTGTACGGCGATTACCTGGAATTGTTCCCGGACAAGAAGCCCGCGTATGACATCCGGTTCTTCTACGCGGAGCTGAACTACAAGCTGGAGAAGTTTGAGAAGGCGGCGGAGCAGTACGCCAAAGTCCTGGAAATTGACCCCAAGGGCAAGTGGGGTGAGGCGGCGGCCGAAGAGGCCGTGCGTGCATACGACGAGCTGATGCAGGAGTGGGAGAAGAAGCAGAAGAAGGCGCAGAAGACCACGGATTCAGACCCCACCAAGCCGCAGCCCATCCCGGAGACCAAGCAGAAGCTGGTGACGGCGTGCGAGAACTACCTGAAATACTTCTCCAAGCCCAAGATCGCCGTGGAGTGCAACTACAAGATTGCCCGCATCAAGTATGACTCCAACATCTTTGACGAGGCGGTGGCCGGGTTCAACAAGGTCATTGATGGCGCGCCAGAGCACCCGCGCGCTGAGCAGGCCGCCAACCTGGTGCTGGACGTCCACAACCTGCGCGAAGACTGGGATGCCTTGTACGGCGCGGCGCGCGGGTTCCAGAAGAACAAGCCGTTGATGGCCAAGGAGGAGTTTGCCAAGAACATCTCCGAGGTGTTGGAAAGCAGCTCATTCAAGGTCATTGGCAAGCTGCAGCGCAACGGCCGCTACGAGGACGCCGCCAAGGCCTACCTGTCATTTGCCGACGAGTTCCGGAAGTCCACGCTGGCGGACAAGGCGCTGGCCAACGCGGCGGCCAACTTCCAGCTGGCCGGTAAGACGGACAAGGCGGTGCGCACCCGTGAGGCACTGGTGACCAACTTCCCGGACAGCCCGCTGGTGCCGGACGCGCTGTTCTCCGTGGCGGAGGCGCATGAGCAGGTGGCTGAACTGGACAAGGCGGCGGAGGCCCTGGAGCGGTTTTACAAGAAGTACCCGCAGGACCCGCGCAGCAAGGACGCACTGTTCAACGCGGGCATCTACCGGGAGGGTTACGGCGGGGGAAACAACCTCAAGACCGCCGTGGAGGACCGGGAGAAGTACCTCAAGGATTACCCCAAGTCCAAGGAGGGCGCGGCGGTAGCCATGTCCATCTGCCGCCTCTACGAGCAGAGCAAGAACTGGCAGAAAGCGGTGGAGTGCCTGGAGCAGTACGCCATGAAGTACTACAAGGATGACCCGGAGAAGGCGTGGGACGCGCGGTTCAAGGCGGTGGACATGCAGCGCGCGCGCGGCGCCAAGAAGGGGGATGAAATCCTGGAGAAGCTGGCCCTTGAGTACCGCAAGAAGCACAAGCGGCTCCCGGAGGGATCCAACTCCGCCGCCCGCGTGGCGTTCATGGACGCCGAGGTGAAATACGCGGAATACCGCAAGGTGAAGCTGGAGACGCCTGACCTCAAGAAGAAGGACAAGTTCAAGAACGCCATCAAGGAGAAAGCCAAGGGCCGGGACGCGGTGCGCAAGTTCTACATGGACGTGGTGCGCCTCAAGGACCCCGAATATGCGATTGCCGCGCTTTACCGCATTGCCGATCTCAACCTGCACTACATGAACGCGTTGCGGTCGGTACCGCCGCCGCGTGAGCTCACGCCGGACCAGAAACAGATCTTCAAGGACCAGCTGGCCGACAACGCCGCGCCCATTGAGGAGGAAGCGGTGGGCGCCTTCAAGCTGTGCATCCAGAAGAGCCAGGAACTGCACGTGTTCAACCAGTGGTCGCAGAAATGCCTGGACGTGCTGGAGGAGAAGCGGCCGGATGAGTTCCCCAAGCTGGCGGTGGAGAAGATGCCGGTCCCGCCGGTCCCGCCGCCGCAGCCGCACTTCCTGGTGGTGGAACTGCCCAAGGAGGGCGCGGACCTGGCGGCGGTGGCCCCGCCCGCGGCGCCGCTGGTTCCCAAGGCGGAGGCCAAGCCTGAAAGCGAAGAAAAACCCAAAGAGGGCGAAGGCGGAGCCGGCGGAGGTGGCCCGTGACGCGCTTTCACCGCGGCGTGTGCGCCGTTGCGTTTGTTGGTCTTACCGCCTGCGGCGGTGGTGCGGCGGAGACCCGCAAGGACACGCCGCCCAAGCAGGAGGCGCCGCCGCCCAAGCCGGCTGAGCCCGCCCCGGACGAGGCGCCCAAGCCGGAGGAGACGCAGGACCTCAGCCAGGGCATGAAGAAGCCGCCGCCCACCAAGAACCCGGAAGCGATTGCCGCGTTTGCCGACGCATCCAAGGCGTGGAAAGCGTGGGAAGGGAAGGGACCGCAACCCGCCGAATTGGCGGAGCACTACCAGCGCGCGGCCAACGCCGACCCGAAGATGGCGGTGGCGCTGTACAACCTGGGCGCGCTGGCGGAGCAGCGTGGCGCGCTGGACGAGGCGGAGCAGCACTACCGTAAGGCGATCTCCATGGACCCCACGCTGGAGTACGCCGTGGCCAACCTGGGCGCGCTGCTGGAGCGCAAGGGTTCGCCGCAGGAGCAGGTCCGCAAGCTGTACCAGGCCGTGGTGGACAAGAACCCGCGCGCGGTGGCGGCGCGCCTGCGCCTGGCGGAGATGGAGCTGACCAAGGGTGACCCTGCCGCCGCGCAGAGGCTCACGCGCGAAGCGCTGGCCCACGAACCCCGCAGCCTGCCCGCGTACCGCCTGCTGGCGCGCTCCTACCTGGCGCAGCGGCACACGTCGCTGGCCAAGCTGATGGCGCTGCGCGGCCTGAAGATCCGCGCGGATGACGCCGACATGACGTTCATCATGGGCGAGATCCTGCTGGCGGAGAAGGACCAGGCCGCGGGGCTCACCACGCTGCGCCGGGCCGTGGAACTGGACGGCAGCCAGCTCAAAGCGCGCTTTCAGCTGGCCATGTTTGCCATGGAGGCGCGGGACTTCAACGGCGCCGCCGAACAATACGAGGAAATCCTCCGGCGTGACCCCAAGAACCTCACCGCGCTGCACAACCTGGGGCTGGCGCTGCAGGGGCAGGGGAAGTTTGGTCCCGCGCGTGAAGCGCTCCTCAACGCCGCCCGCATCCATCCCGAGGCGCCGGAGCCGCACTACGCCCTGGCGGACCTCTACATGCGCAACATGAACCAGTACGCAGACGCCAAGGTGGAGCTGAACACGTTTGTGAAGATGAAGGGGCCGTCCATGCCGGCGCGCCACCCGGCGCTCAGCATGCTCACGCAGGTGGACCAGCTCATCCGGCAGGAGGCGGAGAACCAGCGCCAGCTGGAACTGCTCAAGAAGCAGGAGGAAGAGGAGGCCAAGAAGGCCGCGGAGGAGGACGCCCGCATCAAGGCGGAGGAGGAAGCGCTGGCCAAAGCGGAGGAAGAGGCCCGCCTGAAAGCAGAGGAGGCGGCCAGAAACCCCGCCCCACCGGCTCCGGCAGACGGCGGCGCACCCCAGCCCCCACCCGAACCGCCGCCCGCAGACGCCACCCCCACCCCGCCCAAGTGATGTAGGACAAGGTGTGGAGCTGGGAAGTTGGCCCGCTGCGATAGGGTTGGTACCTAGGATGGTTGCTGAGGAGTGGCAGGCATGAACCAGACGGCACGGGTGTGGATGGTGGCGGCGCTGCTGAGCGCGGGCGGTCTTGCGTGGGCGGAGGACAAGGACACGGTGGCCGGTGGCGACGGCAACCAGTACCAGCGCAAGACGGTCATCAACTTTGAAGATGACACCATTGAAGGTGACCTCAAGACGCCGGACGGCGAGTACCTGGAGGCGCGCAAGAAGGCCCGCCACAAGAGCCTCATCAAGATCCGCGAGAACTTCCGCCGGCGCATCCTGCAGTCCGCCGGCAGCCTGTGAGGGAACCCGTGGCTACCGGACGGCGTCACACCCATCGCCAGCACCCGGACCAGGGAAGGTGACACCATGGGAATGCCAATCAATTTCAAGATCTTCCACGGTGACACCCTGGTGGCACAGAAGGACTTTGACCAGGACATCATCAAGATCGGTCGGCTGGCCACGGCGCACCTGAAGCTGGATGACCAGAAGGTCTCCCGCATCCACGCGGTCATTGAGGTCACCGGGGGGCGGGACGTCTCCATTATTGACATGGGGAGCGCGGAGGGGACGTTCGTCAACGGGGAGAAGGTCAACAAGCTCAAACTCAAGGACGGTGACACCATTGTGGTGGGGGACACCCGGCTGATGGTGGGCCTGGGAGCACCGGCCAGCCTGCTGGCCCCTGAGGGCAGCGGCGTGTTCTCCAAGCCCGCCGGGGTGACCAACTCCGGGTCCCGTCTGGCGCCCGTGGCGGCGGCGCCCAGCCCCATGCCGGCCCCGGTGCCCACGCCGGCACCCGTGGCAGCGCCGGCAACGCCTCCTCCGGTGCAAGCAGCGCCGGTGGAAGCGGCCCCACCCCCACCGCCCCCCGCAGCGGTCAAGGCCGCTTCCCACAAGCCTGCCCCCGCCCCGGCACCCGCACGCGCCCCGGTGCCGGCCGCGGCGGCGGATGATGACCTGCCTGAAGGCGAATACGAAGACGACGAAGAAGGACCGATGGAGACGGCGCCGGAGCCGGTGCCGGATGCGTCCCGCGCGGTGCTGGAGGTCCAGGTCCGCTGGGGGCTCACCGTCATTGAAGTCCAGCACCACGATCACAAGCCCGTGGTGACCTTTGGTGCGGGCGGGGACATCCACATTGATTCGCAGGAGTTTCCGCCGCCACCCAAGCCGCTGTTCACCTGTTCCGGCAGCAGCTACGCGCTCAACCTGCCGCCGGGATTCTCCGGCTTCATCCGTACGGGCAAGGGCCTGCGTGACCTCAAGGAAGGCAAGGGCGGGGAGATTCCGCTGTCACCGGACCACTCCGGTGAGCTGATGTTCCACGACATGATCCTGGCGTTCCGGTTCACCGAGCCGCGGCGCAAGGTGGCGGCGGCGCCGTTTGGCGCGGTGGACTACGGCTGGATGAACACGTTCATGACGACGATCTTCATGAGCGCCGCGTTCCTGGCCACGCTGATTCTCTACCCGCAGGACACCAAGAGCCTGGAAGAGGACCTGTTCCAGACCAACAACCGCTTCACGCAGTTCATCATCAACCCGGAAAAGAAGCCCAAGAGTGACTTCCTCAAGAAGCTGGAGGCGTCCAAGGGTGACAAGGGCAAGGCGGCGGCGGCGTACAAGGGGGATTCGGGCAAGGCCGGCAAGAAGGAGGTGTCCAAGGACAAGCCGCAGGGCCGCATGGCCACCAAGGCGGAGAAGCGCGCGCAGGATGAGAAGGTCGTGCAGGACAAGATCGCGCAGCTGTTCGGCGGCGGGAGTTCGTCCGCGGTGTTTGCCGGCGGGGACAACAACGCGCTGGAGACGGCGTTTGGCGGCATCAGCGGCCGGCAGGTGGGTGAGGCGTACGGCTTCGGCGGCCTGGGCGAACGCGGCCACGGTCCCGGCGGCGGCGGCACGTCGACGAGCACGTTCGGCGTGGGCAAGATCGGCACGCGCGGCCGGGGCGGCGGCAACTCGGGTTACGGCGCTGGCGGCGGCGGGCTGGGCGGCAAGACGGAGCACAGCATTGACATCAGCCAGGGCGCGCCGGTCATCCTGGGCTCGCTGGACAAGGAGATCATCCGCCGCGTGATTCGCGAGAACATCCAGCAGATCAAGTACTGCTATGAGCGCGAACTGACGCGTTCCCCGGGGCTGGCCGGCAAGGTGGGCGTGAAGTTTGTCATTGGCGCGCAGGGCAACGTGCAGTCCGCGGTGGTGGCGGAGTCCACGCTGAACAACAAGTCCGCCGAATCCTGCGTCACCGGCAAGGTGCGCGGCTGGATCTTCCCCAAGCCCAAGGGCGGCGGCATCGTCATTGTCACCTACCCGTTCATCTTCAAGCAGGGCGGCTGACCCGTCCCCGGGGGGAGGTGGCGGTGCGCGCCACGCAAGAGCGTGTTACATCCGCCCGGTTCACGGAGGCACGGCGTGCTGGCGCTCCTTTCCATGCTGCTGCTGGCCACGGCGCCTGACCCGGTGCTGGCTGATGTGCGTGCCTGCAGCGCGGCGCGCGGCGTGCTCCAGGCGGCGGAATTGTCCCTGACGGCACAGGCAGCCCCAAGCCAGGCCGGGTTGCGCCTGGAGGTCACGCGCACCGGCCTGCGGCTGTCACTGGGGTTGCCGCGGCTGCGGTTGGGCTGGGTGGAGGACGCTGCCGTGTCCCTGCGGGTGAGTGTCACCCTGTTGGCGCAGCAGGGATGCACGGTGCTGGGCAGCCTGGCGCCCGCCGTGGGCCTGGTGGCGGCGGTGCCGGTCCCGGAGTCCGCGGTGGCGCTGCGATACCGCCCGTGGGTGCGCCTGAGCCTGCTGACGCCGTACCTCGCGCTGCTCAACCGCCTGGGCACGGACCTGGACGTGCACGGCCGGGTGGCCGTGAGCGTGGGTGTGGGCACCACGCTGGGGACGGCGGTGGTGGGGACGCGCCGCGGTGCGCCCGCCGGGGGTGGCTCCGCGGGCGCTCCGGTGGCGGTGGGGCGGCCCACGGTCGTGGCGCCCAGCTTCCGCGCCCCCGTCGTGTCGCTTCCCGGCCCGGTGGTGGTGCGGCGGGACCGGCGGTGAGTTCCTCCCCGTTTCGGCGGAGCCCGGCGGCCTTCTAGGCGCCCCGGCAGGCATGCTAAGGCGCTCACCTCGTGAGGAACTCCGCCACCCTCGTTGCCAGCCTGGCGCTTTGCCTGCTGTGGGCCAGCCCAGCCTCCGGCGCGGACCGCCGGGATGATGAGACCGCCGCGCTGGCCGGTCAGCCGGCTCCCCGCAAGCTCAATGAGGTGGAACGCGGCCTGTGGTTCTCCCTGGAGGCCGCGCCGCTCACGCACCTGGATTGGGTCAGCACCCTGCCGCCCAAGAACATCCCGCGCACGTTCTTCCCGGACGACAACGGGCTGGGTTTCCGCGCGGGCGTGCGCGGCGGCTATGACATCATCCGGCTGGTCTCCGTGGAGGGCTACCTGGTCAGCCAGGTGCGCGAAAAGCGCGTGCGCCGCGGCCGCAGCTACACGGGGGACCTGGCGGACTTCAACCTGGGTGTTGCGCTGGGCGTGGTGCCGGTGACGTTGTGGGACCGCCTGGCGTTCTCCGGCCGCGTGGCGCTGGGCGTGGCCGCGCTGGCACCCGGCGAAGTGGCTGCCGCCAACGCCAACCCCGCCTGCATCCCGCCCCCGTCCGGGAGCAAGCCCACGGACATCAACCCGCTGTGCCTGGCGCTGCCCGGCATCCGCATCCCGGCCAACCCCATCAGCTTCCAACCGTTCCCGCCGGTGACGTTTGCCGTGACGCCCACGGCCGAGGTGATGGGCGGCGTGGAGTACTACACGCACCTGCGGCATTTCTCCGTGGGTGCGGACCTGGTGCTGGGGACCATGGTGTGGCCGCTGCAGCTGCACGCCGCCATTGTGCCGCGCGTGAAGTACAGCTTCTGAGCGGGTCAGGCGGGCTTGTCCCGGTAGAACAGCACAATGCTCAGGCAGTGGTACTCTTGGTCGGAACTCTGCCGGACCTCCGTGTTGATGATCTCCACGCGGTGGTCCTTGAGCCACTGGGTGACGGCGTCACCCAGCTCTTCGCGCTCCTTGGCCTTGGTTGCCGTGAACACCTTCACGCCCGTGTACATGCCGCCGCCTCCGTCGCCACCCGTCACCGGGCAGCCACGCTAGTCCACGCGGGCTTGAACCCGCCACGGGGGATCCCTAGGGTGCATCTCCCCGCGGTGCGGGGAATACGCGAGGACGGATGGGCCGGTTCGGTACGCTGGTGGTGGTGGCACCCGACGGGGGCGAGGTCCGCTACTCGCTGGACAGCCCGCGGGTGAGCATTGGCCGGGGCGCGGACAACGACGTGGTGCTGCTGGACATCAAGGTGAGCCGGCGCCACGCGGTGCTGCAGTGCTCCGGGGCGCAGCTGCGGTTGGAGGACCTGGGGAGCAGCAACGGGTTCAAGTTCAACGGCAACCGCGTGCGGGACGCGGTGGTGCGCCCCGGTGACGAGGTCATCATTGGCGGCACCACGCTGCGCGTGTCGGTGGGGACGGGGATTGTCTCGCAGGAAGACCAGACGCTGATGACCCAGGTGGGTGAGGGGTTTGAAGCGTCCATCACCGACCACTCGGTGCCGCGCATTGTCGTCACGCGCGAGGGCCGGTCCGTGGAATACAAGCTCAACGGGCCGCGCCTGGTGATTGGGCGGCAGCCGGGCGTGGACGTGCAGGTGGAGCACCCCAAGGTGTCACGCCAGCACGCAGAGCTCACGGTGCACGGCGGCGGCGTGACGCTGCGGGACCTGGGGAGCCGCAACGGCACGCTGCTCAACGGTGCGCCGGTGGAGAGCGCGGAGCTGCACGGCGGGGACATGTTTGAGGTGGGGGACGCGCGCATTGTCTTCAAGGCGGGCTTCACCCAGGACGACCTGTCCGTGGTCATCCCGCTGCCGCCGCGCGCAGGCGCGGTGCGCTCCACCACGTCCACGGGCGCACGGGCGGTGCGCCCGGTGAGCGCACGCAGCACCACGCGGGCAGACGAAAGCAACGAGACGCTGGAGGCGGGCCGGCCCGCGGAGCTGCCGCTGGTGCCGCCGCCCACGCGCCGCGCGCGCACCACGCCCGCCGGGCAGCGCCTGCCGGTGGTGGTGGTCCCCGGCTTCATGGGCTCCACGCTGTTCCGCGGCGACGCCATGGTGTGGCCCGCGGCCAAGACGTTCCTCAAGACGCCTGAGATGCTCAAGATGCCCGAGGAGAAGGACCTCACCCCGCGCGGCCTGGTTGAGGAAGTGGTGGTGATCCCCGGGCTCATCAAGCTGGACGCGTACAACCGGCTGGTTGAGTACCTGGTGCAGGGGCTGGGCTACCAGGCGGGCAGGGACCTGTTTGTGTGCGCGTATGACTGGCGTGCGGATCTGCGGCACGCGGCGCGGCACCTGGGCAACCTCATCACCGAGTGGGAGGAACTGCCGGAAAAGGCGCAGGGGAAGTTCATTGTCATTGCGCATTCGGCCGGCGGGCTGGTGGCGCGGTACTACGTGGAGCGCATGGGCGGCCGGCACCACATTGACCGGCTGGTGCAGCTGGGCGTGCCCAACCGCGGGACGCCCAAGCCCCTGATGACCATGTTGGGCGGGGGCGGGCTTCCGTTTGGGACCAACAGGCAGAAGCTCAAGGAAACAGTGGCCACCTTCCTGTCCGCCTACCAGCTGCTGCCCTCCTACCCGGTGGTGCACGACGAGAAAGGCCCGGTGGACCTGCTCAATGACACCAGCTGGGTGCCGGAGAAGGTGAAGCTGGCCATCAAGGACGCGCGCGAATTCCACGAGGAGCTGGGGACCAGTTCGCGCGTGCCGGTGGTGTCCATCTTTGGCTACGGCCAGAAGACGCTGGCGCGCATCAACGTCAAGCGCGGCAAGGACGGGGAGTTCATTGACCCGCAATTTGTGGACGAGGACTGCGGCGATGGCACCGTGGCGCAGGACAGCGCCATCCTGGCCGGGAGCGAGATCCACCCGGTGCAGCAGCAGCACGGCGCGCTGTACACGGACAACGACGTCAAGATGCGGTTGAAACTGGAGCTGCTGGGCAAGGTGTGAGCGCGCAGGCGCATCCCGCGGCGGCGCGCGGGCTCCTACGCGGATGGGAAGGTCTTTCGGGATGATCCACGGTGCAGGCGGGAAGATGGCGCGGTTGGCCCTGGCCCTCGGGGTGTTCGCGCTCACCGCCGTGGCGCCCGCCGCGGCGCTGGCCGCTGAGCTGGGCACGCTGGGGGCGACCACGGCCGCCGCCCAGGGGGAATGCCAGGAGGTTCCCCAGGCGGCGGGGTCCGCGGCGGACCTGGCCATCAAGGCCAAGCTGCTCCTGGCGCTGTGCCGGGACAACCACGTCGTGGCGCTGGGGCTGAGCTTTGTGGCCGGGCTGCTGACCAGCCTCTCCCCGTGCGTCTACCCGCTCATCCCCATCACCATCTCCATCTTCGGCGCGCGGCAGGCCACCAGCCGCCTGCAGGCGTTTGGCCTGTCCGCGGCGTACGTGCTGGGCATGAGCACGCTGTACACCGGCCTGGGCGTGACGTTTGCCTCGCTGGGGTTCATCTCCGGCGGCCTGATGGCCATCCCCGCCGTGGTGTTGGGCATTGGCGCGCTGTGCCTGGCCATGGCGGCGTCCATGTTTGGCGCGTTTGATCTGGCGCTGCCGCCCGCGGTGCAGAACCGGCTCAGCCAGGTGGGCGGTTCCGGCTTCCGCGGCGCCTTCCTCATGGGCCTGGCCGCCGGCGTCATTGCCGCACCCTGCACGGGGCCCGTGCTGGCGGTGATCCTCAGCCTCATCTCCAAGTCCGGTGAGCCGGGCCGCGGCGCGGTGCTCATGGCGTCCTACAGCCTGGGCATGGGGCTGTTGTTCCTGGTGCTGGGCACCTTCTCCAGCGCGCTGTCCCGCATGCCGCGCAGCGGGCGGTGGATGGAGGCCGTCAAGAGCGTGCTGGGCCTGGCCATGATTGGCGCGGCCGCATACCTGGTGAAGCCGCACGTCAAGGCGCTGGCCTCCGCCATGCGCGAGGTGGGCGCGCACCCCTGGGCGCTGCCCGCCGGGCTGGCGCTGCTGGCGTTGGGCGTGGCGGTGGGGGCGCTGCACCTCAGCTTCAAGGACGCGGGCACCGCCCCGCGCGTGCGCAAGGCCGCGGGCCTGGCGCTGTCCACGCTGGCCCTGGTCACGCTGGTGGGCTGGGCCGACGCGCCCCCCAAACCCACGACGGTGGCGTGGTACCGCGACCACGACGCGGCGGTGAAAGCGGGCCGCGAGCTGGGCAAGCCGGTGATGATCGACTTTGGTGCGGACTGGTGCGCGGCCTGCAAAGAGCTGGAGCACAAGACCTACGTGGAACCCGCGTTTGTCGACGAGGCGCAGCGGTTTGTGCCCGCGCTGGTGGATGCGACCGAGATGACGGAGGCGATGACGGACCTGTGGCGGCGCTACGGCATCGTCGGGCTGCCCGCGGTGGTGTTCTATGACTCGCAGGGGAACCTGCTGAAGGACCCGCGCGTGGAGGGGTTCATTGCCGCGCCGGAATTTGTGGCGGAGATGAAGAAGGTCCGCTGACGGGTCACGGCGCCGGCGCCGGTGCCGCCGCGCGCGCTGCGATGAGGCGCTCCAACCGCGGCTGGTCAAAGCCCATCACCAGCTCGCCCATGAAGTCCGTCACCGGCACGCCGGACACGCGCACGCCCGCGCGTTTTGCCTTGGCCTGCAGCTCGCGCTCCGCGCCGGGGTCCCGCTCCACGTCGCGTTCGCGGAAGCTGACGCCCTTCTGTTTGAGGAACGCCTTGGTCTTCTTGCAGAAGCCGCACCATTCCGCCGTGTAGACCACCACGTCATGGGACTGCGTGTCGGCGACAAAGCTCTCCACCGGCCCGCCTCCCGCCGGAGCCTGGTAGCGGCTCACCGGCAGCGCCGTGAAGCTGCCCTCCGGGTTCTTCACGGTGGCGTCCGCAAAGTACACAAACCGGTCCGCCATCCGCTCCTCCGGGCTCTTGCGTAGGTCCACCACCATCAGGTTCTTGCGCGCCGTCTCCGGGACGTCCTTGAGCGCGTCCGCGCTGCGCACCGCGCCCGCAGCGTCCACGTAGGAGAACAGGAGGCCGGCCTCGGCTTCGGCAAAGTTGAAGGGCGGGGGCAGGGCGCCCTCACGCGGGGCGGGCGGGTCTTTGGGGGGCGCCGCGGGACGGCATGCGGCAGCGCCCAGCAACACCAGGATGGCGACGGAGCGGAGCATGGAGCGGATGTTCCAAGAGGGAGGGGCGGCGTGCAAGCTGCGGCGTTGCGCACCCTCCGCACGGGGTGTATACGCGCGCGCCGCGTGCGCGATTAGCTCAGCTGGATAGAGCGACGGTCTCCGAAGCCGTAGGTCGCAAGTTCGACTCTTGCATCGCGCGCCAGGAAAACCCCCGGGGCCCCGTCCGCGACCACGCCGACGGGGCCTCTGTGTTTCACGGCGTGTGTGCCACCACGCGGTTCCGGCCGCCGTTCTTGGCCGCGTACAGGGCGTGGTCTGCCCAATCCAGCAGTGCCTGCGCGGTGACCGGCGTGGTGCCGTCGGTTCCTGTTACGCCAATGCTGAGCGTGACGCGCAGGTCCGTTCCCGCGTGCGGAATGCCCAGGTGCTCCACACCGCGGCGCAGGCGCTCGGCGGCGAGCACGGCGCTGGGCACGGTGGTCTCACGCAGCAGGATGACAAACTCCTCACCGCCGTAGCGGCACAGCACGTCCCCCAGGCGCAGCAGCGAACTCATCATGCGCGCCACGCGCGTGAGCACCAGGTCTCCGGCGGCGTGGCCGTGCTGGTCATTGACGTTCTTGAAATGGTCCAGGTCCACCATGAGGACGGCCAGGGGCTGCGGGTGGCGCGCGGTGAACGCCACTTCCGCGCTGAGGCGCTCCAGCAGGTACTTGCGGTTGAAGCAGCCGGTGAGCGCGTCGTGGGTCGCCGCCTCGTACTGGCGTTGCAGCAGCGCGTGTTCCGTCGTCGTCTTGTGCTCAAACTTGAGGCACGTGGTCTCGCCCAGGCGGAGCTGATCGCCGTCTTGCAGGACGCGCGTGGTGAGCGGCTGGCCGTTGCAGAACGTCCCGTTGGTGCTGCCCAGGTCCTGGGCCTGGACCCGCATTCCCTCCACCAGGAACGCCAGATGCGCGCGGGACACGCCGTCCTCATCCACGCACAGCCAGGATCCCTGGTCCCGGCCCACCACCTGACGGCCATCCGGGAGCCGGGCGGTGAACCCCGCCACCGGTCCGCTCAGCACCGTCACGCACGGTACCCGGGGCTCACTGGCCGTGGAGGCCAGCGTCGTCTCCATGGATTCCCGGGTGAGACGGCGGGTGGGGCGGGCAGCCATGGCCCATCCATAACGCAACCGGTGAACGACGTCATTGGCCGCGCTGCAGCCAGCGCCGTCAGCCGCGCGGGGCCAGCCTGGTGGTCCCGTCTGGATTCTGCGCCAGTCCCACGGTGACCAGGGCGCTGGCGTACTCCCCGCGGATGTTGCCGGCCATGCCCTGCTCCAACATGCTGACCAGCTCCAGGTTCAGTGCGGCGCCACGCCCCTTGGCGTACTTCCGGAAGTCCCCCTCCAGCGCGGATTCAAACGCGTCCCGCGGCTCCTTCATGGCGGTGAGCGGCCGCCACGCCGTCATCTTGTACTTCCCGTCCACCGCCTGTGAGATGGGCGCGGTCATCATGTCCAGCGTGACCAGGCGGAAGGGCGTCTCATCCTGGTGCACGTAGTGGGCGGCGTCCTCCTTCTCCGCGCCTTCCGTGTTGGGCTTCTCAAAGAACAGCCCGTTGCCCACGTACACCGCCGAATGCAGCAGCATGGTCATGCGGGCCCAGTCGCTGACCTCGTCAAACTGGACAATGTCACCGGGTTTCAGGTCCAGCTTGAGGAGGTCCTCCTTCTTCTCCGCCGGTACCTCGCCCAGGTGCTTGAAGTCCGCGCCTTCCTCCACCAGGCCGTCCATGACGACCATTTCGCCGTAGAAGATGGACACCGCGTCCGTGTTGGCGCCCTGGAACGCGCGCGCGGCCTCCCACGCGGTGGCGTGGCAGTTCATGGTGAGCCCAATGGTGTGGTCCGCGGGATTCATGTTGATCTCGCCAATCTTCTTGGTCCCCTTGAGTTTCACGTCGGTGGGGAGGTCCAGGTCCTTGCCGCACAGCGCCTGCAGCGCGGGCGGGAGGAAGTCCACGGCGGAGTACTTGCGTGCCGGGTCAAACGTCACGCTCGTAAGTCCTCCAAAGGACGTTTTCACGGCGTCAAACTGCGCCTGCGTGAGCGTCCCCAGCCGCACGTCCACCGTCCGGAGCGAGTCCGGCCCGATGGAGCTCTTCATCCCGTCAAACCGCTGCGCCACCGCGGTGACGGGCACGCCGGCGATGGGGCCCAGGGCCACCGCGCCCTCATCCACGCGCGTGGCCGCACAGAAGGACGGCTCCAGGGCCAGCAGCGGCCTGGGCTGCGCCAGCTGCGCGGCGCGCGTGGCCAGGGGGGTGCGCGAGGCGGGGGCGGGGCCCGCGGCCAGGCGGGGCAGGGCGTCAGACGTGGTGGGGTTGCCCGCCAGCGTGCCCGTGAAGGAGGCAGGAAGCGCCAGCGCCTGCCCGGCGCGCAGCTTGGACGTGGCGTCCAACCCGTTGGCCTGGGCCAGGTCGCGCACGGCGGCCTGCACCTGCGCCCGCGTGGCGCCCTCAGGGAGATGCTCCCGGGCAATGGCCCACAGGCTCTGTCCGCGTGACACGGTGACTGACATGCCGGCGTTCCTCCATCCTCCGCCCGCGGGCGGAGGCGGGACGCTATCCCGGCTGGCGCCGCCGGCCAACCCGGCCCGCCGGGCCGGCCGCGGACCGCGTAACAACTACAAACGGGTCACGCCACAGTGCGCAGCGCATTGGGGTGCACGCGCCAGCGGAAGGGAAGCGCCCGGTCGCCCGCTTCCTCGCGCGTCCGCAGCAGCTCCAGCAGGTCCGACGAGGTGATCAGGCCCACCATGTTGCCGTGCTCATCCACCACGGGGAGACAGTCAATCTTGTGGTCCAGCATGAGTCCGGCCACCTCCGAGACGCGCGCCTCCGGTGTGCAGGTGACCGGACGGGCCGTCATGGCGGAGCTGACCGGGATGGCCGGGACCTCCAGCGCGTCCTCTTCATCCAGCTGGGCGTGGACCAGGACGTCCCGGTCCGAGAGGATCCCCACCAGGGTCTCGCCGTCCAGCACGGGCAGGTGCCGGATGGCCAAGCGGACCATGAGCGCCCACGCGGCGTCCAGGTCATCAGCCGGGGCAATGCAGGTCACGTCCCGGGTCATGGCGGATTGGGCACGCATGGGCACCTCCAGGGGCGGAATGCGCAACGCTGGCGCCGAGGTCCCCAGTCCCGGCACCGCGTGCAGGGAACGGGAGGGACGGCCCGCCCGTACAACGGGCTTGCTTGCGGGATGCCACGTCGTCGGCCGGCAGCGACGCCGCGCCGCGGACTTGGCGGCACCGGGGGTTTGTTGGCAGTATGGGCGCATGACTGCCAAGACCGACCGGCGCCACGTGGAGCGCCGCCAGCAGCAGCAGCGGCCTGCGCGCGGCGAGCGTCGTGCCGGTGCGGACCGCCGCAAGACCGAACGGCGCGCCGGTGTGCGCGCGCCCATTGACCTGTGGATGGAGGAGGAGCACGGCGAGGATCTCTACTTCCGCCGCGTGGGCAACCTGTCTCTGGGGGGGGTGTACTTTGAGAACACCATCCCGCACCGTCCCGGCACCGAGGTGACGCTGAAGTTCAGCGTGCCAGGCCAGGAGCGCATCATTGAGGCGCACGCGCTGGTGGTGAGCGCCAAAGATCGCGCGGAGTTTGGGATGGGTCTGCGCTTCCTCTCCATGCACGACAAGGACCGCGAGCTGCTGCAAACGTACATTGCCGAGGTGGCCGCCGGCGCCCGCAAGGGCGGCCAGGTGGAGCCCACGGTGGGCTGACGCCTCACTTCCCCTGCTGGGGTTTTCCCAGGCGGACAAACAGGTGGCTGGCGCCCGGCTGGATGGCCGTGAGCACCAGGATGGACCCGGCCACCCACGCCACCGCCAGCACCGCCACCGCGCCCACCACCCACGGCACCACCAGCCCGGCCACCTTCTTCCCGGTGTCCGCGCCCCCGCGGCGCGGCGGCTCGGCCGCCACCGCCAGGGTCTTGGGCGAATCCACGCGGAACTGCAGCGGGAGGTCCGCGGTTCCCACGCCGGTGAGACGTTCACCCGCCGCGTTCACCGCCTCCAGGTGGTACTCCACGGCAAAGTCATCATCCGCCTGCAGGAACGTGGCCGGGACCGCCCCCGCAAACACCGCACCGCCGCCCTCCGCGCGCGGCAGCTCGGCGCTTTCAAAGCTGGCCTCGCCCACGCGCCGGTAGCGGATGAAGGCGCGGTCCAGCTCCGCGGCGGCGGGGGCGCGGAAGGCCACGCGAACGTCCACCGCCTCACCCAGGGACACGTCCGGCAGCGGCTGGAACTCCGGGCCGTAGGCCTGGTCCAGCGCGCCCTGTTCGGCCATGCGGGCGCGCACCAGGGTGAACACCTCCAGCACGGTGGGGCTGGTGGTGTTGGGGTCCGCTCGGTACCCGGGCTTGAGGGTCAGCAGCTTCTGGAAGGATTGCTGGGCCGTGGCGTCATCCCCCAGGGACACGTCACAGAACGCGTGCGCGGCGTACAGCGCCACGCGGTCATCTGCGGACAGGCGGCTGTTGCGCAACAGGCGGTCCACCTGGCGGCGGGCCTTCTGGTACTCCGCGTCATCCATCAGCTCCTGCACCGCCGGCGGCACGGCCGCCTGCAGCAGGAGCCACGCGGCGGGTAGGAGAGCGAGCCACATGCGCGGGACGACGTTGGACACCCACCGCACGCGCGCGTCAAGCACGGAGGCGCGCGGAGTCACCTTTGACGGCGGCGCAATGCGCGCGGTACCTGCAACCGGCAACCGGGGCCGCTCCGAGGTGGAGCAGGGGTTGAACGCATGGTCGCCGCCAACAAGACCGCCACGTACATCGTGATGTTCCTCGCGCTGGTGGGGTTGTACTTCGGGTTCATCTTCATCCCCATCTGGTGGGGCAACTTCCAGCTCAAGCAGGCCGCGCGCGAATGGATCGCCGTCAGCCGCGAGAAGAGCTACCGGATGCGGGCGTACGAGACGTTCAAGAAGCAGTCCGCGGTGATCCTGGGCAAGGAACTCCCGGAGGACTCCTGCATCTACGTGGAGGGTGAGACCGTGGACGGGGCCAAGGTCAACTGCGAGTACATCAACGTGGCGGTGTTCTACGGCACCGGCAAGACCAAGCCCATGCGCTTCAAGTGGACGGTGGCGCAGTCCTACCAGAAGTTCTGACGGCACTTGCCGCGGGCCCCGCGCGGGTGCAAAGGGACCCCGCCCGGCGCGGGCCGCGTGGGTCGGCCGCCCGGCAGGAGGTGCGGATGGCGCTGGGGTTGCGGCCGGGAGTGCTGGCCCTCAAGGACGGCACGGTGCTGCGCGGACGGGCGTTTGGCGCCGCCGGCAGCTCTGACGGGGAGGTGGTGTTCAACACCAGCCTCACCGGCTACCCGGAGATCCTCACGGACCCGTCCTACGCCGGGCAGGTGGTCACGCTGACCGCCGCCCAGGTGGGCAACTACGGCATCACGGAGGCGGACCTGGAGGCCGCACGGCCCGCCGCCCGCGGCCTGGTCATCCGCGCGCTCCCGGAGGTGGTGTCCAGCTGGCGCGCGGAGCGGTCGCTGGAGGACTACCTGAGCGCGCACGGCATCCCCGGATTGTGTGACGTGGACACCCGCGCGCTGGTGCGCCACCTGCGCACCGCGGGAGCGCAGCCCGGCCTGCTGTGGTCCGGCCATCCCGGGCAAGCCCCGGACGTGGACGCGCTGGTGGCCCGCGCCGCCACGCTGCCCACCATGCACGGCCAGGACTGGGTCACGCGCGTGACCACGCCCACCGCCCACGCGTTTGCTGAGCCCGTGGCCCCGCTGGCGGGCGAACCCCCCGTCTTCCCGGTGCTGCCGCGCCCACAGGTGCGGCCGCACGTGGTGGCGTTTGACTACGGGGCCAAGCGCAACATCCTGCGGTTGCTGGTCAGCGCGGGGTTTCGCGTGACGGTGGTCCCCGCCGCCACCTCCGCGCAGGACGTCCTGGCCCAGCGCCCGGACGGCGTGTTCCTCTCCAACGGCCCTGGTGACCCGGCGGCGTGCACGGACATGGTGGCGGAGGTGGGGCGCCTGCTGGGGAAGCTGCCGGTGTTTGGCATCTGCCTGGGGCACCAGCTCATGGCGCTGGCGCTGGGCGCGCGGACCTACAAGCTCCGCTTTGGCCACCGCGGCGGCAACCAGCCGGTGCAGGACCTGGCCACCGGGCGCGTCCACGTGACCAGTCAAAACCACGGGTTTGCGGTGGACCCCGCCGGCCTGCCACCGGGGCTGTCCGTCAGCGAAGTGAACCTCTCCGACGGCACGGTGGAAGGCCTGCGCGCGCCCGGCCACCGTGCGTTTTCCGTGCAATACCACCCGGAAGCGGCGCCGGGGCCGCATGACACCCGGCACCATTTCCTGGCATTCCGGCGCATGGTGTTGGGCCTGGAGCCGGAGGAGGGCCTCCCGTCGTGACCACGCCCCAGGTTGCGCAGCTCAAGGAGCGCCTGATGGCGTGGGCCGGGGATGGTCCGCACCGGGAGGAGATGCTGCGCGCGCGCGCGGACTTCTTCCGCGCCAGCGGCGAAGTGCGTGACGAGGAACCGTGTTTTGAACCGGTGATGGACGCGTTTGTGGACTGGTACCTGTGTGACCGGCCCATGGAGGCCATGGGCACGCCGGTGGAGCGCTTCCTCAAGGAGCAGCAGGGCGTATTGCCGGCGGCGGAGTTGGAGCCGTTCCAGGCGCTGGCCCGCACGCGCCCCGGCGTGTTCCTGCTGGAGGGCATGGACGAAGGCACCATCCGCGTGCGCGACCTGTTCACCATGGACCGCCTGGTGGTGCACGAGCGCCGCCGCCTGGTGGGCGTGGGCCGGGGCGACGTGTTCCACGCGCGCCTGGTGCCGCTTGAGGACGGGTGGTTCTTCACCGGCTTTCCCTTGTTCCATCCCACGGAGGTGCGGGGGCAGGTGCGCAAGGTGCTGCGCCACGCGCGCAAGGCGGGGGCCGCGGCGTATGCGGAGGCGCAGCAGCAGCTGTTCCAGAAGCGCGTGAAGGTGGACCGCTACCGCCACGTCCCCCCGCCGGACCTGTACCGCGACATTGTCCCGCGCGGCCTGTTCCCCCTGTGGTAGCGCGGTGTCCCGCGGCAAGGGCAATCCCGCGCTGCGGTGTCCGCGCTGCTACCTGCTGCGCGCCTGGTGCCTGTGCGCGTATGTGCCGCGCGTGCAGACCACGGCGCGGTTTCTTGTGGTGCGGCACATGACGGAGCGCTTCAAGGGCTCCAACACCGCGCGGCTGGTACCGCTGGCGCTGCCCAACAGCGAACTGTGGGACCTGGGCGTTCCCGGTGAGCCGCTGGACACCTCCGGCCTGGGCGCTCCCGGGGACTGGCTGCTGTTTCCCTCGGCCCAGCCGCTGCGCGCCCCTCCGGTGCCGCCGCCGCGGCGGATCATCGTGGTGGACGGGAGCTGGACGCAGGCGCGCCGGATGGTGCAGCGCATTGGCGCGCTCCGGGAAATGCCGCGTTTTGCGCTGCCGGCGGCGGAAGCGCCGTTGCAGCGCCTGCGCCGCCCCCCGCGGGATGACGGGTTGAGCACGCTGGAGGCGGTGGCCGCGGCGGTGGAGCGGCTGGGGGATGAGCCCGGTGCGGAGTTGCTGCGCCGGCTGCACGCGCTGTTTGTCGGGTGCGTGCTGGCCACGCGCGGCTGAATCAGCCGATTTCTATGGTGGTGCCCTTCTTCATGACCTTCACCGGCTGGATGGCCATCACCTTCATGAAGATCTTCAGCAGGATGGGATCAAACTTGTACTTCATGTCTCCCATCATCAGCGTCATGGCCACCTCCGGGCCGTACGCCTCACGGAAGGGGCGGGCGGAGGTGAGCGCGTCATACGTGGCGCAGATGCCAATGATCTTCCCGTACACGCCCAGTTCCACCTTGGGCATCATCAGCTTGATGGACCCGTCGGGCTGTTTCATGGGCAGGCTGTAGTCAATCTTGGCTTCGTAGGCGGCCACCATGCGCTTGACGGTCTCCTGGTCCAGCATGCGGCCGCGCAGCATGGTCTTCACCGTATAGAGCGGGAAGAGGTCCACCATGCGGCGCTCGTCCTTGGTGAGGCCCTTGGGCTTGGCCAGCACGTTGTTGGGAATCTCCGCCATGCCAATGTCGTGGAACAGGGCGGCCATCGCCAGCTCGTGCAGTTGCGCGCGGCTGAGGCCCAGCTCATTGCCGAACACAATGGACAGCAGGCACGTGTTGACGGAGTGGTACTGCAGGTACTCCTCCAGGGACCGCGTCGTCGTCATGCCCAGGAAGTGGCTCTTCTGCTCAAACGCCAGGTCCACAAAGTCCTGCACAATGCGCGCGGCCTTGGCCATGGCGGGCAGCGTGGCGGCTTCGCGCAGCCGGTCCAGGAACTTGCTCATGAAGTACACGGCACGCGCGTAGACGGTCAGCGCGTACTTCTTGCGGTCCACCTGCCGCGCGGTGTCCATCTCATTCTGTTCTTCCTTCTCCATCTGCTCGCGGATTTTGGCAAACTTACCCACCTTGATGTTGGCCAGCTTGCGGCCGCCCGCGCCGTCCTCTTCGGCGGCGGCGCTGTTCTCGCGCGAAAAGATCCAGATGAAATCCTGCAGCTCCTTGACCTGCACCTGCCGCTGCACGGCAAAGCCACCCACGTCCTTGCGCTTGAACTCCTCGGTGAGGAACTTCACGTTCTCCAGCGACGTGAAGTCCATGCGCAGCTGCTTGCCGTTGAGGTAGACGGTGGTGCCCACGGCGTGCAGGTTGAAGGAGCCCTCCACGGACACAATGGTGTTGATGGCGTCACGCAGGGCGGCAAACGGCTTCTCAAACACCGCGTTGGTGGGGTCATGCAGGCGCACGTTGCGGATGAGCATGTACAGCGTGCTCACCACCTCCACGCCCAGCTTGCCCACCTTGCCGCTGTGGGCGGATTGCGCCTGCATCTGCGGTGTGGATGTGTCCAGCGGGTTGGGTGCCGGGTCTGCCATGTGGGGAACTCCGTGTCGTTGCCGGGCGGCTCAGCCTGCGGGCCGGGGTGCGGCGGGCTGTCCGCCCATCAGCTTGTTGCGCATCTCCAGCGCGGCGTTGCGCGCGGCCAACTGCAGTTCCTTGGACTGGGTGGCGTCCTGCACAATGGCCGCCAGCTGCTGCAGCATGGGGATGCTGACCACGGTGGCCATGGCCTCAATGATTTGCATCTTGGCTTCATCCACCTTGGTGCGCGTGAGCAGGTTGCCCTTGGCGCCCAGGATGTTGGCCACGTACTGCTGGCAGCGCGGGTGCTGCACCAGGCAGATGGAGGACAGGAGGGCGCGTTGCTCGTCCTTGGGCCGCTTGGCAAAGTCCGCGGCGGCCGCCTGGTGCAGCAGCTCCGTGGCCGCGCGCTCCGGTGCAAAGAACGGCATCACGCGCGCTGCCGCCGCGCGCATTTGCGGGTCATTCCCCTTGAGACACTTGATGATGTACGGGAGCGTCTCGTCGGACGGGTTGCGGCCCAGCGTGTTGATGGTCTCCAGCCGCAGCACCACGGAGCTGTGCTCCAGCAGCCCGGCAATGAGGCTGAGCTTGTTGGGCGGGTCAATCTTGTCCAGGATGTAAATCATGTCCTTCACCACCTGGGATGACGGGTGGCTCAGGCGGTTGGCAACGCGGTCCGGGTAGGTCTTGGCCAGCTCGGCAATGACGTCACACAGCACGCGGCGGTTGTTGGCCACCTCCACGCGCTCCAGGCAGTCCAGCAGCGGCTCCAGCGCGTCACTGGAGAGGTTCATCAGGTAGGTCCGCACGCCCTCCAGGTTCTTCACCGGGCCGGCGTTGAACATCTGCGTGAGCGCGCTGAGGCGCTGCGGTTCGCCCATCTTCAGCAGGAACCGGTCCTGCGCGGCTTGCACCAGCTCCGGCACGCCCTCGCGCAGGTTCTTCTTCTTGCTGACGTCAAACCGCTCCAGGATCTGCTGGATGACGTCAAACCGCTCGGAGAACAGCATGGCGTCCAGCAGCTGCAGGAAGCTCTCCGCCACGTCCTCAAAGTTCTTCTGGTCCGTGCACAGCTCCAGCAGCTGGAACAGGATGACCACCATCTTGGGGAGCAGCTTCTGGTTCTCTTCCTCGTGCAGCGCGCGCTTGATGCGGTCCTTGTCCGCCGCCGTGGCCGTCTCCCCCTGGATGACGTTGCCGCGGACCTGGTCCACTTCCTGGAGCTTGAGATCCAGGTCCGCCGTGTCCACGCGCGCAAACCGCGCCACGTCATCCGTGTTGGACTGCAGCTGCCGGTAGAGGTAGGCGACGACCTTGTCCACCTCCATCTGGACTTCTTCGGCGTCTTCATCCTCCACCGCCTTGAAGCCTTCCACCACGATGTACTGGATGGCCTGCAGCTCGGCCTTCCACAGCCGCGTGACAAAGTCCTCTGACTGGCGCACGCCCTTGTCCGACGCGGAGAAGATGAGGTTGAGGAAGCGGATGAGTTCGTCCAGCGTGAGGCCGGGGTTGATGATGATCATCCGCACGCCGTGCGCGTAGAACGGGTAGCACAGATTGTTGTCGCGGTTCTCGTCGGTGTAGACGTCAACGCCGCCCATCATGTAGCCGGTGGGCTGCACGCGCAGCATCATCTGGCCGCGGCGCTGCAGGTAGTCCGCAAACGCGCTGTACGTGTCCTGGAGGTATTCGCCGTAACGCTCCTTGTTGTGGCGGTACAGGAGGATCTGCTTGAGCGCCTTGGCCAGTTTCCCGAAGATGTCCTTGACCTCGTGGAGCGCGGCCGCCTGGTCAGCGTCCATCTCCTTGCCGCTGACGATGGCGGTCTTCCCCCGCCCCGCCAGCCTTGATGCATCCGCACTGGTCATGAACGCTCCTCCAAACCCGTGCAGACTAGCACGCCACCCGCTCCGGCGCGCGCGGAGGCCCGCATGAGGCCGGGCCGGGTGGTCTGCGCCGGTGAGGCCCTGGTGGACCTGGCCGCCACGCCGGCGGGGACACCGCTGGCCGCCGCCACCCGGCTGCGCATGCTGCAGGGCGGCAGTCCGGCCAACGTTGCCGTGGGGCTGTGCGCGCTGGGCGTACCCGCGGCGCTCCTGGGCACGGTGGGCGCGGACGCGCTGGGGAGCTTCCTGGTGGACGCGCTGCGGCGGCGCGGGGTGGACACCACGCGTACGCACGCGGTGGCCGCCCGCACGGGCCTGGTGTTCCTCTCCATTGACCGGCGCGGTGAGCGCGCGTTCCTGCCCGCGCGTGAGGGCACCGCGGACAACCTGTTGCACCCGCGCCACCTGGGCCCCCGGCCGGTGGCGGGCGCGTGCTGGGTGCACCACTCGTCAGGCCCGCTGCGCCCGGCCGCGGGGACGGACGCGCTGCGCCGCCTGCGCGCTGCCGCCCGCGCCGGCGGACTGCCCATCAGCGTGGACGTGAACCTGCGGCCCGGCGTGTGGCCCTCGGTGCGCGCCAACGTGACGGCGGTGCGCCGGGCCCTGGATGGCGTGGACGTGGTGAAGGCCAACCTGGACGAAGCGCGCGCGCTGACGGGCGCGCGCACCGTGGACGGCGCGCTGCGGGGGTTGCGCGGTCTGTGCACCCGCCTGGCGGTGGTGACGCTGGGCGGCCGCGGCGCGGTGGCGCTGGGGGAGGGCGGCCCCGTCACCGCGGCGGCGCGGCGGGTGCGCGTGGTGGACACCACCGGGGCAGGGGACGCGTTCATGGCCGCGCTCATTGCCGGGCTGTTGGGCGGGGCGGCGGCGTGGGAGGGCGCGGGGTTGCGGCGGGTGCTGGCGCGGGCCAACCGCGCGGGGGCCGCGGCGTGCCGCGTGCTGGGCGCCACCACGTGCTGGCGCCTGCCTCACTGAGCCGGCGGGTTGCCCAGCAGGCCCAACAGAGCGGTGCGCCCCGGTTTGCCGGCGCGCAGGCGGTCCGCCTCCGCGTCCAGCACCTCCCGGCGCAGCGGCAGGCCATGCGCCGCAAACCGCTCTGACCAGTGGTCCCAGTGTTCGGTGAACCGCGCCCACGCGGCCAGGTAGCCCACGCGCGCGGTGGACAGCCGCGCGGAGAAGCGGGCCACGTTGTAGTGGAACATGTGGTCGTCGTCAGGGAGCGGCTCAAACATGGCAATGTCCACGTCCGGCCGGCGCGCGCGCAGGGCGGCCACGCTGTCCGCCATGCGGCTGTGCAGGATCATGCGCACCGTCTGGTCCACCACGCCGGGCATGCCCTTGTCCATGATGCGGCCCTTGCGGCCGTCCGCCAGCGTGGCGGCATGCCGCGCGGGGGGGTTGAACAGCGGCAGGTAGGGGTTCACGCACACCAGCAGCGTGGCGCCAGCGTCCGCGGCAATGTCCAGGTGGAAGTTGCGGTCCACGCCGCCGTCCACGTAGTCCCGCCCGTCAATCCGGCACGGCGCAAACGCCGGCGGGAAGCTGGAGCTGGCCAGCACCGCCCGGGAGATGCGCACCGCGCGGTGCCCCGGCAGGCCAAACACCACCCGCTCGTGCGTGTCCACGTCCACCGCCACCACAAACAGCGCGCGCGTAAGACCGTCAAACCGGTCCGCGCACGCGGTCCGCTCCAGGTTGCCGCGGATGAACGCCTCCAGCCCGGAGCCGTCCAGCAAACCCGCCGGCACCAGTTCCCCCAGGGCAAACAGTGCGTCCAGCGGCCCGCGTGGCGCCTGCCCCGTGGCCACGAGCCACAGCCCGTCCAGCAGCCGCCGCGGCACCAGGCGCGCGCGCGCGGCCAGCTCGCGCCAATTGGGGCGCAGCATGTGCCGGCGGCTGAACGGCGCGGCCACGTGCGCGCCGCGGCGCCCCAGCCCGGCCACCATCTGGTGGGGCGCAATCCCGGCGGCCACCTGGCTGCCCACCACGGCCCCGGCGCTCACCCCCACCACAATGTCTATGTCCAGCAGCGCGGACGTCGTCAGCGCGGCCTCCAGCGCGCGCAGGACACCCAGCTCAAACCAGCCGCCCGTCACCCCGCCACCCCCCAGGACCAGCGCGGTGCGCGCGGGGGCGGCCACCGCGTCAGCCCCGGCGCGCGCCCAGGTCGCGCTCGTGACGGGACAGCTTCTTCTCCAGTGCGTCCAGCCGCTCCTTGAGCTCGCCCAGGTCAGAACCCATCCGGACCAGGTGGCCCATGGTGCCCATGGTGCTGCCCACGCGGTCATCCACGCGGTGCTGCCACTCCTCCAGCACGGATGACGAACTCTGCACCAGGTCCCGGATGGCGGCGCGGGCCTCCTCGCGCGCCTCCTCCGAGCGGTGCACCACCCGTTCCACCATCTTCTCCGTCTCCGCCTTCAGCTGCTGCACCGGCTGCGTCACCGCGCGGTTCACCAGGTCCGTCAGCGCTTCATTCCCGCTCTGGATGAGACCGCGCAGCAGCGCCAGCGGCATGCGGCTCATGCGCTTCTCACTCTCAAAGATGATCTGCGCAAAGGTGACCGCGGTCAGGTCCTCCTTGGTCTTGTTGTCCAGCACCCGCACGTCGTCACCCGTGCGGATCATCTCGGCAATCTCATCCAGCGTCACGTAGCAGGAGCGCTGCGTGTCATAGAGCTTGCGGTTGGCGTACCGCTTGACCAGCTTCTGCTTCTTGGTCATCCCAAGCCTCCCGCCCACGTTTGACGCATCGGGTCAAGCCTGCGTCCCGGGGCGCGGGGCTGTCAAGAAGCGGTGCCGCCGGGGCCAGGGTTGTTGAGCGGGACGGCAGCAGGACGTACAGTGTGGCCTTCCTCACGTCGGGGTGGCGGCGGCCGGATGATTGTTGCGTGCGAGAACTGCCATTCCCGGATCCGCATTGTGGACCCGGAGCCGCAGGCACCCCAGGTCACGGTGCGCTGCACGGTGTGCCAGCACACATTTGTGGTGACCAAGGCGGCTGCGGCGGAGGCGCCGCAATTTGGCGCGCCCGGGACCTTCCCGGGTGCGGCGACTTCTCCGTTTGCCGCGCCGGCCCCCTTTGGAGCGCCCGGGTCACGGCCGGGCGCTCCGGCTTCGCCGTTCGCGGCCCCGGCGCCATTTGGAACCCCTGGGTCGTATTCTTCGGCGGCGCCGGCACCGTTTGGCGCCCCGGCGGCCTACCCGGCCGCGGGTCCATTTGGCGCCGCGGGTGGCTGGGCGCCGCCGGCCACGCCTCCCCCGGTGGCGCCCATGGCTTTTCCCGCGCCCTTGACGGACCCCTTTGCCGTCCCGCGTGGCGCCATGCCGGCGCCGCTGGGACCTCCGGCGCCCACCGGCCCCACTTCAGGACCCTTTGCGCAGGCCGCCCGCGCGTTGACGGAGCGTTCCATGCCGGTGGCCGGCCCCGCGTGGGGCGGTGCGCCGGACCCGCTGGGCGTCATTCCAAACGGCGTGCCCCGGCCGCCACCCTCCGCCCCGCCCGGTCCCTCCCCGGCGGGGCCGGTCCCCGCCGTGTTCATGGCGCCGCAGGCCGTCCCGCCGCCTCCCACGCCGCCACCGGCGCCCGCCGCCCTGGACCCGCTGGCGGACTATGCACCGCCCGGGTTTGCCCAGTCCGGCGCGGCGTTTGTGATGCCGGCGGGATTTGAGCCCGCACCCACGCCCCCACCCGCCCCGGCGCAGCCCGCGGCCGCCATGGATGCGCAGGACCTGTTTGACATGATGCCGGCCGAGCCGACCCAGTCCGGCGCGCGCCCCCTGTTTGATGTGGAAGCGGGCGCGCCGGCCGAGCGGGCCACGCAGGTGACCGACATGAGCGGGGCGCTGGCCGCGCAGGAAGCCGCGCCGGGCCCCGCGGCAGCCGCCCCGACGACACCGCTGCGCTCCGCGCGGCCGGCGACCGCCAAACCCGCTGTGCCGGGCCGGGCGCGCGGCATTGCCCTGACGGTGGCGGGACTGCTGGCGCTGGGCGCGGGCGCGGCGGCGGCGTTCACGGTGCCCATTGGGGGGCGGACGCTGGCGGCATCCGTGGGGGACGCGGTGGGGGCGGGCGCGGCGGAACTGCAGCCCGGGGACCTGCACACCACCACCTGGAGCACCGCGGGCGGTGGCCGCGTGCTCATCATCCTGGGGGACGTGAGCAACCACGGCGACCAGGTGAGCCCGGCCGTGCTGGTGAAGGTGGAGTTCCGGGACGCCAAGGGTGCTCCGTTGCGGGCGGAGGAGGGTTACGCCGGAAAGCTCATCCCGGAGGTGGACCTGGCTGAGATGGCGGAGAAGGGCACGCTGAAAGCCCGGCATCGCGAGTTGTCCAAGCGGATGGCGGGCCGGGACCTGGCGCCCGGGACGAGCTGGCCGTTCATGGTCCTGTTCCCGGATCCGCCGGACAGCATGCAACAGCTGGTGGTGCAGGTGACGGCGCACCGTGCGGATCCGCCGGGTGTCGCCACACCGGTGATGCCTGTGAAGCTGGAGGATCCGCCGCCCCAACCGCCCAAGGCGTCTCCCGCCCCCCCGCAGGAGGAGGCCCCTGCGCCGCCCGCGGCCGCCGCCGACGATGCGCCACCGCCGCCGCCGCCCCCACCGGAGCGGAGCCCGCCGCGCAAGCGGACCAAGGCGCGCCGGGCCGCGCCCAGCGGCGAGTGAGGCGGAGTGATTCCGGGGACCCCCAGCCACGCATGGGTCGCGCGCATCGCGGCGGTGGGCGAGGCGAGCGTCCGCGCCCGCGCGCTGTTGGGGGATCTGTGCCGGCTCCCGGCGGATTCGGTTGTGGCCTTCCTGGCGGACATCCAGGTGGCCCTGGCGTGCGGGGACCAGGATTGCACGGTGTTCATGGTGGCCCTGCAGGACGTGCTGGGCAGCGAATGCCTCCCCTATGACACCCAGGCCGCGCTCTACCGTGAGGCCGCCCGGCAGGGCCTGACCCCGGTGCAGCGGCTGCTGCTGGCCCCACCGGCGGCACAGCAGACCACGCCCAAGGTCCCCAAGAAGCAGCCGGAGGGGAATGACACGCTGGGCGCGCGCACCTGGCACGCCCGCAAAGCCAGCGGCCCCATTCTGGAGCGCCTGGTCCGTGATGACGACCCGCGCGTGGTCCGCAACCTGCTGCTCAACCCGCGGGTGACGGAGAAGGAGGTCCTCAAGATCGCCACGCGGCGCCCGGCGACCTCAGAGGTGCTGGAGGAGGTTGCCCGCAACACCCGGTGGAACCGCCGCGAGCAGGTACGCCGCGCCCTGGTGTTCAACCCCTACACGCCCGTGGAAATAGCGCTGGGGTTCCTGCCGTTCCTGCACCGCGCGGACCTGATGCGGCTGGCGGGGGACGCTCGCGTTCATGTGGAGGTCAGCCGCCAGGCGGCCGCCGTCCTGCCCATGCGGCCGCCCAGCCAGAACAAGGCGTCTGCCGGGGTGGTAGCCGTGCTGGACGCGGCCAATGAGGACAAAGAGCTGCCCTGACCGAGGCGGACGTAATCCTGAGCCCACCGGACAAGCCGGTGTCTCGTTTCGGGCAAACCACGCCCGACCACTTCCGCGGCCGCGTACCCGGCCGGCCGGCTCGGCGGCGGTGGAAGTGTCATGTTTACGATACGGGTGGGTGACCCGGCACCCCCGCGCCCCGGCGATGCGACTTTGGCGTGGCCCCCCACCAAGCCCTGAGTCAACGGGCCCCATGGGTTCCCCAGGACGCGCGGCGGGATCCCGCCGTTTACGCAACCGCGTGCGGCACTTTCCCGTCGCGGGTTGTCCGTCCGGTGGTTTGCAGCGCGCGGCGAGTTTCCTCGCCGTGTCGCCGCCCACGCGTCCGCGAACACCCGCAACGTGCCGGGGCAAAACTTGTCTGGGGTCAGCTGCCGGGCTTCTTGTCGTCCAGCTTGGGCGGCGGCGGCGTGACGTCAATGGCGTCGTCGTGCGTGGCCTTCTTGAAATTGCGGATGCCTTCGCCAAGGGCCTTGCCCAACTGGGGGATCTTGGCCGCCCCAAACACCAGGAGCACCACCAGCACCAGCACGATGAGCTCACCCGTTCCGAACATGACGCGCACTCCACCGGGGTTTCGGCCCCCTCAGAACAGGAACCCCACACGGGCCGTAGCACTCATCTGCAGGTCCGGCATCCCCACGCCGCTCAGCCGCACCGATTCTGGGTAGAAGGACAGGTTCTCCAGGCTCCAGCCCAGGCCCCGCACGTGGGTGACTTCACCCTGCAGGGTGGCCTCCAGCAGTGAGAGGTGGAAGCGCAGCCCGGCGTACAGCTTGTTGCGGTGCAGGAACAGGTTGGCAACCTGCGGCGTCCCGTCCGTCTCTGTGAGGCAGCGGCTGACCGAGACATCCGCTTCGCCGCATTCCTGGCCCACCACGTCACCCCAGATCTTGTAGTCCCGGAAGCGGAAGGTCTCACCCGCGCGGTCGTTGGTGGTCTCGTCCCGGTCAATGAACGGGCTGAAGGAATGCACAAAGATCTTCTGCCAGCCCGCGTACGGACTCACCGTCAGCATCCCCAACAGCGAAAACGTCTTGCTCACCACCGCGCCCGTGGTCACTGTGAACAGGTCCAGGTCGTTGGAGCAGCTGTTGCGGGTGGTCCCGGCGGAACGTTCAGAATCCGTTGTGGGCGGGATGGAGGGCAGCCCCAGGCACAGGCTCTTGCTGGCCCCCACCGTCAGCGCCAGGTCCGGAAACCAGAAGAACCCCTCATTGAGCGTCCACTTGCCCTGCAGGCCCAGCGCCATGATGCGCGTCTCAAACAACTGCGTGAACCCGCCCGCCACCTGGAACGAGTACGGCAGCCCCTTCTTCAACCACACCTGCGCTGACCCCATCCCCGGCCACACCACGTCCGGCTTGTCCGCCCGCGCGCTGCGCTCCAACGAATGCGCCCAATAATTGTGCCGGTTGTTGATGGTGTGGATGCTGACTTCGGCCGCCAGGTCAAAGCCCGCCTGCCCACCCGTTGACGCCGGACCCACGTCCCGCGGCGCCAACAGCACCCCCATCTCCTCCGCCAGCCCGTCAAAGCCCCGCTGGTCCGGGATGACGTTGTTGCCGTCCTTCACCGGGTTGCACGTGTCCTTGCCATAGGGGTCGCAGCCGCCCTCCCATTGGATGAGCCCCGAATAGTCCACGTCGTTGGGGTACGCGCCGGCCAGGCCGGGGGCCAGCAACAACAACGACGTCCACCCCAGGCGTGCGGTCCGCATTGTGGCGCTCCGTGGCGCAGGCGCGACGAGAAAAGCCTGCGCACCGACGGGCGCGGAACGTAGGCCCCACCGCGGTTGCCGGTCAAGAAGGAACCCCTCCGGAGGCGCGGGCCCCGGAGCGCCGCTGCACCCGCCTGCCCTCCACCTCACCGCCTCCGCGCCTGGGCGGTCTCCCCCACAAGTTGGGTGGGTGAACGGGTTTGCAGGTGGGAAAAAGCGATCACCACGGGGCCCGATTGTGAAACCCCAAGATGAAGAATGGTCTAACTAACAGACCACAATGGGCGGTGCTCCCGGCGCTGTTCGCGTCAATAGGTCGCGCAGGGTGAACGGTTACTTGAAGGATCCCGGATTCCTCCATTTTACCGTTGACTTGGAGATCGCAAACCCGCAAGGTGCGCGGCGTGGGAGAAAGTGGATTGAAAGGGAGAGAAAGTTCAGTTCAGTGGTGAATGGTGGTGAGGTACAAGGCTCTGGGACTGTGACCTGATGTTCCGCGGAAACCACGAATGCCAGGTGGACGAGAAGGGCCGCGTGCCCTTTCCGGCGCGTTTCCGCGAAGTCCTCTCCCAGGCCGGCCAGAATGTCCTGGTCCTCACCCGCGGTTTTTCGCCGTGCATCCATGCGTTCCCACTGAAGGAGTGGTTGAAGTTGGAGGAGAGGCTGGGACAGATGCCCGTGTTTGACCCCAACGTACAGCGCATGCGCCGCCTGTTGCTGGGCGAGTGCGCCGAGTGCGAACTGGACAAGCAGGGCCGCATCCTCGTTCCACCCCGCCTCCGCGACTACGCGGGCGTCGGCAAGGACGCCGTGTTCGTGGGGCAGATGCAGACGGTTGAAATCTGGAGCTCGGACGGGTGGAAGAGACACTGGGAGGAGCTGGTGGCTGATACCGGCGGCGTGCAGTCCGCCGTGGCCACCTTCGGCTTGTGAGAAGCGCCGCAGGCGGCGCGCTCCCTCGGGCGTGGAACTTGAACCGGACGGGCCCCGCTGGCCCGCCAGGGACCGCGTGTTCCCTGGCGGCAAAGGTGCGTGGGCACAACGATGGTCACGGGCAGGGACAATCTGCAGAACGTTGACGGCGCCCCTCCCGCCGCCGCGCATCTGCCCGTGCTCATTGACGAGTCCCTGGCGCTCCTGCAGCCGCCGCCCCGCGGCGTGGTGGTGGATGCCACGCTGGGGCGCGGCGGGCATGCCCGGCGCATTGCGGACGCCCTGGGGCCGGGCGGGACGCTCATTGCGCTGGACCGCGACCCCGCCGCGCACACCGACGAGGCGCTGGCCTGGACGCGCGGGCACGCCTGCCAGGTGCGCGCGTTCTACGCCCCGTTCTCCGAGTTGCAGAGCGTGCTGCGCGACGCGGCCACCGGCCCGGTGGATGGCGTCTTTGCGGACCTGGGCGTGTCCTCCCCGCAACTGGATGATCCGGCGCGCGGCTTCAGCTTCCGCGCAGACGGCCCGCTGGACATGCGCATGGATCCCAGCCGCGGCGAGTCCGCGGCGGAGCTGGTGGACCGGCTGGATCCGGACGAGCTGGCCGACACGATCTACGAGCTGGGCGAAGAACGGCATTCCCGGCGCGTGGCGCGTGCGCTCAAGGAGGCCCGCCCGCAGACCACCGCGGCCGCGGCCGACGTCATCCGCCGCGTGGTGCCCCGCTCCAAGGACGGATTGGACCCGGCCACGCGCACCTTCCAGGCGCTGCGGATTGCCGTGAATTCGGAACTGCAGGAAATAGACGCGCTGTTGGCGGCGATCCCGCGCGTGTTGCGGACGGGCGGGCGCACCGCGGTGATCAGCTTTCATTCGCTGGAGGACCGGCGCGTGAAGCACGCCTTCCAGCGGGAGGCCAAGGGCTGCATCTGCCCGCCGGAGCTGCCTGCCTGCGCGTGCGGCCGCTGGCCCCGCCTGGAGATCCTCACCCGCAAGCCCATCACGCCTTCCGACGAGGAAACGCGCCGCAACCCGCGCGCCGGATCCTCCAAGCTGCGCGGTGCACGCCGCCTCCCGGATCCGCCGGGGCAGGTGGCCACATGGTGACGCGCACCCATGACGGTCACGCGCTGGCGGCGGGGCGGGTGCGCCCCGGGGGCAGCGCGCTGGTGGCGGCGGGGGCCGGCACGCACCTGGTGGCGGCGGTGTTGGTGCTGGTGAGCGTGCTGTTCCTGGCGTGGGTGCGCGTGGGGTCGCTGCACCTGGGGTACGAGCTGGGGCGGCTGAGGAACGAGCAGGACGCGTTGATGCAGGAGAGCCGCGCGCTGCAGCTGGAGATGGGCACGCTGCGCTCCCCCGCGGAGCTGTCCCGCATGGCGCGTGCGCTGGGCATGGTGCCGCCGCAGGCCGCCAGCGTGGTGAGCCCGCCGGAAGGAGGCACGCCGTGAACCCGCGCGCCTTCCACGCCCGCTGCCTGCTGGTCACCGCTGCGCTGTGTGGGCCGCTGCTGGCCGTGCTGGTGCGCGCGGCCTGGCTGCAGCTGGGCCACGGCGAGCAGATGCGGGACCTGGCGGAGGACCAGTACCTGCAGGAGATGACGCTGTCCGCGCCGCGCGGGAACATCACGGACCGCGCGGGCAGGCCGCTGGCCGTCTCCGTCAAGGTGCCGTCCATCTTTGCCGAACCGCGGCACCTGGCGGACACCCCCCGCGCCGTGGCCCGCGCGCTGGCGCCCGTCCTGAAGATCCCCGCCGCTGTCCTGGAGAAGAAGATGTCCGGCGGGCGGGCGTTTGCCTGGCTGGCCCGGCGCGTGACGCCGGAGATGGCCGCGGCGGTGAAACGCCTCAAATTGGACGGCATTGGCATCACGGAGGAAAGCCGGCGTTTCTATCCCAACCGCGAACTGGCCGCGCACGTGCTGGGTTACACCGGCGTGGACGGCGACGGGCTGGACGGCGTGGAGAAGGCGTTTGACGACCGGCTGCGCGGCAGGAAGCTGCAGGTGGACGGCTTCCGGGACGCGCGCGGCGGCCGGCTGCTGCTGGGCGACTTCCAGCCCACCGAGAACCTGCAGGGCGACGAGCTGGTGCTCACGCTGGACGCGCAGATCCAGAACATCACCGAGCAGGCGCTGGCGCGCGCCGTGACCGAGCACCAGGCGCGCTCCGGGTTTGCCATTGTCCTGGACCCGGACACCGGTGCCGTGCTGGCCCTGGCCAATCATCCCACCTTCAATCCCAATGATTTCCAGGCCGCCACCGACGAGGTGCGGCGCAACCGTGCGGTGGCGGATGCGTTTGAGCCGGGTTCCACCATGAAGGTCATGCTGCTGGCCTCCGCCCTGGATGCGGGAACCGTCAAGCTGACCGACCTGATCAACTGCGAAAACGGCGTGTTCCAGGTGGGCAAGCACCGCATCCGGGACACGCACAAGGCGGAGATCCTCACCGTGGAGGACGTGCTGGCGCATTCCTCCAACATCGGCGCGCTGAAGATCGGCACGCGGATGGGCCGGGCAAAATGGGGTGAATCGCTCAAGGCGTTTGGATTTGGGAAGCGGACCGGGCTGGGCCTTTCCGGCGAAACCCCCGGATTGATGAATCCCTACGAAAAATGGTCCGACGCGGCGCTGGCGACCGTGTCGTTTGGGCAGGGCATCAGCGTGAGCGGCATCCAGCTGGTGACCGCGGTGGCGGCGGTGGCGCACGGCGGCGTGCTGATGCAGCCGCGCCTGGTGGAGCGCGTGCGCGCCGCGGACGGCCGTGCTGACGAGCTGATGGGCGCGCACGTGGTGGGCCGCGTGGTGGGCCCCAAGGCGGCGGCGTTGACGCTGAAGGCGATGCAGAAGGTGCCCAGCAAGGACGGCACTGCGCCGCTGGCGGCGGTGCCGGGCGTGATCACCGCCGGGAAGACGGGGACCGCGCAGAAGGTGGACCCGGGCACGCGCTCCTACGGGGACGGGCGAATTGCGTCCTTTGTGGGCGTGGCCCCGGCCAAGGAGCCCAAGCTGGTCATCTTTGTCATGATCGACGAGCCCAAGGACAGCCCCTATGGCGGCATTGTGGCGGCGCCCGCATTCCGCGAGATTGCGTTGCAGGCACTGCCGCTGCTGGGCGTGGGCGTGGAGGCGCCGGCGGTGGAGAAGGAACCCGTGGCGCAGGCGGTGGACCCGCTGGCCGGGGCGCGCGCGCTGGCGCAGAAGCTGGCCGAGGATGACCCGGTGGACGGCATCGACGAGGGAGTTGTGGCGGACGAGGTCGCGTCGGTGCCGAATTTTGTGGGAATGGGCGCACGCGCGGCGGTGCGCGAGGCGCTCAAGGCCGGCTTGGATCCCGCGCTGGACGGCAACGGCACGGTGGTGGCGCAGCGTCCCGCGGCGGGCAAGGCGCTGCAGGGCGAACGCACCGTGCGCCTCACGCTCAAGCCGGGCCGGGGGAACGGATGAGCGCGCTGCGTGAACTGCTTGCGGGCCTGGATGCCCGGGTGCGCGGTGACGACGGTGTCGCCGTGGTGGGGGTCACGTCTGACTCGCGCAACGTGGCGCGCGGTGGCCTGTTTGTGGCGGTGCCTGGGGCCACGGACCACAGCGTGCACGGGAACAGGTTTGCACGCGCGGCGGCGGATGCGGGCGCGGCGGCGATTCTCACCGACCGTGAAGGACCGGAAACGGCCGGAATTCCCGTGGTGGCGGTGGTGCAGGACGCACGCCGCGCACTGGCAGTGGTGGCCGAGCGGTTCCACGGCAACCCCAGCGGGCGGTTGCGGCTGTTGGGGGTGACGGGAACCAACGGCAAGACCACGACGGCGCACGTGTTGGAGGCGATGGCCACCGCCGCGGGCGAAAAGGCCGGTTTCATTGGCACCACCGCGGTGCGGTTGGCTGGCACCGAGCGGCCGGCCACGCACACCACGCCCCCGGCGGATGCGCTGTGCGCGCTGCTGGCGGAGATGGTTTCCGCCGGCGTGACGACGTGCGGAATGGAAGTCAGCAGCCACGCGCTGGATCAGGGCCGCGTGGAGGGGCTGCACTTTGCCGGTGGCATCTTCACCAATCTCACGCAGGATCACCTGGATTACCACCGCACCATGGACGCGTATTTTGACGCCAAGGCGCGGTTCTTCCGCCAACTGCTCCGCAAGGACGCCGTGGCGGTCCTGAACGCGGACGACGAGCGCGTGCGCTCCCTGCGCGGCGCCTCCCCGGCGCGCACGCTGGCGTTCTCCGCCACGGGCGGCAAGGCGGAGGTGAGCGCCAGGCGGGTGGCTGCGGACGCGCAGGGCACCACGGTGGAAGTGAGTTCCCCGTGGGGCGACTTCACGCTGCGCACGCCGCTGCTGGGGACGTACAACGTGGCCAACGTGCTGGGCGCGGCCGCGCTGCACCTGGCCACGGGAACGCCGCGCGAGGCAGTGCTCCAGGGTGCGGCGGAATTGCGCGTGGTTCCCGGGCGCCTGGAGCGCGTGGCGCATCCGCGGGGTGCGCGCGTGCTGGTGGACTACGCGCATACCGACGATGCGCTGGCGCGCGCGCTGGACGCGGTACGCCCCAACGTGGGCCCCGGCGGGCGGTTGTTTGTGGTGTTTGGCTGTGGCGGGGACCGTGACGCGGGCAAGCGGCCGCGCATGGGGGAGGCGGCCGCGCGCCGCGCGGACGTGGTCATTGTCACGTCTGACAACCCGCGCAGCGAGAAGCCCGAGGCGATTGCCGATGCGATCCTGGGCGGCATCCGGCCGGTGGGAATGACGGAATTGAATGCCGCGCTTTCCGGCCGCGGCTTCACCGTGGAATTGGACCGCAAGCAGGCGATTGCCGCAGCGGTGCGCGCGGCCGGGCCGCAGGACGTGGTGCTCATTGCGGGCAAAGGCCACGAGCGCGAGCAGATCTTTGCGGACCGCAAGGTGCCGTTTGACGACCGGTTGGTGGCCGCCGAGGCGATGGAGGGGATGCCGGCATGACCGCGTTCACCAATACCCAGGAAGTGGACACGTTCCTCAGGGAACGCAACGCGCTGCGCGCCGGCGGCAACGCCGCGGTGTTCCTGCGCGTCAACACGGACAGCCGCAAGGTGGAAAAGGGTGACTTGTTCGTGGCCCTCAAGGGCGACGCGTTTGACGGGCATGCGTACGTGCAGCAGGCCAAAGCGGCCGGCGCCACCGGCGCGGTGGTGTCCCGTGAGTGGGCCAGGGAGCAGGACCGCGCGGCGCTGGCCTCCGACGGCTTTGCCCTGTGGATGGTGGACGACACGCTCACGGCCCTGGGCGATTTGGCGCGTGGGCACCTGCGGCGCCTGTCCTGCCTGCGCGGCGCGCTGACCGGATCCAACGGCAAGACCACCACCAAGGAATTCACCGCGGCCATTCTCAAGGCGCACTACGGTGATGGGAAGGTCCTCTACACGCAGGGCAACCTGAACAACCAGGTGGGCGTCCCGTTGACGGCGTTCGGCGCCGGTGGTGGGCACGCCGTGGCGCTGTTTGAAATGGGCATGAATCACCCGGGCGAAATCGCCGCATTGTGCCGCATTGTGGACCCGGTGGCCAGCCTCATCACCAACGTGGGCCCTGCGCACATTGGCAACTTTGACGGCAAAATTGATGGAATTGCCGCGGCCAAGGGCGAGATCTTTCACGGCACCGCGCCGGGCGGCACGCTGGTGGTCAACGCTGACGACGAGCGCGTGGCGGCACAGGCGGCGGCGGTGGCAGGCCGGAAGCCGTTGACGTTTGGCCGCGCCGCGTTTGCGGACTGGCGCATCCTGCGCGAGGAAGCGCGGGGCGAGGCGCAGCGGCTGGTGCTGGCGCACGACGGGAAGACGCTGGAGGTGAACCTGGCGGTGCCCGGCGGCCACAACGCGCTCAACGCGGTGGGCGCGGCGGCATTGGCTGCGCAGCTGGGCGCGGGCGACGACGCGGTGGTGCGCGGGCTGGAAGGCGCGCGGACCGTCAGCGGGCGTCTCACGCAGCGCAAGGCCCACTGCGGGGCCCTGGTCATTGACGACAGCTACAACGCGAACCCGGGCTCCATGAAGGCGTCCATGGACGTGGCGCGCGCGCTGGCCGGGGATGGACGCCTGGTGTTGGTGCTGGGGGACATGCTGGAGCTGGGCGCGCGCGAACTGGAGTTCCACCGCGAAGTGGGACGCGCTGCGGCCGCCGCACGGCCCAGTCTGCTGGTTGTCGCCGGGGCGCGCAGCCGGTCCACGGCGGAGGGCGCACGTGAAGCGGGGCTGGCGGCGGCATCGGTGATGCATTCGGAGCGGCTGGAGGACCTGCTGCCCGAGCTGGTGCGTGCCGTCACGCCTCGCGACGTGGTGCTGGTGAAGGGCAGCCGCGGCGCGCGCATGGAGCGCGCGGTGGCGGCGCTGTGCGGGTCCACCGACGTAGCGGGGCACTGAGGAAACCATGTTCTACTGGCTGTGGCACCAGAACCCGGACTCCTCGTTCCTCAACGTGTTGAGGTATCCGAGCTTCCGCATCCTGATGGCAGCCTTCACCGCCATGGCGTTCAGCCTGGCGCTGTTCCCGTGGTTCATCCGCCGCCTGCAGGTGTTCAAGTTTGGGCAGGAAATCCGTGATGACGGACCGCAGACCCACCTGAGCAAGAAGGGCACGCCCACCATGGGCGGTGCCCTCATCCTCATTGCCATTGCGTGCAGCGTGCTGGCGTGGGCGGACCTCAGCAACCGCTACGTGTGGATGGTCCTGATTGTCACGCTGACCTACGGCGCGGTGGGCTTCTACGACGATTTCAAGAAGATCAAGTTCAAGGACTCCAAGGGACTGTCCGGCAGGTGGAAGCTGTTCTGGCAGTTCTCCGTTGGAGCAGGCGTGCTGGCGTGGCTGTTCTACGGCACGGGCTTTGACACGCGCCTGGCGCTGCCGCTGGTCAACGTGGAGAAGTTCGCACCGCAGCTGCCGGTGTGGTTGTACGTGGCGTTCGCCGCGGTCGTCGTTGCCGGGACCAGCAACGCGGTGAACCTGACGGACGGGCTGGACGGCCTGGCCATTGGGCCCACCATGGTGAGCGCGTTTGTGTTCATGGCGCTGGCGTACGCGGCCGGGACTGAATTGAAGGATTTCAATATTGCCGCGTATCTGGGCATTGTCCACGTGGAGGGCGCCGCGGAGCTGGCTGTGGTGTGCGCGGGCGTCATTGGCGCGGGCGTGAGTTTCCTGTGGTTCAACGCGTACCCGGCGCAGGTGTTCATGGGTGACGTGGGGGCGCTGGCGCTGGGCGGCCTGCTGGGCATGATGGCGGTGATCACCAAGAACGAGGTGGTCTCCGCCATTGTCCACGGTGTGTTCCTGGCCGAGGCCCTGAGCGTGATGGCGCAGGTGGGCAGCTTCAAGCTGACCGGCAAGCGCGTGCTGCGCATGGCGCCGTTGCACCACCACTTTGAACTGGGCGGGTGGGCTGAGCCCAAGGTGATTGTCCGCTTTTGGATCGTGTCCGTGATGCTTGCCATTGCGGGCCTTGCCACGTTGAAACTGCGATGAACCTCTCACTGCGCCCGTACACCCGGGGCACCCCGGACCGTCTCCAGGAACTGCTTGCCACGCTGCGCGGGCGGACGGTGGCTGTGGTGGGGCTGGGGAAGAGCGGCACCACGGCGGCAGAACTGCTGGTACGCCTGGGCGCGGCTGGCGTGGACGTGCTGGATGACAAGCGCCCGGAGGAGTTGCGGGAAACCGCCGCGGCGCTGGCGGCCGTGGGGAATATCCGCGTTTTGGGTGGCGGCATCAGCGTGGAGCGCGCGGCGGGCGCGGAGCTGGTGGTGATGAGCCCGGGCGTGCCGCGCCGCGGTGCCTGGTGGGACGCCATGGTGGCCGCCGGCACCCCGTGGATGGGCGAGGCGGAACTGGCCTGGCGCGCCACGCGTGCGCCGTGGCTGTGCATCACGGGTACGAACGGCAAATCCACGACGACAGTGATGCTGGGCACGCTGGTGAAGGCTGCAGGCGGGCGGACGTTTGTGGGCGGGAACCTGGGGGACCCGGTGTGCCGCGCGGCCTACGCGGACGAAGAATGGAACCACCTGGTGGTGGAGATGAGCAGCTACCAGTGTGAGGGCATCTCCACGCTGGACGCCACCTCCGCGATTCTCACCAACCTCACGCCGGACCACCTGGCCCGCTACAAGGTGGCGAGCCGGTATTACGAGGCGAAGCTGCGGCTGCTGGAACTGCAGGATCCCAGGCATATCGCGGTGACCAACGCGGGGGACCCGGAGTGCGCGGCGTGGGCTCCGCGCGCGCGCGGCACGCGGCTGGACTTCAACGTGGCCACCGGCCATGAGGGGGTCCACATTGACGGGCGGCGGCTGTTGCTGCGCCGCGGTGACGTCACTGAGGTGTACACCGCGGGCAACCCGAGAATCCGCGGCGCGCACAACCTGGAGAACGCGGCCGCGGCGGTGGCGGCAGCCCGCGCGGCGGACATCCCGCAGGCGGCGGTGCAGGCGGGGCTGGATGCGTTTGTCCCCGTGCCGCACCGGCTGGAGGAAATTGCCACCCTTGACGGCGTGCTCTACGTGAACGACAGCAAGGGCACCAACGTTGACGCCACGGTGAAGGCAATCAGCAGCTTCACTGAGCCCATCCACCTCATTGCCGGTGGCGAGGACAAGGGGACGTCCTACGAGCCCATGGCGCACGCGGCGCGCGGCCGCGTGAAGGCGGTCTACACCATTGGGCAGGCGGCGCCGCTCATCAGCGCGGCCATGGAACACACCTGCGTGGTGCTGGACTGCGGCACCATGGACCGCGCGCTCGAACGCGCGCGTTCGGTGGCGAAGCCCGGCGAGGTGGTGCTGCTGAGCCCGGCGTGCGCCAGCTTTGACCAGTTCAAGAACTACGAGCACCGCGGCGAGGCCTTCGCCGCGTGGGTGCGCGCCCGCGCGGGAGGTGCCGCGTGAACCGCCGCTCACTGGACGTGGTGCTGCTGTGGGCCGTGCTCTGCCTGGTGGGACTGGGCGTGGTGATGGTCTACAGCGCCTCCAGCGTCAACGCCGCGGCCAAGCTGGGCGACCCGGATTTCTACCTGAAGCGGCAGGGCGCGTTCGCGGCGCTGGGGGTCGTGGCGCTGTTCATCGGCAGCGCGCTGCCCGTGAAGTTCTGGCATGACGTGGCGCTGCCGGCGCTGGGCATTGCGTTCCTTTCGCTGATCCTGGTGAAGATCCCCGGGCTAGGGCGCGTGGGCGGCGGAGCCCAGCGGTGGCTGCAAATCGGGCCTTTGGGATTCCAGCCTTCGGAATTGTGCAAGTTCGCGCTGCTGAATTTCCTGGCGTACAGCCTCTACAAGCAGCGCGACCAGATCCGCACGCTCAAGTACGGCTTCCTCCCGCACGTCCTGGTCCCCGGCGCCATGGGGGCGCTGCTCATGCTGCAACCGGACTTTGGGACCACGGTGGTGCTGCTCCTGCTCGCCGGGCTGCTGATGATCCTGGGCGGCGTGCGGCTGCGCTACCTGCTGGTGTCCCTCGGGGCAGGGGTCCCGTTGGCCGTCATTGCGGTCATGCGCAGTGATTACCGCATGAAGCGAATCCTCGCGTTCCTGGACCCGTGGGCGCACCGGCAGGACATTGGCTACCAGGTGGCGGAGAGCCTCATTTCGTTTGGTTCCGGCGGGCTGGCGGGGCAGGGGCTGGGCGCCGGCAAGCAGAAGCTGTTCTTTCTCCCGGCCGCGCACACGGACTTCATCTTTGCCATCATTGGCGAGGAACTGGGCCTGGTTGGCGTGATGCTCACCGTGGGGCTGTTTGGGCTCATTGCCTGGCGCGGTATGCGCGCGTTCCGCCGCCTGGGTCCCACGCCGCAGGGTTACCTGTGCGCCGGGTTGACGTCGCTGATTGTGCTCCAGGCCGCCACGAACATGGCGGTGGTGATGGGCCTGTTGCCCACCAAGGGCCTCACGCTGCCGTTTGTCTCCTACGGCGGGTCGTCGCTGATTGCGTTCTGTTTCATGGCCGGTGTGCTGCTGCGGCTTTCCGGAGATTCGCTGGAACACGAGGTTTCCCGGCCCACCTTCACCGTGGGCGTGCTCCGCCCGCTGGGGGTGCGCGCATGAGGCTCATCATTGCGGGTGGCGGAACGGGCGGCCACCTTTACCCGGGAATTGCGCTGGCTGAGGAGTTCCGCGCGCGCGGGGGGGAAGTGCTGTTTGTGGGGACGGAGCGCGGCATTGAGGTGCGCGCGGTCCCAAAGGCGGGCTTTCCGCTGGAACTCATCAACGTGACCGGCCTCAAGCGCATGGGGGTGGTGAAGACGCTGCTGTCGCTGGGGCGGCTGCCCGGTTCGTTCCTGCAGGCGCAGGGGATCATCCGGAAGTTCCAGCCTGACGTCGTGGTTGGCGTGGGCGGGTACGCGTCCGGGCCCATGGTGCTGACCGCGCGCCTCCTGGGGTTGGTGACCGCGGTGCTGGAGCAGAATTCCATTCCGGGGATGACCAACAAGGTGCTTGGCCGGTTTGTGCAGCGCGTTTACGGGCAATTTGAAGCCAACCGGCCGTTCTTCCCGGCAGGGAGGTTTGAACGGGCGGGCAATCCCATCCGCGCGTCCATTGCGGCCAAGGCAGGCGCGCAGGGCACAGGCATCCTGGTGCTTGGCGGCAGCCAGGGCGCCAAGGCGCTGAATGACAAGGTTCCCGGCGCGCTGGCGGCTGCGTTCAAGGGAACCCCTCCGATTCCCGTGCTGCACCAGACGGGCGAGAAGCACGTGGAAGACACCACGCGCGCCTATGCCGACGCGGGCGTGCAGGCGGAGGTCAGTGCGTTCATTGACGACATGGGTGCCGCCTACGCCGCCGCGCGCCTGTGCATCTGCCGCGCGGGCGCGACGACGGTGGCCGAGCTGACCGCGCTGGGAAAGCCCGCGGTGTTCATTCCGTTCCCGTTTGCCGCGGACGACCACCAGACGTTCAACGCCCGCGAAATGCAGGATGCGGGCGCGGCCGTGCTGTGTGCCGAAAAGGACCTCACGGCGGAAACACTGGGAAACACGGTGCGCGACCTGTTGGAAACGCCGGGAAAGCTGGAACTGATGGCGGACAAGGCGCGCGCACTGGGACGCCCACGCGCGGCACAGGAGATTGCGGATGCGCTGGCCGCGCTGGTCACGGGCGCCGGGGCCACCGCACCGACGGGAGTGCAGCCATGATTGGAAGCCTCTACCGGCGCAGGCTCAAGCGCATCCATTTCGTTGGGATCGGCGGTATCGGCATGTCCGGTATTGCTGAGATTCTCCTGAACCAGGGTTTTACCATCACCGGCTCTGACGTCAAAGAAAGTGACACCACCAAGCGCCTGCGGTCGCTCGGCGCGCGGATTGGCATTGGCCACTCCGCGGACAACCTGGCTGACGAGGCCGGCATGGCGGACGTGGTGGTGGTGAGCACCGCGGTGCGGCCGGACAACCCGGAGGTGAAGGGGGCCCGTGAGCGGGGAATCCCGGTGATTCCCCGCGCGGAGATGCTGGCCGAGCTGATGCGCATGAAGGCGGGCATTGCGGTGGCGGGCATGCACGGCAAGACGTCCACCACGTCGCTGGCGGCGCACGTGCTGTCCACCGCGGGGCTGGACCCCACGGTCATCATTGGCGGCAAGGTGAACCTGCTGGGGACCAACGCCAAGCTGGGCCAGGGCCCGTACCTGGTGGCGGAAGCGGACGAGAGCGACGGCAGCTTCCTCAAGCTGTCGCCGACCATTGCCGTGGTCACCAACATGGACCCGGAACACCTGGATTTCTGGAAGGGCGGCATGCCGGCCATCCGGGACGGATTCACGGAGTTTGTGAACCGCATTCCCTTCTATGGCCTGGCCATCCTGTGCCTGGACAACGCGCACGTGCAGGCCATCATCCCGCGCATCACCCGGCGCCACGTGACCTACGGGCTGTCCGCACAGGCCGAGTACCGCGCCGCGAAGGTGGAACTGGACGGGATGACGTCACGGTTTGAGGTCATCCGCCGCGGCGAGCGCCTGGGTGACGTGTCCCTCAGCATGGTGGGCCTCCACAACGTGCAGAACGCGCTGGCCGTGGTGGCCCTGGCGGATGAGCTGGAGATTCCGTTTGCCAAGACGGTGGAAGCGCTGAAGTCGTTTGCGGGCGTGCAGCGCCGGTTCACCATCCGCGGCGAGGCGGACGGTGTGGTGGTGGTGGACGACTACGGGCACCACCCGACGGAAATCCAGGCGACGCTGGCCGGTGCGCGCAAGGCGTTCCCCGACAAGCGCGTGGTGGTCCTGTTCCAGCCGCACCGCTACACGCGGACGCAGGCGCTGCTGGAGGAGTTTGCCACCTGTTTCAATGATGCGGACGTGGTGGTTATCACGGATATCTATGCCGCGAGCGAGGACCCCATTGAGGGCGTCAGCGGCGAGGCGCTGGCGAATGCCGCGAAATCCCACGGACACCGTGATGTGCGCTACGTGCGCCGCAACCGCCTGCGCGACGACGCGCTGGCGCTGCTGAAGGCGGGGGACATTGTGCTCACCCAGGGTGCCGGCGACATCACGCACGTAGGCGAGGAACTGGTGCACGCGCTGGGTGTGCGGGCGGGGAAAGCATGAGGACGGCCATGGTGACCACGACGTGGCGGGACGAGTACCAGGCGCGGGTGAAGGCCCCGTGCCGGGCCGACGTGCCGCTGGCGCCGCTGACCACGTTCCGCATTGGCGGGGCCGCGGACCTGGTGGTGGAACCGCGCTCCGAGGCTGACGCGGTGGAGGCGGTGGCGGTGGCGGCGGAGTTGGCCGTGCCGGTGACGCTGCTGGGCGGCGGATCCAACGTGCTGGTGGCGGACCGCGGCGTGCGCGGAATTGTCCTGCGCCTGGCGGGCCGGCTGTCCCAGGTGCTGGTGACTGACGACGGCCGCCGCGTGGACGTGGGCGCCGGTGCGCCGTTCCCGCGGTTGACCAAGGTGTGCATGGCCCTGGGCTGGGAACGCAGTGACGGCTGGGTGGGCACGCCCGGCACCGTGGGCGGCGCGCTGGTGATGAACGCCGGCAGCCGCGAGGGCGAGATTGGCGAAGTGGTGGAAAGCGTGCGTTTGATCGTCGACGGGCACGCGACCACGTTCATCCGCGCGCAGTGCGGGTTTGAGTACCGCAAGAGCGCGTTTCCGCGCGGCGCACTCATCCTCTCCGCGGTGTTGCGGTGTGACAGCGCGGACCCCGCGCGCGCGGCGTACGTGGAGGAGCGGGGACACCAGGCGCTGCTGCGCCGCAAGCGCAGTCAACCGCGCGAGCATTCAGCGGGGTCAATCTTCAAGAACCCGCCCGGCGGGTCTGCGGGGAAGCTGATTGAAGAGACGGGGCTCAAGGGCGCGCGGCAGGGCGGCGCGGTCATCAGCCCCGTGCACGCAAACTTCATTGTCAACACCGGCGGTGCCACAGCGGCGGACGTGGTGGCACTGGCGGAGCTGGCCCGGACGCGCGTCCGCGAGCGGACCAGCGTTGAACTGGAATGGGAAGTCCGGCGGATTGGAGAGTTCCAATGAACGTTGAAAAGCGGATTGGCGTGCTTTACGGCGGCATGAGCTCCGAACGCGACGTGTCCTTGCGTACCGGCAAGGCCGTCCACGACGCGTTGTCGCGGCACGGACGCAACAGCGTGCTCATTGACGTGGGCCGCGACGTGGGCGGCAAGCTGCTGCAGGAGAAGGTTGAAGTTGCGTTTGTGGCCCTGCACGGCCGGTGGGGCGAGGACGGCTGCATCCAGGGGCTGCTGGAATGCATGGGAATCCCGTACACCGGCAGCGGCGTGCTGGCGTCCGGGCTGGCCATGGACAAGGTGCTGACGCGCGTGCTCATGCCGCGCGCGGGTGTGCCCATGCCCGCGGGCTTGGAGGTCCCCGCGGCAGAGGCGGAGCAGGTCACGCTGGCCCGCATCCCGTTTGGCGTGCCGTGCGTGGTGAAACCGTCCCGCGAAGGCAGCAGCGTGGGCGTGTCCCTGGTGAAGAAGGCGGAGGACCTGCCCGCGGCTCTCACCGAGGCGGCGAAGCACGGGCACCACACGATCGTGGAACAGTACGTGAAGGGCCGCGAGTGCTCCGTGGCGGTGCTGTTCGGCAAGTCGCTCGGCGTCGTGGAGATTGAGCCGGCTGACGAGTTCTACAGCTACAAGGCGAAATACGGGAACATTGGGACGCGGTATCACTACCCCGCGCGCATCCCGGCGGACGTTGCCCGGAAACTCATGGAATTGGGTGCGCGCGCGCACGCGGCACTGGGCTGTGATGGCGCCAGCCGCGCGGACTTCCTGGTCACGGAGGCGGGTGAACCGTTCCTCCTGGAAGTGAACACGCTGCCCGGCATGACTGAGGCCTCGCTGCTGCCGAAGATCGCCGCGGGCGAGGGCATCTCCTTCACCGAACTGTGCGAGCGCCTGGTCAACGGCGCGTCGCTGAAGGCCTGAGCGAAACGATGAACCGCCGCCGCACCCGCCGCAGCCCGTGGAGGAAGGTCCTCAAGGCCTTCCAGCTGGGGCTCGCCTTCTCAGCTGCCGTGGGCAGCGGCCTGCTGGCCTACCGGCTGGTGCGGGAGCAGGAGTACCTGGTGGTCAAGAAGGTGGAGGTGACCGGCACGGAGCAGGTGGGCGCGGAGGAGGTGCTGGACTACGCGCAGGTCCCCATGGGCGCGAGCCTGTACCGGGTCAACACGGAGTCCATCCAGCGCGCCGTGCTGCGCCATCCCCACCTGGCCAGCGCCATGGTTCAGCGCGTGCCGCCACAGACCATTGCGATCAACGTGACCGAACACCGGCCCGTGGCGACGGTGGCCGTGGGCAACGGCGTGTACGTGGTCAACCAGGACGCACGCATGTTCCGCCGCACGCAGGCGGGCGAGGCGATGGACCTTCCGGTGGTCACGGGAATTCCCCGTGATCATTTCCAGGACGATCCCGCGCGCGCCGAGGCCCTGCTGCGGGAGGCGGTGGCCGCGCTGCACGCGCACGCACAGGCCGGACGGCCCGCCGCGGAGGTGTCCGAGGTGGAAGTGGACCCCACCTACGGCGTCATCCTGCGGCTGGGCTCGCCGCTGGTGGAGGTGGTGCTGGGCCGCGGTGACCTGGCGGGCAGGCTGCAACGCCTGGCCGCGCTGGAGGCGCACGTCAAGCGGGCGGGCCAGTCAATTTCAAGGGTTTTCCTGGACAACGGCCGTCATCCGGAACGGGTGGCGGTACAGCTCAATACCCCCGTGCTGGCGGCGGCGGGTGAAACCACGGCGGCGGCTGGGAGGCGCGCCGCCCCGTGAAACGCCGAGCGGCGGTAGCCCGCAGAGCAAGGGAGGTCTGGAGCATGGCAAGACATTCCAACGTCGTCGTGGGCCTTGACATCGGCACCACCAAGATTGCCGCGATTGTCGGTGAAGTGCGGGAGCACGGCATCGATATCATCGGTATCGGCACCCACCCGTCACGCGGGCTGAAGAAGGGCGCCGTCATCAACGTGGAGGCGACCGTGGGCGCCATCAAGAAGGCCGTGGAAGAGGCCGAATTGATGGCGGGCGTGGAAATCCAGTCGGTCAACACGGGCATTGCCGGCGGGCACATCAAGGGCGTGAACAGCCACGGGACCGTGGCGGTCAAGGACAAGGAGATTCGGGAGACGGACGTGCGCCGCGTGATTGACGCGGCCAAGGCCATTGCGATCCCGATGGACCGCGAGGTCATCCACGTGCTGCCGCAGGAGTTTGTGGTGGACGGCCAGGACGGCATCAAGGACCCCATTGGGATGTGCGGCGTGCGGCTGGAGGCCAAGGTCCACATTGTCACGGGGGCCGTGGCCAACGCGCAGAACATCATCCGGTGTGCGCAGCGCTGCGGGCTGTCCGTCTCGGACATTGTCCTGCAGCCGCTGGCCAGCGCGGAGGCGGTGCTCACGGATGAGGAGAAGGAACTCGGCGTCGCGCTCATTGACATTGGCGGCGGCACCACGGACATCGCCGTCTATCACGCCGGCGCCATTGTCCACACCAGCGTGCTCACGTTGGGCGGCAACCACCTGACCAATGACATTGCCGTGGGCCTGCGCACCCCCGCCAACGACGCGGAACGCATCAAGCAGCGCTACGGCTGCGCGGTGGCATCCATGGTGGAAAAGGGTGAGACCATTGAAGTGCCGTCCGTGGGCAACCGCCCCGCGCGCATCCTCCCGCGGCAGATCCTGACGGAGATCATTGAGCCGCGCGTGGACGAGATCTTTGAGCTGGCCAAGCGCGACATTGAAGCGGTGTGCCGGGACATTCCGCTGGGCGCGGGCGTGGTCATCACCGGCGGCAGCACACTTCTGGAAGGCATGGCGGAGCTGGCGGAAGACGTCATGGCGCTGCCGGTGCGCCGCGGGGTGCCCCGCGGGATTGGTGGCCTTGTGGACGTGGTGAAGAGCCCCATGTACGCCACCGGCGTGGGGTTGGTGCAGCACGGCATGAAGAACATGGACAGCCGGCATTTCAGGGTCCGCGAGGACAACGTCTACGACAAAGTCATCGGGCGCATGCAGCAGTGGTTCCGGGACGTGTTCTGAATCCACCGAATTCACATTCACAGAAGCCGCGTGCCCTGAGCCGGGAGCGACGGGACGCGAGAACGGCCGCGGGAGCGGCCAAAGGGAGAGAAAGCAGATGATCCAGTTCGAAGAGACGGGTTCCCAGGGCGCAAACATCAAGGTGGTCGGCGTTGGCGGCGGCGGCTGCAACGCCGTCAAGACGATGATCCAGTGCGGCCTGGAAGGCGTGGAATTCATCATCGCCAATACGGATATCCAGGCGCTGACCGCCAACCCCGCGCCGGTGAAGATCCAGATTGGCCAGAACCTGACCAAGGGTCTGGGCGCCGGCGCCAACCCGGAGATTGGCCGTGAGGCCGCGCTGGAGGACCGGGACCGCATTGAGGAACTGCTGCAGGGCGCGGACATGGTGTTTGTCACCGCGGGCATGGGCGGCGGCACCGGCACCGGCGGCGCGCCTGTCATTGCGCAGATTGCGCGGGACATGGGCATCCTCACCGTGGGCGTGGTCACCAAGCCGTTCATGTTTGAGGGCAACCGCCGCCGCCGCCAGGCGGAGGAGGGCATTGCCAGCCTCAAGAGCGCGGTGGACACGCTCATCACCATCCCCAACCAGCGCCTGGTGGCACTGGCGCAGCCCGGCACCTCCATCCTGGACAGCTTCAAGATGGCGGATGACGTGCTGCTGCAGGCGGTGGCCGGCATCAGCGAACTCATCACCGTGCACGGGATGATCAACGTGGATTTTGCCGACGTGAAGACGATCATGAAGGACCAGGGGCTGGCGTTGATGGGCACGGGCAAGGCGCGCGGTGACAAGCGCGCGCTGGAGGCCGCGCACATGGCCATCAGCAGCCCGCTGCTGGAGGACATCTCCATTGACGGGGCCACGGGCATCCTCATCAACATCACCGGCGGCAACAACCTCACGCTGGTGGAGGTCAACGCCGCGGCCAGCCTCATCCAGGAGGCCGCGGACGACGACGCAAACATCATCTTTGGCGCCGTGATTGATGAGACCATGGATGACGAGATCAAGATGACCGTGATTGCCACGGGTTTTGAGCGCGCGGGCGCCCGGCGCCAGCCGGCCACGCCGCCGCCGCTCCCGGCCGCGCGCCATGAGCCCAAGGCGGAACTGCCGGTGGCCGCACGCGCCACGTGGGACAGCCTCCCGTCCACGCCGATGGCCAACGTCAAGCCGCTGCGCGAGACGCGCGCGTCCATTGACCCGATCATCCTGGACCCGGTGGAGGACGGCGAGCTGGATATCCCCACGTTCCTCCGGCGCGAAGCGGCGCGGTGATTTCAAGGGCTTTCGCGGGACCCCGCGCGGGAGGAGTTCCCTCTGCGCCCCTCCCATGCGGAGGGAACGTCCGCCCCCCTGGGGCGCCGTCGGGGCAGGAGGCCGGAGATGGCGGAATGCAGTGATTTGGTCCGAGCCATTCCTGGTCCCTCTCCCATGCCAGGCGCCGTCCACGGCCGAATGCCGCCGACGGTTCCTGCGCGGGGTTTCCGCGCGAGTCCTCGCCGCTTCAGAAGCCATAGTGCTGCTCCAGCACCGCGTCCGTGAACAGCCCGGGATGGTGCGTTTGGAGTTCGTACACGCCGAGCAGCGCCGCGGTGTCCCGCGTCACCACGCGCACCAGCTCCGGCCGCCCGTCATTGTCGACGTCAAACAGCGCCTCCGGGGCGGGCGGCGTCACGCGCTGGTCCGGTAGGATCTCCGCGGATTCCAACAGCGCGGAATCCCGCGCGTCCACGTTCCAACTGGACACGCGGCCGCCCTCGGCCATCATGTCCACGGACAGCAGCAGCACCGGCGCTCCACCCAGGTACGCGGTCACACCCGCGTGCAGGAAGGCGCGGTCGCCCTCCAGGTCCGCGCGCACCAGGTGCACGTCCCGCGGCACGCCCGCACCACCGCGCTTCTTGAGTGCACGCTTCAGGGCGGTGGCGTCGGCGTGCACCCACGCGGGCGGGCCAGCGCGCCGCCAGGTGTCCAGTTCGCGGGCCACCGCCGCGTCCACCAGCGCCTGCACCTGTTGGCCAAGCGCGCCGCCCAGCGGCGGGTTCTCCGTCATGGCGTAGGTGCGTTCCAGCGGACTGGGCGCGGGGTTGCCCTCCGTCACCAGCACCACGTGCGTAGCCACGCCCAGCGCCGGCGGCGCCAACGGCCGCTCCGGGAGCAACACGCCCATGGCGCGGGAATCCAGGCGCGGGTCCGCGCCGGGATACGCGTTCCCCTCCCGCACGTCCGTCAACACCGCGGGCACGCGCACGCCAATGGACTGGTGGACCCAGTACAGCGTTCCCGGTTCGGCAAGGCGCTCCAGGTTGGCAAGCACGGTGCCGTCCGCCCGCGGAATGCCAATCATGATGCCCGTGCGCGAAGGCGGCGGCAGCACCGCGTCGCCCAGGCGCAGCGTCATGTGCCCGTCGTCATCAAATGAACGCCACAGGTGCCGCCGGACGCCCATTTCGAATGCACCCTGATCGCGCAGGCGGCCGGCATCGTCAAAGTAGGACCACGTCCCGTCCTCCGCTCCGTCGACATACGCGCCCTCCGTTGCCAGGTTCCCGTTCTCATGCCACGTGCGCCAAGCTCCGTGGTGCTGCCCGTGCGCGTGCTGTCCTTCGGAGCGGAGCACGCCGCCGGGAAAGTACGTGACGGAGGCGCCGTGGGGGACGCCGCGCTCAAACTCCTCGCGCGCCGCGGGTGATCCATCGTCGTGGTAGGTGACCCACGTACCGGTCTTCTCCCCGTCGCGGAACGTGCCCTCCTGCGTGAGGTGACCGTCGGGCGCGCGAAAGCGCCACGTGCCGTCGCGCCGGTCCGCGTAGAAATACCCGCTCATCTCCACGCCGCCATGAGCGTGTTTCCAGGTCCACGGACCCTCGCGCCGGCCCCGCACGTAGCGGCCGTCTTCCGCGATGACGCCGTTGGCGTGAAACCGCTGGTAGACGCCGTGACGCTGACCCTTGAGGTACGGGATGTCCTCCACCTTGCGTCCCGTCTCATCAGACACCTCCCACGGCCCCTCCTCCAGCCCGTCGACAAACATGCCCAGCGCGCCGGTGCCGCCGCCGGCGAGTACGCGCCGCCACATCCCGTGCTTGAGGCCGCCGCGGTACTCCCCCTCGTCCCGGCTGCCGTCGGCGTGCTCCACGCGCCAGGCGCCCTCGCGTTGTGAGCCGCCCTCGGGGTCCAGCCGGATGCAACCGTGTTCCACGTCGGTACCGCGGGGCTGATGCCAGGGACGCGTGCCGGCGGGGCAGGGTGATGAGCCACAGGCGAAAAGAAACGGGGAAAGCAGGGCAATCAGGGCGTAGCGCATGGCGTCTCCGGAATGGCGGGAGGAGACGGTGCAACGGCCCTGCCAGCCCGGAACACGGGCACGCGGCGCGGTGGGTCTATGTTCTGCAGAGCGTGCGCATCACGGCGCGTTCCAGCCGTTTCCGTCGGCATCCACGTAGACCGGGTTGCTGTAGGCCCACACGTTGCCGCGGCCTACCGGTGACGGGTCGCCGCTGCCACGCACCACAAAGACAATCCAGCCGTCCTGTGTGAACGGCACAGTGACGTTGTACGCGTCGCGGCAGGCGTCGGCGTTGCAGGTGGGCTGCAGGGCAAGCCGCGCGGGGCCCGTGGTGTCCATGGTGATGTCCCCGCCGCTCTTGGCGAGGTGCAGCGGGCGGCCATCCCGGAAGATGGTCAGTTCGCTCCCACCACCCAGCCAGGCCGCGCTCTCCACCAGGACCTCAAAGGCAACGCTGGCCCCGGATGCCGTCACGGGGTCCCCGCGGCCGAGGCGCAGCGTGCCCGCAGTCCGCGGCGTCACCAGCAGCCCGTTGGACACCAGCACGCGCTGGGACCTGATCGCCGCGCGGACCTCGTCGCGGGTGATGGCGTCGGGCCGGTCGTCCCCAACGACGATGTAGTTGCGCGGCCAGCCGCTGCCGCTGTTGAAATCATGGCTATCGCTGTTGCCCAGCGCGGCTACGTGGTGCCCGGTGAGCAGCAGGTGGAACCAGTCCACCATCTGCGGAATGCTGGTCGGCGCATCCCGCGCGCGGCGTTCCAGCTCCGCCTCCGTGCCGGGCTCCAGCAGCGCGGGGTCCGCCAGCTCCTCGTTGACCTCCATGGCATCAAAATCATCCGCCAGCGTGGAGAACGTGCCGGGCGGCACCGCTCCGGCCAGCGAGCCTGAGAGACCGTGGACCTCGCCGGTGACGGGGTCCAGGTGAATCTGGGAAAAGTAGCCTTTTCCGTTGTTGGCGCGCGGGTGGCTCACGTGGATGACGGGATCCGACGGCAATGCCCGCAACATCGCAAACAGTTCGGCCACCGTCCGGCCCGCCCACAGCCGCGCGCCCACGTCGCGGAACGGATCGTCCGCGGGGATCTCCAGCGGATAGGCGTTGAAATGACCCACGCCATTGTAGCTGATTTCGTTCCCCGCCCAGCCGGTGAAGAACGTGCGCAAGCCCAATTGCTCCACGTACGGCGCGTAGTCCTTCACGTTGTCATGGTCCGTGGCCGCGGCCAGCTCCACGCCCTCAGCGGCATTCTCCAGCACCTTGGTGGCCAGGTCCGTGTTGGCGTCCAGGCTGCCCAGCGTGTGCTGGTGGAATTCACCCGAAATGAGGCCGGCAGTCGGCAGCACGCGGCGGAGCGGGGCGTCCAGCACGGAGTCATCACCGTCCGCCAGCGTGATTTCCGTGGAATACAGCGAATATTCAGGGCCGCGGCTGGCCAGCAGCCGGTAGGTCCCGGGCGGCAGGGCGGCGCGCAGCTCGCCGTCCGCCGCCACCACGTAGCGGACCAGGCCGCGTCCCGGGGAGGGGCGCGTATCCGGGTCCATCCCCGGTGCCGCCACCGGGACGACGGACAGCTTGGCGGGCACCGGCCCCAGGTCCGCCCCGGCGGCGTCCACCTCGTGCGCGACGACGGTGACGCGTGCGGTGGCTCCCAGTTCCACGGTGGCCTCCGCGGTGCCTCCCGCCCCGACGGTGACGGTGATGCCCGCGGAAACGGCGGTGCCGTCAGAGACCGCTTTCAACACGTACGTTCCGGGAAGGACGTCTTCGGTGGTGTCGCCCACCGCGGGCACCAGCAACTGGTTCACCGCGCGTGGGTCCTCGCCCAGGGGGTCCCGGTACAGCGTCACCACGCCGCCCACCGGCTGTCCGCCGCGCGTGAGCCGCACGTGCAGCGCGCCGGTTGCCTCGCCACGGATGCGCGCGGCTTCGGCCAGCACGCCGGCCAGCCCCCGGTCTGACACGATGACAAACCGCGTGTACGACTCCGCCGCCGACAGCGCCACGTCGCTGCGCACCAGCGTGGCCGTCCCGCCCGCATCCACGATGGGAATGGTGAACGAACCGGCGGCGACGGTGTAGCCGTAGGATACCCCGGGCGACACGCCCGCGTAGACGGACGCCGACGAGAACAGCGGCGCTTCGCCGAAGCCGCTCTCCGGTGTGAACGCGCGCACCCCGCTGCCCATGGCCAGGAAATCGCCCAGCGTGATGTCGACCATGTCTGCCTCGTTGGACAGCACCGTCGTGTTGATCTCCAGGTGGCGCGCTTCCGGGTGCAGCACAAAGTCGGTGACCACCTCGGCGTCAAACCGGTGCTCAATGAGCACCACCTGCGGCAGCACGCCCAGCGGAGCGGTGCGCCCGCGGACGCGCACCACGGCGTCACCACCGCCCTCGCCGGAGTGCACCACCTCCACGGACTCCACCTGCACGCCCATGAAGCCCGGCGCGGGGAACAGCTCGCGGAACTGGTCTTCGCCGTCGGCGGATTCGTCCGCGCGGGTGACGTCCAGGTCCAACAGCGCGCCGCCGTACAACGCCAGCCCCACCGCCGCGTCCGCCGTGGCGCCGCCAAAGCGCACGTGCCGGTTGTAACAGCGCCAACCGCGTCCCACTTCCAGGTATGCGCCCGGGCCGCCTATGAGCTCACGCGGCCGGGTCACCAGCCCGCAGCGCGCAAGGCCCGCGCCGAGCGGTTCATCCAGCGGGGGGGCCGGTGCACCCTGGTCCGGGGCCGGCTTGGGGCATGAAAGCAGCAAGAGGGAACACGCGGCCTGCGGGATGGAACGCACCGGGGCATGATAATGCGTTCCCCGCCTGAGTGCCCGGGAGATTGCCAATGCGCTGCTGTCTGCTTGCCCTGCTGATGTTCCTGACGACGGCGCCCGCGCTGGCCGCGCCCGCCCGGCGGCCGGTGTGCCTGCTCACGGACCACGGTGCCGGCGGGTTCTACGTCGGCGCGCTGAAGGCGGCCGTGCTGCAGAAGAACCCGGAGGCGGCCATCCACGATTTCACGCACGAGCTGCCTGCGTTCGACATTCCGTCGAGCGCGTTCATTGTGCACCAGGCCACCGCGTTCCTCCCAACCGGCAGCGTCGTCGTGGTCGTCGTGGACCCCACCGTTGGCACGCTGCGGCGCAACATTGCCATCAAGACGCGGCGGGGCCTCACGTACGTTGGCCCGGACAACGGGGTGTTCACCTGGGTGCTGCGCGAGCAAGGGCTCGTGGAGGCGCGGGAGATCACGCACCCGGGCGTGAAGCTGGACATTGCCCGCTCCACCACGTTTCACGGCCGGGACATCTACGCGCCCGCCGCGGGCTGGCTGTCCGCGGGACATGACGTCTCTGAGTTGGGAAACGTCATCAAGGACCCGGTGCAGTTCACCGTGGCTGCCGCGGAGCTGAAGGAGGCGGCGGCGGTGGGGCAGGTGTTGCTGGTGGACCACTTTGGCAACGTGTTGACCAACATCCCGCGCGCCCTGATGGACAAGGTGGCGCAGCCGGACCCGGCGGACGCCCAGCGCAAGGTGGTGCAGGCGCGGTTTGCCAACGGGCAGACAGCCATGTTCCCGCTGTTGCCGACGTACGCCACCGTGAAGGAGGGCACGGAGGTGGCGGTGGTCAACAGCCTGGGCATGCTGGAGCTGGCGTTGAACCAGGGCAGCGCCGCGCAGAAATACTCGGTGCGCGGCGGCGAGCGGGTTGAACTGCTGATCCGCCGGTGACGCGTAGAACGTTCAAGCGACCGGGGCGTTGTCACGCAAGGCGGAGCGGCGCATGGCGTGGGTGAGGACGTTCGGGCGGGTGGCACGGGCCACGCTGGCAGTCCTTCTGCCGGTGGGAACGCTGCTGGCGTGTCTGGGCCTGCTCCTGTTGGCCGTGCACGTGGCTGCCGATCCGGTGGCGCACGGTGCCCGCTTCATCCTGGACACGCTGGACGCGGCGGCCGACGCGACGGGGGCGTGGCTGGTGCGCGGCTGGGCATCGGCGTGGGATTGGTCGGACAAGCGCGTGGCCGCAGTGGTGGAGGCGTGGACCGAGCTGGTGGATGTGCAGGAGAAGCTTGCCGCGACGCATCTGGTGGGCCTGGTGGTGGAAGGCGTGTTGTTCTTCGCGTTCCTGCCGCTGGCCTGGCACGCGGATCCCTATGAACTGGTGCTGCGCCCCCCGGCGCGCATGGCGGCCGACCTGCGGTCCTGGTTCCTGGGCCTCAGCGCATGGGTGCGCTTGGAACGCATCCTCGTGGTGTTCTGCGGGCTCGGCGGCGGGCTGTCGCTCGCACGGTTTGTGCGCGCGCAGGTGGTGGCCACGGCAGCGGGTGACCTGGGCGTGCCGCTGAACGCGCTGACGGGCGTGGGCCTGGCCGCGGCGGTGTTCACCCTGTGGCTTGTCGTCGTGTGCGCGCTGCTTCCCATGGTCGCGGTGGACGCAACGCGGACCACCCGCGCTTCGCGCACCCGCCGCCTGCTGTGCCTGGTGTGCGCATTTCTCATCGTGGCGGCCGCAGCAGGGGAGGTCGTGGCATGACGGTGCGCCCCCTTCCGGCCGGCGCGGTGAACCGCCCCGCGCTGCGCGGCACGGGCACGCTGCTCCTCGTCGCCATGATGGCGGTGGCCGTCCCGTCCACGTCGCGGTTGGGCGCGTCGGGCTCGGCCGCGTGGCGCGTTGCGCGGCGCGGGGGGGGGGACGCGTGGTCGCTGTTGCTGGCGGTGCTGCGGCCGCGTGAGTTGTCCCCGTTTGCTTCCGGCGGGCGCGGCAGCGCGTGGGCGGGGGTGGGGGAGGGCGCGCTGCTGCCGCCGCCGGCCAACGGCTCCCCGCACGAGGCTGCGCTGGCGCGTGCGGCGGAGCAGGGCTGGGTGAAGTGCGGTGGCGCCGCGGCGTGCACGGCGGCCTTGCATCAGGCCCGGCAGTCCCTCCCGGACGAACTGGCACTGGAAGCGGTGGCGCTGGGGGATCCGGGTGGTGACCGGGTGAAGGCCGCGGTGGCGGCGGCGGAGAGCGCCGGCCTGGAGCGGCCGCGTGAGCTCAGCGTGCACGCGCCGTTCCTGCCGCACGCGGACCGTGCGCGCGCCGAGGAGGTGGAGCGCGTGCTGGGCCTGGCAACGTTGTGGAGCCTGCAATGGCCGCTGCCCAACGGAACGCGGATCACCTCGCCGTTTGGGGAGCGCGTCCACCCGGTCACGGGCGAAAAGAAGTTCCATGACGGCGTGGACCTGGCCGCGGTGACGGGGACGCCGCTGGCGGCGCCCGCGGGGGCGCGCGTGCTCCACGTGGGCCAGGACGCGGTCAGCGGGACGTACGTGGTGTTGGACCACGGCCACCAGGTGCAGTCCGTGGCCTGCCATCTTTCCGAGGCGGAGGTGAAGCGCGGTGCGGCCGTGGCTCCGGGCGCCACGTACGCGCGTACGGGAGCCAGCGGACGCGTGACCGGACCGCACCTGCACTACGGCGTGCGTGTGGGCGGGAAGTTTGTGGACCCGGCGGCGGCCGCCGTCCGGCGCCAGGCTGCACCCCGGTAGTCCGCGCTTTTGGCGGGCCACCCTTCACTGCTATTCAGGAGCTCATGCACGGGCAGGCGACGCAGGGCGCACCGTCGGGGCGCGGCGCGGGAAGCGTCCACCGCGCATGAAACCGTTCGGTCCCTACCACCTGGTCCGCCTGCTGGGCTCCGGCGCCGGTGGCGAGGTGTACGAGGCGGTCCGCAAGGGCACCACGCAGAAGGTTGCCCTCAAGCGCCTGTATGACCGCACGCTGGACGACGAGGTGGCCCTGGCGCGCTTCATGCGCGAATACCGCGCCGCGTCCCGGGTCAAGCACCCGCACGTCATCCGCGTGATGGACGCGGGCAAGGTGGACGGCACGCCGTACTTCACCATGGAGCTGCTGTCCGGTGACAGCCTGCGCAGCCTGGTCGGCGAGGGGCGCCGGCCGCCGCGCCGCGTCCTGCTGGGACTGCTGTCGCAGGTGGCGCAGGCGTTGGCGGCGCTGCACGCGCGCGGCATCTGCCACCGTGATGTCAAACCGGAGAACGTCATGCTGCGGGACGCGGACAACGTCGTGCTCGCGGACTTTGGCCTGGCGCGCGCCGCGGATGACCGCATGGTGACTGAGCCGGGCCGCATCCTGGGGACGGTGCGCTACTCCGCGCCGGAGGTGGTCCAGGGCGGCCGCGGAGACGAGCGCGCAGATGCGTACGCGTTCGGCATGATGGCCTGGGAGGTGCTGGCCGGCCGGCACCCGTTCAACGGCTCCGGGCCCCAGCTGCTGGTTGCCCACGTGGAGCAGGCGTGCCCCACGCTGGCCACGGGCTGGCCCGAGGCGCCGCCGGACCTCTGCCAGCTGCTGGATGACCTGGTCTCCAAGGAACCCTCTGACCGCCCGTCCATGGCGCGGGCCGCCGCGGTGCTGGGCCGCATGGTGGGTGAGGCGCCGCAGAGCAACCCGCGCGCGGCGCGCGTACGGGCGCGTCCGGTCACCAGCGTGTTCGTGGGGCGCGAGGCCGACCTGGAACTGCTGGACGGTGCGCTGGAGCGTGCGCGCCGGGGCGGTCCCATCGTCGCCGTGGTGTGGGGCCAGTCAGGAATGGGCAAGACGCGGCTGCTGGAGGAGTTTGGCCGGCGCTGTGTCAAGGCGGGCTGCATGGTGCAGGCCGGCCGGGCGGCGGGCGGCGTGAACGTGCCGTACCAGGCGTGGCGTGAGCTGCTGCCCAAGATGGCGCGCAAGCTGATGCACCCGCTGCCTGACTTTGACCCCCAGGACCGCGCGCGTGGCGCCGAGCACCGCGCGGCACTGTGGCGCGGCATCCGGGACCTGTTGAAGGTCGCCGCGGACGTATCGCCGCTGGTGATCCTGCTCGACGACATCGACCGGTCCGACGAGCTTTCCCTGCATGTGCTGCGGCGCTGCGCGTCACGCGAGATGGATGGCACGCGGTTGCTGGTGGTGGTGACGGCGTTGGACCGCACGGACGTGGCGCGCGTGGTGGGCGACGGCGGCCGCCTGGTGGACGTGGCCCTGCACCCGTTGTCCGCGCAGGCCAGCCGCCGCCTCTACACGGCGGTGGCGCCGGACGCTGGCGAACCCGCGCCCGCCCCGGAGGATCATTCCTCTGGCGGTATTCCCGCCCGCGTGGTGGAGGCGGCCATCCACGCGGCCACCCTCAGCGGTGACGACGAGGAACTGCCGCCGCCGCCGGCGGACGAGGAGACGCTGGACGGCTCGCAGGTGCCGGACGAGGACGAGGATGAGGAGACGGCGTGGCAGCGCGGGCCGCGTCGTCCGGCACCGCCTGTGCGCGCAGTCCCGCCGCCACCGCCGCCGCCCGACCCGGAGCCCGCCCCCGAGGGAAGCAGCACCTCGTCATTCCTGCCGTCCCGCGTCGACAATGCACTCGCGGAGGTGGACATTCCGCCCGCGGGGCCCGGCTTCACGCCACTCCCCGCATCGCCACCGCGTCGTCGTGTGCGCCCGCTGCCGCCGCCTCCGCCCCGGGATGACTCCGCGCGCCGTCCGTCGCCACCACCGCCGCCACCGCCACCGCCACCGCCGCCACCGCCACCGCCACCACCGCCACCGCCACCACCGCCACCGCCACCGCCACCACCGCCACCGCCACCACCGCCACCGCCACCGCCACCGCCACCACCGCCGGTACGCCGGCAGCCACGGGTGAAGCGCCTCCCGACGCCACCGGCGCTCGAGCTGCCGCCCGCCACGCCACCGCCGCTCCCTCCCCCTCCCGTGCCCAAGCCGCCTCCTGTGCCGCCGCCGCCGTTGCCGCCGCGTGCGGCCGCGCCACCGCCGCTGCCCGTGCGCGAGGAACCACCACCCCGTCCGCCGCCCTTGCCCGTCCGTCCGCCGCCGCTGCCCGCGCGTCCCGCGCGCCCGGCGGTCGTTGTGCAACTTGCCGGCGAAGCGTGCGCGCCCGGGGACGCACTGGAGTGGACGCTGGCCGTGCTGGGCGGGCGCGCCCCGCCGGTCATGCTGCTCAAAGTGCTGGGCGTCCTGGAGGACCCGCCCGTTGAAGCCGCCGTGATGGATGCGTTGCACACGCGCGTCACGCAACAGCGCTTTGTCGAGGATGCGCAGGGGTGCCTGGACTTCCTCACCGAGGAGGCGCGACAGGCGTGCTACACGGGCATTCCCCCGGCCGTGCGGCAATACCTCCACCGGCGCGTTGCGGATGCCATCCATGCGTCGGCGCCTACGGCCTCTGCCACGGCGGAGGTGGTGGGGTACCACCTGGTGAAGGCGGGCCAGCCGGAACTGGCTGTGGACCACGTCGTCACCGCCGCGGAGGCCGCGGTGGCCGTGTGGGCACCCGAGAAGGCGTTGTCCCTGGTGCAGCGCGGCCTGGAGGCGCTGGCCGGCACCTCCGGCGTGGAGCCGCGTGAACTCGTCGGGAAGGCGGCCCTGGTGCACGCCGCCCGGGCGGTGCGCCTCAACCTCATCCGGCTGCAGGTGCTGCGCCAGCAGGGGCAGAACCGCCAGTTTCTGGACGAAGCGCTGGCCACCCGCGAGGTCATTGCCGGGTCGCTGTACCGGCACCTTGCCAGCGACGTGGAAGCCGCGTGCGCAGAGGCCGCGCTGGCCTGCCGGCGGTTGCCGGAGGCGGCCACGCACGCGGCCGCGGCGCTGGACCTGGCACGCGAGGCGGCCGACGAGAACCGCGAGGGTGACTGTGCCCTGCTCAAGTACCGCGCCGCGGCTGCGGCGGGTGACGACGCGCGCCGCGACCTGCTGGCGGATGCCTTGCGCCTTTCACGGCGCGGCGGCATGCGGACCCGGCGGGTCCCGCCGCTGCTGGAGGCTGCCGCATTGCACCTGGCGGAAGGCCGGCCGGCGCTGGCGGTGACCGCCGCGCGCCGCGCCGCCGCATGGGCGGACCCGCGCCAGCAGCGGCGCGAACAACTGGCCGCACGGCGCCTCATGGCTGGCGCGTGGCTCGCCGCCGGGGAGCGCGAACGCGCCGGCCGCGCCCTGCTGGACCACGTCGCGGATGCCGAGCTGGGCGGGTTCCTGCAGGAGTGCGCGGAGGGTCTGCTGGAACTCGGGCGGTACCACCGCCTGGGCCTGGAATCCCAGTTCGTGGACACGGCGCTCAACCGCGCGCTCGGCCTCGCGCGCGAGCTGGGTTTCCCGTCGCTGTTGGCGCCCGCCACCGGGATGCGCGTGGAGAGCGGCGCGCTGGCGGCGGTCAAGTCGCACACGCTGGCCGCGTGGTTGCGGCAGGACCTTCCGGAACGGCTCGCTGAGCTGCGCGAGGTTGCGTCCGCCGACGCCGACGGTTGGTGGTCCTTCACGCTGGCGTTCTTTGAACGGCTCCCGGCCGTGGCCCGGGGCGACCGGGACGCCGCCATGGAGGCCCAGGAGCGCCTGGAGGCCACCGTGGCCCAACACGGCCGCCGCGTATTCGAGCGCCAGTCTGACGCGCTGGTGTTGGCGGAGGCGTGCCGCCTGGCCGGTCAGCGCGAGCTCGCCGTGGGGCTGGCCCGCGAGCTGGTCCAGGAGGAGTCAGGCCTTGTCGGCGAGCTCCACCACCTGGCGCTGCAGATCATCTCCGGCTGAGGGCGCGTGATCCTCCACCAGGAACGTGCGCTCCTCTGCCGCGTAGTCCACCTCCACCTGCAGCCGCGCCAGCACGGAGTAGAAGCCAAAGTTCATGCGGTTCATGAACAGCAGGCCCTCGGGCATGGGGCTGACCTCGTCGTCGGGGTAGCCCGCGGACTCCCGGGCCATGGCCATCAGTGAGGTGAACAGGCTGCCGGAGTAGGCGCGCGTCAGGCGGAACGGGGAGTGGAAGATGGGATCAAAACACGCGCGGATGAAGCGCACCGCCAGCTCCTGGTAGCGCCCCGGCACGGTGCCCGCGTAGCGCGCGGCCAGCGGGCGGAACGCGGCCTCGTCACGCGCGGCGGCGGCGCGGTGCATGGCGCGGGACAGCACCAGGCGCGCCGGCTTGATGGGTTGCACGCACCCAAAATCCAGGAACGTGATTCGCCCGTCGTCATGGAACAGGTAGTTGCCCGGGTGCGGGTCCGCGTTGAACAGGCCGAACACCAGGTTCCCGCGGAACACAAACCGCCACAGCGTCCGCGCCCACGCGTGGCGCTCCGCTTCGGGCCGCGCGCACGCCTGCTCAAAGTCCAGCCCGCGGGCAAAGCTCGTCGTGAACACCCGCAACGCGCTGTGGCTGCGCACCACTTCCGGAATGTCCACCCGGTCATCCACCGCGTAGCGGCGCCGGAACTCCTCCTGGCGGTCCGCTTCCAGCCGGTAGTCCAGCTCTTCGCGCAGCCGCTGCCGCAACTCGCGGAACATCCCCGGCGAATCGATGCGCCGCCCGCCCAGGGCCGCCACCAGCCCGTCCAGCACGCCGGTGTTCCCCAGGTCCGCCTCCACCGCCTGCGCGATTCCGGCGTGTTGCACCTTCACCGCTACCTCGCGCCCGTCAGGCAGCCGCGCGCGGTGCACCTGCCCCAGCGACGCGCTGGCAACGGGCGTTGCGTCAAACTCCGCAAACAACCGGTCCAACGGCCCGCCCAGCTCCAGTTCCACCGTGCGCTGCACCTCGTCCCAGGGTGACGCCGGCGCCGCCGCGCGCAGGAACCGCATGGCGCTCTCGTAGTGCTCCGAGTGCGCTGCCGGCGTCATCCCGTCCACGTAGCTCAACATCTGCCCCAGCTTGGCCGCCACGCCCCGCAGGTCACCCAGCGTGGCCGCCGCCAGTTGCGCCGCCGCCTTCCCGTCGCCCTGCAACACCGCGGATGCGCCCGCGCGCGCGCCCGCCACCGCCAGGCGGGTGAGACGGCTCAGGCGGCCTACGGGGACCTTGCGTTGCTGCGTCATGGGTCGGTGGCAACGTGCCGGTGGCGCCGCCCGCTGGCAAGTCGCCGTCCACGGAGCGTCTGCTAGGGTGCCCCGGTCCAGGAGGTCGTACATGGTGCGGACGTCGTGGCGCGTGCCGGTGGTGGCCTGCGCGGTGTGGATGGCGGTGGCGTGCAGCGGTCCCGGCGGCGGCGGGAACGGCGGTGGCGGCTGCCGGTACCAGCACGAGTGCAGCGAGACGCAGGCATGCGTGAACGGCGCCTGCGCGGAGGCGCCCACGTGCAGTTCGGAGGAGGAGTGGACCTTCTGCCTGGACTACTGGTCCGTGGAGGACGCGGTGGCGGCGGAGCGCGCCTGGTGTGACCTGGAGCGCTGCCGCATCGCCTGCAGCAGCGACGAGCACTGCGGTCCCGAGCGCATCTGCACCGACTTTGGCGAGTGCCGCGTGTTCACCCCCGTCACCACCGCGCCGCCCGGCGGCGCGCGCACGGCGCTGCGGGCGGGCTACGGCGCCGCCGAACTGGACCTCCCCATTGGCATCCCGCTGGGCGGTTACGGCCTCCGGTTCGGCCCGCCGGGCCGTTTTGGCGGCGGCATGGAGGCGTCCGTGGGGCAGTTTGACGGGATGGAGGCGCGCGCGTTGTTCCTGGACAACGGGGAGAACCCGCTCCTCATTGTGCGCCTGCCGGTCATCTTCATTGACGCGTCCTTCCATGAGGAGATTGCCCGGATCCTGGACGCGGAGACCGGCCAGGACTGGCGGGAGCACCTGGTGGTCTCCGCCACCCATACGCACTCCGGTCCCGGCCGCCTGTGGCCCCTGCCGGAGAAGACGCTGCTGCCGCTGGGCCTGCTGGGCGCCGGTGACTTCAGCGACCACTTCTATCGCCGCGCCATCCGCTCCACGGCTGACGCCGTGCTGCGCGCGCTGGCGCAGCCGGTGCCCGCGCGCCTGGGCTGGGACATCGTGGAACCGTGGGACACGGATGACGCGGTGGCCCATGATCGCCGCGAGGACTCCCCGCCGTTTGACGACAACCGCGTGATGATCATCCGCGTGGATGACACCGACGGTGTGCCGCTGGCCGTGCTGTTCAGCTTTGGCATGCACGGGACGGACAACGAAACCAACTACATGACGGACGACGTGCTGGGCGGCGCCGCCCGCGGCCTGGAGGAGGCGCTGGGGCAGCGGCACGGCCGGTTCGTTCCCGCCCTGTTCATCAACCAGAATTCCGGGACCATGGCGCCGTCCAACGGCGGCTTCGCGGTCCCCCAGTCGTACGACCGGACTGGTGCACTTGTCGCCGCCACGCTGATGCCCGCCATTGAGGCCATCACCACCCGCGCCGACGTCCATCTCGCTTCGCGGTCCCACCGCTTTGAGATGACCTATGAGTCCCTGGGCTACACGCCGGACGAATGGGCCAATACCAACGACCCGCCGTTTGGTGGCCGCTTCCGGTATGGCGCGTTCCGCTGCTTTGAGGGCTACAGCCCGCAGACGGAGGCGGACTTCCTGGCGCCGGAGGACCGCAACTGCCTGGGCCTGCACACCTTCCTGTACAACCGCCCGCCCACGCCGCTGATGCGCTCGCTCATCACGGCGCTGGACATTGACGGTCTTTCCGTCGTCACGCAGCCGGGGGAGCTGTCCATGGAACTGTCCTGGAAGATCCTGCACACGCTGCAGCAGGAGCACGGCGTGGACCCGTTGAACGCGTTCACCTGGGGCTACGCGCAGGACCACCATTTGTATCTGTTACCCGAATCCCTGGACCTGCCCCTGCCGCCGTTCCCGGGCATCTCCACCCCCAAGGCGCCGTCCGAATACCCGCCGCACGCCTTCTCCTGCCTGCGCGGCGGCTATGAAGCCTCCATGTCCTCCTGGGGCACGCGCGAGGGTGACTTCCTGGTGGCGCGCGCGTCCGAAGCCGTGGGCCGCCTGGCGGCCGCGGCCACCGCGGCGGGGGACGCACCGCCCAACGTCTACACGCCGCGCGTGGAGGAGCCGTTTCCGGTGGACCTGACGCCGGCGGCGGAAGCGGGGCGGGTGATCAGTGACGTGCCTGCGGAGGTGGTGCGCTTTGACCAGGTGGAGTTCGCGTGGGTGGGCGGGGACCCGTCCGCGGAGGCCCCGCAGTCACCGCTGGTGGTGCTGGAGCGCCGCAACACTGACGGCACGTTTGCCGAGGTGAAACTCCGCTCCCACGCGCGCTACGACAACCGCAGCGGCCGCATGGTCACGAGGACGCGGCAGGCGGGGGCGGCGTGGGAATGGGTGGTGCTGTGGGAAGAAGGCAAGGATTTCCCCGCGGGCACGTACCGCTTCCACGTGGACGGGCACTGCCAGCGTGAGGCGGGCGCGGCGGGACGGCAGCCGTACACCGCCACCAGCCGGGAGTTCACCGTGCGCCCGTTGGATACGCTGTCCGTGGTGGTGGACACCGCCTCCGGCGTGAGTGCCACGCTGGCCTATCCCACCGGGGCCGCGTTCACGGTGCCCGGCGCGCTGGGGGATCCGGGCCGGCCACAGGGGCGCTTCCGCGCGCGGCACCCGGAGGTCCCGGTGGAGGTGCCCGCCGCATTGGAGCCGGTCGTTGACGTCGTGGAGACGGCGGTCACCGTCCGGCTGGTGGGGCAGGGACGGGATGAGACGCTGGCACCGGTGTCCCTGGCGGAGACGCGCGAGCCGGTCCCCGGGATGGCCAACGCGCGGGTGACGCGGGCGGGTGTTCCGTTGCCGGGCAACCTGGCGGCGGGAACTTACGACGTCACGGTGACGGTGACGGACACCTGGGGCAACACCGGGACGGGTTCGGCCACACTGGTGCGCTAACGGCGGGCGGTTCAATTCGGGACAAAGTGAGCCGTCATGGCGGCGTAGTAGAACTGGTCCGCCGTCGTATCGCCGGACCAGGATTCTCCATTCAGGTAGTACGTGTAGCTGCCTGCGGCGCCCACGGTGAACACCCGCTCCACAAAGCCGGAGTACTGCACGCCGGAGAACGTTGGCAGTTCCGCCGGAATCTGGACGTCCGTCTCGTCGCCCGTGAAGGCGGAGCAGTCCGTGCTGGTGCTGGCGATGTTCAGGATGATGCGGTCCTTGGTCAGGTTGGCGTGGCTCATGTTCAGGCGGAACACTGAACGCACCATGATCTTCCCGGGGCCCGGCGCCGCAATGGTGACCTCCGAGCCCGTGTAGTGCGTGCAGGCCAGGCCAATGGCGGTGGTCCCCGTGTTGAGGTCGGTGGCCACCACCTGGCCCGCACCGCCGGGCGCACCGGTGCACGCGTACGTGGGCGCGCCCGCGCCAAGCTGGAACCGTGACCCGCCGTACAAGCATGTCGCGTCTCCAACGGGCAATGTCGTCGTGGTGACGGAGGTGCCCGCGGGACCGGTGGGGCCCGTGGCGCCAACGCCGCCGGCCGCGCCGGTGTCCCCCTTGGGTCCCGCCGGTCCCGTTGCACCGGTGTCGCCCTTGACGCCCTGGCTGCCCTGCAGGCCCTGGGCGCCCGTGTCTCCCCGCGGTCCCGTGGGTCCGGTGGGTCCGGTGGGGCCCGTGGCTCCCGTGGGTCCGGTGTCACCGCGGGCGCCCGCCGTTCCGGCGGCGCCGGTGCATGCGTACGTGGTGGTGCCGCCCAGCGTGAAGCTGGCGCCGCCCGCGGTGCAGGTGGCGTGGCCGGCGGCCAGGGATGCTATCACGGGGCTGGCGCCGTTGCCGCCGGCGGGTCCCGGAGTGCCGTTGCACGCGTAGGTGACGGTGGTCCCAACGGTGAACATGCTGCCGCCGTAGGTGCACGTCCCGTCGCCCGGGGGCAGCGTGAGTCCCACCACGCCTACGCCGGTGGGGCCCGTGGGACCGGTGGGGCCCGGCGGTCCCTGCAGCGGGTTGGGTGCGTTGCGCACGTCCGTCCAGTCCACGCCTTCGGCCAGTTCCGCCACGGCGGCGCGGACCGCGTAGGGGACCGCGGTGACGCGCGTGCGGGGGAGCACGTCCTCGGCGCCGCCGGAAGGCGGGGCCACCGCAATCTCCAGCCACGCGTCGGCCACGGGGGTGGAGAACAACGCGCCAATGTCGTCAGAGAAGCGCCCGCCGCGGACCAGGACGGTGTGGGCGGGGATCTCGGCCACGGCGGTGCCGGCGCTCTGCTGGCCGTAGAGACGGTAGTGCAGCGAATACGTCCCGTCGGCGGCAGGTTGGCCGTTGTCCGTCAGCGTTCCCTGGTAGATGACGGCCTCCGGCGTGGCGCTCCGCGCGGGCGTCCCCACCACGCAGAGTGCAAGCACCAGCCAGCCGCCGAGCGCGCGTTCACGGACCATCAATCACCACCTCCCCCGTGATGCCAAACCGGTTGCCCGGTGCTGGCGCCGCGGGACTCGTCAAGATTCCCTGTTCAAGACCAAAGCGCGTGCCCCGCGTGGGGGGCAGCGGCACACCCACGTGCGCGCACACGCCAAACCGCGTCCCGCGCAGGTCACTGCATGCCGGCACCACCATGCCCCCGGAGGACGCCGCGCCGCCGGACGAACTGCCCGGCGCACCGGAGGAAGCCGCCATGGACGACGCGGAGGACCCCGCCGCGCTGCTGCTGCTGCGGCCGGATGGGGCCCCGCCCGACGACGACGACGACAACGGCAGCGCGCCCGACGACGACGAACCGACCGCACCGGATTCCGCGGACGAGCCCGGGGCCCCCGACGACGCCGCGCCCGAGGACGGCTGCGGCGAGGACGTGCCGCCGGTGCTGCCGGAGGTGGCCACCGCCGAGCTGCTGGCCCGGGAAGACGCCACCGTCCCCGAGGACGACGACGTGGCTCCCCCGGCCTGGCACGTGTTGTCCACGCACACCCGCCCGGACGGGCAATCATCATCCGTGATGCACGCGGGGTCCTCGTCACCGCCGCCGGACGGGCGCGGGCACCCGCCCAGCAGCAGTGCGGCCAACGGCAGCACCACCACGCGGCTTGTCGACGCGAACGCCATACCTGGGCGCGTAGCAGGGGCTCCGGCATGCCGCAACGTGGAGGCCGCAGAGGATTGACCCCCGCGGCGCGGCCGTGCCACGCCCGCGGCGGATGAAGCCCGGTCTCCTCCTCGTGAATCTTGGCACCCCGGACAGCGCCGCGGTGCCGGACGTGCGCCGCTACCTGCGGGAATTCCTGGCTGACGGGCGCGTGCTGGACCTCCACCCGGTGGGCCGCTGGCTGCTGCTCAACCTGGTGATTCTCCCGTTCCGGCCGCGCCACAGCGCGGAGGCATACCGCCGCATCTGGACCCCGCAGGGCAGCCCGCTGCTGCTCCACGGCCGCGCGCTGGCCGCCGCCGTGCAGCAGGCGCTCCCCCAAACGCCGGTGCGCCTGGCCATGCGGTACGGCCGCCCGTCACTGGCTGACGGCGTGCGTGAACTGCGCCAGGCCGGCGCCAACCACCTGCTGGTCCTGCCGCTGTATCCGCAGGCCGCCGCCTCCACCACGGGCTCCACGCTGGCGGAGGTCTACCGCCTGCTCGGGTCAGGGTGGGACGTCCCCGGCGTGCAGGTGGTGCCGCCTTTCCACGGTCATCCCGCGTTCCTGGACGCGTTTGCCGCGGTGGGGCGGGCCGCGCTGGGGGACCACGGAGCCGACCACGTGGTCTTCAGCTTCCACGGCGTCCCGGAGCGCCACGTCACGCGTTCTGACGCGTCCGGCGCCCACTGCCTGCGCACCGCGGACTGCTGCGCAGCGCCAGGGCCCGTCAACCGTGACTGCTACCGCGCGCAGTGCTTCGCCACCGCGCGCGCGCTGGCGGGCGCGCTGGCGCTGGGTGAGGGGACGTGGACCGTCTCATTCCAGTCACGGCTGGGCCGGACGCCGTGGATTGGCCCGTACACGGACCACGTCCTGCGGGAGCTGGCGGCTCAGCGCGTCCGGCGCGTGGCGGTGATGTGCCCGGCGTTTGTGGCGGACTGCCTGGAGACGCTGGAGGAGATTGGGGTGCGCGCGCGTGATGACTACCGCGCCCGCTTCCCCGACGGGGAACTGCACCTGGTCCCGTCGTTGAACGCGGAGCCTGCGTGGGTGGCCGCCGTGGTGCGCCTGGTGCGTGAGGCCTGCCCGGCCGTTCAGTAAACGCGGCTAATTCCAGGCGCCAGAAACGATTTTCTTGTGTCCCGCGTCAGCGCTGCGTCATAGTGACGCTGATCTCCGGGGCGGGGCCCCGGGTGATCAGGCGGTTTGCAGGGGTGAAGAACCCGGACCGTTGACGGCGGAGAGGCCGCTCAGAAGGCCTCGCCGGGAGGGGAAAGGCGGGGAAACCCGCCGAGTAGGCTCCCGACGCCCGCCCGACGCGGCGTCCCTGGTTCGCTCCACCCCGTCGGGGTGCCTGAAGCGGTTGAGTAGGGCATCCGCGGAGCGCGTCATGGGGCTGATGACCCAGGTGGCCTACCCAGGTGCGGTGCTGGTCACCATCCAGGCGAAAGACAAGTTGGTCCGCGTGCTGTTTGGTGCGCCGCCGGAGGTGAGCCGGCGGCTCAAGGCGGACCAGAAGCCGGGGCCGGACGGCAAGCCCGTCAGCAACTTCCCGGACGTGGTGGTCTACCCCACCCGGCGCGTGGTGCGGGACACGCCCACCGTGTGCCCAGAGTTCGTGCTGTTCGCCTCGGCGTTCCTGGGGGGCCGCTATGACTGGGCCAAGGCCTCCATGAAGAGCCCCATCCGCTGGGTGGGCACGCAGGATGAACTGGACGCGCTGGCACTGGTGATGAAGGAGTGTTTCCTGGGCGTGGACGAAAAGGAGCTGCGCACGCAGGTCCGCTCCAACCCGCGCATCCGCGAGATGCTGCTCAACGACCAGAAGTTCTTCTCAGTGAAGGACGCGGCGGGCGCGCCGCATCCGCTGGGGCACTACTGCCAGTTCCTCCCGTTTGACGGCGCGGACACGTTGGTCCTGGAGGAGGGCGTGCGCATCAGCTGCCACCGCGCCCAGGACCGCTTCACCGTGGAGTACCAGGGCGAGCGCAGCGAGGTCACCATCGCCTACGACGGCGTGGACCGCCCGATGTGGGCGGACGTCTACCCCAAGCCCGACCAGCCGCTGCGCCCGCAGGTGTTTGGCCTGATGGTGCTGGGCAGTGACAGCGCGTTCTCCACCGCCGGCCCCACCACCACCAACCTGCTCAGCCTGGGCGGCGAATTCTTCCTGTGGGACTGCAGTCCCTTCACCGCCTGGCTGCTCAACCGCCTGGGCATTTCCGTGGGGGACATCCGCGGCATCTTTGTCAGCCACATCCATGATGACCACGTGGTGGACCTGTACCGGTTTGCGTGGAACGGCTACCGGAAGATTGAAATCATCACCACGCCGGAGGTGCGCGAGCAGGTGCTCCGCAAGTTCAGCGCGCTGTGGGGCGTGGAGCGCGCCAAGCTGGAGGACGCCTTCCGCTGGCGCGTGGTCCGCCCGTACCGCCCGTTCCTCATCAACGGCGTGTCCATCACGCTGCACTACGGCGCGCACCCCATCCCGTCCTACGGCGGCCGCTTTGAATACCGCGGGCAGAGTTTTGGGCTCACCGGTGACACCTCCAGCAAGGGCGGCCCGGTGGGCCTGGACAAACAGCTGGAAAAGGGGCTCATCAGCCAGGAACGCCATGACGCGCTGGTGGACTTCCCGCGCCAGCAGTTCACGCTGTGTGACGCCGGGGAAGCCACCATCCACGGCTTTGTTGCGGACTTCTCCGCGTATGACCCCGCCGGCATCATGCTGGCGCACCGCAGCGACATTCCCGCGCAGTTTGCTGACAAGCTGAAGCTGGCCGGCCCGCTGTTTGAGCGCCGCCTGGCGGATTCCAATCCCACCGTGCAGGACGCCGCGGTGGTCTCCGAAGTGCTGTCCCACCTGGGCAGCCGCCTGGAAGAGTGGGTCAACCGCCTGCTGCACGCCGCCATCCCGCGCAACGCGCCGGAAGGTGAGACCCTGGTGCGCCAGGGTGATTCGCGACCGGATTTTGTCTACCTCGTCGTCGCGGGGACGGCGGAGGTGGTGGTGGACGGCAAGCGCGTGGCGTCCCTGGAGCGCGGCAGCTTCTTTGGCGAGCAGAGCTTCCTGCGCGGCGCCTCGCGCAACGCCTCCGTGGTGGCCCTCAGCCCCATGCGCGTGCTGCAGGTGCCCGGGTCCCTGTTCCTGGAGTTCATTGAGGAGGACGCGCGGGACGCGCGCCCGGATGCCGGACGCGGCGGCCGTGAGAGCGTGAAGGACCGCCTGGAGCGCATGTGGACCTACCGGCACCTCATCAACGGCGCGCTGGACGGGCGGCTCAACCAGAACGCCGTGCACGCGCTGGCCGGCGCCGCGGAACCCGTGGAGGCCCCCGCCGGCGCGCCGGTTCAGGGCCCCCGCCCGGGCGAAGTGCTGCTGGTGGTCCGCGGCTCCGTGGAAGTGCTGTCCTCGCCGCCGGTGCTGCTGCAGGTGGGTGACCTGGTGGGGGACCTGGCACCCGTCTCCGGCCGCGCCCGCATCCTCCCGTCCGTGGCCCGCGAACCCGCCATGCTGCTGCGCCTGCCCGCCAACCTGCTGGACGGCCTGCTGCGCAATACGCCCGGCCTCAAGCGCCACGTGGAGGACCAACTTGCGCGCGTGGGCCGCCGCCTGCGCCTGTCCCGCGACGCGACGGCTTGATAATAACCACCCCTGATGTCCCCCCCGGAGCGGCTGACCGACGACGAAGTGATCGCCCGGTATGACCGTTTTCTTGTTGAGTTCATTGAAAAGCTGTCCATCTGCCCGTGGGCCCGGCACGCCCGCCTGGGCGGACGTTTGGGGCGGTCCGTCCTGCGCCTCACGGAGCCGGACGTGGCCGCGTGCGTGGCCGAACTGCAGCGCCTCACCGCGGTCCCCCCGGAAGAACTGGACGTGGCCGTGGTCATCCTGCCGGACCTGGCGCTGGGTGCGGGCACCTTCATGCGCTTTGTCAGCAGCGTGCGGGACGCGTTCACGCGCGTCTCCAACCCGCCCGCCGGCTACTACCTGGTGGCCATGCATCCGGACATGCACGAAGACCTGACCGACCCGGACCGCGCGGTGGGTTTCATGCGCCGCACGCCGGACCCCTCCATCCAGTTGTCCCGCGTGTCCGTCATCACCGCCGCCCGCGGCACCGGCCGCAATGACCGCGGCGAGACCGCTTCTGAGACGGTGGCGCGCGTGGGCCTGGAGAACGTGCTGGAGCACGGCGCCGCGGAGGCCCGGGCGCTGCTGGAAGACATCCGGCAGGGCCGCAGGCGTTGACCCGCGGCGCGGCACCGTCGCACAAGGCGCGCCATGGACCTGTTTCTCGTCGCGGTTCTCCTCGGCATTGTTGAGGGCGTGACCGAGTTCCTCCCCGTCTCCTCCACCGGCCACCTCATCCTGGCCGGCCACGCGCTGGGGTTCACCGGGGAACGGGCGGACATCTTTGAGGTGGTCATCCAGGCCGGCGCCATGCTGGCCGTGCTGGGCCTGTACCGGCAGCGCCTGGCGGGCCTGCTGCAGCGCGGCGGCCAGGGCTTCCGTGGCCTGCGCGGGCTGACCGCGCTGGCGCTGACCTCCGCCCCCGCGCTGGCGCTGGGTTTTGTGGCGCACCATGCCATCAAGGCGCGGCTGTTCAATCCGGTGATGGTTGCCGCGGCGCTGCTGGTGGGCGCGGCGGGGATTCTGGTGGTGGAACAGCTGCGGCCGCGCGTGCAGGCGGACTCCTTGGACGGCCTCACCCCGCGCAGCGCGCTGGGCATTGGACTGTTCCAGTGCCTGGCGCTGTGGCCCGGCATGTCCCGCTCCGCCTCCACCATCATGGGCGGCATGCTGCTGGGCGTCTCCCGCCAGGCGGCCACCGAGTACAGCTTCCTGGCGGCGCTCCCCATCATCGGCGCGGCCACGCTGTATGACTTGTTCAAGGGCGTGCGCGCCGGCAGCCTGCATGCGGCGGATGCACCGCTGTTTCTCGTTGGGCTGCTGGTCAGCGCCGTGGCTGCCTGGGGCGCCATCCGCCTGTTTGTGCGGTTTGTCTCCGTCAACACGCTGCGGCCGTTTGCGGTCTACCGGGCGGGGCTGGCGCTGCTGGTGCTGCTGTTCCCGCAGGCATTTGGCCCCTGAGCCGGTGACACCACCGCGCCCGCGTGCCATCCAACCCCCTACCCCATGGAACTGCTGGATACGCTTGTGGACGCTGGCCTGCTCCCGGAAGGACGCCGGGGCGAGTTGCTGCGCCGCTGGCGCGAACGCGGCGGCAGCCTGGCGGACCTGGTGGTGCGCGAGACGAGCCTGACGCACGACGCACTGGCTGACGCGGTGGCGGCGGGCACCGGTCACCCGCGGGTGGCAGACGGCGAGATTGTGGTGGCGCCGCGCGCCCTGGGCGTGCACGTGCCAGAGACGCTGGCCCGCAAGCTGGGCATTGCACCGGTGGACCTGGTGGCGGACACGCTGCGCGTGGCCTTCCATGACCCCGCCGCGCTGCATGCCGCCTGGGAGGGCCCCGGCGGCGGCCTGCGGGTGAGTTGGTGCGTGGGGACCGCGCCCGCCGTGGAGGCCGCGGTGGCACGGCTGTTTCCCACCACAGTGCCCGGCCGGCGCTTCACCAGCAGCGCCATCACCGCGCCGTCCACCACCGCGCCGCCCACCGGGGAGGTCCCCAACCGGGACTTTGAGACCGCGCTGGGCCTGGCCCCGCGCGAAGACCCGGTGCTGCTGTTCCAGCGCAAGCCGGAAGGCCCCGTGATGCTCACCCGCAAGAAGGGCAGCCCGCGCACGCTGGCCACCCTGGGGGCCGCCGCCGAACGGATGTTTGTAGCGGACAACCTCCACCAGATGGCCGCGGCCATGGCCACCTACCTCGTCAACTACTTCCCGCGCGTGCTGGTGCTGGACCTGTTCAACTCCCCAGCGCGCGTGCTGGCGGCGCACGGGGCAGACGTGGAGCTGTCCGTGCAGGACGTCCACGCGCTGCCCGGGATTGAAGTCATGCTGACGGAGGCCATGCCGTACTACGGCCCCGCCGTGGCGGATGACGCCTGGACGCACTTCTACGCGCAGCTGGGCGGTCCGCCGCGCACCATGCTGGTGATGCCCGTCTGGCGGGGGGACACCGCGCGCCTGATGGTCTACGCGGACGCCCCCACGGAGGACCGCCTGGTGGACGCGCGCGAACTGCAGAACCTGGCGCGCGAGATGGGCATGGCGCTGGAGTCCCGCGGCTTCTGAACGGACCGCACAAGGAAACGCCCCCGCCGCGCCTCAGCGCGAACGGGGGCGTTCCATCCCAACCGGGGGCCGCAGCGCCCCGGCGGTTCACTTCTTGGCTGCCTTCTTGGACGCCTTGAGCGGGTCCTTGGAAGCCACCTCTTCCTTGCGGATGCGGATGGGGTGCAGCTTCGTCGTCGGGCTGATTTCCACCAGCGTCCGGGGATAGCCCGGCACCGGCCCGTCAATCAGGATGATCCCCTGGTCCGGCATCACGCGAATGACCTTGAGGTACTGCGTGGTCACGCGCTCCGCGCCCATGTGGCCGGGCATGCGCTTGCCCTTGTGCACGCGGCCCGGTTCGGCGCGGCACCCAATGGAACCGCCGTGACGGCGGTATTCGTGCGTACCGTGGGACCACTTGCTGCCCGCCATGTGGTGCCGCTTCATCACGCCCGCAAACCCGCGGCCCTTGGACGTGCTGCACACGTCAATGCGGTCACCCTCCTTGACCACCTCCAGGCCCAGCTTCTGGCCCACCTGGTACTTGTCCAGCTCCGCCGCCTTCACGCGGAACTCCCGGACCACCTTCACCGGCTCCACGCCCAGCTTCTTGAACCGGCCCATCATGGGCTTGCCCACCAGCCGCTCCACGCGGCGGGGGTCACCCGTCACCGGCGTGGTGCCCAGCACCAGCGCCGCATACCCGTCCCGCGCAGGCGTCCGCTTGTCCACCACCACGCAGTGGTCAACCTTGAGAATGGTGACGCCCTTGCGGGTGCCATCCGGGAGAAAGATCTGGGACATGCCCATCTTCCGGCCCAACAGGGGAAGATCCATGGTTCGCTCCATCATGGGCTCATGACCGTGGCGGCCAGCGGAGCCCCGGCATTCTCCGACGAGCGGATAGTGCCAACATGGGCAAGCGCCGGCGTGGATACCGCTCCACGAACGGGGCCTGCGTCAAAGGGACGGCGGAACTCGCACGCGGGCAGGAACGTGTCAACCGCGTGGGTGACCGGCATCCGGCCAGGGTGTCCGGAACCCGGTCAGCGCTGTCCAAAGACCGGGTGGCACCCGACTCGGCTGGCGCGGAATCCGTGGGATGCGCCGCTTGCGTTGGGCTGGCGCGGGGGTTGCTCCGGCTCCCGCCGTGCCGGGCCACATCAGTACCCGGGCGGGGGCGCGGCCGCGTCTCAAGTACGCCCGTGGGGTGGGAATCCGAGCTGCCCCGGCCAGCCGATGAGGAGACCAGTGTTCGTCTAGATCGAACCTTGACGGGTGACGC
>JACRCW010000036.1 GCA_016218805.1 Deltaproteobacteria bacterium | reverse complement strand
GGGCGAGGCTCCTGCCGAGCCCGGGGCCCAATGGGTGCCTGGTCCTCCCGTGGGGCTCCATCGACGACGACACCGTCGGGAGGGCGAGGCTCCTGCCGAGCCCGGGGCCCAATGGGTGCCTGGTCCGTGCGCGAATCAACGCCTTTTGTCGCAAGCCGGGCTACGTGGGTTCTACGTCGTGGATTTCCAGGTACGTCATGGTCTGGTTCAGCAGCTGATAGGCAATCTCGCCAAACGTGATCGGGCCGGTGATTGCGCCCGTCTTCTTCCCCTCCAGCTCCGAATACAGGAAGTTGAGGATGCAGTTGCAGGAGAATGACAACGTCGCCAGGCCGGTCGGCAGCAGCGCGGTGAACTCGCGGACGTAGTCCTTCACCGGCTCGGCAACACGGTAGGTGACGCCGGTGAACACCGGTGCATACAGCGCCACGGTCCCTTCCTTGTCGTTGACGGACTGGAAACTCACGTTGACGCGCGTGCCGCTGTAGTCCGCCACCAGCGGCAGCCGCGTGTCCACGCCAAGCGACCGGAGGTACTTCGCAAAGTTCACCTGTGTGCCGTTGACCAGGCAGTCGCGCACCAGGAAGCCCTCCTCCGTGAACGCCAGCTCGTCCCCCTGCCCCTGCTTGAACAGGTTCACCATCCCAATGGAGGCCTGCTGGTGGGCCGGCAGCGTCACGTGCATGACCACCGCGCGGTCCGGATGCGCCGCACCGGTGGACCCGTCAAACACCTTGGGGTGCACCTGGCCCAGGTCATCCAGGTGCACGCCGGCAATCCACCCGATGATCGGCTTGAGGAAGATCCCGTCATAACCGGGCGCGTTGCGCGCGTAGGAAACGTGAACCCGGCTGGTGGCAGGGATGATGATCACGGAGAAACCGTTCTCCGGTGCATCGCGCGGGATGGAGGACAGGTGCGCCTCGTCGTAGACCGCAATCTTCGCCCCCTGGGTGCCCGCCGGCGCCTCATGGACAAACACGCGGTCACGCGCGGTCACGCCGCCGTCCTGACCCATGAAGTAGGGAATGGTCCCGCCAATCCAGTTGCCCCTGGGCAAGCGCGACAGCACCCTCTCGTCGCCCGCCAGGAACAGGAACTTGCCCGTCTTGATCGCTGCCTCGGCAGCCGCAATGTCCGTCAGCACGTTGTGACCTCCTAGCGGAAGATAACGGTGATGTCGTCCTTCAACAGCCGCTCGTATTTCTGGAAGAACTCGTAAAGCTGGTCCACGCACTGCTCCATGGAGCTGTGGCCGCCGGCTTCCGCAAGGCTCCGGTTCAGCCGTGACACCATCAGGCCCGCCGGAACGCTCCGGAACTGATGCCGCATGTCTCCGCGCACCAGCCTGGACCACCGCTCGTCCGCTTTGGGGGGAATCATCTGCCCAACCTCCTGTCCGTGACCGGACGTGGTCCGCACGCGTGGCGAACCTGCGGGTGCAGGCTCCACCAACGCCGGACCTATCGCCCCCGGCCCCCCGGGAAGCCCCCACGTTGTCAATGACTGCTACCGGGCAACTGCGCCGGGAAGATGTCCCCAGGCCTCCAGCGCTGGCCGCCGTCCCTGCTTCAACTCACCTTGCTGTCGTCCACGGAAGAGTCCTGCGTGCGTGCTCATCGTCCCGCGTGTCGCTTCTCCCGCCCACGTGTTCTCTCCCCAGTGGCTGGCGCGACTATCACATCTGTCAGCCTGGATGTCATTTGGGAACTTGCGATCAACTGGGATCGCGCAACATTGACGCCCATGGAATGTCCATGACGCCCACTCCGCCTGGTATTCGGACGGATGCGAATCCTGGAATGACGTCGTGAATGGCGCGGTGCGCGCGCATGTGGGTGGTGCGCATATCCCGGAATGAAGACAAAGAAACCACATTGCGTCCTGATTTTCGCGTGCCCAATCTCACGCCCGGCGGTGAGCCCTGAGGGGTTTCCCGTTGGAGGTCAGTGTTGGACAGCAGTCGTTTTGTCGTCGTCGGTTTGGTTCGTCCACGGCCCAACCAGCACCACTCCCGGACCCGGGAGGTCTCACGGGTGAGCCCCTTGGGACCCTCCGTGGGTCCAGGTGTGACCCGCGCGCTTCATCCTGAGCAGGCCGCATCCTGCCGGGTGACGCCGGAGCGCCCGGTCCGCTGAGACAAGCAACCCCAGCAAGCCCCCCCCGCGCGGCGGCTGCATGCCTCCCGTCCACGGGGACGCACAAGGAAACGCCATGACCACCTTCCACGCCCTGCAACGCACTTCCCGTTTCGCGGTCACCGCCGTCTCCGCCCTGGTGGCGGTGGCGTGCCAGGGGCCGCTCGCCGATCTGGACTTCCGGGATCCATTCGGCTGGGGCGAGAACGCGGACGCACTGTCGGTGGGTGACGTGACCATCTACGACGACACGCTGGTAGACGGATGGGCGGACTACTCGTGGGCCACGCACAGCCTGGTCAACACGGATCCGGTGGCGGCGGGCGCGCGATCCATTTCCGTGCGGTTCCGGCCGTGGACGGGCCTGCAGTTCCTGAAATCCGGTGTTTCCACCAGAAACCTGCACTCACTCCAATTCCAGGTAAACGGAGGCAACACCAGCAACCCGGCACTCTATGCGTATGTCATCCGCAACGGCGCGGTGGGCCCGCCCGTGGCGGTGGGACCCTACTGCGACGGCGGCCGCATTCCCGCGCGCGCGTGGACCACCTGTCGGGTGCCACTGTCAGCCTTGGGCGCCACCGGCGGCACGCTGGACGGGATTGAGCTCCAGGAGGGTGCGGGACGGGTTCTGCCCACGCTGTACGTGGACTCCCTGGTGCTTTCCGGGGCCGTGGCGCCCGCGCCAACCATGACGTCGTCATCTTTGCCTGCTTCGTCCTCCTGGGCCCCCTCCTCCTCCGCCGCGCCGGTCCTCTCCTCCTCGTTCTCCTCGTCGTCCGCCGTCTCCGCGCCGTCCTCCACGGGGGTGTCCGCGTCCGCAACGTCCGGGTCGTCCGGCGGCGTCACCGTCGTCCCTGGCCCAACGTGGTTGTACCGTGACGCCGTCGAACAACCGTGGACGGACGGATCGTGGGCCACGCATGACCTCGCCCAGGCATCCCCGGTGAGCTCGGGCAATCACTCCATTTCGGCCACCATGGCGCCCTGGACCGCACTGGCGTTCTTCCATGCCGGCTTCCCCACGGCGGGCCACGCCACGTTGTCGCTGCAGGTGAACGGCGGCAGCGCCGGTGGGGCCGTCCTGTTGGTGCGCGCGCTGGTGAATGACGCGTGGACCGCGGGCACGGCGCTGGGGCCAACGTGCACGGGTGGCAGCATTCCGCCCAACGCGTGGGCGCGCTGTGACATCCCGCTGGCCGCGCTGGCGCCTGCCGGAAGCACGCTGACCGCCATCGCCGTGCAGGAGGGCCGGGGCCTGAGCCTGCCCACGCTGTACTTTGACGACGTGGGATTTGACGTGGCGGATGCGCCCGCGGGCGGCAGCTCCAGCGCTGCCAACCCGGCCAGCAGTTCCGCCGCGGCGAGCAGCTCCGTGGCGGGAAGCAGTTCCATCTCCACCAGCAGCTCCGCCGCGCCGGGCAGTTCCAGCCTCGCCAGCGGTGCGGGCACCGCGGTGTCCGCGGGGATGGTGGCCACGCAGACCTGGACGCTGGCGGGATCCCCGTATCGCGTCCTGGGCGACATCACCGTGCCCGGCGGCAGCACGCTGACCATTGAGCCCGGCGTCACCGTGGAGTTCCAGGGTCACTTCCGGATGACGGTCACCGGCGCGGTGGACGCGCGCGGCACTGCGGCCTTGCCGATTGTCTTCACGGCACGGGACCGGACCGCAGGCTGGTACGGCATGCGCATCTGGAATCCAAATGGGCCGGCCGGCGCCCTGACCGGGCACCAGTACCTGGAGCATTGCGTCTTTGAGTACTCCGTGAAGCGCGGCACCAATGACCCCTGGTACAACGACTCGCGCGGTGCGCTGTTCATTGACTCCAACAGCGGCCCCAACCTCCACATCAACCACAACCTGTTCCGCAACAACGGGTCCACGGGCAAGGGCGCAGCCATCCTGCTGGGCAGCGTCAGCGGCAACTGGACAATGACCGGCAACGTGTTCCAGGACAACCACGCCACGGACCAGGGCGGGGCCATGGACCTCAAGCACAGCACCGGCATCCTCACGCTGGTGGGCGGCGCGTTTCTGCGTAATTCCACGGACGCCACCACCTCGCAACCCAACACCGCCGCCGGCGCTGGCGGAGCCATGGTGATCTTCAGTGACAGCCGCCTCACGCTGGACGGCGTCACGTTCTCCGGGAACACGCCGGATGATTGGGCCGGAATCATCCCCGTGGTGATTGGCGGCGGCACCCAGCCGGTGGCCGTGTCCCTCACGCCCGCCACGGCGTCCCTGACCGCGGGCACCAGCCGCGCGTTCACCGCCACCGTCACCGGGTCCACCAACACGGCCGTCACCTGGACGGTGCAGGAAGGCAGCGCGGGCGGCAGCATCACCAGCGCCGGCGTCTATACTGCCCCCGCCACCGCGGGCGTCTTCCACGTCGTTGTCACCAGCCAGGCGGACACCACGCGGAGCGCCAGCGCCACAGTTTCCGTCAGCACCGCACCCGCCACCACCACGCCTTGGGTGACCGGCTACTACGTGGGTTACCAGAGCCTGATGTACCCGCCGGCCGCGGTGGATTTCACTGCCATCACCCACCTCGCCGTTGGCGCGGCCCTCCCCAGGACGGACGGGACCATTGACACGAGTTTCTATATCGACGCGGTCAATGGTCCGGCTTTGGCGTTGGACCTCACCGCGCGCGCACACCTGGCGGGACGCAAGGCCATCCTCATGCTCGGCGGCGCCGGCGCGCACGCCCTGTGGCAGGGCGCCACTTCAGCCACCCACCGCGCGGCGTTTGTGGACAACATCCTGGCCACGGTGAACGCCCTGGGGTTTGACGGCGTGGACCTGGACTGGGAGCCGATTCCCGTTGCGGACCAGCCCGCGCTGCTGGCGCTGGCCCAGGCGCTGCGCGCGGCGTCTCCCGCGCTAATCATCACGGTGCCGGTGAATTGGGTCAGCGCCAACTTCGGCGCGGATGCGTGGTTTGCCCAGCTGGCGCCCTACGTGGACCAGATCAACATCATGAGTTACCAGATGGCGGACGCGTGGCCCGGGTGGCAATCATGGCATTCCGGCGCTCTGGCTGGCGAATCAGCCACCGCTCCCAGTTCCATCTCCTCCAGCGCCAACGCGTACGTGTCGGCGGGCGTGCCCCGCTCCAAGGTGGGCATCGGCATTGGGTTCTACGGCAGCTGCTGGCGGGGGGTGACCGGTCCGCGGCAGAGCACCGCCACCGCCAGTGTCGTCGCCAGTGACAACGTGATGACGTACGCCAACATCCTGGCCAACTACCACTCCGCCGCCGCGTACACGTGGGACAGCGCGGCCAGCGTCGGGTCGCTGTCGTTCGCGTCTCCCCACGGACCGCAGCAGTGCACCTGGGTGTCCTACGAAGACGACGCGTCCATTGCCGCGAAAGGTCAGTGGGTCAGGGACAACGGCTTTGGCGGGACCATCATCTGGACGGTGAATGAAGGCTACATCGCCTCCGCCGGCACCAACCCGCCGTTGGAGGCCGTAAAGCGCGCGTTCCTGCAGTGATGCCCGCGCGCGCGTAACTGCTGCAAACCGGTGCAGCGCCACCCCGTCCGGTGGACGGCACGCGCGCCGGCGTCTACCACTGCACCCCGGGGCGGGCAGCGGGAGCGGCGGATGCGTGCGCGTGCGGTGATGCTGTGGACCGGACTGGCGTTGTCCGCCGCCGCCGCGCTGGCGCTGACCGGCCTGGTGACAACGTCACTGGAGCGCGCGCGCGGCGCGGTGGGTGATTCCGCGCTGCGGGTGGCGTGGGCGTGCGTAGCCGGCGCCCTGGTCCTGGGGCTGCCGGTGTGGCTGGCCAAGCGCGGTGCACGGGGGCCGGGGCGCGCGCCTGGGACGTTTGGGCGGCGGCTGGCGGTGACGTGGTGGCTGGGCGGCACCTGCACGCTGGCGCTGCTGGGCTCCACGGTGGCCCGGCCGCTGCCGGCCCTGTTGCGTGACGGCGCGGGATGGGTCTCCGGCGACCGGGTAAGCACTGCAAATACGGACTTTGCTGTGCCCGTGGTGCCGGAAGCGGCCACGGCGGTGCCCGCCCCGGGCTGGTTGGCGCCGGAGCAGACTGAACCGGCGTCCTCCGGCGGGCTGGGCGCGTGGATGCGGCTGGGGCAGCAGGTGGTCACCAACAAGGCCGCTTTCCGGGAGCGGTGGGAGGAGTTGGAACGCGGCGCGCGCGCGGGTGACACCGCGGCGCAACTGCAGCTGGGCGCGTACCTGTGCCAGGGCCTGATGGTGAAGCGTGACGTGGGCGCCGGGCTGTACTGGTTGCGCCGGGCGGCGGAGGCCGGCAGCGCCGACGCGGCGTTCCAACTGGGTGAAACGTACGCCCGTGGCTCAGTGGTCCGGGAGGACCGCCGCAATGCGCTGGCCTGGTATCACCAGGCGGCGGCGCACCAGCACGTCAAGGCGGAGCGTGAGGTGGGCTGGCACCTGATCAACGGCCAGGGAATTGCCGCCAATGTTCCTGAGGGGCTGCGCTGGTATGTCCGCGCGGCCGAGCACGGCGATACGCACGCGATGACCGCGCTGGCCGGCGAGTACCACCACGCCAACCGCGTCCCGCGCGACGAGGCGGCGGCACGCCACTGGTACGGCCGCGCCGCCGCGGCTGGCAGCCAGCATGCACGGGAACAGTTGGAGCGGATGGACGGGACGCGGCCCGCGGAACAACGCCCGGCGCCGGGCCCGGTCGCCGCCGCCAACAACAACAACAACAACACGTCGGTGGATCCGTTCAAGATGCTGGGTCAGGTGGTGACGGGTGCCGCGCGCGCGCAGGAGACCGGGCGCCGCACGGCGGAAGCGCGGTCCTTCCGCAACCCGGCGCTGCTGGACCAGGAGGCGCCCGAGGTGGACGCCCTCAATGCGCGTGGCGAACGCGTGCTCCTCAGCGGCTTCCGCGGCCGGACCGCGGTGTGGCTCACCTTTGCGTCGCCGCAGTGCGCGCGCAGCCGCGAATACGCCCGCCGGCAAGCCGCGCTATCTGGGCGATTCAACGCGGTGCGGTTTGTGACGGTGCTCAATGGGCCGGAGCGGCGGCGCTTTGCGTCCGCGGCGGACGGCCTGGCGTGGGCGCAGGAATACGGGCTTTCCCCCGAGCACATCCTGCTGGACCCGGCGGACCGCTACAGCCGCGAGCTGGGCATCGGCCCCACGCCCCACCACGTGCTGGTGGACCGGACCGGCACCATCCGTTTCATGAAATCCGGTGCCATCAGCGATGGCGAGTTGGACGCGGCCGTCCGCCGGGTGCTGTGACGCGACTCAGGGCACCGCCTGCACGGACAGCGTGTACGGCATGGACACGCCGCGGAACCGGCTGTCAACGGAAAGCACGTACGTGCCCACACTGAGCGCCCGGCTGACGGAGGTTGACCCGTCGCGCTGCCAGTCGGTGGCGCACGTGAGCAGTGACGGCCCCGGGCACGCGCCCTGGGACAGCACCAGCCCCAGCTCTGAAGCGGTTGCCGTCGTATCCAGCGTGGCGGTGACGGTGGCCGCCTGGTCCAATGTGAACGTGTAGAAGATCTCCGGGCCCCACAGCGCCTCCTGGGCGGATTCGCAGCCGGGGCTGGCATCCGCGGTGTGCAAGGCCAGGTCCCCCGTCATGGTGGTGGCGCTGGCGGACACGGACAGCGCCACCGCTCCCGCGCAGGTGGCGCCATCCGGGACCGGCGTGCTGTCCACGGTCAGCGTGAACGGCATGGCACCCGCACCCGCGTAGCGCGAATCCACGACGACACGATACGTCCCCGCCGGGTAGATGACCGGCTCAAGCGACACCAGGCCGTCACGGGCGAGATCCGTGGAACACCGCGCGAGCGACTGCGAGCCGCACGCACCATTGAGCATGATGAGGCCCAGTTCAGAGGCGGTGGCCGTGGTGACCAGCGAGAACGACAGGACGCGGCGCTCTGACAGCGTGATCTCAAAATACAGGTCCGGCCCCCACGGCGCCTGGTGCCCGGACTCGCAGCCGAGCGCCACGTCATCCGAGTGCCCGTTGAGGTCACCTTCCACGGTGCCGCCCTTGTGCGTGACATCCAATGGCAGCGCGGTGCCGCACGTCTCCCCGCTGGGCACAACGGCGGAATGCACCGTCAAGGTGGCATCCGCCGCGGCGCCCCGCGCATCCACAATGATCCACCACGTACCCGCGGCAAGCAGCCGCGGTGACAGCGTGGTGGTCCCACTGTGCGCAAGGTCCGTGGTGCACGCGGCGAGTTCCAGGCTCCCGCACGCACCGTCCGCAAGCACCAGTCCAAGCTCCGCCGAACCCGCGGGCCCGACCAGGCTCACGTCGACCAGCCGCGCTTCGGTCAGCGTGAAGGTGAAGAACACATCCGCGCCGTCCAAGGGCGCGTGGCCGGATTCGCAGCCGAGCGAGCTGTCCTGGCCGGCGCCGGCCAGCGCCGCGGGGAGCACTGCGGTGCCGCTGGACAGGTCCACCACGGTGGCTCCCGGACACGCGTCGTTGGCAGGCGGCGTGACACCCGCAGAGGACGACGGCGGCGCCAGCGAGGAGGAGACGAACTGGGAAGTTGCGCCAGCGGAGGTGGCCGCCGCGGAGGAGGAGGCCGCCGGCAGCGACGATGCCGTGGACATGGAGGATGCCGTGGACGCGGACGCTGCCGAGGACGAGTCCGCGGCGGACGAGGCCGATGCGGACTGCGCGTGCGACGACGAGGAGGCGGCCGCCCGGCTGGACGAGACGGACGCGGCGGACGAACCGCTCGCGGTGGAGCCGCTGGAGGAACCGCCGCCAATGGCCGCGCATTCGCCGTCTTCGCCACAGATGAAGCCGGGGTCGCAGTCCGCGTCGTCTGCGCACCCGCTCTTGGGTGGTGGCGGACAACCCGTCGCCACCACAACCGACAACAGCGCAACCAGCGTGCGTGCCTTCATGGGTCAACCTCCAATGATTGGGGCCGCGCAGGCTTCTCCGTCCCCGCGTGCACGTCAAGCCGCCGCGGCGTCTCATTTGCGCTTTCTGCGCCGGCCGACGACGGCCGCGGCGGCCACGGGCGCGCGCTGTCAGACGCCACCCAACAGCGAGCGAGCGCGTCCACCGCGATCACGTGAGATCGAGGCGGATCCAAGTCTGAGCCGGCATCTGTTCTACGAATGCCACGTCCGAACTGCATGCACGCTTTGCGTGCATGCGTACCCGCCCCCTTTTGGGGGGGGGCGGCCGGGCGGCGGCCTCCGTCGCCGGGGGGGGGGGGCCCCCCCCCGGGGTTGGTGCCGCCCGGGGAAGACGGTGGCAGCGGACCCCCCTCGCCGACGTCGCTGCGCTCCGTCGTCGAGGGCGTCGTGGAGCGGGCCTCCGTTTGCTCCGCGCCACAATTCCTCGCTCTCCCGGTTGCTCAGGATCGAATCCGCCTCGCGTGAGATCACCCTGCGGGCGCGCCACCGCCACAGCACAACCTGCCGTTTGCCCGGCGCGACGCACGCTGGATTGCGCAACTACGGCGGCGCTTGTCCTCACGCATTGGTTTCGACGCTGATGCTTCCGACAACGCCTCAGCGCACATCACGCACGCCCCGGCATACGTTTCTTCCGTGCGGCGCGGCTGATCGTGCAGTCTTTTCGTCCGCGGGGCGGTTGCGGGCGCGCATTCCTCGCCCGCAGGTAGAGCTGCGTCTGGATTTGCGCTCGTTGCCGGAACACGCTGAAATGGCGGCGGCGCACAAAGCGCGCGAATTCCAGTGTTTCACCAGATAAACGCCGTGAAATCAGGCACGTCCCGATTGCACCGTATTGCGCGACGGTGGTAGCACGCGGCGGATTTCAAAGACGGAGCGCCCCCGTTGTGCCCGGGAGGCGAGACGGTCAGGCGCTCCATGGAGGAACAATGAGAAACTCGCGCAGGCGTTGGAGCCAAATCATTGCAGTTGCGCTGCCGGTGGCCCTGGCAGCGTGTGGCACCGAAGGGCCCGCCGGCCCCGAAGGCCCCGCAGGTACCGCGGGCGCAAACGGCGCCACGGGTCCCACCGGTCCACGCGGACCTACCGGCCCCGCCGGCGCCACCGGTGACACCGGTGATACCGGTCCCACAGGCGCCACCGGGGATACGGGCGCTACCGGCGACACGGGCGCCACCGGCGCGACGGGCGACACGGGCGCGACGGGCGATACCGGCCCCACGGGCGCGACGGGCGATACCGGCCCCACGGGCGCGACGGGCGACACCGGCCCCACGGGCGATACCGGCCCCACCGGCGACACCGGCCCCACGGGCGCCAACGGTGTGGCGTGCTGGGACCTCAACGGCAACGGCACCTGCGACGCGACCGCCGAGGACCGCAATGGCGACACGCTGTGCACCGCAGCGGACTGCACGCTCACCCCGACGGTGACCAACCCGCGCGCCTGGACCGGCGCCGGCCCCATTGCACGGCGCGTCCACGCCGTTCACCGCGGCTCTGAACTCAACTACCCGCTCACCACCGTGGGCTACTCCAACGGGGACCCGGTCAAGGGCCGCAACTGGAACATTGAGTTCCCGCAGCCCATTGGCAACTGCCAGACCTGCCACCCAACGACGACCACAAGCGGCACGTGGGCCACCAAGCCCAGCCGCATTGCCTGCTATGGCTGCCATGACTCCGACGCGGCGCAGGCCCACTTCCGGATGCAGACCTTTGACCCCACCGCCGAGGATCCCTTCAACGGCGACGAGGAAGAGTCCTGCGCCACCTGCCACGTCTCCTCGGGTTCCGAGTTTGCCATCACCAACAATCACGGCGAGGCCTTCATGCAGGGCGAGGGCGAGTTTGCCGCCTGCCCGCCGGGCGTGACCTCCGGCTGCGGCAAGTACTGGATTGACATTGAAGTCACGGGCGCCGCCGTGGACGGCTCGGGCAATGCCACCGTCAACTTCAAGGTGACCAAGAAGAAGAAGGGCACGCTGCCCGGTGAGTGGGTCAAGGACACCGCCGCCACCGCCATTGTCACGGGCCTGACCGGCTTCAGCTACGGCATTGCCAGCCTGGAACCGCCCATTGCCCCCACCGGCACGCCGTTGGCCGGCGGCCGCGGCAACAGCCTGTGGCGCCCCTATACGTACACGTCCATTGCGGTGGCGCAGAACGGCGAATGGCCGGGCCTCATCACGGACCCGCCCCGCTACATGGGCACCGTGGAGAGTGACACGAGCACCAACGCCGCCTTGAAGGGCACCCTGACGGACAACGCAGACGGGACCTATTCCTACCTGTTCAAGACCAACCTGACGACCGCCACCGCCGGCACCACCCCCATCACGTACGACGCGAGCCGCCTGCACCGCGTGGGCATCCAGATTGGCGGCCACCAGGGCGCCACCGGCGAGGGCATCTACAGCTTTGTCCCGGCGGGCACCACGCCCACCCTCACGCGGGACATTGTACAGACCTCGGCCTGCCGGACCTGCCACGGCGTCAATGACTTCCATGGCCACGGCGGCAACCGCCTCAACGTGGAAGGCTGCAACCTGTGCCACAACGAGGCCTACAAGAGCCCGTACAACAATGAGTCGTTCGCCATGCCCATCATGATCCACAAGATCCACGCCGGCGCCGAACTGGCCAGCGTCCCGGGCGCGGATGGCATTGTGTTTGACGATCCCGCCACCGCCGGTGACGAGTCCGCGGACAACGGCACCTGGGCGCTCTACCGCAATTTCCGCGGCGTCATCAACAAGTACCAGTGGTGGAACATTGAGTTCCCGGCGGTGGCTGAGAACTGCACCGTGTGTCACACCGGCGCGGGCGCGGACGTGGACAACTGGAAGACCCGGCCCACGCGTGAGACCTGTGGCTCCTGCCATGACACCGTGGATTGGACCGCCGGTACCAACCACGGCGGCGGTCCGCAGCTGCATGACAACACGTGCACCACCTGTCACCCGGCGGACGGCACGGCCTCGGCGTTCATCAAGCCGGTGTCCACGTCCCATGACTGGATTGCGCAGGACCCGCGCAAGACGCCCGAGTACGACGTGGCCCTGACGGTGTCCACGCCGGCCAATGGCACCCATTTTGTTGCCGGTGAGAGCCCGGTGGTGGATGTGGTCCTCACGCCCAAGGGCGGGACCACGCCCATTGACCACACCACTGTGCTGGAAGAGGACCAGACGGGCACCACCGTCAACCGCGAGCCCTGCTCCGACGCCCAGGCGGCGGCGGGCACCTGCCCTGCGGGTGACGGCCGGTTCTCCGCGGCGTCCCTGTTTGTGCACGGTCCGCGCGCGGCGCGCAGCCCCGTGCTCACCATGGCGGCGCGCGCCGCGGTGATGAGCCCGGGCACCGGTCCGTTCAACCTCAGCGCGGCCGGCGCCAAGCTGGACCTCGTGGTGGACGGTGGCGAGGGCGTGTACGTGTTCGATTCGTCCGGTGGTGACCGCTGGTACTCGGGCATCATCAGCGTCACGGTCCCGGCCACGGGGAGCTTTGTGGACAAGGCGGCGGCCACCACCACTGAGATCGTGGCGTGGCTCAACGCCAACGCCAACTTCGCGCGGCGTGCGGTGGCCTATGACGAGGGCGGCAAGGTTGCCATCCGCTCCCGCAACAAGGGGCAGTTCTTTGGCATCCAGCTGCGGCCCTGCGCCGTCACCACCGTGGTCTTTGGTGGTGACCTCACGCGCCACGGCCTGACCGGATTCACGGCGGCCAACAACATCTCCGCGCGGAACAACGCGGCCCTCAATGACCCCAAGGCCGTCCGGACGCCGGGCAAGATCAGCTACACGCTGGACCCGGTGGATGACCTCAAGCCGGGCACGTACGTGGCCGGCGTGGAGATCGGTGACCGCGGCAACGCCAGCGACACCAACTATTGGACGCCGTCCGTGGCGTGGGTGACATTCCAGGTGGGCACGGCCACGCCGGAGAAGCCGGTGGCCGGCAACTGCAACCTGTGCCACCAGAACTCCGCGGGTGTGGGCTTTGTGCTGGACTACCGCCGGCACAACAAGAAGTTTGGCGCGAACGCGATTGACCAGTGCGGCTCGTGTCACGACTACCAGCCCATGCAGTGAGAGGGCTGAGCAACACCCCGGGCTGAAAAAGGGGGGCGGCGTGACCAGACGCCGCCCCCTTTCCCCGGGCGCAATCCCGTCCATCCCCGCCGGCCGGCGGCGCTTGCCACGGCCACCGTCCCCGGTAGTACCAGTCTCCCCCTCCGGCCGAACGGACGGCGCCCTGGCGTGCCGCCCGGCGGCCGGCCCACCAAGCATTCTCCCCGGGTGAACCCATGTACCTTGCCCATCCGCGCGCGGTCCGTCTTGCACCGCTTTTGGCGTTCTTACCCGCGCTCCTGTGCTGCCGTCCGGGCGCGGAGGCCCGCCCGGCGGGCGCCCCTCCCGCCGCGCCAGCGCTGGTCACGGTGAACGGACAGCGGCTCACGCGCCATGACCTGCAGCACTGGCTCCGGCGCAACAAGGTGAACGGGGAAGCCGCGCTTTCCGCCGAGGACACACGCAACGCGTTGGCGCCGGTGGTGCGCCAGGAGATCCTGGCGCAGCAGGCGCTGGCGCTGGGCCTGGACCAGGACGCCGGGTACCAGGAGCGGCTGCGCCAGCGCGAGGCAGAGCTGGCCGCCTTCCGCCGCGAGGAACTGGCCAGACTGTGGACCCAGCGCCCGGGCGGCACGGATGCGGCCGCATCCGAGGGGGAGGTCCGGGAGTACTTCCAGCGCAACGCAACCCGTCTGCAGTCCCGCTACCACGTCCGGCAACTGCTCAAGAAATCCGCGGCGGAGCTGGAACCGCTGCTGGCACGCCTCCGCGGCGGCACCCCCTTTGACGAGGTGGCGGCGGGGGAATTCGGGCAGATTCCTGCGGCGGCGGACCGGCCATGGGACCTGGGCTACCTGCGCTGGGAGCAACTGCCGGAGCCCTGGCGTGACACCGTGGAACACCTCGCAGCCGGCGCCGTGAGCGACGTCATCACCGGAACCGGAGCGCGCTTCTGGGTCATCCAGCTGGTGGACAAGAAGGCGGACCCGACGATCACATTTGAGACCGAGCGCAGCGCGCTCACCGCCCTGCTGTCCGCGCGCAAGGCACAGGCCGCGCGGGCAGAGCGCGAGAAACAACTGCTTGAATCCGCCAAGGTCGTCTATTCGCCGGAATTGAGTGCGGCCGTCCCGGGACCGTGACGCCCGCCCGCCGCGGGTTTGGGGGGGCCTGGGCCGGCCGAACCAACCGGGACGCCGGTCCCCTTGTGCAGCGCGCCCCGACGCGACCTCCAGCGTTGACACGACGGGACCCCGCCGCCTAAGCCCTAGCCGGTCCAATTGGGCCGTGACCCATCGGCAATGGCGAATCAACCTGATTCTGCACGCCCATGGTCCTGCGGCCATAACGGCGCCACACGGGCGCGCTTGTGGAGGTCGGCAGATGAGACTGGCTCGCGAGTTTCTCACGTTGGCGCTGGTGGCCGTGGTCACCGGTTGCGGTCCCACCATCAAGAAGAACGTGCGGCTGCAGTGGGAGCCCTGGGACGAGAAGGAGTACAAGCAGGAGAAGAGCGGCGTCATTGTGGAGCTGACGGAGAAGGAAGTCCCCGTCGTGAAGACGGAGCTGGTCAAGTGCGACCAGAACGGGGACGCGGTCCACCACGTCGTCACGGACTCCAAGGGTAACTCGTTCAAGGGTGACCCGGTGGTGGAACAGGTCAACCTGGCGGCGTTTGCCGTGGGTGTGTGGCGCCAGTTCACCATCACCAACAACGTCAGCAAGGTGATCCGGATGAACATGGTCACCGTGCGGCTCAAGGACCCCAACGGGACCCTGTACGAGCCGACGTACGTGGAGACCATGAAGGACCAGCTCGGCGGCCTGTGGGGCTGCAACAACGTGGGGAAGATCAACAACGCCGTCAACAAGCTCAACGGCAAGATTCACATGCTGTCCCGCAACTCAGAGGTCACGCCCGGCGAGACCAAGGACTTCTGGGTCTTCTTCCCCGTCAGCACCCTGGAGGACAAGGAGATGCTGGACGCCAACCGCGGCACGTGGATCTTCCGCGTGTTTGGCGTGCCGGTGGAAATGAATGACGCGGGCGCGCCCACCAAGGTGGAGAACTTTGAACTGCGCACCAAGCTGCGCATCTTCATGGAGACCTTCAAGGACGGGAAACTGGAGAAGTCCCGCGAACTGGGCGTGGAAGACTCCGGCGAGGGCGACGAGGGCGAGCCCAAGAAGAAGAAGAAGAAGAAGGCGGACGAGGACGCCACGGAGTCCAAGCCGCAGGCGGCAGCGGAGCCCGTGCCCGCGCCCGCGGCAGAACAGCCGGCAGCCCAGCCCGCCGCCGCACCCGCAGCGGCACCCGCCGCCGAACCGGCTCCCGCGCAGACCGCTGCCGCCCCGGCAGCGCAACCGGCCGCCGCCCCGGCCGAGAAGGCCGCCGAACCGGAAGCCGCCGCGGCGGATGAGGGCAAGAAGAAGAAGAAGAAGAAGAAGTGAGCAGGCCGCGGCCGTGCCGGTTCCCGCTCATTCCGGGACCGGCGGCCGCCCTGCGTGAATGGATGGGTTTTGGCGTTTCTACGCCCGCCCCCGGTACCTCCCCGTTGCTGAGCGCCCAGGAGCACTGCATGCGCCAACCCGGTCCGTGGTTGCTGATGAGCCTGTGCGTCCCCCGGGTGCTGCTGGCCCAGGCGGGGCCGGTGGCCACCGTGGCGCCGCTGGTGGCTGAGAACATGACGCCGGAGAACGCCCGCCTGGTGGAAGACGCACTGTGGGCGGAGACCGCGCGCACCGGGACCGTGCGCATCCGGCTGGTGGAGGGCCCGCCCTGCGCCCAGCCGGAATGCCTGGAAACGATGGCCGCCGCGGAAAAGACGCGTTTTGTGCTGGCGGTGCGCGCGTCCGGCAAGCCGGGCGCGGAACGCCTGCAGGCGCTGCTGTATGACGCGCAGGACCACGTCATGGCGGCGGATTACGCACAGCTGGTGGACCTGCTGGAGGAGGACCCGTGGGGCGGCGCGGCCCGCAAGCTGGGAAAGCGGTTTGGCCCCCGCGTGGCCACCGCGCTGGGCGTGGAGGCGCCGCCGGAGGAACGTGAGACCGCCGAGCCACCCCGCCGCACGCGCAGCAAGGTGCTGGCGGAGGAGGAGGCCGAGGAGCGGGCCATCCGCCGCAGCACCCGGTTTGGGCGCCTGGTGGTGCTGGAGGCGTCCCTGCTGGGCGCGGCCGCGGTCAGTGGCCTGGGCGCGGTGGGCATGTGCGGCGTGGGTTGGTTGTTCTGCGCCGCGTGGAGCGCTTTTGCACAACCTACCAGCAGCGGCAGCAGCACCAGCACCACCGGGCAGTTGACCACGGCGTGGGTCTCCAGTTGGTGCTCCAGCGTCGGGTGCTGTCTCGCGTCGCTGTCCGCGCTCGGGAGCGCGGCGGTATTGCCCGCCTGGTACCTGGTGGACCTGGCGCTGGGCCGGGACTTCAGCCCGCCGTTCTTCACCACGCGCATCCAGACGGCAAGCGCCGCCGTGGATGAGCCGGGTGGCGCGGCCACCGCCCCGGCAGCCTTGGGGCGCCCATCAACCAGCCTGGCGTGGTGATTGCCGGCGCGAATTGCACGGGTTTACTGGCCATCCATTCACGGGAATTCCGGGCGCCGGGAGCGGCGTGATGGGTCGCCGTCACGCGCGCGTGGATCGGTGGGAATCCGTACAGACGTCATTGGAAACCCGGGATCACCGCACGGCCTACGCGCTGCCGCGGGCTCGCCAGGAGGCTCGCCCTCCCGGGGCGCTCCATCCACGACGGCAGCGCTGGGATGGGCTCAGGAGGCTCGCGACCCCGCGGGCTCCACCGACGACGACAACGCCGGGAGGGCGAGGCTCCTGCCGAGCCCGGGGTCCGGTGGGTGCTCCGTCCGTGCAAGATTCAATGCCGGAACCTACAGACGTCTGTACCATGCGCCGTAAACAGCGCTCAGCGCGGCGCGGGCACGGCGTGCGGATTGCTCCCGCCCAGGCGGAACAACACGTAGGCCACCACCGCGCCGGCAATCACGGCCAGCGCAATCTTGACCGCGCTCCACGGCCGCTCGCCCTGGACCTCCCCGGTCATGGCGTTGACCACCACGCGGTAGGTCTTCTCCCGGTAGCGGTAGGCAAGAATCCAGATCGGCAGCAGGACGTGTTTGTAGGTCAGCGCCGAGAACTGGGTGGTGACGTCGTGGATTCGCTGCTCGTCGCCGCCAATGTCGCCGCGCACATCCGAACGGATTTCATCGTCCATGCGTTCGCGCGCGGCCGCAAAGCCCTCCGACAACTCCAGTTCGTACGTGTGGGCCTGCTTGCCCGCCAGCGCCTGGTCGGTGAACGGGATGAGCTTGGTGAGCGGCCACGGCTCAAGGGACTGCAGCAGCGTGCGCGGCAGGCTGCGCAGCGCAGGGATGCACACGTCGTCAAAGAAGCGCCGCAGCGCCCCCGCCCTCGGCGTCCAGCGCACCTTGCGCACCTGGCGCTTGTTCTGCCCCTCGCCTTCGGTCTCGTAGTACGCATCACCCCGCTCGCCGCGGTAACGCGAATGCGTCATCGCATCGAACGTGAAATACGGCATATACACGCCCTGGAAATGCTCGTGGACCCCGCGCTGCTTGAAATCGCCCGGCGCAAACCACCGCGAGCCCACCCAGTCCTGCAGGCGGCGCTGCGCGGTGTCCTTCTCCACGGCAAACGGGCACACCCCGTCCACCGGCAGCCGGTCCTGCGCCTCGTGCGCGGCCTCGCGTTGAATCGGCGTGCCGCAATACGCGCATTCTGTGGATGTCAGCGTCCCGGAGAACGCCACCGTGGCACCGCACGAGGTGCACTTGACCTCGTGGGTGACGGGCGCCGCGGTGGCAGTCCGGCGCCGGGTGGACTGTTTCTGCAGCGCGGCGTTGAGGTCCTGCTCGCTGACGCTTGCACCCTCCTGGAACTGCAGGTCCTTCTCCGCGCCGCAATGCCCGCACTTGAGCTTCTGCGCATCAATGGCAAACGTGAGCTGCGCGCCGCACGCCTCGCACGGGAAGGTCTTCTGCGCCGTGAAGTTGCCAAAACCACCCTTTTCCTCCGACGGGGGCCCGGACATGGTGGCCTCAGCGCGGCATGGGTGGTGGCATGGACGGGGGCAACGGGGGCGGGCCGCCGGCACCGCCAAACAACGACGCCAGCGCCGGCACCTGCGCCGCGGGCTGCCACGCGCCCATGCCCTGCGTCCAACACAGGCTGTCCGCGCGGATCTGCCCCATCTGCGCAAACTGCCGGGCCACCTCCAGCGTCAGCGGCCCCACGTTCTGCCCGTTGATGCCAAAGAACCACTGCTGGCTGGTGGGCAACGGGGGCGGTGCCATCATGGGCGGCTGCTGCTGCACCTGGTTCATCATCTGCCCGGCCAGCGCCACGCCCATTCCCAGGTTCAACCCCGGCGCCGCACCGCCGGCGGCCCCCAGTCCGTTGCCCAGCTGGTACTGCTGGTAGGCCGCCAGGTTTGGCGCCGGGCCCAGCGTCGTGCTGCCCAGCGCGCCCATGGACGCACGCTGGTCCAACGCCTTCTGCACCGCGTCCGGCACGTTGATGTTGACCACCTTGAGCTGCGGGATTTCCAGGCCGTACTCGTCGTCAATCTGCGTCAGCACCAGCTTGCGGACTTCTTCGCCCAGCAGTTCGTAGTTGGACAGCAGGTCCAGCGCGGGGATCTTGGACTTCCCCAGCACCGTGGCCACGCTGGACTGGATGATGGACCGCAACACGTCGTTGACTTCGTTGGTGTCGTACACGCCGTCGGTGCCCACCAGCTGCTTGAGCAGCAGGTTGGGGTCGGTGCAGCGCAGCGTGTACATCCCAAACGCCCCCAGGCGAATGGCGCCAAAATCCGGGTCGCGCAGCATCAGCGGGTTGGGCGTGCCCCACTTGAGGCCGGTGATGATCTTGGTGGACACAAAGTACACCTCGCACTTGAACGGCGAGTTGAACCCGTGTTTCCAGCCACGCAGCGTGGAGAGCAACGGCATGTTGTCGGTGGAGAGTTCGTGGCGGCCCTCGGTGAACAGGTCCCCCATTTTGCCCTGGTCCACAAAGATGGCCGCCTGGCCCGGCCGCACAATCAGTTGCGCCCCGTTCTTGATCTCGTTCTGGTAGCGCGGGAACCGCCACACCAGCGTCTGCCCGTTGCTGTCGTCCACCCACTCCACAATGTCGACGAACTCACCCTTCAACTTGTCGAACAACCCCATGTGACGCCTCCGGGTAGAACGCAGGTCCGCGCGGGGTTGTTCAAGTAGTTCGGGCGTGCGGCTGCTGCAAACCCCGCTGCCCGCCCGCACGCGGGTGCGGCGGGCCGGCGGTGAGGCTGCTGCCGCGCAGCCGCTTGAGGACGGTCAGCGCCCGCAGCGTGACCCACTTGCTGGGCTGGCCCTTGGGTTCAATGTCCACCCAGCAGCGCCCCGGGGGCGGGTTCGCCAGACACCATCTTCCCGCGGCGTCCTGCCGGGAGCGCAGCAGGTCCACCGCTTCCTGCATCCGCGCGTCGCGGCACCCCAGCTGCGTGAGGATAAGCAGGATTTCCAACACGTCCGTCTGGTACATCAACGGGAATCCAAACCGCTGCCACCCCGGCTTGGACACGCGCGCCAGGTCGTGACTGCGCTTGTACACGTGGTGGACCAGCAGGAACTCCACCCCGTTGGCAATGCACCGGCGCACTGCGGGCGGGCGCGCGCGCACCGGAATCTCCGCCAGGGCCTTCAGGGCCTTGACCACGCCCATGTGGCAGGTGTGCCGGCCCCAGCACATCTCCCACCGGTCATAGGGCCAGCCCTGCGGCGCATCCGCAATCCCGTCGTCAAACCGTTGGTACGTGGCCATCCACCGGACCGCCTGTTGCACCTCAGGCCGCGCACCGCATCCCAGGCGCAGCAGCGCAAACACCAGGTTTCCCGTCAGGCACGGGATGACCTCGCTGTGCCGCCCGCCGCCCGACCGCGCGGCGTGGTGAACAGAGAATCCATGACTTTCTCTGTCCTGGGACAGGTCCAGGATGAGATGGCAGGCTTGACGGATACGCGGGTCCGTCCCGTCCGCCATGAGTTCAGCCAGGATGATGAGCTGCCAGGCGGTGCCTGTGTATTTGGCCGTGTAAAACCGTTCCGGCTTCTCCCACGCGCCCTCCTGGGCCTGCTGGGCCAGGATGGCGGGCACCGCGCCGCTGCGCATGATCTGCCGGCGGGCTTCCTGCAGTTCACGGTCCTTCGCCGGGCGGTCCAACAGGTCGCGCAGCGCCAGGTAGCGCACCGACGGGTTGTCCGGCTCCAGCAGCCATGGGGTGGGATCCGCGTGCAACGCGGCCCCCCCGCCCCGGCGCGGCGTGACAGGCATGGGTCACCTCGGTGCCATCATTCTCCCCGTTCCCCCGCCGGGCAATTGCCCTGCGCGCCGCGCGTTGCCCGCGCCCACCGCCGCGGATAGCGTCCGCCCATGAGCCACCATCCGTCGTCAACGGCCCGGGTGCCGGCGGCCGAATTGACCGGCGAGCGCATTGACCCCGCGATGACCACCACCGCGTTTGAGCTGCCCGGGTACCGCGTGACCCGCAACGGCGGCGTGGTGCGCGGCATCGCGGTCCGTTCGCGCTCCATCGTCGGCACGCTGGGCGGGTCACTGCAGACGTTGATCGGCGGGGATATCTCGCTGTTCACCCGCTTGTGCGAAGAGACCCGCCAGGAAGCCTACGTGCGCATGCTGCAACAGGCCGCGCGCATCGGCGGCAACGCCGTCATCGGCGTGCGGTATGACGCCAATGACATCATGGGCGGCGTAACCGAAGTGCTCTGTTACGGCACCGCCGTCGTCGTCACCGCGGCGTGACACCCGCGCGACCGCGTCAGCGGCGGCGCAGCGTGATGGCCTGGGCGGTCCACTGATTGGTCAGCGAACTGGTCGCCGTCCACGGGCCCGCGGCCCCGGCGCCAACAAGCTGGAGGTCGGCGGCAAGCGCGGATTCCGCGGCATTCGCCGTGGCCCGGGTCACCAACGGCGCTGCCGGGGTCAGCGTCGCCGCCGGGCTGTCGTGCCCAAAGAACACCACGACGATGTCACCCGGAACCGTGGTGACCAGCGCGGGCGCGGTGAGCGCCGTCCCGTCACCCACGGCACCCGCATGAACATCCAGTGGGACCGCCGTGTCCACGCCGCGGTAGACCAGGCCCAGCGCGGTGGTGGACGGGTTGCCGGTGAGCACCCACGTGTAGTCCGCCGGTTCCGCCGCGCCGACGACCTTGATGTACAGCGCCTGCCCGAAGTCCGTCGCGTGATCATCGCGGCGCACCAATGTCCACCCCGGCGGCGCCGTGATGGTGGTGGCGCCGGTCCCGCTGTCATAACCAACCTGCACCACCAGCAAGTCACCCGGCACCACGCCCACAAACGCGGGAATGACCACCGGGGCGGCCGCGGAGAATGTCGCCGTGGCCACCAGGCTGACGGCCACCCCGCCGGTTGAGGAGGACGGCGTGACGGCGGAGGTCGCGGGGCTCAACGACGCTGACGACGACGGTGCCGCGCTGGTCCCGGAGCTGGCGGAGGCCGCCGGAAGCGACGACGACGAGGTGGCGGCAACCGACGAAGCCGACGAAGGGACGGCGGATGACGACGCGAGGAACGAGGAGGAGGAGGCGGCGGAGCCGGACGCGCCCGCGGAGCTGGGACCCGCGGACGTGGTGACGGACGACTCGGAGGACGTGCCGGTGCTGCTGGTGGCCACGGACGTGGAACTGCTTGCGGTGACCGCGGTGGCGGAAGACACCGCCGAGCTGCCCGACGCCACGGACGCAGACGCGGCGGAGCCCGACGTGGTGGCGCTGGACGTGGAGGACACCGCGCCGGTGGAGGACGCCGAAGCGGCGCCCGGCAGGTCGAGGGTGCACCCGCCGCGGACACAGAAGCCCTGGCCGAGACAGTCCACGTCGGTGGTGCAGTTGCGCCGGCACAACCCGGTGTCGCAATGCCAGCCTGCCGCGCACAGGAAGTCGGCGGTGCAACGGTAGTCCCGCGAATCCTCGTGCGGCAGCGGGCACCCGCCGACGAGGAGCAGCAACACCGCGGGCCAGCGCTGGACGGGGGTAGCCACCACCCACGGAGCATAACACCCATCCGCGCGCCACCCGGTTGACACTGGAAGCACGCGGTAGCGTCACGCCCCCGGCCTCAGGCTGCCACCGCCCAAGGCGCGGCGGTTGGATCGCAGGCGCTTTCCGGGGCAGATCTCATCCTGAGCCCGCGCGCGCCGGCCGCCGGGAGGGCCTGCATGCGCATGTATCAAGGACGGCATCGGCACCCCTGCATGCATGCCCTGGGTGCAGCCTACCCGCCCCCGCTTGCGGGCATGCGGGGGCGGCTGGTCACGCCAGTCGCCCAGGGGGTGGCAGCAAGGCGTTCCGCCGCCAGTGGGCGACGCTGCCCTCCCGCGGCCGCCCCCTTCGCCACGAATCTGCTTTTGTCGTCGGGAAGCGCGGGAACGGAACCGCTGCTTCCGGGCTGCCGCGCCAATTGCGGACTTTTGCATGTTCTACGCCCGGAGCAGGTGCATGGGGCCGGGCGGCCCGGGTGCACCCACCCTCACCACGTTGAAGATACCGTCACGCCCCGCGCCCGTGACGGGGACCCGGATCCCAGTTGCGGATGAGGCGACGGCGTGGCAACACGACTCTCCTCGACCGGGGTTGGACTCGTTGACGACATGGGCTCGCCCCCCGGCCCGTTGCTGGAGGTCCTGTCATGACGCTGCGCCGCTTTGCCGTGCTTCCCCTGCTCCTGTTGTCCTGGGCCTGCCCGGACAGCCAGCCCACTGACGAGGGAAGCAGCGGCGGCCCGCACGCGGGCTCACCGTGCACGCTGGACAGCGATTGTGCCGGCCTCATCTGTCTCAACGGCGTCTGCGCCGCCACGACGGGCGGCAGTTCCGGCGGCACCACCAGCGGCGGGCTGTCCAGCTCCAGCAGTTCCGGGGGATCCAGCGGGGCCACGGCCGGTTCCAGCAGCGGAGCGGTGGATGGCGGCACGGTGGATGCCGCCGTGCCCGCGGGCCACATCACGCTGTCCCCGGACGCCAGCTCCGGCCCGCTGGAATTCGGCGCCACGCGCATTGGGTTCACCGTGGAGAAGAACGTGCTGGTCACCAATGACGGCGTGGCCCCGGCCAGCCTCATCAGCCTGGCGTTCCGGGACAACCCCAGCGGCGAGTTCACGCTGGAGGTGGTGGGCGGCCAGCCCGCGGCGCTGGGTGTGGGGACGCAGATCACCGTCCGCATCCGGCACACGGCGCGCGACGCCACCGGTGACCACGCCACGCTCATGGTGGTGACCAACGCATCCAACGCGCTGGTGGAACTCCCGCTGCTGGCCGAATTCAAGGGCGACCCCACGATGATCATTGTCAGTTCGCCCGACGCCACCGCCGACGTCACGCAGGCCCAGGTCCCTCCCACGCCGGTGGGCACGCCGGTGACCCTGCACCTGTTTGTGAAGAACAACGGGGCGTCCAACAGCGCGCTGGCGGTGACCAGCGTGGCGCTGGACCCGCCGGTGAGTTCGCTGTTCTCCGTGGCGGCGGGCCCCATGCCCCGTTCCATCTCCACCTATCCGGGGGCGTGCACCGGATTGGCGGATTGCGGGGTGGGCGCAGCGTCGTGCACGGGCGGCCTGTGCGTGTCGGACCAGGCGTCCGGGGCCTACCCGGTGGACATCATTGACATCGCGCTGACGTTCAACGCGGGCGCCGCGGGGGATGCCAACACCGAACTCGTCGTCACGGCGGACGTCGCCGGGGCACCCACCACGCGGCGCATTCCCGTGGCCGCGCTGGGGCAGGACAGCCGCGTGGACGTCACTCCCAGCCCCATCGCGTTCGGGTCGGTGTTCGTGAACCGCACGGTGCAGCAGCAGGTCACCCTGGCCAACCCGGCGGATGCGGCCAATGTCCTGGAGTTGCTGGGCACGGCGGTGCGCTACTCTCCCGCGCCCTACACGGTGGAGCTGGGCGGCGTGACGTTCCCCTACCCGCTCACGCCGGGCAGCAGCGTGGTGGTCACCGTGACCTTTGCGCCCACCAACGCGGGTACGTTCAACAACAGCCTGGCGCTCACCCGCACCGCGGGCCTGCCCGTGTACGTGCCCATCACCGGCGTGGGTGCCCTGCCGCCGCACGCGGACATCCCCGCCACGCTGCCGTTTGGCGGGGCCATCCCCGGCAGCCCCAAGACGCTGCCGCTGGCGGTGGGCAACACCGGCGCGGGTCCGCTCTCCGTCACCAGCCTCTCCGTCACGCCGTCCACCGCGCCGTTCGCCGTGGCGCTCTCGTCGCTGCCGGACGTGCCCTCCATGCAGACCGCCAACGTCAATGTCACCTATTCGCCCGCCAACATTGGTGACACGGACGCCGCCACGCTGCTGGTGCAGACCAATGACCCGGACCAGCCGCTCATCCAGGTGGCGCTCACCGGCCAGGGCGTGTCACCGGGCGCGCTGGTCAACCCGGAGGGCGGCGTGGACTTTGGCAGCGTGCTCATTGGGACCAGCCCCGCCGTCACGCGCACCATCACCGTGTCCAACTCCGGCACCGGGTCACTCACCGTGGACAGCCCGGCGGTGGTGAAGAACACCACCAACGTGACCATCCCGCAGTACACCGTGACGCCGTCACGGACGCTGCCCGCCAGCATCACCAGCGGGGACGGCATGACGTTCACCCTTGCGTTTGCGCCGGCCGCGGCCCAGGCGTACCCGGGTTCCATCGTCATCACCACCAATGACCCTTCGCATCCCACGTACACCATCCCGGTCACCGGCAGCGGCAACAACTGCTCCCCGTTGCCCAACACGTCCGTGAGCGTGGTGAATGGCACGCAATGCGTGTACGCGTGCGTGGCCAACGCGGTGCAATGCAGCGACCAGAGCTGTGTGTCCTGCCCGGCCCGCCACGGCGCCAACCCGTCCTGCGCGGCGGGCAACGCCTGCCAGTACACCTGCCCGGCCAACACCGGTGAACCCGCGGATCCCCCCGGCGCGTGCAGCACGTCGCTGCAGAACCTGGGGGACATCTACGGCGACAGCACGTTTGCCTCCGGCAATCCGCAGACCACCACCTCATTCCGCGTGTATCCGGCGGGTGACCATGACTGGTTCAAGTTCCGCCTGATGGATCACCTGGATTTCCTGGAGGGAGGGTTTGGCTTCTGGATTCCCACGCTGCGTGCGGAGGTGACGCTGTCTGACGTGGCGCAGGGGGAACAGCTGGGCGTGGAGCTGCGCGAGGGCAGCTGCACCGGCGGCGGCCCCAGCGGGTCCGCCGCGGCGGGACAGGCAGTCGCCATCAGCACGGCCACGCGCTGTGACGGGTACACGCTGTACCAGCACGGTACGCCCAGTGACACCAACGACGACACCATTGGCCCCTGGGACGACAGCGACTGGATCTACGTCCACGTCTACCCGCTGGGAGACAGCTACCAGTGCACGTCCTACACGCTGAACGTCCGCGTGTATGAGGAGTTGGAGTTCTTGTTTGCCTGCCTGGGCGCCGGCGAACACGTGGTTCCCTGAAGCGCACCACGCGCGGGAAAACTCACGCTATCCCGCGGGCTCAGTTGGCCAGCGCAAAACGCGGCGCCAGCACGTGGTTCTCCAGGTGCACGTGGCGCAGGATGTCACCCTCCAGGCGCTCCAGTTCCGTGAACAGTGTGCGGTAGCTGGTGCACGCCCACTCCGGCACGCGGAAGTCCTCCGTCGCGGCGCGCATGCGCTGGAGGAGATCGCCCACGGCGTGATGCTCCTGGGTCATGGACGCCAACTCGCGCGCCACCCGCGGGGCGTCCGCGGACCTGGCCATCAGCAGCGGGAACAGGCTCTCCTCTTCAAAGTCCAGGTGCGGCACCAACTCCTGGGTGAGCTGGGCAACGAGCGCACTCACCTCCTCCAGGCGCGGGTTGTGCTCGCCGTGGGTGCGGGCGACCTTGGCCGCCAGCGGCCGCAGGAACGGCAGCGCGCCCCGCAGGTACGCGTGGTGCGTGGCAATGATGCGGGCAATCAGCGCCGGCGTGGACTCGGTGCGCGGGTCCACCCCGTCCACCCCGGGGACGGTCTCAATGGCGCGCGTCAGTTCGCTGACCACCACCTCCGTGCTGATTCCTGCGGCCTCACAGGCCGCCGCCAGGGACATGGATCCCCGGCAGCAGAAGTCAATGCGCAGCCGTTGGAGAATGGGAGCCGTTTGCGAATGTTCCAGCACAATGCTGGCAACGGACTGGTTCGGGTTGAGCATGAGAGCCTCCGTAGGTTTGCTCCCAGCCAGAGCAGGATGCATGCCACGCCTCATGAACGCGGCGGCTTGCTCTTCCTGCCTCCGCGGAGGCGCCGCACCAGGCGAAACAGGTTGGACCGGTCCATGCCCAGCGCCGACGCCGTCCGGGCGTAGCTGCCGCCGTGCTCCTCCAGGACCCTGTCAACCATGGCCTTCTGGAAGCGCGCCGTGGCCTCCTTGAGGCTCCCGTGCAGTTCCGGAAGTGCTGCCGGGGTGACCATGCGCTCGGTGCTGACCGCGGGCTCCTCCAGCGCGAGGCCCCGCGCCGCGGTGGCATCCAGGCGGACGGAATGCCGGCCATTCGCGCGGGCGCGGACCAGCGCCCTTTCCATGGAATTCTCCAGCTCGCGCACGTTGCCGGGCCACGGGTACCCGCGCAGCTCGTCGACAAACGCTGGCTCGATGCGGACGGACTGCAGTTGGAGCCGGGGCGCCAGTTTCCTCGCAAAGTGATCCGCGAGCATGGCCAGGTCGTCGAGGCGCTCGCGCAGCGGCGGGACCCGGATGGGGTACACGGCGAGCCGGTGGAACAGGTCAGCGCGGAAGCGGCCGCGCCGCACCTCGGCCTGGAGATCGCGGTTGGTGGCGGCAATGACGCGCACATCAAAGTGGCGCACCTGGTGTTCGCCCACCCGCTCCGTCTCGTGTTCCTGCAGCGCGCGCAGCAGCCGGGGCTGCACGTCCAGCGGCAGCTCGCCGATCTCGTCCAGGAACAGCGTCCCGCCGTCCGCCACTTCAAAGCGGCCCGGACGGTGGGACACCGCGCCGGTGAACGCGCCCTTGACGTGACCGTACAGCTCGGACTCCACCAGCGAAGGTGCCACCGCGGACGCGTCAAAGCGGATGAGCGGGCGGTCCCGGCGCGGTGAGGCCGCGTGCAGCGCGCGGGCAACCAGTTCCTTGCCCGTGCCGGTCTCGCCCAGGATGAGCACCGCCGTATCCGTGGCGCCCACCAGCGCAATCTCCTCTTTCAGCGCGCGCGCCCGTGCGGATTCCCCCACAATGTGCGTGCCCCCGGTGACGTCACGAATCTCCTGGGCCAGCGTGGTGACTTCGCCCTGGAGCTGGGAACGCGCCGCTTCCAGGTCCGACACGAGGTCCGCGTTGCGGATGGCCACGGCCGCCAGCGCGGCGAACAGTTCCAGCAGCTCCTCGTGGGATTCATGGAAGCGGGACGCCTGGTACGCGTCCGCGGTGATGAGGCCAATGAGGCGGGCATCCACGCGCATGGGCGCCGCCATGCATGAATGCAGGTGATCCAGCGGCTGGCTCACCACGCCGTCAAACGGGTCTGCTTCATGGGGATCCGTGAAGCGCGAGGTACCGCGGGACCGCAGCGCGCGGTCCAGGCGCGGGTTGCGGCCACGCGGAAAGCGCAGCGCCGCAAGGTCCGCGTCACGCCGGAAGCCACGGCCACACACCATGCGCAGCGTGTCCCCCTCCAGCAGGAGGACGGATGCCGCGTCGTAGGGAACCAGCCGTTCCAGTTCGCCCAGGATGGCGTCCAGCACCGCGTCCCGGTCATGGCGGATGGTCAACTCAACGGCGGAGCGCACAATGGCGCGGAGGGGCACCAGGTTCATGGTGTCCGTATGACATCATAGGTGTCCTGATGACAACACCCGCGGTGTCAATTGGACACGGCAGCGGCCGGAAGCCCGGGAAACCAACGCCGGCACGTCGGGTGAAGAGGAGCGGGACACACCCAGCCGGTCGCGCGGCGCGCGGCCACGGAGGAATCCCATGACCCTGACCACCGCCACGCACGCGGGACGGCCTGACGCCGGTGAACGGCTTGACGTGCGGGAGACTCCCGCCAAGCACAAGCACCCGACGATCTTTGGCCGCTACAACGCGCTGCTGGCCGGCGAGTGCTTCACGCTGGTCAACGACCACGACCCGCGCCCGCTCCACTACCAGTTTCTTGCGGAATACTCCGGGCGCTTTGAATGGGAATACCTGGAATCCGGCCCGGAGGTCTGGCGCGTGCGGATTGGCAAGCCGAGGGCGTCATGAGCGCGGCCGCGTTTCCCATCCCGGTCAGCGCCGCCGGCGCACGGTCGGCCGCGGTGCTGGACGTGCGGCCCGTGCTCGCCTCCGGTGGTGACCCGTTCTCGCTCATCCTCAAGACGGCCCGCCAGCTCGCGGATGACGAGGCATTGCACCTGGTTGTGGGCTTTGAGCCGGCGCCGCTGTACGCGGTGATGAAGACGCTTGGGCGCTCCGCCCACACCGAACAGGCGGACGGCGCCTACCACGTGTGGTTCTACCGGGACCCGCGGGCGGTCTCTGACGGGGCCCACGCGGCCAGCGAGGATGCTGCGCCGTTGCAGGAGCCCGTTGAGCTGGACGTGCGGAATCTGGAACCGCCACAACCCATGATTGTGATCCTGGAGAAACTGGTGGAATTGGGTCCCGGCGCGCAGCTCCTGGTCCGCCACCACCGGGAGCCGGTGCTGCTCTATGAGAAGCTGGAACTGCGCGGTTACCGCGCGCGCACCACCAAGCGTGGCGAGGGCGACTACCTGGTGCACATTGCGCCGGCGCGCGTGTTCCAGGAGGCCTGACCGTGTCCCGCACGCTCGCGTCTCAGTACGCACCTTCATTCAGCCTCATCAAGGCGCACTTTGGCGCGGGCCTGCTCGGCATGATCATCTTCAGTGTGGCGCTGGTGCTGCGGGCGTCCGTCATACACGGGCATTTCTTCCAGCCGCTGCTCCTGGGTCTGGTGCATCTGTGCGTGCTGGGCTGGCTGATGCCCATCACGCTCGGCGCGCTGCACCAGCTCGTGCCGGTGGTGTTTGAAGTGCCCGTCCGCTCGGAGCGCCTGGCGTGGGCGGCGTTTGCGCTGTACGTGCCCGCGGTCACCCTCTTCATCACACGGATGTGGACGCTGGAGGTGGACGCGCTGCTGCCCGTGTCCGCCACCGCGGCGGCGTTGGCGGTCTGGCTGTACGCCGCCAATCTGGTGCTGACGTTGGTGCGGAGCGCGCAGCGGTCATTGACGGGCGCGTGCGTGATCACCGCGCTGCTCTACCTGGTTGTCGCCGTCACGCTGGGCGCCATGCTGGCCTGGCACCTGTTCGTTCCCTACCTCCCCATTGCCCACGTGGCGCTGCTGCGCGCCCACGCTCATGTGGCCGGCCTGGGGTTCTTTGGACTGCTCATCATGGGCGTGGCGTACCGGCTGCTGGAGATGTTCCTGCTCAGTCACGGCGCGCCCGAGCGTGCCGGCTGGTGGGCGTTTGGCGCCGTCAACGCTGCGCTGACCTTCCTGGTGGCCGCGTTCCTGCGCGCCGCTGATCCCACGCTCAGCGCCCTGGGCCTTGCAGCCGGTATCGCGGGAATCGCCGCGTTTCTCGTGCAAATCGGTGCCATCTTCCAGCGGCGCATGCAGCGCTACCTCGACGTGGCGTGGCTGCACATCTCCGTTTCTTTCGGATACCTCGCGCTGACCGCACTGACGGGTTGCCTGCTGGTGGTGGTTCCGGTGGATTCCGTGGCTTCCGCGCGCCTGCACGTGGTCTATGGACTGGTGGCCCTGCCGGGGTTCATCGGGACGATTGTTGTTGGCCAGCTGTACAAGATTGTGCCGTTCCTGGTCTGGCTGCACCGGTTCGCGCCCTACGTGGGTCTCAAGACCATTCCGTCCGCCGGACAACTGCTCCCGGAACTGCCCAAGCGGTTGCAGTTTGTCTGCATGCACCTGGGGATGGGGCTGCTGTTGGTCGGTGTCGCCGTGGACGCACCGCTGTGGCGCGTGGCCGGCGCATCCGCCATGGCGGTTTCCGCGGCCATGGTGGTGGGCAGCCTGGGGTTCATCTTTGCGAGGAAGCCATGACAAAAGAGAACGTTGAAGCCGCAGCGCGTGCCGCCCTGGAGGACGTCCTTGATCCCGAAACCGGGATCAGCATCGCGCACCTGGGGTTGGTCTATGCGGTCCGCTACGACGTGGAAACGCGCTTTCTGTGCGTGGTGATGACCTTCACCACGCCCGCGTGCCCCGCCGGGGAGATGATCCTTGAGGGCGTGCAGCGCCGCCTGGGGCGGGTGGACGGCGTCGCGTTTGTTGACGTGGACCTGGTGTTTGAGCCGCGCTGGACGCCGGCCCGGATCACCGCGGAGGGGCGTGCGGAGCTCGGCTGGCCCCCAAGCCCGGCCGCGTCCCCGTGAGCGCGCGGCGAGTCCCCTGTCCGGCGCCGGGCGCCTTGCGCGCGGCGGGCTTGCCGCGCCCATCAGCCGTCCGGCCCCGCGCGCCGCGCCGTTGTGCCAACAGGTCCGCCAGCGTGAAGCGGTCCGCCCAGTGACAGGTCAATGAGTTCAATTCATTGAACGCGGGGTGCAGCAAGCACGGGTTGCGCGCATTGCAGCGCCCCCACCCAAACGCGCACCGATCCGGATCACATTCCTCATCCAGTGCGGCCAGGATGGCGCGGAAGGTGATGGCGCCGGGAGGATGCGCGAGCCGGAAGCCGCCGTGGTGGCCCCGCCCGGAGTCCAGCAGGCCCGCCGCCACCAGCTTGCGCAGGATCTTGGAAAGGTAGTGGTTGGGAATGCCGGTCTCCGACGACAGCAACCGGGAGTTGGTGGCCTGGTCGGCGGGGAGCGTAGCGAGCTGGGCCATGGCGCGCAGCGCGTATTCGCTGGTCTGGGACAGGAGCATGGCGGGCATGGCGCGGTACCTAGCCCAGCGGGCGCACGGATGCCATCAATGGACTTGACTGTCCATCAATCGGCCATTAATGGACCTAGCAGTCCATTGAAGGAGGAACACCCTTGCAGCAGCACGGTGGGCGCGGCGCAGCGCGGTGGCTGGTGGTGGCCGTGGGGAGCCTGGTGGTCGCCGGCAGCGTGGCGCTCGCCCTGGTGGTTGCGCGGCTGCCGTTCCTGGCGCCGTGGATGCCCAGTCCCCAGTTCTTCAAACGCGCGCTGGTGGTGCACGTGGACCTGTCCATCCTGGTCTGGTTCTACGCGTTCCTGGCTGCGTTGTTCTCCATGCTGCCCGCGCGGTCCGCGGTCCCGCGCCGCGGAGCGGCCGGCCCGGGAATCGCGGTGGCGGGGATCACGCTGATGATTGCCACGGCGCTGGTACCGGACGTCCAACCGGTGCTCTGCAACTACGTGCCCGCGCTGGACCACGGCGCGTTCCTCGTGGGGCTGGCGGCGTTCTTTGGCGGGGTGGCGTGGACGCTGCTGGATGAACGTCTGCTCCCGTGGCGGGAGCCACCGGCGCCGGGCGGCCTGGTGCCGGATGCGGCGGTGCCGGGATTGCGGACGGCCGCACTGGCATTTCTGCTCGCGCTGCTCACGGTTGGCGGCGCGGCCAGTTCACTGCCGGCGGGGTTGCCGGCGCAGGGGCGCTTTGAGTTGTTGTTCTGGGGCGGTGGTCACGTGCTGCAGATTGCCAGCGTGGCGGCCATGTTGTCCGTGTGGCTCATGCTGCTGACGCCGGCCCTGGGGCGGTCACCGCTGCCCAGACGCGTGGCGGCCGCACTGTTTGGTCTGCTCCTCCTGCCGGCTCTTGCGGCCCCGGTGCTGGCGCTCCAGGGCGTGCAGCGCGGTGAGGTGCATGAAGCGTTCACCCAGTTCATGCGCTGGGGCATCTTTCCGGTGGTCCTCGCCTTCCTTGCCGCGTGCCTGCAGGCGCTGCTGCGGGCGGTGCGCGCCGGGCAGGTGCGGATGCGTGATCCGCGTGTCCTGGGTTTCTGCGCCAGCGCCGCACTGACGGTGGTGGGGTTTCTGCTGGGCGCGCTCATCCGCGGCTCCACCACCATGGTGCCGGCGCACTACCACGCCAGCATTGGCGCGGTGACCGCCGGCTTCATGACCATCACCTGGCCCATGCTGCGCGCCCTGGGTGCGCCGGTGCCCAGCGGGCGGCTGCAGCGGCTCAGCGTGGTGCAGCCGCTGTGGTTCGGCGCGGGACAACTGGTGTTCGCGCTGGGCTTTGCGCTGGCGGGCGCGGAGGGAATGGCCCGCAAAGCCTACGGCGCCGAGCAGCACGTCCGCACCGCACTGGAATGGACGGGCCTGGTGGTGATGGGCGCCGGCGGACTGGTGGCCATCACCGGCGGCGTGCTGTTCCTGGCCCTCTTCACCCTCACCGTTTTCCGTCGCCGCGCAGCTTCCACGTTCCAACCCGGGAGTTCACCATGGGTCGTCGTAAACATCCCTTCCAGTCACTGATGGACAACCCTTGGCTGCTGCTGGCCCTGGGCATCGCCGTGCCCTTCCTCTCCTACACCGCCTGGGGCTGGTTTGAGCTGTACCGCCTGCCACTCGCCACGCTGCCCTGAGGAGCCCACCATGAGTCACCAGATTCCTGCCGATGACTGGTTCAAGGCCCCCTCCGGAGGCGAACGCCTGTGGATCGGGTTGGCGCTGGCGTGGTGCCTGATCCTGACGTTGATGATGCCGTACTGGCATTTCAAGGGAAAACAGAACTCCACCGGCGAAGCGTATCGCGTGGCCCCGGCGGACTTCGCGGAGCGCGTGAACCGCTTTGTGGCGGCCAACACCGTGGGTGAGGACAAGGGTGTCGCCGTGGTGGCACCGCCGCCGGGGACCGATGTCTACCTGCAGGCGCAGATGTGGCGCTGGTACCCGGTGCTCAAACTCAAGCGCAATCAGACCTACCGCGTGCACATCTCCTCGCTGGACCTGAATCACGGTTTTTCGCTCCAACCGCTCAACATGAATTTCCAGGTCATTCCCGGCTACGACCACGTGCTGACGCTGACCCCCACGTCGTCGGGAGACTTCTCCATCATCTGCAACGAATTCTGCGGCATCGGGCACCACCTGATGGCCGGCAAGATCATCGTGGAGGACTGACGTGACAACCACCACCGCCAACGACATGGGCGCTCCCGCCGCCGCGGACGAGGCGCCCGGGTTCCGCCAGGGCAACCACCAGGGCGCCGTGCGCGCGTGTGACACCACGGGATTGCCCGTGTGTCTCACGGCGCAGCTGTTCATCAAGCTCAACGCGGTCCTGGCCGTGGTGTTCCTGCTGGTGGGCGGCGTGGCCGCGCTGCTGGTGGCGCTCACGCGCTGGCCGTCCGTCCACCTGCTGAGTGCCGAGTGGTACTACCGGACGCTCACGTTGCACGGCCTCAACATGCTGATCTTCTGGATCATCTTCATGGAGATCGGCATTCTCTATTTCGTCGGGACCACGCTGCTGAACTCGCGGCTGGGCTCCAAGGCGCTGGCCTGGGTCTCCCTGGTGCTGATGTTGGCCGGCGCGTTGATCGTCAACGCTACGGTCCTCATCGGCAAGGCGGACGTGCTGATGACGTCCTATGTGCCCATCCAGGCCCATTGGGCCTTCTACCTGGGCGTCATCCTGTTCGCGGTGGGCGCGCTCGTCGGGGTGATCAACTTCTTTGTCACCCTCTACATCGCCCGGAGGGACCGGACGTATGTGGGCTCGGTGCCGCTGGTGGTCTTTGGCGCCACGGCCGCCGCCATCATTGCCACCGTCACCCTGCTGCACGGCGCCGTGGTGATGATTCCCACGTTCACCTGGGCGGTGGGATGGACGGACCAGCCGGATGCGGCGTGGTACCGGCTGGTGTGGTGGGGACTGGGGCACCAGTCGCAGCAGATCAACGTGTGCGCCATGGTTTCCGTCTGGTACCTGATGGGCACGCTCACCACCGGCTCCAAGCCGCTGAACCAGGCGGTGTGCCGCGGCGCGTTTGTCCTCTACATCCTGTTCATCAACCTGGCCTCGGCGCATCACCTGCTGGTTGACCCCGGCGTGAGTGCCGGCTGGAAGATCTGGAACACGTCCTACGCCATGTACCTCGCCGTGGCCGCGTCCATGATTCACGGTTTCACCGTCCCCGCGTCTGTGGAAGTGGCCATGCGCCGCAAGGGCTTCAACAAGGGCCTGTTCGGCTGGTTGTTCGCGGCTCCGTGGGGGAATCCCGGGTTTTCCGCGTTCTTCTTCTCGTTGGTCATCTTCGGCTTTCTGGGCGGCATCACCGGCGTGACGCTGGGCACCCAGCAGATCAACATCATTGCCCACAACACGCTGCGCATTCCGGGGCATTTCCACACCACCGTCGTGGGCGGCACCTCCCTGGCTTTCATGGGCCTGGCCTATTACGTGGTGCCGCTGGTCTTCCAGAAGGAATACCCGGCCAAGGCGCTGGCCCGCATCCAACCCTTCATCTTCGCCGCCGGGATCACCATCATGGCGGTGGCCATGTCGCTCGCCGGCAGTGCCGGGGTGCCCCGGCGCCACTGGGACATTGAGTTCACCGGCGCACAGTTCTCCGCCGGGTTTGACGCCAGCGCGCACCTGATGATGGGTTTTGTGGGCATTGGCGGCACCGTGGCGTTCACCGGGCTGCTCATCTTCCTGCTCCTGACGGTCTGGGCGGTGTTCCTGGGCCGGTCCAACGCGGGCAAGCCCATGGAACAGTGGGCCGCCAACGCCGCCACCGTCATCCAGCGCGAACACCTCACCGACCACGACGAGCACAAGACCCCCGGCACCATGGTGCTCGTGCTGCTGCTGCTGGCGTCCTTCGCGGTCTACTACTTCGCCAACTGGAAGGCGCTGGCGGACGCCTGGCACGTGCGGTGACCCCATGCGCGTGACCCACACGCCGCGGGGCGCCCTGGCCGCCGTGGAAGTTTTTTTTGCCGGCTATGCATTTCCGGCCCTGGCGCTGGCCACGCTGGGACTGTTCGCGGTGCTGCTGGCCACGCTGCTGGCGCTGCCGGCCGGTACCGGCGGCAACTTCGCGGAGCAGTTCCGGGTGTGGTGCTTTGGCTATGACCCGGCAACGGGCGGCATGCGGTGGAGCATGGTGGCCGCCACATTCTCGGAGTTGCTGTTGTTCATGGTGGTGGTGTTTGTCATCTGGCGCCAGCCGCTGCGTGACCAATGGACGCACGGGCGGTCCGCGTATCTTCCCGTCGCGGCCACCGGCATGGTCGTTGTCAGCGCGCTCGGCGGCGCGTTTGCGCTGCTGGCGGACACGGGCGCGCGGGCGGACACCACCGTGTTCCCCGCCCGCGAACTGCGCACGGCGCTCCCGCCACCGCGGTTCACCCTGGCCGACCAGGACGGCGCCGCGGTGTCACTGGAGGCGCTGCGCGGGCGCGTGGTGCTGGTGACCGCCGTCTACGCATCCTGCGGATTGGCCTGTCCGCGCATTCTCGGGCAGGCCAAGCGCGCGGTGGCCACGCTCACGGAGGCGGAGCAGGCGGACGTCACGGTGTTGGGCATCACGCTGGACCCGCAGCGGGATGACCGCGGGCAACTGGCGCGCATGGCCCAGGCGCAGGGCGTGACCACGCCGAGGTATCGCCTGCTCACGGGGCCACCCGCGGAGGTGGAGCGCGCGCTGGACCGGTTTGACATCACCCGCCAACGCAATCCGGAAACCGGGGTTATTGACCACGCCAACGTATTCATCGTGATCGACCGGGCGGGACGCGTGGCGTATCACTTCACGCTGGACCCCCAGCAGGAACAGTGGTTGGGGCAGGCGCTGCGCCTGTTGCTGGCCGAGCCGGTGGAGCTGGCCGGACGGGGCTGATGGTCACCGTCACCGCCAAGCCCGACCGCGACCCGGGCGCACCGGGCTGTGACGGCGCGGAGGATCCGGAGCAGGCGCCGGCGGCGGCGGAAGGTCCGTTGGAGTCGCAACCGGAACCCCCGGTCCGCGGTCAAGCGCTGTTCCGCGCTGCGGAAACCCTGGTGAGCTGGGTGGAGGCGCGCTCACGCCGCGTGGTGCCGGATGAGTGGAACCCGCTGTTGCACAGCGGCGCGGTGGCCAACACGTTGCTCATCACCGCGTGCGTCACCGGCGTGCTGCTGCTGGTGTGGTACTCGCCGTCGGTGCACCTGGCGCACGCGTCCATGCGCGCCATGGAGGCGGGATGGCTGTCGCGGCTGGTGCGCGCGGCGCACCGTTACAGTTCTGACGGGTGCATGGCCTTCACGTTGTGGCACGCGCTGCGCCTCGCGTCTGCGCGGCGCTTCACCGGCGCGCGCTGGCTGGCGTGGGTGACCGGGGGGATGGCCGTGGGGCTGCTGTGGGCCGTGGGCTGGCTCGGCTACTGGCTGGTCTGGGACGAAACAGCGCGCGAGATAGCGCTGGTTTCCGCGCGCGCCGCGGACGTGCTGCCCATCTTCAATGACCCCATGTCGCGCGAGTTCGTCGCGGACGCGACGGTCAACTCATTGCTGTTCTTCGTCGTGTTCTTTGTGCACATGCTGCTGCCGCTGGGCATGGGCATTGCGCTGTGGCTGCACATTGCCCGCCTGGCCCGCCCCGAATTCCTGGCAGCGCGTCCCCTGGCGCTGGCACTGGTGCTGGGAATCCTGGCGTTGTCCGCCGTCCTGCCTCCCGTGGCCGCCGCTCCGGCGCTGATGGCGGTGGTGCCCGGCCGCATGGCGCTGGACGCGTGGTACCTGTGGCCGTTGTTGCTGTTTGACGCCAGCAGTGGCGGCCGCGTGGTGGCGTGGACGCTGGCGGTGGGGATCCCCGTCTTCGCGGCGCCGTGGCTGCTGGCGCGTGCGCGCCGTCCCGCGGCCAACATCGTGACACCGCGCTGCAACGCCTGCGAACAGTGCGTGAAGGACTGCCCGTACGACGCCATTGCCATGGTGCCGCGCGATGATGAACGGCGTTTTCCCGCGCAGGCGCGCGTTGATCCTTCCCGGTGCCTGTCATGCGGCATCTGCGTGGGGAGCTGTCACACGGGTGCGGCCACGCTGCCGCATTACGACATGCTCCGCGAGCGGGCCCGTCTTGAGCAATGGTCCGCGCCGGGTGGCGGCGCGGCACACGCGGTGGCGTTCCTGTGTCATGACGCCGTCCCGCCGGGGCTGCGGGTGGACGAGGACGGCCACTGCAACGCGCTTCCCGGTTATCGCGCGTGCATGGTGCCCTGTGCCGGATGGGTGCAGGCCATCACCGTGTCGCGCCTGCTTAGACGCGGGGCCACGCACGTGCTCATCGTCGGGTGCGGCGGCGTGGCGCGGTTCCGCGAGGGGATGCGCTGGACCCGACTGCGCATCGCCGATGAACGCGACGTGGGCCTGCATGACCGGAGGCTCGCGGAGCGCGTGCGTATCATTGAAGGCAATCCGCGCCAGGTGGACGCGTTGCGCCAGCAGGCCGCGGCGTTTCTGGCGCACCGCCCCGCGCCGGCGCCGCGTGCGGTTCCGCGCTGGGCGGGCGCCGTGGTGACGGCGTGTATGACCGCTGCGCTGCTGTGGGGTGGTTCCGTCGTCAGTTGGGCGCCCCGGAAGATGCCACCGCGGCTGGCGGTCTCCTTCAGGCACCCCGGCGCCATGGAGGAGCAATGCCGCCGGCTGAGCCAGGAGGAGCAGGCCAGGCGCCCACCGCACATGCGGCGTGACACCGAGTGCGAACGCCGAAGGCAGCCCGTCCGCCTGGAGGTGTTTGTTGACGGGCAACGGGTCCACGCGCAGGCGTATCCACCGCATGGTCTGTGGGGGGATGGCGCCAGCGTGGGGCTGGAGTCCTGGGAACTGCCCGCTGGCCACCATGACGTCATGGTGCGGATTGGGGACGGCGCCGATCCGGATGCGTGGCCGTTTGTCTCTGCCCGGCGCCTGGAGCTGAAAGAGGGCGTGCGGCCCGCCGTTGTCTTTGACCGGGCCAGCGGCTTCACCTGGTACCCGGGACCGCCGTGATTGCAGCACCGTCAACCACCACATACCGCGCGACGATGGCCGTCCGCGAAACCCGGAGGAATGGATGAACATGACCCGCGTTGCGACAGGACTGCTGATGTCAGCCGTCAGCATGCTGGCCTGCATCAGGCAGCCGGCCCCCAGGACCCAGCCGGCAGCCGCACCCGCGGCGGCCGCCCCGGTGGAGGCCTGGACCCTCAAAGGTGACAGTGGAAAGGGCGCGCTGATCTTCAAGCAGTTCTGCACGCCCTGCCATGGTGACGGCGGCCGTGGCGACGGGCCGGCCAGTGCAGCACTCAATCCCAAACCGGCGGATTTCACGGACGCCAAACGCGCGGCCGCGTCCACGGACCAGCAGATCTACACAACCGCCAGGGAAGGTGGACCGGCGGTGGGCAAGTCCCCCTTGATGGTGGCCTGGAAAGCCTCGCTGAATGAGCAACAGTTGCAGGACGTGGTGGCGTTTGTCCGCAGCCTGTCCAAACCGGCGGCGCGTTGACCACCGCTTCGGGCTGACGCGCCTTGGTCTTCGGTGGAGCCCGCGCGCCACTGCGTCGCCTCCCCCCTCGCGGGCCAGGCCGCCGAGGCGCGCCGCTGCGTCGCCTCCCCTCTCGCGGGCCAGGCCGCCGAGGCGCGCCGCTGCGTCGCCTTCCCCCTCGTGGGGGAGGCCGCCGAGCCGAGGCGCGCAGCGCCGAGGCGGGTGGGGGGCTGCGGCAAAGATTGATTGCCGGGAATCGCTTCTGGTCAACCCGTTCCCGCTCAGAAACCCGCGGATTCACGCTCAGCGCGCAGCAAATCTGTGCGTTTCCAGGGAATCTCTGCGGGCCAGCAGGGACCGTGCATACACGGACACCGCGCGCAGCTGCCCGTCCTCACGCGCGTACGTGTAGCCGTCACAAATCTCGTCAGTGGAGGTCCAGTCCTGCCCGGGGGCAAACCGCACCTCGTAGATCATGCGCACCTGCACGGCGCCGCCGCGCACCGTGAACAGCCAGCGTTCGCGCTGCGCAAATTCCCCGTCGTTTTGCTCCCCCGTCAGCGCCTCCAGGGTCCCGTGGGCCGGGTCCGCACGGACCACCTGCCAGTTCTCGGCGCGGGCGTGGTGTTCCACCGCCTCGTACAGCGTCGCCGGGTCGGCTTCCGCCAGCGCGGCAGTGCGGGGTTGGTAGGTGCCGTTCAGGGCAAGGGCCGCGCACCCCTGTCCGCCCAACACTGTCATCGCCACCACGGTGAACCACTTCATGCCCGCGCGACACTTCAACCGCCGTGCCCACGGATTCCGCTGGAATTCCGTGGGCGCACCGGCCTTCCCGGCGTGGCGCACGGGCCGCGCGTGGCCCCGCGGCCCCAGCGGTCTGCGTAAGTACGACAGGTGGCCGCGTGGCGTTGCTGAGTCGGCGGGAGTAGTCACCCGCGCGGATGTCTTGCGTGGGGAAGACCATGCGCGCGCTGGTCCTGATCCTTGTGGGCGCCTGCAGCGTTCTGCGCAGCGGCGCACCGCCCGAGGTGAACGTGTTGAACGCGGACCGCACCCAACAGCTGCGCCTTCGTGCCCGCCAAGTCCAGTGGGCCTTTCCCTCGTCGTCGGGGAGACCCGTTCCCGCGGATCCCCCGGCGTGGGCAGCCGAGTTCGCCGCCGACCGCGAGTCCTTTGCCCGCGCCGCGACGTACCTGGCGGACCACGGACAACCGGAGGCCGCGCTGGAACTGGCCGCGCGTGTCTGGCGGCTGTGGGTGCTGGCGCGTGACGACGCGGCCGGCCGCCGGTTTCTTGCGCCCCTGCTGGACCGGCCCGGGCTCCCGCCCTGCCGCGACCTCGCGCTGGCCCTGTACGGGGACGGGCTGTTCGCGTTCCGGCTGGGTGACCTTGCAGCGTCCCGCGCGCGCAACGCCGCCGCACTCCGGACCGCGCGCACGTCGGGTGACCGCGAAGCGGAGGGTCTGGCGCTCCTGGGCCTGAGCCGCGTGGCATTTTCTGACGGGAACCACGCCGCGGCGCGCGAGCACGCGCAGGACGCATTGGCGCTGCTCACGCCACTGGACCCGGCGCTCACCCAGGCCCCGCTGCACATGCTGGCGCAGGCCACGCGCGCGTTGGGCACGGTTGACGACGCCGCGGTCCTGTTTGCCCGCAGCCTGGACCTGAACCGCCGCCTGGGGGACCACGGCATGGTGCAGGTGGAGTTGCACAACCTGGGGCACGTTGAGTTGCGGCGCGGCAACGTGGACGCGGCGGAGCGGTTGTTTGCAGAGGGTGCCGCGGACGTCGACACCACCGACCGCTACGGCGCGGCCATGGTCCGTTTCAACCAGGCCGCGGTGGCCGGCGCGCGTCAGGACCCGGTACGCGCGGCGGCGTTGCTGCGCGAAGCACGCGCCATCCTGGCGGACGCGCGCCTGGCGCTGGCCGCGGATGACGCCGTGGAGTTTGACCGGCTGGAAGCTGCGTTGTCCGCCGCGCCTGCCGCGCGCTGATGTGCAGCGCGTCGGTCACGTTCCCGCCGCGCCGAGTGACGGAACGCTCCGGTAGACGGCCAGGTCTCCCGTGGGAGGTAACGCGGGCATCAGCCATGGGCGGGGCGGCAGCGGAAGGTCAACGCTGCATACGCGTATCGGCCGCGTGCGGGCGATGGGCTCAAGATCGTCGAGCACCTTCTCCAACCGGTCACCGCTGAACGGGCAATACAAGAAGAAGATGGTCCCGATCATGATGAAGCCCGCGAGGCGCACCGCATCCCCTTCAATCGGCGCAAAGTGCACGGCCTTGAGACGCGCCGCCAGGTCGCGTGACGCGCGGACCAGGTCGGGCTGGATCTCCAGGCCAATCGCCGCGGCCCCGGTCAGCAGGTGCACCAGCGCGGCGGCCCGCCCAACGCCCGAGCCGATATCCACGAACACGTCCGACGCCTGCACGCCCGCTCCGTCGACCATTCGCAGGATGGCGTCCACCGGACACGGCAGATACGGAACACACCCGCGCGGCAGCGCTGGGCCGTCGTCAGGAATGGACTCAATTCCCAGCACCGCGTCCAGCCACGCATCGCGCTCCGCGGGAGCAACGTCAGTCAGGGCTGCGCGGAACACCTCGGGCTTGGCGTCCCCCGCCAGGAGCAGGGAACGGATCCGCCCGGCGCTCTCCCAGTGTGCGCGTTTCATGAACGCCGCGTAGCAAACGCCACTCGCAGCGTCGAGAAGACCGGCCGGACGTGCCGCAAGTCTGCAATCCGTACATGTGCGCCCCGGCTTGCGCGGCGTCTGCACAATACGCACATACGGACATGGCAGACCCGTTCCGGCTCGGCACCATCCAGCAGATTGCCCTGGTGCAGCATGATGTTGAACGCGCGGTGCCGTTCTACCGTGATGCACTGGGCCTTCCGTTCCAGTTCGCAACCGCGGGAATGGCGTTCTTTGACGCCGGCGGCGTGCGGCTGATGCTCACCAGGCCCTCGTCGCCAGAGGTGGACCACCCGAATTCAGTCCTATACTTTGACGTCCCGGACTGCGCGGCGGCCTACGCAACGCTCAAGGCGCGCGGCGTACCGTTTGACGACGCTCCGCACCTCGTCGGGAAGACGGCAGCCTTTGAGCTGTGGATGGCATTCTGCCGCGACCCCGAGGGGAACCTCCTTGCCATCTCGGAGTCCCGGCCGCTGTGAAAGCGCGGCAACCTGGACCGCCCGCAACCTTGACGCGCGCGCCTCACGTGGCCGGACAGAACGACCGGTCAGGCGGGTAGTAACGCACCGGTTTGTTGATGGGGCAGTTGCTCTCATCCAGGTCCGCGCCGGCATAGACCGAGCAGCGCAGCACCCCGGTGACGTGACCGGCGCCGCACTGGTCGCCTTCCTGGAAATAGACCAGTGAGCGGTCCGGCCGGCTGGCCACGCAGCCGCGCTCGTCTCCACCGGCCATGGTGATGCTGCACCCCACCGGATAGGGCGCGTTGGCCGGGCAACTTGCGGTGAGGCAGTCCCCGTCCAGGTTCACCTGCACCTCAACGATGGCGCAGTTGTCATCCGCGGTTCCGTTGCAGTCCTCATCCACGTCATTGCCGCAGATTTCCGCGGCGGGCAGCACTTCACCGCTGCAGGCGGACAACCCGCTGCCGTCGGACGCGCAGGTCTGCTGGCCCGCGCGGCACGCGCCGCGGCCCGCGGACCCGGCGGGCCCCGAATAGCACCCCTGCGCCGCACCCGGCTGGCAGGCGCACGTGTCGTCGGGGCGGCCGTTGCAGTCCTCATCCACGCCGTTGCCACACACGTCCACCGCCGGGCCCACCGCGCCCGCGCAGGCGCCGTAGGCGGACCCATCCTCCGCGCACGTGGCCAGCCCGTTGGTGCAGATACCCACGCCGGGCGCCCCGCTGCCCGCGGGAAAGCACAGCTGTGCGGTGCCCGGCGTGCACACCCAGGCCGCGCACTGTGCCGGCACCAGCGTCTCCGCCACAACGCCGTCCTGCACCACCACGTCGTCAATCAGCTGGTCTGATTGTGCCCCGGACACGTGCACGTCGTACACGCCGGGCACCACACCCGCCACGGTCCATTCGCCCGTTGCGTCCGCCGCCGTCGGGTACAGGATGCCGGACGGGTCCGCGGACGTCGTCAACCACACGGAGGCCCCGCCACCCCAGCTGCCCGCTCCCCGGTCGCAATAGCGGCCGTGCACGCTGCCCGCCGGCGTTTGGCCCACCGGCGGCGTCCCGCCCTCCTGGCAGGTAACGTCGTCAAATCGGGTCATTTCATCCGAGTGCACCTGCGCGTCGCGCGCGCGGGTGACGCCGGCACCGGTGGCCTGCACGTGGTAGTCGCCCGCAGGAAGCCCGTCCGCCTCAAACTCGCCGGCGCTGTCGGTGCGCGTGCGCGCGGCCACTTCCCCGCCGTCGGTGCGGATCTCCACCGGTGCAAAAGCCAGCGGTTGCCCCGTCCCCGGTGCGCAGAACCGGCCGGACAGGCGCCCCGGCACCTGCTGCAATTCCTCGGAACACATGCAGTTGCCCGCCGCCACCAGCACCAGGAGCATTTCAAGACGTCGCCGCACCGTTGACCCCACTGCTTGTGTAGGGGGTTGTCGGCAAGGCACCCGCCAGATGACCTCCGTCAATTGACCGATACGCGGCGCTGGATCAGGGCCGGCCGGTACCGTCCAGCTGGCAGGTGCCGTACGGGTAACCGCACTTCCTGCCTCCCGCGTAGTTGATACAAATCGCGTCAATGGCCAGGCACACCGGGTCGGTCTCGTCACCCGTGCACGGCACGTCGGCGCCGGTGATGCCCCGCACCGGTTCGGCGTACGGCCCCTCCAGCGTGCAGTGATAGCCGGACGGGCAGTCCGCGTTGAATGCCTCCGTCAACACGCCATTGCGGTAGTTGGCGTGCGTGGCGCAGAACGCCCAGCACAGCCCCAGCGTGTCCGGCGTATTGGCAAACCCAAACAGACCCGCCGGGATGCACCACACCTCGGGTGGCGAGGGGAGTTGCTGGTAAGTGTCGCAGAACAGGCTCCCCGCAAACGGGCCCAACGCCGTATCAACCGCTTCGCCCAGGTTGCACAGGCTGGTGGCGCCCCAGGCCGGGCTGCCTCCGTCCGGATAGTCCAAGTACGGCGTGGGGGGAACGGCGGTGCCGCACGCCGTGTAGTACTTGGAACACAGGTCGGCCAGCGAACCATCGGCAAAGCGGAGCGTTTGACACTCGTACCCGGGGTGACACGGGCCGCCACCGTCCAGACTGCAGGCCACGTAGCCGGCATCGTCCTGCTGGACCTCCAGGCTGCCCACGTCGGACGGGAGGCATTCCTGCGTGCCCGTGCAGTCCGCGGTGATGTTGCAGGGCTGGTGACAGTGGGCGGTGCCTGGCGTCGTGCCGCCATCCGCCAGCGTGGCCTCACTGGTCACGTCGCAGCGCAGGCCCGCGGTGCACTGCGCGGACAGGAAGCAACTCTCATCCAGGCCCCCCACCGGAGCGCAGTAGTACTCCGCCGGGGCGTACTCCACACAGGTGTCACCCGCATCGCATCCGTCCGTGCTGCCGGGGCTCATACAGGGCTTCATGCAAATGCCAAACGCACAATCCAGGCCGCATGAACAGTTGTTGTTGGAGACACACGCGTCCAACGGCTGGCCCACGGCGGAACTGAGGGGGCGGCCACAATCCGGCTGCACGCGCACCGTGAGACCAAACGCGGCCTGGGTGTCTGGAAAGTAGGTGTCCACGCCCAGCCACAGCGCCTGCTCCGCACCGGTGATGTTCTGGTAGACCAGTGCCTCCGGGTCACCGTAGAAGCCCACGTCCGCGCCCGCCCAGCAGCACGCCGTTGCGCACCCGTCAATCAAATACAGCGCCAGGTCCGCGGTGGCGTCCGCGGTGGTGAGGTCAACGGTCGCCACGTGCCCGGCCGGAATCGTCAACGTGTAGAAGACGTCGTTTCCCTCCGTGGGCCAGCCCGTGCAACTCAGGCCTTGGAGGCCCACGGTGCGTCCCGCGCCCGCCAGCGTCCCCGCCTGGGACGCGTTGGCCACCAGCGCAATGGCGCCGCTGCAATCGTCGTTGGCGGGTGGAGCGGGCGTCAGCGGGTCTCCCGTCAGCGCAAGTTGGTAGGCCGTGCGGCCCAGCCCGGACGGGTTGGAGACCTTGACGAAGTACTGCGTGCCGGCCGCCGCCGGGAACGTCACCGTCGCGCGGGCAGCGTCCACCTCCAGCGCACCGGTGGTGGCCAGGGGCGTGGCCTCGCTCCCCGCGGTGAACGCGCTGGCCAGCAGCGTACCAAACTGCGTCCCGCCCTGGAGCAGCGTCACGGTGACCATGCCGGAGCGCACGGCGGCGAACCGGAAGTAGTCCGCGTCCGCTTCGCATATCTCCACGTTGCGGCTGATCGCTTGGAGGTCGGCGTACGCGCTGGCGGTCGCCTCGCTGTCATTGGACTCCAACTCGTCCCCCAGGCAGAAACCCCTGGCAAACTGAATCTCCGTGTCCGTCCCGGCGCCCGTGCCCGCGTAAGAGGCCTGCAGCACGTACGTGCGGCCGGCCGTGGAATCAAACGTCACGGTGGAATAGCCGCCCGCGTTGACACCCGTGCCCAACACGACGGCTTGGCCCCGCTCCGTGACCTCCGTGGCGATCTCGCCCACCGGATTGTACTGCACGCGCACCTGCGTTCCCGGACCTGGGGCGTCCACCGTGAAAGTGTAGAAATCCGCGTCACCCGCGCACGCCGTCTGGCCGATTTCTCCCACCGCGCTCAGCGGGGGATAGAGGCGTGCCGCCGCGGCCGTGTCATTCTCCTCATACCTGTCAGGCGCACAGTCCCCGCCCGTACTTGATTAGCGGGGCCAGGGCCCGGAGGCGTGATGTAGGGGGAGATCCCATCGGCGACTCGGCTGATCAACGCGGCGGTGGTTGCTGCCGATCCTGCTTGCATGAAGGACACGGACCCCCGGGACAGGCGCATCG
>JACRCW010000004.1 GCA_016218805.1 Deltaproteobacteria bacterium | reverse complement strand
GGATGGCCCCGACGCGCGAGCGACGTCGACAACCTGCGCCGAAGTCAAACGCCACGCTCCTTGATGGCAAGACCTACATTTCCATCGCGTATCTTGTTCCGAAAGACGCCCAAGTCCATCAAACGAGTTGTCCATTCACAGCGTTCCCTTGCAGCCAATTCCCGGCCTTCCCCGCGCCCTCACGTGTCCGCGCGTTGGTCAAGACCGGGAAGAAACACCCTCTGCCCTGGACTGCAGTGTGAGAGACAACATCGTGCGCTCTGCGCTGCTTCTGTCCTTCCTCAGCATCGGCGTGCGAGGGCTGATGCCCCTCCTGCAAGGAGATGCTACCCGCATCGATGATCTGCAATCACTTCTCACTTCCGGGCTCAGGGACGCAAAGAACTCGGACAGCATGAAGCATGTGCTCTTCAACTTTGGCAATGGAGTTGTCGACGCGGTGCGGGAACGCCCAGACTTGGTTGGCTCGCTCTCCTGCTCACAAACAGGTGGGAGGATCCGGATTGGAAATACGCATGCACCGCTCTCCTCGCGGCCCTCTCTGGGTAGTGCAGTCAGCATCTGATTTCCGAACGCGACCAAGGCGAGGCCCGGTTTCGGACACGGTGGAAGTGTTTGAGTACGCGTGGACGCGGCCCCCTCCCGCGCTCAACCCACCGGCGCGCCAGCCGCGCGGCTGGCCCGGGCCGCCATCCCGCCCGCGTGGATGGCGCGCGCCAGCGAGCGGTTGTCCGGCAGTTGCTCCGACGCGGCAGCCCCGTCGTCATGCGAGTTGCGTCCCTCCATGGTCCGCATGCCGCCGTTGTCCGCGTGGAACTCCGCCGTGTAGTCCGGCGTGCCCACCCCCATGGACAGCACCGCGCTGGGTTTGAACTCCTTCATGGCGGCCTGCACCGACCCGGCGGCGCCTCCGCCAATGGTGTCGTCGGTCACCGGCCATTCCTGCGCGCGCACCAGCACCGTGCGCAGCGCACGGGTGTTCGGTTCCCGGATGACGTACTGCCACACCTGCCCGTCGCCGGAGCGGCCTGCGTCGTGGCCCTCCGGGGTGACCAGGTTGGCGCCGTACGCGGACTTCATCGCCGCGTCGATGTTCTCGCGGTTCTTCACGAAGTCACCGGTGGGATTGTTTACCGTGCTCATGAACGTGCCGTACCCGTTGAGCATGACGCGCACGGGCTCGCGCGGCTTCAGCTTGGCGCTGGCCTCGTCCACGTAGCCGCGCAGGGCGGCGCCCACCACGTCACGCGTGGCGCCGTGGCGCTCCGCCTGCGAATAGGTCCCGCCGGAGGTGTACGTCTGGGCGTCCCCGGGGATGTGCAGGAAACCCACCAGGTTCTCGCCCGCGCGGTTGGTCTGCACGCTGCTGCCGGGGCGCTGCGCCTCCTTCTGCGTCGTGAAGAACATGTGCTCGCAGTAGTAGTCCCCCGGGTCCGTACCGTGCCCCACCTTGTGGTTGCCCACCTCCAGCAGCACCGGCGGCAGCGCCGGCCCGGTGGCGCGCCCGGCTCGGTCAAAGCCGTCCACCGGCAGCGCGGGCGTGCCCGCGGCGGCGGCGGGAGCCGCTGGCGTCGTCAGGGTTGCGGTCTGCGTTCCGGTGGTGGCGCCGGTCCCGGGGGTGGGCGCAGTACCGCGGCGAATGGGTCCCGTCAGGTCCATGGCGGCTTCCTCCGATTTGACGACGTAACGGTCCTACCGGACGGCAACGGGGATGACAATCCCCAGCGGCTCAGTGCGTGCCGCACGCCCACTGCAGCGCTTCCACGCGGGCGCGCGCGGTCTCGCCCAGGATGCGCAGCGCGCGCGCGTCCAGGCGCCCCACCGGCGTGGTCCCGGACAGCAGGTCACCGCCGGCCTCCCGCGTGGTGATGCCGCCCGCCCGTGCGGCGCGCACGCGGCTGGTGACGTCATCCGGGAGCTTGTCACCCGGCTGGGCGCCGCTCTTGCGGCGCTGCTCCTCGCGGTCAATGCGCCACTGGAACAGGCGGGCCTCCTCCAGGAAGCGGCCCACTTCCGCGCGCGCGCGCAGGCGCGGCTTTTTCACCAGCGTCTCCGCGGCGCCCTCCGGCATGATGTCCCGCAACGCGCTCTCAATGGACTGCGGCCCCGCCCATGACGGCGGGCTGCCCGTGCCCAGCACCCACACCAGCGTGCCGGCGCCCTCCATCGCCCAGCTGCCCGTCGTCACCTGCTCGTGCTCCCAGCCGCCCAGATCCCGCCGCATCAACGCCATCTCAGAGACGGAGAACACGGTGCCCAGCTGCAGTGCCTCAGTGCGGCGGTCCAGTGACCGCCGCCGCCGGCGCAACTCCTTGAGCGCGTCCCGGTCCCGCGCGGCCGGCAACTTCAGTTCCAGCCACGCGCGGCTGGCCAGGAACCCCAGCGCCACGGCGCGGCGGGACGCGTCCGGCGCGGACACCATTTGCGGGCAGGCCTCCGCCCCACCCGCGGCGGGGAAAAGTCCAACGGCGAGGAACAGGGCAATGAGCGGCATGCGGTCCGTCCGGCGTCTCAGTCGTCCTCCACCTTGCGCAGGTAGGGGAAGTGGCCTGAGTTGAGCAGGTGCCCCTCGGTGACCGCAAACGCGGGATCGTTGGGGTACAGGTAGATCACCTCGTCGCGGACAAACGCAAAGTTCAGGTTGCGCACGCCGTCGCTGAGGATGCGCCGGAACGTCTTGCGGCGCCACAGCTTGCCGTCGCTGACGTTGCACACCGCCTGCATGCGCGTGTCGGTGTTGGAGCCCTTCTTCATCAGCAGCGCGGTGGTGAACAGCGTGTACGCGGGGGCGCCGGGCGGCGCGGCCTCACGCGGTGCCTCCTTGCCCTCCAACCCGTCCACCCAGTCCTGGTAGCCGGCGGCCACCTTGCCCGGTTCATTCCAGTAGTCCCAGATGCCGTACTCCACGCGCTCCAGGTTCTGGAGCAGCACGTCCGCAATGCCCGCGTACACCTGCCGCTTCTCCGGCATGCGGGCCGCGCGCGTGGCGCGCTCCACCAGCGTGCGCAGGGACCCCAGCAGCGGGTCCCCGTCAAACGTGGGGCAGGCAACCTGCATGGAGAAGTAGCTGCTTGCGCGCATCCTCAGCCCCCGTGGAAGTGGAAGCGGAACCAGCTGCTTCGCGAGCGGTAGCGGTGACCGTACGCCGCCGCCATCACCAGGCCTGAACTGGCGACGACAACGGGCATGGTGCCGAAGTCCGCCGCGGCGCCGCCGGCGATGACCGGGTCCGCCACGGAGCGGTGGAACTGCGTGGTGCGCGGCGCCGGACGCCACTGCGCCACGCCGCCAATGCCCGGCGGGTTGGTGGCCGCGCCGACGAAGCCGTGCGTGAACGGGTAGCGCGCGTGGAACGCGCCGTGCGTCGAAGAACTGCCGCCCCAGTAGTAGGTCCCCGACGAGTCCGGCGTGAACTCGGCGGCCAGCGCCATCTGCACCGTGATGCCCGCCGCCTGCCAGGCCACAAACGCCTCATTGAGGTCATCCAGCTCCGTGGCCTCCGAGCCCCCGGGGGCGACGTACAACACCGTGTCAATTCCCAGCGCCTTGAGGCCGGCGGTGCCCGGCACGCGCGCCAGGTAGCGGTTGTCAAACTGGGCGCGCGGGTCGGTAAACGCGGCCAGGCGGTTGCGGTCCAGCACAAAGACGGGCGGCGGACTGCCCCGCCGCGCCGGGGCGGCGGCCATCAGACGCTCACGGTGGTGCAGCACCGCGGCCAGCGCCAGGTGGGACGGGACCACGCCGCGTGGGTGCGGCCAGTTGTCAAACGCAAACACCGGTTCCAGCAGCGCGCATGTCCCGGCCGCAAACGCCACCGCATCCAGCCCGGGCAGGTCCACAATGAGCGCAAGCCCCGGGCTGATGTTGGTCAGCAGCCCGGCTAGTGCGGTGCCGCGCTGCTGCGCTTCACGCATGCTGGCGGTTTCAATGGGGTGCATCACGGTGGCCAGGCGCTGCTGGCCCGCCACCACGTCACGGTCTTGCGAGACCGGGCTGAGCACGGAGAACAGCGCACCGGAGTAATACGGGCGGTGTGCGGGGAGCGCGGGTGCCAGGTCCGCGACCAGTGACGCAAGCGCCGCGGCGGGAGGCAGCGGGCCGCTGGCCTCCGGCAGGGAGAGCGCCGCGCCGTCCGCACCAAAGTCCCAGCCCTTCTGTTGCTGGATGGCCATCGCCGGACGGCGGGTTTCGTCCCCGTCATTCATGGCGGACACCACGGCCACCGGCACCGCCACCGCGGCGGTCACAATGCCACCGGCCACGAGCAGCTGCCCCAGCGCGCGGCGGCGTTCCTCGCTGTCCACGTCCTTGAGTCCCTCCTGCCACCACTGCGCGCCCAGGATGCCCGGCTGGTCAGCGAGGATCTTGCGTTCAAACGGCGGCTTGCTCCCGCCCGGTGGCGACGTGGTCACGCGTCCTCCTGCACCAGCACGGCGGCGGACCGCGCGGTGCCATCCGTGGGCCCGGCCTGCAGCCGTGCGTAAAGACCGCAAGGTTCGCCCGCGGCCACAAACACTCCCATGTTGATGGATTCCCCGCGCGCGTCGACCAGCGGCGTGAACCGCTCCTGTGCCACCCACCGCCGCGGGATGGCGTGGGCCACCGCGGCGCGCCACTCCGGTTCGGTCACATGCGCGCCGCTGACCACCTCCGCACCTTCCGCGCCGTAGTCGCTCTTGAGGACCCAGCGCATGCGTTCCTCCAGCAGCTGCGCCACTGCCAGCGTCTCCAGGCGCACGGTCAGCGGCAGGTGCGCGCGCACCACGTCCTGGGCCGCGGCAGGCAACCGCGCCAGCTCCTCCCACAGCAGCGCCATGGTCCGTTTGTTCTGCGCCAGCACGGACCCAAACGGGTTCACCACCGCGCACTTCCCGTCAAGCGTTGCCTGCAGCAACAGGCCCAGCGCACCGACGAGCGGCTCAGGGTCCGCAAAGGGCGGCTCGTTGTCCCAGGCTGGGGTGCGCTCCGTCCACCCGTCCGTCTTGTAGTGGCGCAACACCAGGTCCACGCGCTGGCCAAACACCTCCACGCTGCCGTGCGCGCCGGGCTGCAGGTTGAACGGGCTCCCGAGCAGCACGCGCCAGCCGCGCGCCTGCAGCCACCCGCGGTACAGGCGCACCAGCGAGAGGTCCTCGGTGATCTCCGTGGGGTACAGGATGGCCGCCGTGCCTGGCAGCGCGCCGGGGGCGAGCACCGCGCGCGCGTAGCCTTCCACCATGGCGGTGAACGCCTCCTCCAGGCCGGCGTTGGGGTCGCGCGTGCCCGGATGCGCGGGCAGCAACAGGCGGTTGAGGAGGACGGCCTCGGCTTCGCCGGTGGGCGTGTCACAGTTGAGCTCGCAGGCGCGCAGGCCGTCAGACGTGGTGAACAGGTCCGCGCGCGCCAGCCCGTGCCAGTGCGGGTGACTGGCCCGCCACACCAGCGCCTGCGTGCGCGTGAGGGCCAGCCGCTCGTCAACCAGGGCGGGGTCGGCGGCGCACAGGCGGCCCACGGCGTCAAACGCGGTGCACAGCGCGCGCGCCACGTCATGAAAACGGCGCTCGTCCTGCGGGGTGATGACCACGGGCTGCGTGGCGAAGCGCGGCGCGCCCTCCACCCACGGGTCCCCGATGACGCCGCTGCGCAGCAGCGCGTCCGCCAGGTGGGCGTAGCCCGCGTCCATCATGTGCCCACCGTCTGGATGAACAGCGCCGTGGCAATGTACGCCAGCGCTTCCAGCGCGCCCATGCCCACGTTGCGGTCCCGGGCGATTTCCTCGTCCAGCCTGCCGCCGCGCAGCGTGGGACGCGCTCCCAGCAGGAGCCCCTGCACCAGCACCTGGCGCACCGGCCAGAACAGCAGCACCCACAGCTGGCTGCGGCCAAACGCGAGAAACGACGCGCCCCACCCTTCGAACTCACCCGTTGCCGCGTGGGTTCCCACCAGCGCCACGCCGATCATCGCGCCCGCGTAGGACCACGCCGCCGCCATGTTCTCGCCGAGGATCTCCTCGGCGTCGTCGTAAGACGTGAGCGCGCGGAACCCCAGCGTGAACGCGTACAGGGCCGCCTGCCCCGCCAGGAAGAACACCACGCTGACGGGCAGCATGGCCGCATCCGTGCCGTGCAGGTTGGTGGAGATGAGCAGCGCGGTGCTCACCGCGTGCCCGGCCGCCGCCAGTCCCGCGGCCGCGTTGCCGCGCACAATCTCCGCGCGCAGCCGGGACTGGACCAGCAGGCGCATCCCCACGGCGGAAGCCAGCTCCAGGAGCACCAGCGCAACCGACCCGTACAGGCCCGCCCATTGCAGGTCTTCAACGAGGTTCTCCCCCTGGCTGCAGCCGCGCGTGACCGCGGTGGCCACCAGCACAATCCCCAGCAGCTGTCCCACCTGCAGCAGGGCGCGGCCCGTGTTCCCTTCCGCCAGGTCACGGCGCATGGAGGTGCCGCGCCACAGGATGCGCTGCAGCACCGCGTGGCCCACGAACATCAACAGCGTCACCACCACGCCCACCGTCAAGGGAACCAGGGTCACGCTGCACCTCCGCAGATCAGCGGCTGTACCACGCTACGTCCCCGACGCCACGCGCCGCCTGCCGCCGTGCACGCGCGCCTCACGGCGCGTGCCGGATGCACGCATGCACAAAGTTGAGCCGCGAGAACTCCCCACCGGTAAAGAATGCAAACCGGCGGTCCTGGCCGCGGCCGTATGGGAAGACACGGTGCAGGATGTCCCTGGGCGGGTGGCCGGCGCGGTGGAGCTCCAGCACCTGCGCGGCCGCGTTCTCCATGGCGTCCGCCTTCTGCCGCAGCACGCGCGCGGGCTGCTCCACGGCCAGCGCGTGCCCCGTGAGCATCAACGCCGGCTCCAGGTCCGCCACGCGCCGCAACGACGTGATGGACTGGAACGGGTCCTCGTGCCTCATCACCGCGCTGGCACCGCGGCTGACGAACAGGTCCCCCGTGAACACAATGCCCGTCCGCTCCTCCAGCAGCGCCGTGTGCGTGGCGGAGTGGCCAGGGATGGGAACGGGCGTGAAGGTCCGCGCGCCCGTGGTGACCCTCGCGGGTGCGTCGAGGGGATCGTAGGCGCCCGGCTCGCCCCACCACAGTTGCCGGTACGGGCGCAGCGCGGCCACGCCCTCGCCGTGGCGCGCGGACGGGTTGCGCAGGTACACGGGGCAGCCGTGCGCGCGGGCCACGGCGCCGCAGTTGCCGGCGTGATCCTCATGGTGGTGCGTGAGGAAGACCGCGTCCACGGCGCGCCGTGCGAGGAATGCGTTCACCTGGGGCCCGACGTGGGAGAACCCCGAGTCCACCAGCAGCGACCCCGCAAGGTATGCGCACGCCTCCATGCGGTTGATCCGGGTCATGCCTGAGGACAACCGCAGGCGCAGGACGTCCGCCGGCATGGCGTCGACGTGGAGTTGGCGCTCACCGAAGTGCTGTGCCGCGCGGCCGAGCACATCCATGGCGGGAAGGCGCATCGCGTTCGTCTCCGGGCGTTGGGCAGTCTGCGCCGTGCGCCCGTCGGGAAGCTGCCACGGCCACCCCGGCGAGGCTATGATCCGTGCATGTCCACGGAAGCACCCAAGCGGCCGCCGGTGGTCCCCCTCGTCGAGGTGGTGAGGTGGGAGGGGCGCGAGCTGGACGTGCATACGCTGGACCGCGGAGCGGAACACGGGTTCATCCTCACCAACCTGTACGCGGAGGGCCAGCTGCTGGTGACCCGGCGCGTGCCGTACCTGCCCCGGGCGTCAGGCGAGTTTGTGCTGGAGCTGATGACGCTCCACCAGGGCCGCATGCTGTCTGACCTCCGCTCGGGCGTACTGGACCGCGAGCTGCGGGCATTGTTTGCGGGCAACGCGTCCTGGACGCGGCACACGCCGCCGCCCGCGCCGCTGCCCATGCCTCCGCCGGCGCCGCTGCCGCAGTCCTTCAACCCCGTGCCCACCCCGGCGCGGCCCGTCACGCCGCCGCCGCCGCCGCCGCCTGCGCCTGCCGGTCCACCCCGGCTGCTCATGGTGCTGGACTCGCCCCAGGCGTTCCTGGAGCACCTGTTCACGGACAAGCAGGTCCGCGGGATCCTGGTGGACTGCACGGACCCCATCCCGCTGGGCAGTTCCGTGGAGGTGGCGGTGCGGTTCCTGGGCCGCCCCATCCGGCAGTTCTACGTCCACGGCAAGGTCACCGCGCGCCGCAGCTCCGGCAAGGGCGCGGTCCGCGGGGACGTGGCGGTGACGGTGGCCCCTGACGAGGTGGCGCTGGACCGCGTCACGGAGTTTGCGCGCGGCATCCATGACCCCACCACGGACCGCCAGGCGCCGCGCGTGCATTGCGCGCTGGCCGTGCGCGTGGAGGAGAGCACGGGGCGCGTGCACCAGGGCCGGATGCTCAACATCAGCGAGGGCGGCGCCATGCTGGGGAAGATGCCGCCGCTGATGGAGGGCGTGCGCGCGGTGGTGCACTTCACGCTGCCCGCACCGTTTGGGGACGCGCTGGCCGTCCCGGCGGAGGTCCGCTGGTTCCGCGCGGACGGGCAGCCGGTGTTTGGCGTGCGCTTCCAGCACGACGGCAACAGCGCCGCGCGCGTGGGCAGCTACGTGGCAAGCCTGTTGAAGGTGGGCTGACCCGTCCCGGCGTGGAACTGCGGATGGTCCCGCAGCGCACGCTCCACCTCGTCGGTGAGCGGCTGGCCGTGCGGCGCGCGCGCGGACGAGCGTTCCCAGCGCGCCATCCAGCGCTCGCCCAGCGGCGCGCGCAACAGGCCGGGCCGCGTGGCGGCCACGGTGGTCTCACGGCGCGTGCCGACAGAGACGCCCGCGCCGACGAAGAATCCGCCGAGGAGGAACGACACCCGCGTGGGGGTGGAAGCGCTGTACGTGTAGAGCGCGCACCCTTCTGCGCCGTCGTCACAACGCGCGCGCAACAGCCGGAGTGCGGCCGGCGTCCACAGCTGCGGATTGGCGGCAGGTGAGAACGGGTCAAAGAACACCACGTGCGCCGCGGGCAGGTCCGCGCGGCGCCAGGCTTCCGCCATGTCACCCACCACAAGGCGCCAGGTGGCGCGGGGCAGGTGGACCACGTCGTCACGCAGCAACTGCTGCACCGCCGCGGCAAACGGCTGCAGGAACGGGAACCCCGCCGCGTCCTCCAGCGCCAACCGCACGGGAGCCAGCGTGGTCTCCAGGCTCCACACGTGGAGCTCGCGCTGCTGAGCTGGCCCCAGCGCGCGCGCGCAGGTCAGCGCGGCCACCGCGTTGGTGGCGGCACCCAGGCCGGCGTCCAGCAGGACCAGGGGCGGCCCGGGCTCCGTCAGCCGCACGGCCAGGCCGGACTGGTCCACGTACAGGTGGTTGGCCTCGCGCCACGGGCCCACACCGGGGTGCATGACCTCACCGTGGCCGCGGTGTTTCACCGCGCGCGCGCCACTGGCCAGCGTAACCAGTTCAAATGCGCGTTCGTCAACCGGGCCGGTCACGTCAGCGGCTCCTTGAGGCGGCGCGGCAGCTCCGCGCGCAGCGGGGCAATTGTCGCGTCCCAGTCCGCGCGGAGGATGGCGTCACGCAGGCGGGTCACCAGGCGCACCAGGTGACGGATGTTGTGGATGGCAACCAGCCGCACGCCCTGCGCGTGGCCGCCGCGCAGCAGGTGGTGCACGTACGCCAGCCCGTGCGTGGTGCAGGCGGCACAATCGCAGCCGGGCTCCAGCGGGCCATCATGGAAACGCATGGACGGGCGGCGCAGTTCCAGCGTGCCCCGGAACGTGTACGCGTAGGACTGCTGCGCCATCTTGGTGGGCAGGATGCAGTCAAACATGTCCATGCCGCGGTGGACCGCCTCCACAATGTCCAGCGGCGTGCCCACGCCCATCAGGTAGCGCGGCTTGTCCGCGGGCAGCATCGGCGCCACCAGCGCGGTCATCGCTTCGCGCTCCGCCCTGCCCTCACCCACCGCCAGCCCGCCAATGGCCATGCCGTCAAACGGAAGCTCCGCCAGTTCCGCCGCGCTCTCACGCCGGAGTGACTCATGCACGCCGCCCTGCACAATGCCAAACAGCGCCTGCCCCGTACCGGCGCGGTGGTGCGCCTCAACGCTGCGGCGGGCCCAGCGGTGGGTACGCAGCATCGCCTCGCGGGTGGGATCCAGCGGCAGCGTGGACTCCACGCACACGTCCATCACCATCATGATGTCACTGCCAATGGCGTGCTGCATGGCCATGCTGGCTTCCGGTGACAGGGTCACGCGCCGCCCCGTTGGGAGGCGGAAGTGCGCGGCGCGTTCCGTGGTGTGCGCGGTGTCCCGCAGCGAGAACAGCTGGAAGCCGCCGCTGTCCGTCAGCACCACGCCGGGCCAGCCGGTGAAGCGGTGGATGCCGCCGGCGCGGGACAGCACCTCCGGCCCCGGCGCATCCAGCAGGTGGTAGGTGTTGGAGAGGATGACGGGCGCGCCCGCGGCCGCGGCGTCCGCCAGGGACACGTGGCGGAATGCGGCGTGGGTGGCCACCGGCATGAACACCGGCGTGGGCACGTCGCCCCGGCGCGTGTGGAGGATGCCGGCACGCGCGCCGCCGGGGGTCTGTGCCACGCGGGTGAAACGCACGTTCATGGTCAGAACGGCCGGCGCGCGGCCAGCCGCCCGTCTGCGCGGGCCGCGCGCACGTCGCTGCACGTGGCGCCATCGGCGATGCGCACCATCTGGAACCAGCTGGCGCGCGGGTCCGGGTCCGGCGTCTGCCGCGTCTCCACGGCGCCCTGTTGGATCCCCCAGATGGCCGCGGTGGAGTCCAGCACGCGCTGCTCAATGCGCTCCGGCGCCACCAGGCCCACCAGCTGGTCAGGGGTCCGGGCCACGCCGTGCGGCGAGAAGATGGTGCGCACCACCACGTACGCATCGCCGTCAATGGTGCCGCTCATGTGGTCCGTGACGCCGGGGTGCCCGTCCTGGTCTTCGTCAAACACCCAGTCACTCTGCGGGGGTGAGCTGAAGTTGCGGTGCGTGGGCAACTCGGTGTCGTACGGGTCCGGCATGTCGCGCACGCCCCACAGGTCCAGCACGCGGCCAAACTGGACCGCGCCGCGGTCATGCTCCGCCGTCACCGTCGTCGCGCCCACCCGCAGCCGCGCCAGCGCTGTGTCGTCAAACGCGTGGCGCACGCCCTCCACTTCAAACACGTCCGCCCAGCACCACGTCATCTCCGCGTCATAGCGGCCCGCGCCGGCGTTCCAGGTCAGCCGCACCAGGCGCCCGCTGTTGGAGCCCCCGTTGCGCGGTCCGACAATGGGGACGTTCACCACGGAGGCCGCCTCAAACTGCCCCACCCACCATCCCGCAAGGCTCCCCTCGTCCACGGGGACTGCCTCCACCCCGATGTCCGAGCTGTACGTCGGGTCGCGCCCCGCGCACGCGGCGCCGGAGGCCACAATCAGCACCACGGGAAGCCACCGGCCGCGCATGCGCGTCGTCCTAGAACAGCGCCGGGTGAAGCGCCACGCGTCCTACAGTCCCAACCACCCGCCCACCAGCAGCGCCCCGCCCACGCCCAGCGCCGTCACCGCCGCCAGCCCACTCACCGCGCCCACGGCCACGCCCGTGTAGCCGACGAGGTACGCAACCCGGGAGCGCTGCTGCGCGGCCTGCAGTTGGTACGTGTCAATGGGGCGCTCCAACGTGCGGCCCTGGTAGTACGCGCCCGCGCCCAGTCCGCCGGCGGCGATGGCCGCGGCCGGCGCGGCGACGGCAAGGGAGAGGGCCCCCGTGGCGACGAGAACGCCGCCCACGGCCAGCATCACGCGCCGCGCGCGCTCCACGCGCGGCGTACGCTCCGGCGTCGCGCCGGCGGGGCCGGCCAGGGACATCAGCAGTGCGAGCGCCACCGCGGTCATGGGTCCATCCCTCCTGGGCCGAGCCTCCACCAAACCCGTTGGAATGCAATGCCCGGCTGCGCGCGCGGGTCTTCAAGGCAGGGCGGTCGCATTCTGACAGGCCTTACATGATGAGGGCTCCAGTCATGAGGTGAATCAAGTACTTGCGGTCACCGCCCGCACGCTTGCGGGTGTTGGGGACGCCCAGGGTGCGGCTGGGATCGGTCTTGACAATGTT
>JACRCW010000034.1 GCA_016218805.1 Deltaproteobacteria bacterium | reverse complement strand
CTGCAGACGCACCTGGAGGGCGTGGACCCGGATGAGGTGTACTCGCAGGTCCCCTACGAAAAGGGCTGCCTGCTGCTGCAGCGGATTGAAGTGGCCACGGGGCGCGAGGCGTTTGACCGCTTCCTGCGCACGTACATCTCCACCTTCCGCTTCCGCTCCATCACCACCTCAGACTTCCTGGGCCTGCTCAAGCGCGAACTGCCGCAGGCCGCGCGTGAAGTGAACCTGGACGGCTGGCTGCACGGCGAGGGCCTCCCCGACGACGCGGCACAACCCCGCTCCGTGCGCCTGGAGACGCTCACGGGCCTGGCGCAGCGGCTGGGCAAGGGCGACCGGCCCGACGAGGCCAGTTTCCGCGGCTTCCGCCCGAATGACTGGCAGGTGCTGCTGCCGCGCATCCCGGCGCTGGCCGCGGCGGACTGCGCGTGGATGCAGGAGCGCTTCAAGCTGATGGACAGCGGCAACATGGAGATCCGCGTGGGCTTCCTCACGCACTGCGCGCGGGCCGGCCATCAACCCGCGTTTCCCGTCGTGGAGAAGACGCTCAAGGGCGTGGGCCGCATGAAGTACCTCCGCCCGCTGTACACCGCGCTCAAGGCCACCCCGGACGGGCTGGCGCTGGCCCGCCGCGTCTTTGGCGAGGCGCGCGCGGGCTACCACCCCGTGGCCCGCAGCGTGATGGAGGGCCTGCTCAAGCAGACCTGACCCTGCCGGGCTTGCACCACCCCCCCGGTCTGGAACATCTAGGTACCCTGACGACGATGAACCTCCGCCCCGCCCTCCTGTGCTGCCTCGCCCTGGGCGCCTGCAAGCGCCCGGGCCTGCCGCAACCGCTCACGCCGGTGACGCTGACCGGCGCGGAGGGGCGCAGCTTTGAGCTGCAGCGCGAGATTGACGGCGTGGGCCCGGTCACCGAGCGCGTGCTCAGCCGCACCCCCGCGCAGGTCCGCGACGGCGCGTGCGCGGGCCAGTTGGAACTGGACGTGCCCGGCGCGCCCGGCGGTGCCCAGCGGTACAACGCCAGCGTGGGGTGCCCTTCCGGCGCGCCCAGGATCGTCGCCACGCGGCGGGACGCGGTGAGCGGCCGGACCTTCCAGTACGAACCCACGCTGGACCAGATGATGCAAGCGCGGTCCTTGGTGCTGCAGGACCGTGACGACGGCGGCCGGTGGTTCCTGCGGGACGCATTGCACGACGCGCGCTCCTGGGTGGGCGTGGCGCACGCGGTGGGGCACGCGCACCTGGAACCCGCGGCGGACCGCGTCCCACAGCTGGCGCGGCAGCTGGTGCTGGTGACGGGGATGTACTCGGGGTTCCCCACGGCGGGCGCGCAGTGGGATGACGTGCAGGTGGCGCTGGTGGATGGCGACGGGAACCTGCTGGCACGCCTCACGCTGGACGCCTCCGAGGTGGGCACGCACTCCGCCCTGCAGTTGCGGCTGGGTCCGGACGGGCGGCCTTCCGAGATTGCGTACGTGGGCATGCTGCGCGACGCGACGGGCGCGTGGCGCTTTGTGGACCTGTCCGTGCTGGTGAAGTCCACCGAGCTGGCCAAGCCCACCGGGCTGGGAATGGCGTGGAACGCGGCCATGGTCAGCCGGCACACGCACGTGCTGACGCATGACAAGGACGGCGGGCTGGGCCACCTGTGGGTGGACGGCGTGGAATGGATGAACCTGGATGAGGTGGCCGGCCTGCTGGACGAGGTGGTGCACCAGCCGACTTCGCTGCTGGGCGGGTCTTTGTCCGTGAACCCCGCGCCGGAGGACACGCCCTTCTGGATGCTGGCGCGCGCGCAGAGCGGTGCGGCACGGATGGCGTCCGACGCGACGATCTTTGGCGATTCCTGGGGATTGCTGGCCAAGGTGCCGGCCGGCGCCCGCCGCGGCTGGAGCCACGTGCATGACCGCATCCAGGCGGACGGCCGGCGCGAGCCGCTGGACGAACCGCTGGAGGTGGACCGCATGCCGTACAGCACCCGCGGGTTTGTGTTCCCGCTGCCCACCGGCCAGAAGGTGCGCATCACCAATCAGGTGGTTGCCGTGCGCGCGCGGGATGGCACGCGGGAATTCGGCTTGCGCCAGGTGGCGTCCGTCGTGGACGAGTAGGCGGAGCGAGACCACCCGCGCTCCGCGTCTGATACGTTTCTGGCAGCACGGTCGCACGCCGCATCACCGTTCGTCTCGACGCTCCGATCACGCAAAAAGGTGCAGCGGGCCTGCCGGCCGAGCGGGAAGTCCATCACCGACCTGGTTCTCGAGGGACTGGACCGCTGCTGCGACGAGCTCGGCGTCCGCCGCTGGCGCGTGGGAGATCCTGCAGGCGGCGGGGTTCGTCGGATGCGCTGACGCTCCGGCCGATCTGTCGGAGAACTACAAGGAGGAACTGCGCCGATCTGTCGGCAGCAGACACTGATCATCGCCGACACTGGAGAAGTACTGAGCCGGAGTCTCAGCGGGGGCACCGCTACCTGCCGTGCTGCTTCAGCTTTGTCACCACTTCTTCCATGGTCTTGCGCGCGTCCCCCAGCAGCATCCGCGAGTTCTCCTTGTAGAACAGCGGATTGTCCACGCCCGCATAGCCCGCGCCGCGGGAGCGCTTGGAAATGACCACCAGCTTGGAGTTCCACACCTGCAGCACCGGCATCCCGTAGATGGGGCTGCTGGCGTCGGTCTCCGCGGACGGGTTCACAATGTCATTCGCGCCAATCACCAGCACCACGTCGGTCTTCGGCAGGTCGTCGTTGATATCCTCCATTTCCAGCACAATGTCGTACGGGATGGCGGCCTCTGCCAGCAGCACGTTCATGTGACCGGGCAGGCGTCCCGCCACCGGGTGGATGGCAAAGCGAACGCGCGCACCGCGACCCTTGAGCTGCTCCATCAGGTCCTTCACGGCGTGCTGCGCGCGAGCCACCGCCATGCCGTACCCGGGGACAATCACCACTTCGCGCGCCTTGGCCAGCTCAGCCACGGCGTCATCCATGCCGATTTCACGCACTTCACCGGCGGGCACGGCAGCGGGCCCCGTGGCCTTGGGCTGGTCCCCGCCAAAGCCGCCAAAGATGACGTTCCAGATGGAACGGTTCATCGCCTTGCACATGATGTAGCTGAGGATGGCGCCGCTGCTGCCCACCAGCGCGCCGGTGATGATCAGCAGGTCATTGGACAGCATGAAACCCGCCGCCGCCGCGGTCCACCCCGAGTAGCTGTTGAGCAGCGACACGACGACCGGCATGTCCGCGCCGCCGATGGCGAGCACCAGGTGTGCACCCAGCACGCCGGCCACGCCCGCCATGATGAGCAGCGGCATCAGGCCCTCCGTCCCCGGCGCAGCCAGGAACGGCCAGCCCAGACCAATGCACGCCAGGGCCATGGCGGCGTTGAAGAGGTGGCGGCCGGGGAGCAGCAGCGGCTTGCCGGACACCGTGCCGCGCAACTTGAGGAACGCAATGATGGAGCCGGTGAAGGTGATGGCGCCAATGAGCACGTCAATGTGCAGCTCCACCAGCATGATGGTGCGCGAGCCGTGCTCCGCCCCGCCCAGGTAGCTGGCAAAGCCCACCAGCACGGCGGCCGCGCCCACAAAGCTGTGCAGCAGCGCCACCAACTCCGGCATGGCGGTCATCTGCACGCGGGACGCCATGACCGCGCCAATGCCCGCGCCAATGACCAGCACGCCCACCAGCAGCGCGTACGCGTGCACGCTGGGGGACAGCGCGGTGGCGCCCACGGCAATGGCCATGCCGATCACGCCATTGAGGTTGCCGCGTTGCGCCGTCTCCTGCCCGGAGAGCCCGCGCAGGCTCATGATGAACAGAATGGAAGCGATGATGTACGAGACGCTCAGAAGAACCTGGTCCATCGCCGCTGCCTCACTTCCGGAACATCCGCAGCATGCGCTGCGTGACGAGGAACCCGCCGCCGATGTTGATGGTGGCCAGCAGGATGGCCGCGGCCCCGACGATGACCGCCGGCGCGGTGATTCCCCCCTCCAGGTGAAGCATGCCGCCCAGCACGATGATCCCGCTGATGGCGTTGGTGACGCTCATCAGTGGCGTGTGCAGCGCGGGGCTCACATTCCAGATGACCTGCCAACCCACAAAGCACGCCATCACAAACACCGTGAGGTGCTGCACAAACTCGCGCGCTTCCGGGTTCACGGCGCCGCGCGCGGTGACCATGAAGTACGCCAGCGCTGCCAGCCCCAGCGCGCCCACCCCGGCCACCACCGGCGAGGACTTGGACGGTGACGACGCCGCGCCCGCCCCGTGGCCGCCGTGGCCGCTCTTGGCGGGTGCTGCCGCGGGCGTGGGTGCCGGCGCCGCGGCGGGCTTGGGTGCCGCCGCCGCGGGTGCGGGTGCCGGCGCCGCGGGTTTCTGCGGCGGGGGCCAGGTGATCTCGCCGCCGCGGGTGACCAGCGCGCCGCGCAGCACCTCGTCATCCCAGTTGGGTGTGAGCACGCCGGCCTTGGGGGACATCAGGCCAAGCAGGTTGAGCAGGTTGTTGCCGTACAGTTGGCTGGCCGTGGTGGCCAGGCGGCCCGGCAGGTCCGTGTAGCCCACCACCTTCACGCCCTGGTGGACGTGGATTTCACCGGGGTTGGTCACCTCGCAGTTGCCACCCTGCTCCGCCGCCATGTCCACCACCACGCTGCCGGGCTTCATCAGCTCCACGTGTTCACGCGTGATGAGGCGCGGCGCGGGTTTCCCGGGAATCAATGCCGTGGTGATGATGATGTTCACCTCCTTGGCCTGCGCCGCAAAAAGCTCCATTTCCGCCTTGATGAACTCCGGGCTCATCTCCTTGGCGTAGCCGCCCTGCCCTTCGCCGGATTCGGTGAGCTTCACCTCCAGGAACTCAGCGCCCAGACTCTGCACCTGCTCGCGCACCGCGGCGCGCGTGTCAAACGCGCGCACCACCGCCCCCAGCCCGCGCGCCGCGGCAACGGCCGCCAGCCCCGCCACGCCGGCGCCGATGATGAGCACCTTGGCCGGCGGGAGTTTTCCGGCGGCGGTGATCTGCTGCGTGAAGAAGCTGCCGTACAGCCCCGCGGCCTCAATGACGGCGCGGTAGCCGGCAATGTTGGCCATGGAGGACAGCGCGTCCATGGACTGCGCGCGGCTGATGCGCGGCACGCAGTCCGTGGCCAGCACGCTGGCCTTGCGAGCCCGCAACCGCTCCAGCGTGTCCTTGTTCTGCGCGGGCCAGATGAAGGAGATGAGCATGGCGCCCTCCTTCAGCTTGTCCGCTTCATGCCAGCCGTGCGCGGGATGCTTGGCGGGCGCCCGCACCTTGAGGACCAGGTCCGCGTCCTGCCACACCGTCTCCGTGTCCACGATGTGCGCGCCCACTGCCGCGTACGTTTCGTCAGGGAAGTCCGCCAGCGCGCCGGCGCGCGCCTCCACCATCACGTCAAAACCCATGCCTATGAGCTTCTTCACCGCTTCCGGGGAAGCCGCCACCCGCTGTTCACCGGGGTGGGTCTCTTTTGGGATACCGACCTTCATGCGCGCGTGCCTGCCTTGCGCGGCGCCGCGGGAGGAGGGTCTCCCGACGAGGGACGCCGGCGGCGCGGACCCCTAGCACATCAGCCCGGGGACGTGTTCTGTCCGCGCGGGGGGCGCACGGGGCGGGTCCGCAAGACCTGCGGGATCCCGGCGCGGTTCCCGCGCTGGCGGCGCGCCCATGGGCATCCTGGTGTTCGGCGCGGGCCTCCTGGGACAGCGGCTGGCCCGGGATCTGCCCGGCGCGTTCCCCTCCACCGCGGACATCACGGACCGGTCCGCGGTGCGGCAGGAGCTGGCTGCGCACCGTCCCGCCGCAGTGGTCAACGCGGCTGCCCGGACCGGCCGGCCCAACGTGGACTGGTGTGAAACGCACGTGCTCATTGACCTACGTGGTGCTGGCCAGTGCGCGCCTGGCAGAGCGCGGCATCACCCTGCGCCCGGTCCATGAGGCGGCGCGCACGACGATGGAACAGTACGCACGCCGCGTGCGGGAACGCTGACGCGCTGCCTGATTTGTATCACTTACGCGCGGCGTGCCAGCACCGCCAGCGCCGCGCACAACACGCCCACGGCCATCCAGTAGTAGTTGAGGAACGCCTGCTTGTTGAACACCACAAACACCAGCCACGCGGCCGCACCGGACAGCAACGCCTGCTGCAGCGTGACCCGGCGGCGCAGCGTCATCACCAGCACGCCCGCGCACAGCAGGAACGCCGGCCACGCCGGGAGCACCGGCCCGTCCAGGGACGTGATGAACGCGGGAATGGACAGCGCGTCGTGGCGGAACGGCTGGCGCAACTGGAACTGGATCACGCCCAGGACAAACGCGGGCGGGTCCCACGCCAGGAACGGCAGCATCACCGCTGCGGTCACGCCGGCGGCGGTCAGCACGGCCCGCGCGCGCAGCGCGGGTGCCAGGGCAAGCAGCACGGGCAGCAGCAGGATGGGCGTGTACTGCTTGGAGGCCACCGTCACGCCTGCCGCCAAACCCGGCAGCAGCCAGGCCAGACGGTCCGCGGCGGTTGTGCCAGGCGCGCGTTGCACGGCAAGCAGCACCAGCAGCAGGCACGCCAGGGACAGCGGGTCTGACCACGCGACTTCCACGACGAGCAGCGCCTGGGGCTGGAGGAGGAGGAACAGCGCGGCCAGTTCGGCATCTGCGCTGCCGCGGCCCAGCGCCCGCACCAGGAACGCCGCCAGCAGCATGAGCGCCAGCAGCGACCAGCGGACGTCACCCAACAGCGCGCCCGGCAGGTCCGCCAGCAACACCAGCGGCGGGTAGGGGTTGGTGAGGACCTGCTCACCATCCGGGGTCAGCAGCGACGGGTGGATGAACGGCGTCCCCGGCCCGTAACGGTTGGGATAGCGCTGCTGGTAGGGGTTGCGGCCGTCAGCCAGCGCCGCAGCGCCCACCTGTTGGTAGTGCCACACGTCAATGCCCGGTGCGGGCGTGGCGCGGATGACCAACACGGCCACGACGGAGAACAGCACCACAATGGCCGGGAAACGCGCGCGCACCAGCCACGCTGGCGCGCCCCGCCACGCCCAGCTGGCCAGCAGCACCGCCATGAGCGCAGACTCCGGGCGGAACGGCCCCATGCGCGCCGGATCAATCAGGACACCCGGCAGGAACAGGAAGCCGCGCAGGATGCTGGCGCCCAGGCCAAGCCCCAGCACCGCGCGCACGGACCACCCCAGCGGCGCCGGCTCCTCGCGCCGCCCCACCCAGGCCGCGGCCAGCGCGGCCACCACCCCCACCACGACAATCCCCAGCGCGAGCGGATCCTGGGTCCCGTAGGAGACCTGGAGGGCGAGCCCGAGCGCGACGGCGGCCCCCGCAACCAGCGGCGCCACCGGGGAGGTCCTGCCCGGCGTTGCGGCGGTCACCACGGCGCGCGAATAGCGCGCAAACGGGACAACGCACAACGGCGCGACCGCGCTACGGGACCACGCGCACGTCGGGAACCGCCAGGATGAACCGGCCGCCGCGCGCCCGGAACGCGGCCTGCTTGGCCATGATCTCCTCCAGGAAGTTCCACGCGAACAACAGGACGTAGTCCGGCCGGTCTTCGTCCAGCTTCTGCTCCGGGTAGACGGGCAGGTGCATTCCCGGCGTGAACCGCCACTGTTTGTAGGGGATGGAGTCCACCACGTACTCCACCAGGCGCGTGTCCACGCGGCAGCTGTTGAGCAGCACGTTGCCCTTGGCGGATGCGCCGTAGCCCACCACGCGCCGCCCGTCCGCCTTCAGGGACTCCAGCAGCTCCACCAGGCGCGCCATGTTGGTGTGCACCCGTCCGGCGAATTCGTCGTACGCGGCACGCCCCTGCAGCGTGCGCGCCTCCTCCTCCAGCAGCGCCGCCACGCGCGCGGAAGCAGTGCGGCCGCGGCCCGCGCGTCCCGCATGGATGCGCAGGGATCCGCCGTGGACCGGCAGATCCTCCACGTCAAACACCACCATCCCGTGCTGGCTGAACAGCCGCACCAGCGGCTGAAGCGAAAAGTACGACAGGTGCTCGTGGTAAATCGTGTCGAATTCGTTTCTGCGCAGCAGGTCCGCCAGGTACGGGAACTCCACCACCAACACGCCGTCGTCCGCCAGCAGCGTCCGGACGCCTTCGCACAGGTCGTGCAGGTCGCTGACGTGCGCCATCACGTTGGTGGCCACCACCAGGCGTGGACGGGCGTTCCGCGCGATTTCGGCGGCCAGCGCGGAGGAGAACAACACGTCCAGCGTGTTGACGCCCTGCATGCGCGCCAGCCGCGCCAGGTTGGACGCGGGGTCCACGCCCAGCACCTGCAGGCCCTGCCTCCGGAAGAAGGTCAGCAGCGTCCCGTCATTGCTCCCAATGTCCAGCACCAGGTCGTCGCTGCCCAGCCGGTAGCGCGTGATGAGATCGCGCGCCAGGCGCCCAAAGTGGTCCAGCATCGTCGTGGAGGTGGAGGGAACGTACAGGTAGTTGGAGAACATCAGCTCAGCGGGGACCACGTGCGTGAGCTGGGCCAGCCAGCAGGTTTCACACACCGCCACGCCCAGCGGGTAGCGCGGCTCCGGCGCACCCAGGTCCTTCTTCTCCAGAAACCCGTTGGGAATGGGCATGGCGCCCAGGTCCAGGAACGGGTGCAGGTCCGCGCCGCCGCACAGGCGGCACCGCGTCACGCGCTGCACCGCGCGGTCCGCGGTCATGCGTCCGCCTTGGGCGCCCGGAGGCCGCGGAACAGCCGCGTGCGCAGCCCCGCGCGCGCCAGCAGGAACAGCGCCAGCACGCGGAACACGCCCAGCGAATACACCATGCTGTCCTTCAGGCTGGCCCCCCGCTTCTTCCCCGTGTAGCGCGTCTGCACGGGGACCTGGTCAATGCGCTTGCCTGCCAGCACCGCCTGCGCAATCAGTTCAAAGCTGAACAGGTAGCCGTTGGAGCACTGCTCATAGTCCAGCTCCGTCACCAGGCGGCGGCTGTACACGCGGAACCCCTGGTGCAGGTCCTGCAGCGGCACCGCCAGGACAAACCGCGCCACGGCGTTGAGCACCACAATGGGCAACAGCTTCCACACGTACATCCCGCTCTGCAGCGGCGCCGTGGTGGTGCGGAAGCGGTTGCCCAGCACAAAGTCCGCGCCCGCCTTCATCCGCTCCAGCGCCAGCGGCACGGCGGCCGGGTCGTATTCCCCGTCAGGATGCAGGTCGATGATGATGTCCATGCCCAGTTCGCGCGCGATGGAGAGCGCCCGCTTCATGTTGCCGCCGTAACCCAGGTTCACCGCGTTGCGGTAGGACTGGATGCCCAGCCGCTGCGCCAGCTCAAAGGTCCCATCCCGGGACGCGTCATCCACCAGGATGGCAGTGCGCACGCGGTCCCGCGGGAAGTCCTTCCAGAACTGCTCCAGCGTGGTGGCTGCATTGTAGGCAATGAAGATGGCGCCAACGTGGGGCTCACCCTGCCCCGTCATGGCCGGCTACCCTCCCGCGGGCGGCCGGGCACCGCACCCACCTTGCATGGAGTCATGCGCGCCATGATGCAGCAACACCGCGGGTCCGTCCACCGACGTGCCGCGCCGCCCTCAGGCCACAAACAGCGCAAACAGCCCGCCCAGTACGCCCACCACGCCCAGCACCGTGGCAAACGCCGTCGTCGCCACCGCGGCCTGGATGTACGTGGAACGCGGGCGCGTGCGCGCGTCCGGTGTCTCCGGCCACGGGGAGAGCTGAAGCACAGCGGTCAGGCCCACCCCCGCCAGCGCAGCGGACAGGCTCACCAGACCCAGCACTACCAGGGCGGCGCTGGTGACCTTCCCCACGCGCGCGTCCAGGGACTGGCTCTTGTCCCACAGCAGCGGCGGCAGGCGCCCCAACGCGCGCTCCACGGCGTTCTCGTCGTCCACGGGCGCGGGCTCCGTGGCGGGCGCAGCGGCGGGGGCCGGCGGTGCAGGCGCGGGCGCGGGCGCGGCGGCATCCGGCGTGGGAGCCTGGGCCAGCAGCAGGGAGCAAAGAAGCAAGGACACGGTGCACCCCGTCGTCAGAACTCGGCGCTCAGGCCCAGCACCGGCAGGAACGGCAGCAACGCCAGCGGCGCGCTCTCCCGGTAGCGGAAGTCCCAGACCAGCGTCTCCGGGTTCTTGCGGTTGTAGAAGTTGATGAGGTCCACGTAGAGGTTCACCAGGAAGCTGTCGAACGCCATCTTGTAATCCACGCGTACGTCCAGCTGGTGGAACGCCGGAATGCGCGCGGAATACAGCGCGCCGCTCTTGGGAATGAACTGGTTGGTGTCCAGGTCGTGCGCCGCCGAAGCGTAGGGTGTCGTCGGGTTGCCGGTGACCAGGCGGAAGCGCCCGCCCACGGACCAGTCACCGGAAAGGATGGCCCAGCCGGTGTTCCAGAACACGCCGCGCGGCAGGCGTCCCAGGCGTGACCATTCGCGGAACGGGAGATGCCAGGGCAGCTTGTACTGGCCCACGAGCGTGAGGATATGCGTCTGGTCGAACTCGTAGACCCGCAACGGCAGGTCGTACTTGAGCTGCACGTCAGAGCGCATCAGCGTGTACGCAATCCAGCCGTAGAAGTTCTTGGTCAGTTCGTGGCGGAGCATGAGTTCCGCGCCGTACGCGGACCCGCGCCCGTCATTGGAATAGTTCTCCAGAACCACGCGGCCCTGGTCAATGTCCAGGATGCGGTCGGAGAGGACCGCCAGCTCGCTCTTGCGGTTGTAGAACAGCTGCAGTTCCACGTTGAGGAACGGCGTGAGCTTGTGTTCCACGCCCACCACGTGGTGCCGTGACCGCTCGTTGCCCAGCTCGCGGTTGCCCAGCTCGCTGGACAGCGTCTGGTAGTCCGGCAGCTTCTCGTACACGCCGTACGCGCCCTTGAGCGTGGTGCCCGGGAACACTTCATACCGGACGGCCAGGCGCGGGGACGCCGCAAACTTGTACGCCTTCTCAAAGTCAAACAGGTCAAAGCGGAAACCGCTGACGATCTTGAGCCCGCGCCACGGGCCCATTTCCGCCTCCACGTAGCCACCCCACAGCTGCGCGTTGCCGCCTTCCTTGAAGATGATGGGCGGGCCGGTGAGCCGCGGGATGATGCGCGGGAACGCGCCAATTTCCGTGGACAGCGGGAATTCGCCGGCCAGGTCATACAGGCCGCCCACCACGTCCACGCCGGCATTGAGGTTGAGGCCGTCCATCAGCGTGTACGTGAAATCATCCCGGATGCCCCAGCTGCGGATGTCAATGGTGAAATCCAGCGCAATGGCCCCGCTGCTGCCGTTGAATGAGTTGTTTTCCACGCCCAACCACGGTGACAGCCGGTTGGTGACCCGCGGCGTGGGACGCCACTCCCACGCGGCCACCATGCGGGTGAAGCCCTGGTGCGTGTTGATCTGCGCGCCCAGCGTGTCCGCGGTCCCGCCGGCAATGACCTTGAGCTTGTCATCGGACCCAAAGGTGAACAGGCTGAAGGTGTGGGCAGCAAAAGGCCGGTATTCCGCTTTGGCCTGGAAGTCCCAGTACACGGGCGCCGCGGTCAGCGCGCTGGAGCCCGCCGGCAGCAGCAGTTCCAACGCCAGCGGCAGGACCGCGTCCAGGTAGCTGCGGCGTCCGGCGCCGGCAAACGTGATGCGCCGCAGGCTGGGCGCGTCGCTGTCCACCTCAGGGCCCCACAGCGTGACCGGGCAGCCAAAGAAGAACGCGCTGTCAATGATGTCCACCTTGGCGGAGCCACGGCAGCTGCGCAGCTTCAGGTCACGCGTTTTCACGTCCACAATGCCCGCGGTGGCCCGGCCGTACCGCGCGCCAAATCCGCCCGGATAGAAATCAATGCTTTCCAGGAACTCTGAGTTCACCACGCTGGTCAACGCCAGGAAGTGGTACAGCAGCGGGATGGGAACGCCGTCAATGTAGACGCCGGTGTCCTGCGGATTGGCCCCGCGCACAATGAGCGCACCGCCCAGCAGCGGGGCGCGCGCCATACCCGGCAGGTTCTCAATGACGCGGATGGGGTCACCAAAAGTGCCGGGGACCGAACTCACCTCCGCGCGGCTCAGCGCAATGCGGCTGACTTCCTTCTGCGCGCGGCGGGCCGTCACCACCGTCTCAAACTTGTTGTAGCTCTTACGCGGCAGGTAGTAGATGGCGCGCACCGCCTCCTTCTCGGAGAACGCCTCAATGGACGTGGACTGCTCGTACCCGGTGCCGGAGATGCGGACCAGGTGCTCGCCCGCCGGCACGCCGCGGATCTCAAACCGCCCGTCACGGTCGGTCACGGCGGACAGGGGCTCCTCGTCCGGGTCCACCACCACGGCCACCTCAATGTCCATCAGCGGTGCCTTGGTGCCGCTCTCGCGCACGCGCCCGTAGAAGTTGACCGGCTTGAGCGGTTCCGCGCCCTCCTCCGCCACAGGCGGCGGCTGCTCCGGCGGTGGAATGGCGTCCTCGCCCTCCTCAATGGGCGGCGCCACCGCCACTTCCTTGACCTCCTCCTGCAACACAAAGTTCTGCCGGTAGTCGATCTGGATGGGCGCGGGGACGTCGTCCACCTCGGCGGGCTCAAACACGTACTGGCCAATGGCGCCCATGGCCGCCCAGTCCAGGTCCGCGCCGGCGGACTGGATCACGTCCATGCGCTGGACGTAGCCCTCGTCGTCAATGGTGATGCGGATGATGACCACGCCCTGGCGCTTCTCCGCCTTGGCGGTCTCCGGGTACACCGGCTGCACTTCGTGGATGAGCTTGGGGGGCTTGGTGAGACGCGGCTGGCGCGCCTGCTTCTGCAGTTCGCGCTCCCGCTCCTCCATCTCACGTTGCGCGGGCTGCTGTTCCAGGTCCGCGCGCACCGCCGGCGCCGCCACCAGGACGGCCGCCAGGCACCCCCACTTCGCAAGCTGTCGGATCGTCGGGTCCATGCGGGAAGCGCGGTACGTACCGGACACCGGGGGGGCACCTCAACCGGCGGTGGACCGTGTCCTCTGCCGGGACCGTGCCGCGGCCTCAGGCGCGGTGCGCCCGCTCCCAGGCATGGTCCGATTCGTGGACCGAGACACCGGGGATGCCGTCAAACGCGTAGCCCACCATGGCGCGCGCCACGTCATCCGCGTGGATGGGCCGGTAGTGACCCAGCAGCGGCGCGGCGGCGCGCGCCACCACCAGGCTCAGCTGCTCCAGCGGCCGGGACTCGCGGCGCGGGCCGTCCAGCAGGGAGGGACGCACCACGTGCACCTCGGGGAAGCCCAGCGCGGCCACAGCCTCCTCCGCCTCACCCTTGGTGCGGTTGTAGAACATCTTGGAGCGCGCATCCGCGCCCAGCGCGCTCACCAGCAGGAAGCGTTGCGCGCCCGCCGCACGCGCCACGCGGGCAAACGCCACCACCGCGTCCAGGTCCACCGCCCGGAACAGCGCACGGCTGCCCGCCTTCCCCAGCGTGGTCCCCAGCGCGCAGTACGCGTCATCCACGGCGGGGCAGTCCTTCCACGCGGCCAGCGCGTCCAGCACCACCATGTGCTCGTGCAGGCGCGGGTGCGTCAGCCCCAGCGGGCGGCGCCCCACCGCGTGCACCTGCTCATAGCGCGCATCCTCCAGCAGGCGCTGCACCAGCAACCCGCCCACCAACCCTGTGCCACCCGCCACCAGCGCCCTGCGTCCCGCCACGGGAACCTCCTCAATCCGGCCTGGCCACGCGCCGCTCCGTCGTCAGTTCGGGCTCATCCGCCAGGGCGGCGCGCATGCGCGTCTTGTGGATGGACAGCGTGCAGTTGCCGCCTTCCACAAAGAAATGCGCGCGCATCTCCGCGGTGACCGCCTCCCGCATCTCAAACGAGTCCACCACGTTCCCATCCAGAATCACGCGCACCGCCGCCCCGCTGAGCAGCAGGTCCAACCGCTGGGTGGAACCCGTGAAGTCCATGATGGCCGGCGCATCCGGCTCAAACGGCAGCGCATCTCCACGCAGCGCCTGCACGGACGCCTGCCCGGGCCCCGTGGAACTGACGACGACGTAGGGCGTCTTGAACCCGCGCTGGCTGTTGGAGATCAGCCCCATGGCCAGGCCATCACAGTTGGAATCCACCTGGAACTCCACGGTCAACAGCGCGCCCGGCGTGGCGGGGAGTGCGCCGTTGCTCCACAGGTAACCATCCCGTTGCACCACGGCGTCCCCGTCCTGCACCACCGCGGGGCCCTGACTGCGCCACAGCGCCGCGTCCAGCGTCAGCGCCTCAAAGTCGTCGTCCAGGTCGTACACGTCCTTGCGCGCGTCGGTGCGCGTTGCCGCCCCGCCGGCGGCCGAATACACAAACAGGTCCGCGTAGACCCCGTCCACGGGAATCTCCGCGGGCAGCCGGAAGATGACGTCAAACGCCTGGCTGGACAGCACGTCCACCGTCACCGGCACTTCCACCTGCGCACCGCCTGCCGTGCGATCAATGGCCACCAGCCGCGCGGAGGGATTGAACTCGTCCCGCTTGAACGGACGCGGGTCAGGACCCACGCCCAGGCGCGCGGGGAAACCCTTGGGCACCACCGCGCCGGACACGTTGTGCAGCACCACCTGCCGGCGCTCGCCCCAGGATTCGTTCCACCACGTGGGCGGGCTGCAGTAGCCGGTGCGGCACAGGCGCCCCGCCTCGGCACATTCCGCGTCTGACGTGCAGGTCTTGTAGCCCCGCTCCTCCAGGCGCGGCGCAAACAGGCACGCCGTCACGGCGGAAAGCAGCGCGGCAACAGCGAGCCGTCTCATTCGCCCTCCGGCAGCGTCTCTTCCGTCTGCTCAACGGGGCGCTTCTGCTTGCGGGTGGGTGGCGGCGGCGCCGGGGGCGGCTCCTGCGCCGGCGGCGCGGCGGAGGGCTCCCGCGGCGGCTTGACCGGCACGTACTCCTTGGCGCGCACCGGCACCGGGGCGGGCTTGAGGAAGTGCAGCGCCAGCATCACGCCGGTTCCCGCCGCGGTGGCGCCCGCACTGACCACGGCCACCACCCCCATCACGCCCAGCGCCACCACCGTGGCAACGGCCAACACCCGCCAAATCCACAGCATCCACGCGTCGTCCGGGAAGATAAGCTGACCGCGGTTGGCCCGCTCCTCCAGCGCGCGGGCCTGGTAGAAGGTGCCGCCCGCCAAGCCGCCCGCCACCGCCGCCGCCAGCGACGTCAGCACCGCCGAAACAATGAGACCCGCCACCGGCATGACCACCGCGCCCGTTGGGAACCCGCGCCCTTCCGCCTCCGCTGCGCCGGAGGGCTTGAACTCCGTCCGCGCGGACCGCACCAGGCGCACGTCCAGGCCCGCCGTCTCATCAAACGCAACGTCCACCTCCGCATCAAAGGGCTCGTAGCCGTCCTTGGTCACGCGCACCTTGTGGGGCCCCTCGCGCAGGCCGCCGTACGCACCGCGCAACGGTGACTTCCCAATCAGCGTTCCGTCGACGGAAACCTCCGCACCTGGCAGCGTCACCTCCACGCTCACCGCCCCGGTCAGCAGCTCCGGCGCCAGCAGCGTCATCGCCGCGCGCCGCGCCGCTTTCTCCAGCGCGGGCCCCTTGCCCTTCACCAGCGTGCGCGCCTCAGCCTGCTGTGCGCCGCCGGCCCCGTCATGCAGCGTCTGGTTCAGCAGGTAGCCGCCCTTGTCACCGCGCTCCACCACGGTGAACACAAACTGGCTGGCCCCCAACCGCGTCAGGCCGCGCCCCAGGCAGGACATCTCGCCGCGGCATTCGCCAACTATGCCCAGCGCGCGCGTGGTCAACTCCGGGAGTTCCACGCCGGGGATCTTGCGCCCCTCATCCATCCACAGCGCGCGCAGCCCGCCCAGGATCTCCTCCTTCACCGTGTTCTCCGCCACAAACGGCAGCACAAACACCACGCGTCCCTCCGCCCGCACCGCGGGGGCGGCGGTCAACCCCGTGACGAGGAGCATCCCTGCGGCAAGGCCGTGTCGCACGATCCCGATTGGCACCACGCGGCGGGCGTCGCTGTCAAACACCCGCACGCCCTCACGGTGCAGGCGTGTGGAGTTCCGCGGAGACCAGCAGGTCAAACTCATTGTGCCCCCGACGACGAAAACCCGGCCCTCGCAGTATTCGATCACCAGCGCCCTTGAGCCTTGGGAGCATCGAGCCCCGCCACCAGGGCGTTGACGCTGGCGAACAGCCCATGGTCGCGTGCCTGAATGGCCAACCTGCATGACGCGCTGTTCAAGTGGACCTTTGGTCAGCCTGACCGGGCAGCGGACGTGCTGCGCG
>JACRCW010000035.1 GCA_016218805.1 Deltaproteobacteria bacterium | reverse complement strand
CTACAACAACCTGGGCCGTACCGCGGCGCAGCCGGCCAGCGTCACGCTGGCCAACCTCAAGCTGGACAACGCCATTGTCTGCACCGCGGGTGACTGCGTGGCGACGATCCCGACGGCGCGCGGCACCTTCCCCGCCAACGCCACCATGCGCGCGGTGGCTCTGCAGGGCTACTTCACGCAGACGGACGTCCCGGGCTTCCCAACCACGGCCAATGACATCGCCCGCCACACGCGCTCCTCCGTCAAGGGCGTCACCGGTGACACCACGCGCCGCGTGGCGGTGGACATGAACAAGTGCCTGGGCTGCCATGAGACCATTGAAGGTCACGGCGGCAACCGCGTGGACAACCCGCAGGTCTGCCTCGTCTGCCACAACCCCAACCTGTCCAGCAGCGGGCGCGGCGCAGACCCCACGCTCATTGCGGCGGTGCTGGCGGTGCCCACGCCGGTGGCCACTCCCACGCCCACCATCACTGGCCCGTGGGGCACCGCTGGCGCCACCACCACGGTCACCGTGACCCAGGCGCTGCGGGACACGTTCGGCGCCCTGGACACCGCCATGGGCGGCGACCCGCTGCTGTATCCGGAGGAGCCGATGAACTTCAAGAACCTGATTCACGGCCTCCACGGGGCGGCGCGGCGTGCCTTCCCGTTTGATTTTGTGCGCGACCGCGGCACCTCCGGCGTGTTCTATTATGACTGGTCCGAGGTCACCTTCCCCGGCATCCTGAACAACTGCCAGACCTGTCACACGGCGCCCGCTGGCGGCGTGTCCAGCTATGACACGGACCTGCCGGCCAATGTGCTGATGACCACCAATGAGACCACCAACGGCGTCACGCCCGTGACGCGGACCACCGTCCTCGCCTCGCGCGGCAGCGTCCCCAACGTGACGGACGTGGTCAGCAGCCCCACCGCAGCCACGTGCAACGGCTGCCACAACTCCGTGGCGGCTGAGTACCACTTCGAGCAGATGGGCGGCATCATCCGCAAGCCGCGCGCCCAGGCGCTCGGTCAGTGAACTGAAGGCTGATTGGGGCGCCCCGTTCCAACTTCGGGCGGGGCGCCCCATGGCTCCTCAGACAAGAACAATCAAGGCCGCTGGATTCCAATCAAACAGCGGCGGGTTCCGTCCACAAGACGGTGCGGTGGGGCCCTCATCCTGTGCGGCTGCACGATTCTGGCGACGGAACGCACTGGGTAGCGGCGGCACCCGCCGACCCCCTTGCCCGGTCCTGCTTCCATTTCAATCCGCGTCGTCAGCGCGGTTCCGGGGCGGCGCCAGCACGGGGGGCCGCGCTTGCTGGATGACCGCCCGCCCGCGCAGCTCCGCCTCCAGGCGCTTCTGGGCCTCCTCATTCCGGGTCACCCGCAGGACCTCCACAATGGCCGCCTTTTGCTTGTCAAATGTCAATGCCGGGTTTTCCCGCTTTTCCTTGACGTGAACCAGCCAGAACTGGGTGCCCACGCCCTTGAGCGGGGCGCTGGTGGCGCCCACGGCGAGCGACGGCACCACCGTGCGCCAGTCCAACGGAAGCTCCGCCCAGCTGACCCAGCCCATCTGCCAGGGTGGCTTCTGGCCCGCGGGCAGTTCGGGGAACATGGCCGCGGCCAGGGCTTCAAAGGTCTTGCCGGTCTTGAGGTCCGCCAGCACCTGTTGGATGACAGGCTCGCCGTGCCGGGCCAGGCGCAGCAGGTCGTACTCGGAGCGCACCATGGCGGCGTTGGCCTCGTAGTACTTCCGCGCGTCCTCGTCGGAGATGGCGGTCTTCTCCACCAGGTTCCGCTGGGCCATGGCCGCCAGCTCCTTGCGGCGCCACAGCGCGTGCCGCGCCTCCGCCAGGCTGTACTGCTCGGCGTAACGCGGGTCCCGGTCCAATCCCAGGGCAAGCGCCTGCTGCGCCAGCAGTTCCTGGGTGACCAGGACATCCAGCGTGTCCTGTGCGCGCGTGGGTGAATCCGGCACGTTCCGGCGCGCGCTGGTCAGGGCAAACATCTGCAGCTCCGCGTCCCGGATGGGCACGCCGTTGACCGTGGCCAGCAGGTCCGCGGGGGGAGGCGCGGCGGGGGCGGGCGCCGGAGTGGCGGGCTTGCAGGCAAGGGCCGCGGTCAGCAACAGGGGGCGGGCACGGTGCAACAGGCGGTTCATGGGCAAGGGTCTCCGTCGGGCGGCCTCCCTATCACCGCCGGGCGTGACCCGGCGAGCCGGCGGCCGTCCCTGAGGTCCAACGGAGGGATGCCATCGCGATTACCTGGGTTGCCGCGCCCGGCGGTCGTGGCAATAGCTGTGCCCTTGAAGGAGGCCGGGATGTTCCGTTGGCTCAAGCGTGACCGCCACGCCGTCTCCACCGTCATGGTGGCGCTGGATGGCCGGCAACTGGGGGATGCGGCGGCGGCGCTCATGGCGTCACAGGCACGCATGGTGGCGGCGGAGGGGGACTTCCCCGTGGCGCAGGAGGAGGCGGTGCGCGCCGCGTCCTTGCTGCTGGAACACGCGGAGGCCTGGGAGTCCGCGGCGCTGTCCGGCACCGTGGTGGAGGGCGAGGCGGCCGCCGGTGACGAAGGCGCGCAGGTCTTCTCCGACCTTTCCGTCCGGTACGAGGATCTCCCTGCGCTGGCGGAGCCTCGCCGCGTGCTGGTGGCGCTGACGGTGGGGTACCGCGGCGAGGTGCCGGACCTGGAGACCCCGGTGCATGACGCGGAGGGCCTGCGGCGGGCCCTGGCGGCGTTGTTGGCGTTGGGCCACCGCGGCGGCGCGGGGCTGTGGCACCTGCACGTGGTGCCGTTGGACGACGACCCGGACGCGCTGTTGGCGCGCTTTCCGGAACTGGTGGACCTGTGAACAAAGAAGCCAAGGAGTGCGCAACCATGCGGGCAATGCGTTGGATGATGGTGGCGGGAGTGGTCGCGGGGGCGGCGGGGTGCTTCAGCGCGGGCGAGCCGCGGACCGGTGCCCGGGCGGTGCAGCGCGCGCTGCCCGCGGGTGAATACGCGGTGCAATCCGCCGAGTACGACGACGCCACGGGGCAATACCGGGTGATGGTGCTGGGCGCGCCCGCCGGGACGCGCCCGGTGCTGGAGTCTGACGACCTCCGCCTGGCGCGCCTGTCCGACGAGGCGGTGGCCCGCGGCGAGCGGGCACAGCTGGCGGTGGAGGCCGATGGCGCGGTGCTGCGCCTGGCACCGGACTTCCGCGTGGCCTACGTGCACAACGTCACCCAGGAGCAGACGGACCCGGGCACCGGCCAGCGTGAAACGGTGGTGGTGCGGCAGGAGACGGGGTTCTGGACGCCGTTTGCGGCGGCCATGGCGGGGAACATGGTGGCCAACGCGCTGTTCGCGCCGCACTACGTGTACCCGCCCATGTACGCGCCCGGCGGGATGGTGGGCGTGGGGGCCTGGGGTGCCTCACGCGCGGCCGCGCTGGATTCCTACCGCGCCAACCACGGCACGCTGCCGCAGCCCGCACGCCTGGCCGCCGCCGGTGCGCCGCTCAAGCGGCCGGGGGATGTGGCGCGCGCCGCGCCCGGTGGCGCGGGCAGTTCCAAGTTCAAGCAGGGACCGGTGGCCAAGCCGCGTCCGGTAGGCCGGCCATTCGGCATCCGCCGCCGCTGAATTCAGGGCAATTCGCCCGCGGCGAACAAAGAGCGGTATTTGCGCAGCGTCTCCACCTCGTCCACGCGGTGCTGGAAGCCGGTGGCCGCGCGGAACGCGCCCGCGTCCACCAGGATGGGGTACTTGATGTGCTCCACCGCGCCGCGCGGCAGGCGCGGGAAGCCCGCGCGGCCCAGCAGGGCCAGCAGCAGCGGCTCCGGCAGCGGCAGCGGCGTGCGCCCCAGTTGGCGGACAATGGTGGCCAGCGGCAGCGGGTTGCAGGAGGCCACGTTGAAGATGCCGCGCGGGCGTTTCTCCGCCGCCAGGATCACCGCTTCGGCCGCGTCCGCCTCCCACAGGAACTGGAACAACGGGTCGTAACCCAGCACCATGGGCACGCGCTTGGGCTTCACAAACGTGGCCAGCGTGCCCATGCGTGAGGGCCCCAGCGTGTAACACAGCCGCAACACCGTGGTGACCAGCTTGGGATTCCGCCACAGCGTGTTGGCCGCGTACAGGTCCGCGGCCACCAGGTCGGCCAGCTCGGGGAACGCGCCCAGCGCCTGCGGTGGCTCGTCTTCCGTGTGGTACAGCGGGCTGTCCGCGGCCGCGCCGTAATACGTGTGCCGCCCCACAAACACCACGTGCTCCACGCCGTGGGACAGCGCGTGCTCAAACACCGCGCGCGTACCGCCCAGGTTGATGCGGCTGCGCTCCTCGCCGTGCGCGGTGAGCGCGTTCACCGTGGCCAGGTGGATGACCACGTCCGGACGACGGCGGCGGAAGATGTCCTCCGCCGCGCGCTTGCGCAGGTCCACGCCGTACACGTCCACGCCGCGCGGCGCGCCCGGCCACGGCCGCCGGTCAATGCCAAACACCTCGTGCCCGCGCTCGCGCAGCCCAATGGCCACCAGCCGCGCAATGCCACCGGAGATGCCCATCACCAGGACCTTCATGCGGCACCTCCATTGCGGCGCTGGTGCCGCGCCGCGCGGCCGTCCTCAATGAGGCGGCTGATGCGGTCCTTCACCTGCGCCACGTGCGCCTGGATGACCTGGTCCTCCTCGTCACCGGTGCCTTCAAACAACATGGGCGGGCTGTAGTGCACCTCCAGCGGCACGGGCAGCGGCAGCGGCAGCAGGTAGGGCGTGACGGGGACGTAGGGCACCCCCACCAGCTTCCCCAACCCGTAAAGGTTCTTCACCGTGGGGATGGCCGCGCCGCCGCCCAGAAAGCCAAACGGCACAATGGGTGTGCGCGTCTTCATGGCCAGCCGCATGAATCCGGTGCCAAAGTCCACCAGGGAATAGCGCTCATTGTACAGCTTGGCGGTGCCGCGGGCGCCCTCGGGGAAGACCATCAGCATCCGGTCATCCTCCAGCAGCCGGATGGCGTTCTCCGGCAGCCCCGTGAACTGCCCGGTGCGCGAGGTCCACAGCGAACTGAGCGGCAGCTGGTTGAGAAACTTCTCCGCCATGCCCTGCGCCAGCCGCGGCGGCTCCATTTCAAACAGCATGGATGCCAGCACCATGGCGCCGTCCGTGGCCACGCCGCCGGAGTGGTTGCCCACCAGCATGCAGCGCCCGCGTGGCGGGACGTGCTCCACGCCGTGCGCGGCCACGCGGAAATACCAGCGGTACAGGAAACCCAGCGCGGTGAAGAACACCACCAGGTGCTTCTTGGAGATGCCGTAGCGGTCTACGCCCAGGGCGTTGAACGGCAGCTCCAACCGGTCGACAAGTGCGGTGACGGAGTCATGGCGGGCCATGCGGGCACAATGCGCGGGGAGGGGGTGGCGGCGTCAAGCCCGGGACCCGCCGGGGCCCATGCGGCAGCCGCGCTGGCCGCTGCACACCCTGCACGCGCGGCATGAGCCGCCATGGGTCGCGCGCGGGGTTGTGGCCGGGGGCTGGGGAGGGGGGAGCGGGGGTCAGACTCAGCCGTGCCGCGCGCGCGTGACAACCCGTTGCGGACAAAAGTGTCTCATTATTCGAGACACTTTGGACCGCGCTGCGGTGGAACGGGTGTTCCCGCCGGCGGCGCGCACCGCCTCCAAGCCCACGCCGACCCATGGCTGCTGGATGACCGATTCACCCTGTCGGCCCGCATGACCGCGTCGTGCGGTTCAGGGCTCGCGCCCCCCGCGCCGCAGCCCGGCTTTGCGTCCCTGCGCGGCACCCTGCTAAGGCCCCCCGCCCATGAGAAACCTCTCCCTTGTCTCCCTGCTCTCCTGCGGCGTGCTCTGCGCCGCGTGCAACAACCCCCCGGCCGGCGGCGGCAGCGCACCGCGCCCGCTCACCACCGAAGAGGACAAGACCTTCTACGCCATGGGCCTGATGCTGGCGCGCAACGTGGGCGCCTTCAACCTGCAGCCCGCGGAACTGGACCTGGTGGTCCAGGGCGTGCGTGACGGCGTGGCCGGCAAGCCGCAGGTGGAGCTCAACACCTACGGCATGAAGATCAATGAGATGGCCCAGGCCCGCCAGAAGTCCAAGAGCGAGGGCGAGAAGACCAAGGGCAAGGCGTTCCTGGAGAAGGCCGCCACGGAACAGGGCGCGCAGAAGACGGACAGCGGACTCATCTACTTTGAGACCACCGCCGGTGGCGGTGAATCCCCCGCCGCCACCGACACCGTCAAGGTGCACTACAAGGGCACGCTCACCGACGGCACCGAGTTTGACAGCTCCTTCAAGCGCAACGCGCCGGCGGAGTTCCCGCTCAATGGCGTCATCAAGTGCTGGACGGAGGGCGTGGGCAAGATGAAGGTCGGCGGCAAGGCCCGGCTCGTGTGCCCGTCGGACATCGCCTACGGAGACCGCGGCCATCCGCCCACCATTCCCGGCGGCGCCGTGCTGGTGTTTGAGGTGGAACTGCTGGAGATCGTCAAGAAGGGCGGCTGATGGCCACGCCGGTCTTCTTCCATTCCCCCGCCTACGCCGCGCTGGCCACCCGGGTCCGCGCGGCGTGCGGTGGGGATGAGGGCGCGGTTGAAATCCGGCCATTCCCGGACGGTGAACGCTACCTGCGCATCCGCTCCCCCGTGCAGCGGCGGGACGTGGTGCTGCTGTCCGGCACGCATTCGGACGCCGCCACGCTGGACCTGTTTGACCTGGCCTCCGGCCTGGTGAACGAAGGCGCACTGTCCCTCTCCCTGGTGATCCCGTTCTTTGGGTATTCCACCATGGAGCGGCAGGTGAAACCCGGTGAAATTGTCACCGCCAAGACGCGCGCGCGCCTGATTTCATCCATTCCGCAGGCACCGCGCGGCAACCGCGTGGCGCTGCTGGACCTGCACGCGGATGGCATTGCGTATTACTTTGAGGGGCCCGTGGTTCCCTCCCACGTCTACGCCAAGCCCGTCATCCTGGACGCGGTGCGGGAGATGGGCGGGGATTCCTTCACGCTGGGGAGCGTGGATGCGGGCCGCGCCAAATGGGTTGAATCACTGGCCAATGACCTGGGCGTCCCCTCCAGCTTCATCCTCAAAAGACGGCTTTCCGGCACGCGCACGGAAGTGGTGGGCCTGTCCCACACCGTGGGCGGCGGCCGCGTGGTCATCTATGACGACATGATCCGCACCGGCGGCAGCCTGCTGGGCGCTGCGCGCGCCTACCTGGATGCCGGTGCCACGGAAGTGGTGACCGTGGCCACCCACGGGCTGTTCCCCGGTGACAGCCTGGCGCGCATCCGCGCCTCCGGCCTGGTCAAACGCATCCTGGTCACGGACAGCCACCCCGCCGCCGACGTCGCCGCGGAAGGTGCCGCGCCGTTCCTCCAGGTGCGCTCGTGCGCGGGCGTGCTGGCGGATTGGGTCAACGCCAACGCCGCCGGGTGAGCGCCACCGGGCAAATATGCCGCGCCGGAAGGTTTGCCGCCGCCGGCACGGTTTTCACATGCCCGTCAAGCTGACGAAGTCCGTGCGCATTTGCCAAGAATGACGCGCCCCTGTCCGCGCGACGGATGCGCCTGCTGAAGATGGCGGGGGCGTGGGCCGGGCGCCGGAACATGCGCTTCATTCTGCGCCGGTCTGCGGGTGCGCGCGTCGTCAACCGGCGCAGGACTGTTGCACAACCGAATGCTCCAGCCGCCGTTGGCGCGTAAGTTGCTCGTCCCCGCGCGAAATTGTGCGCGGCCCGGCCGCGCGGACTGCAACGGCTACGCGCGGAGGAAGCGGCATGGAGCACGACCCCAAGGGAGCCGGCGGAGGTCCGGGCGAGCCGCAGGAGGAGTTCAGCATCGCGCACTCCAACGCGCTCATCCCGCTGCTGGTGGTGTTCTCGCTCATTGTGGGCGTGGTGCTGGCGTCCATCATCTTTGCCGGGCCCGCCGGCCACGGCGAGGGCATGGCGGACAAGCGCGCGTATACGCCCAAGGACTTTGTGGAGGTGTTTGGCAAGGACGAGGCGCTGGTGGGCCTGGAGGACGGCGCCGACGGTGGACCGCACAAGCTGTTCATGGTGCCGCGCCCGCCCTTCACCAGCGACAGCATCTTCCCATGCATGGACTGCCACGAGACGATGGACCCCAACCCAACGCGCCGCAAGCTGGTGGACGAGCACGACACCATTGTGCTCACGCATGACTCGGAGCACCGCTGGTGCCTGGACTGCCACGACCTCAAGGACCGCAACATGCTGCACCTGTCGTCGGGCGAATTGGTGGATTTCACGGAGAGCTACCGGTTGTGCGGCCAGTGTCACGGCACGCAGTACCGGGACTGGCGCAGCGGCATCCACGGCAAGCGCACGGGTTACTGGGCGGGCGCCAAGCGCTACCTGCTGTGCGTGCACTGCCACAACCCGCACAGCCCGCGCTTTGCCCCCCTTACGCCGCTGCCCGCCCCGGTGCGCCCGCAGTTGCTGCGGGAATCCCACCTGGCCTCCGCCGTGGCAGCGCCCGCGGTGGCCCCGGCCAAGGAACCCATGAAGCCCACGGATGACAAGGCCGCCCACGGCGACAGCACGGGCCACGGCGCCGGGAAGGAGACGCCATGAGCTGCCCCACCGGACCGCTGCCGCTGGAACCGGGCGAGGAGACCGTCACGCCCGAGGAGCTCAGCCGCCGTGACTTCCTCACCGGCGTGGGCCTGGCCGCCGCGGGGTACCTGGCCGCGTGCACGCCGGAGGCGCGCGAGGCGTACTTTGCCAAGCATTTCCTGGAGCTCAACGCGGAAGAGGTCCAGCTGCGCATGGCGCGGCTCAAGGAGGACCACAAGACGCGCTATCACCGCGAGGTCACCGTCAGCGCGGCGCCGCCCAAGCCCGGCGTGGAGTTTGGCTACGCGTTGGACCTGTCCCGCTGCATTGGCTGCCGCCGCTGCGTGTACGCATGCGTGAAGGAGAACAACCAGTCACGTGACCCGCAGGTGCAGTGGATCCGCGTGCTGGAGATGGAGAAAAAGGGCGGTATTGATTTTGAGGCCGCCAACCCGTACTACGCGCACGAGAAAGTCCCCGACCCCGACCACTTCTACCTCCCGGTGGCCTGCCAGCAATGCCGCAACCCGCCGTGCACGCGCGTGTGCCCGGTGGGCGCCACCTGGCAGGAGGCGGACGGGATTGTCGTCATTGATTATGACTGGTGCATTGGCTGCCGCTGCTGCATGGCAGCCTGCCCGTACGGTGCGCGCCACTTCAACTGGGCGGACCCGGTGGTCCCCGCGGACGAGCTGAACACCAACCTGCACGTGCTGGGCAACCGCGTGCGCCCGCGCGGCGTGGTGGAGAAGTGCACCTTCTGCATCCAGCGCGTGCGCGAAGGCCGCTATCCGGCGTGCGTGGAGATCTGTCCGGTGGGCGCGCGCAAGTTTGGCAACCTGCTGGATACGGAGAGCGAGATCTCACGCATTCTGCGGGAAAAGCGCGTCTTTGTGTTGAAGGCGGAACTGAAGACGGAACCCAAGTTCTACTACTTCTACGGCATCTGACGGAGGCGCTTCGTGAACGCGCTCAAGTTGATTGTACCTGCCCTCCAGCACGCCTTCCGCGGTGGCACCGCGTTCAAGGTGTGGGTGGCCGGCCTGCTGTGCATGATGGCCTGGGGCGGCGCCGCCTACTACGACCAGCTGACCACCGGGCTCATCGTCACCAATATGCGGGACCAGGTGAGCTGGGCGTTCTACATCGGCAACTTCACCTTCCTGGTGGGCGTGGCCGCGGCCGCCGTGGTGCTCGTCATTCCCGCGTACATCTACGGCTGGAAGCCCATCAAAGAGGTCGTCATCCTCGGTGAAATCCTCGCCATCAGCGCCATTGTCATGTGCCTGATGTTTGTGGTGGCGGACATGGGACGGCCGGAGCGCGGCTGGCACCTCATCCCCGTCATCGGGAAGATGAACTTCCCGCGCGCCATCCTCGCGTGGGACGTGCTGGTGTTGAACCTGTACCTGGTGCTCAACGTCGTCATCGTCTCGCACCTGCTGTACCGCGGCATCCAGGGCCGGCCATACAACCCCAACCTGGTGGTCCCGCTGGTGCTGCTGAGCGTGCCCGCCGCCGTGGGCATCCACACGGTGACCGCGTTCATCTACGCCGGCATGGCCGCGCGCCCGTACTGGAACGCCTCCATCCTGGCGCCGCGTTTCTTGTGCTCCGCGTTCTGTTCGGGGCCGGCCATCATGCTCATCCTGTTCCAGATCCTGCAGCGCACCACCAAGATTGCCATCAAGGATGAGGCCATCTGGAAAGTGGCCGAATTGATGGCGTACGCCATGTTCCTGAACCTGTTCCTGCTGGGGGCGGAGCTGTTCAAGGAGTACTATTCGCGCACCGAGCACCTGCTGCACTTCCAGTACCTGTTCAGCGGGCTGCACGGTCACTCAGCACTGGTGCCGTACGCGTGGGCGTTTGTGTTCTGCGGGATTGCGGCGTTTCTGATCTTCCTGTTCCCCGCCACCCGCCGTAACGTGGTCACGCTCAACGTGGGCTGCCTGCTCATCTACGCCAGCGTGTACATTGAGAAGGGCATGGGCCTGGTCATGCCCGCCATGACGCCGGACACGCTGGGTGAGGTCTACGAGTACACGCCCACGCTGCATGAGCTGCGCATCGGCGCGGCCATCTTCTCCACGGGATTCCTGGTCTTCACGCTGTTGTGCAAGGTGGCCATCCCAATCCTCACGGGCGAGTTCGCGGCCAAGGGCAGCCCCGCCAGTCAAGCGGCTGCGCATTAGGGGGGCCGGAGATGAACAAGCTGGTCGACTTCGACCCGTGCGTGGCGGGCCCACTGCGGCGGGCACAGGTCCCGCCGCTACCCAGCGCTGTCGACGACACGGCGGCCCGGTGCGCGGACTCCGTCGACTTCGACCCGTGCGTGGCGGGCCCACTGCGGCGGGCACAGGTCCCGCCGCTACCCAGCGCTGCCGACGACACGGCGGCCCCGTGCGCTGACTCCGCCGCCCAGGCGGGTGCGTGCCTCAGGTGCGTTGTAGGGCGGGGGCTTGTCCCCCGCCCAGGTCCCCTCGAGCGCGGGCGCGCCAGCGGCCACACGGCCCCGCGTACGCCCGGAAGCAAGGTTCCCAATCCGCTTCCTGCGGCGTGGCCGAACCTGTCCGCGCCAGGACGCCCCAGCGCCTCCGTGGGCGGGGGACAAGCCCCCGCCCAACGACGCACTGGTCCGGAGCGCCTGCTCGCCGGCACCGTGCCGTCGGTGGTCGTGCTGCAGTTGCGCGGCACTCACTTGCGTCGCGCGGGCCAGACCCCGCGGGAACAGAATCGCATCCGCACTGCTTCGCCACATCCTGCCGGCCCCAATCGGGGTGGGCAGCCCATGCCGTTCTTCCACGGAGGTGTCTCATGAAGCGCAACCTGTCACTGGCCATCCTGACGGCGGCCGGGCTGCTCACGCTGGCGGGCCAGCCGGGCTTCTCGGCCGAGGAACGCAAAGGTCCGCCCAAGTCGTTGGACAAATATTACCCACCCGTGAACCGGCAGCGTCCGTACACCCTGGAGATGCTGGAACTGGGGCGGTTGATGGGTTCGCTCACCATGGATGTCCGCGCGCTCCCGCCCAAGGGCGGGAAGAATCCGGCCATTGCCAAGGAAGTGGAGGCCTTCGCCGCGCAGTATGAAAAGGTCTCCGCCATGGTGCCCGAATGGGGCCCGTATTTCCCCAAGATCGTCGTCGCCAACCTGAAGAAGGCCGCGGCGGAAAACGGCGAGCGCGCCACATTGGAGCCGCTCATGAAAGAGGTGGAGACCAACTGCACCCACTGCCACGTCCGCGAACTGTTTCGCGTGCAGGCGCTCTACCACTGGCCGCGCTTTGCCAAGGTGGCAGCCAAGAACGCGCGTGACGAAGAGGTCCCCTTCCACGACAACATGATTGAACTGTCCAACCGCATGTCCGCCCTCCCCACCAGCGTGGCCCGCGGGGACTTTGACGGCGCCGCGTTGCACCAGAAGGAGATCATGACCCAGTTCGGCGTGCTGGAGGCGTCGTGCGAAAACTGCCACCAGGAACCGCGCGAGTACTTTGTGGACCGCGTGGTCAAGGGCGAACTCATGAAGATGGGCGGCCTGGTCAAACGCAAGGTGGCCGACCAGGCGGATTACAAGAAGGTCATTGACGCCGTCAGCGCCCGCTCCTGCATCCCGTGCCACCAACTGCACATGCCCGCCGCGTACATGCAGGCCCAGCTGGACGGGAAGTAGCGCTCGCACAGGGGTGGCAACATAATAATCAGACCGGCATTCGCGCCGGGCAAATCCTCTGACATCTCTGGAGTCCCGGCGCGCGGTAGCAAGACCCCCCACCCGGGCGATGCTCCGCATCGCCCGACCTCCCCCCGCAAGCGGGGGGAGGCAGGAACTGTCGACGACACTCCTTGTCCCCGCGCGGCGCACCGGGATAGCTTGCCGCCATGGCAACGCATCCCAATGCTCCCGCTGACGTCGCGGCCGTCCTCCAGCGCGTCTATCGCCCCAAACGCGCCGTCGTCACCGCCGGCATGCCCTACGCCAACGGCCCGCTCCACCTGGGCCACCTGGCCGGCGCCCACGTCCCCGCGGACATCCACGCGCGCTGGATGGGCATGCTCATCGGACGGGAGAACGTGCTGTTCGTGTGCGGCACGGATGACCACGGCTCCACCAGCGAAGTCGCCGCGCTGCAGGCGGGCGTCCCCATCCGCGACTTCATTGACGGCATCCACGTCAAGCAGAAGCGCACGCTGGACCGCTTTGCCATCGGGCTGGACACGTACACGGGTACCTCGCGCCCTGAGTGCTTCCCCATCCACAAGGAACTCTGCCAGTGGTTCCTCCGGCGCCTGCACCACAACGGCATGCTGGAAAAACGCGCCAGCCAGCAGTGGTTTGACCCCAAGCTCCAGCGCTTCCTCCCGGACCGCCTGGTCCGCGGCCGCTGCCCCAATCCCAAGTGCGAGAACAAAGACGCCTATTCGGACGAGTGCGAAGTGTGCGGCCGGCAGTACGCGCCTACCGAGCTGATTGACCCGCGCAGCACGCTGTCCGACGCCAAGCCCGTCATGAAGGACACCGTGCACTGGTGGCTGGACATGTCCAAAGTGTCCGAAACCATGCGCGTGTGGATTGAAGGCAAGGAGAAGACCTGGCGCCCCTCCGTGCTCACTGAGGTGCTGGGCCGCGTGCTCCCCACGCTGCGGTTCGACAACGTGCACGAGGCGAAATACAAGGAATTCAAGACCGAACTCCCCAAACACAAGAGCAAGTACGCGCCCGGCACGAAGGTGGCGCTGCAGTTTGGCAACCGGGCGGACATGGAGACGGGCCGCGCGGAACTGTCCAAGCGCGGCATTCCCAACGAGGTCTCCGACGACTGGGCGCACCGCTCCATCACGCGCGACGTGAGCTGGGGCATCCCGGTGCCGGCGGACCTGGACCCGGAACTCGCCGGCAAGACGCTGTACGTATGGCCGGATTCGTTGATTGCACCCATTTCATTCTCGCAGGTGGCGCTCACCCAGAAAGGGCAGGACCCCGCCCGCCACGCCGAGTTCTGGAAGGACACCGACGCCCGCATCTACCAGTTCCTGGGCCAGGACAACGTGTTCTTCTACGTGCTCATGCAGGGCGCCATGTGGCTGGGCACCACCGACCACCCCGACCGGCTCCCCGGCACGGGCGACCTGCAACTCACCGACGTGTTCGGCTGCTACCACCTCATGGTGGGCGGCGAAAAGATGTCCAAGTCGCGCGGCAACTTCTACACGGGCGACCAACTTCTCGACGAGAAGGGCTACCACCCGGACCAGGTGCGCTACTACCTGGCGCTGCTGGGGCTGTCGGACAAATCGTCCAATTTCGAGTTGAGCACGCTCGACGAGCGCAACAGGTTCCTCGCCGGGCCCATGAATGCCGCGTTTGAGAAGCCCATCTCCGCGGTGCACAGCAAGTTTGGCGGGCGCGTGCCTGAGGGCGTGCTGCTGGAGAAGGTGGTTACCGACACCATCCGCATGGTGGAGCGTTACACCCGGGGCATGACCCGCGCGGACTACTCCACGCTGCTGTTTGAGGTGGAGAACTACGCGCGCACCATCAACAGCCTGTTCACGCAGTTCAAGCCGCACGACGACCGCCACCCCGAGGAGGCGCGGCGGAATGCGCTGTATTCGTGCTTCTACGTGCTGAAGAACCTGATGATCATGCTCTACCCGTTTGCCCCCTCCACCATGGAGCGCCTGCGCGAGTCCCTGCGCCTGCCGGCGGACGTCTTCCGGGTGGACCACCTGGGCACGCCCATCCCCGCGGGCCACGAGATTGGCCCCAAGCAGCAGTTCTTCCCCGCCGTGGCCGCGGCCCCGGCGGAGTGAACCTCCCCGGGCTTGGCCGGCCAACCGCGAGGGCGGACGCGAGCTTTGAACCGCCGCGGCGGGTGTTGCCTGCCCCGCGCTGCCGTGCCAGCGTCCGCGCCCCGTCGGTGACGACGGAGCCACTGGAGGCAGCATGGCCACCTCGTTCACGCCCATGTCCCGCAAGATCCGCCGCGAAGATGCGTTGGAATACCACTCCCAGGGGCGCCCCGGGAAAATCGAGGTCGTTCCCACCAAGCCCACCGCCACTGCGCGGGACCTGTCGCTCGCGTACACGCCGGGCGTCGCCGAGCCGTGCCTGGAGATCGCCAAGGACAAGGACCTCTCCTACACGTACACGGCGCGCGGGAACCTGGTGGCGGTCATCTCCAACGGGACGGCGGTGCTGGGCCTGGGAGACATTGGCCCGTACGCGGGCAAGCCCGTCATGGAAGGCAAGGGCGTGCTGTTCAAGAAGTTTGCGGACATTGACGTGTTTGACCTGAACGTGGACGCCAAGGAGGTGGACAAATTCTGCACCGTGGTCAAGGCGCTGGAGCCCACCTTTGGCGGCATCAACCTGGAGGACATCAAGGCGCCGGAGTGCTTTGTCATTGAGAAGCGGCTGCAGGATGAGATGGAAATCCCCGTCTTTCACGACGACCAGCACGGCACGGCGATCATCTCCGGCGCAGCGCTGCTCAACGCGGTGCACCTGCAGGGCAAGGACATCTCCAAGGTGCGCGTGGTGACCTCCGGCGCGGGTGCCTCCGCGCTGGCGTGCACCAACTTCTGGGTGCGGCTGGGCGTGAAGGTGGAGAACGTCCTGATGGTGGACACCAAGGGCGTGCTGCACAAGGGCCGCACTGACGGGATCAACGCGTGGAAGGAACCGTACGTGCGGGACACGCGCGCGCGCACGCTGGCGGAGGCGCTGGAAGGCGCGGACGTGTTCCTGGGCGCGTCCGTCAAGGGCCTGGTGACGCCGGAGATGCTCAAGCGGATGGCACCCAAGCCCATCATCTTTGCGCTGGCCAACCCGGACCCGGAGATTGGCTACCCGGAAGCGCGCGAAGCGCGGCCGGACGCGATTGTGGCGACGGGCCGCAGTGACTATCCCAACCAGGTCAACAACGTGCTGGGCTTCCCGTTCATCTTCCGTGGCGCGCTGGACACCCGTGCGCGGCGCATCAATGAGGAGATGAAGCTGGCCGCGTCCCGCGCGCTGGCGGACCTGGCGCGCGAGGACGTGCCGGACAGCGTGTCGCGCGCGTACGGCGGCGAGCGCTTCAAGTTCGGGCCGGACTACATCATTCCCAAACCGTTTGATTCGCGCGTGCTGCTGTGGGTGGCGCCGGCCGTGGCGCGCGCCGCCATGGAGTCCGGCGTGGCGCGCGTGAAGGTGGAACTGCCCGCGTACCGTGAACGGCTGATGAAGATGCAGTCCCGCAGCCACCAGGTCATGTCCACCGTGTTCACGCGGGCGCGCAAGGTGTCCAAGCGCATTGCGTTCAATGACGGCGAACACCCGCGCGTGCTGCAGGCGGCGCGCATTGCGCTGGAGGAAGGGCTGTGCAAGCCCATCCTGCTGGGCAACCGTGACGCCGTGAAGCGGACCATGACGGAGCTGCACATTGCGGATGAGCTCAAGGACGTCCCCGTGGTGGACCCGGTGAGCAGCCCGGACCTGGTGCGCTACACGGAGGCGTTCTGGAAGGCGCGCCAGCGCAGCGGCGTCACGCGCGAATACGCCATGGCGCGCATGCAGCGGCGCGGCTATTTCGGCTCCATGATGGTGGAGATGGGTGACGCGGACGGGCTGGTCACCGGCATGGTGCAGAGCTACCCGGAGGCCATCCGGCCGCCGCTGCAGGTCATCCGCACGCGGCCCGGCCGGCGCGTGGGCGGCGTGTACATCGTCGTGCAGCGCAATGATTTCAAGTTCTTTGCGGACTGCACGGTCAACCCGGACCCGGCGCCGGAGCACCTGGCGGACATTGCCATTGCCACCGCGGAATTGGCCCGATATTTCGACGTGAAGCCGCGCGTCGCATTTCTGTCCTATTCCAATTTTGGGGATGCGGAGGGGCCCATTCCGCAGCGCATGCGCAAGGCGGCGGAGCTGGCGCGGGCCATGCGGCCGGACCTGGAGATGGACGGTGAGATGCAGGTGGACGCGGCGCTGGTGCGCGAAGAGCGCGAGGCGCGCTACCCGTTCTGCTCACTGAAGGATGACGCCAACGTGCTGGTGTTCCCGGGCCTGGCCTCCGCCAACATTGCCTACAAGCTCCTGTGGCGGTTTGGCGGCGCCGAGGTGATTGGTCCCTTGCTGCTGGGCATGAACAAGCCGGTGACGGTGATGCAGAACAACGCGCCGGTGCAGGACATTGTGAACCTGGCGGCGGTGACGGCGGTGCGGGCGCAGGGCGGGGAATTCGTGTTCTGAGGAAGACCCGGCCGCGTCACGGCAGGGCTTCGCGGACGCGGGCGGCCAGCCGGGCGTGCTCCGCGCGGATGGCGGGCGGTACGCGGTCCCCCGCGTTGACCAGGAACTCCGCCTGGGCGGAGACGGCCTGGCTCCATTCCACGGGGTCCACGCGCAGCAGCGCGTCCAGAGCGGCGTCCTTGAGGTCCAGCCCCTGGCGGTCCAGCGCGTTGCGCGCGGGCACGGTGCCAATGCAGGTCTCAGAGCCGGCGGCCCGGTCGTCGCAGCGGTCAATCACCCACTTGAGCACGCGCATGTTGTCGCCAAAACCGGGCCACAGGAAGTTGCCGTCCGGGCCGGTGCGGAACCAGTTCACGCGGAACACGCGCGGCGGGCGGGTGAGCCGGCTGCCCACGTCCAGCCAGTTCTGCCAGTAGTCGCCCACGTCGTAACCCAGGAACGGGAGCATGGCCATGGGGTCACGCCGCAGCACGCCCACCGCGCCGGTGGCGGCGGCCGTGGTTTCCGACGTCAGCGTGGCGCCCAGGAACGTCCCGTGCTGCCAATTGCGGGCTTCAAATACCAGCGGAATGGTGTCACGCCGCCGCGCGCCGAACAGGATGGCGTCAATGGGCACGCCGCGGGGGTTGTCAAACTCGGGACTGATGGACCGGCATTGCGTGGCGGACACGGTAAAGCGCGAGTTGGGATGCGCGGCCTTTTCCTTGGACGCGGGGGTCCACTCGCGGCCCTGCCAGTCCAGGCAGCGCTCCGGCGGCGGATCGTCGTGGCCCTCCCACCATACGGTGCCGTCAGGGCGCAGCGCCACGTTGGTGTAGATGGTATTGCGGCGAATCATTTCCATGGCGTTGGGATTGGTCTTGGAGGACGTACCCGGCACCACGCCAAAGAACCCGGCCTCCGGGTTGACCGCCCACAGGCGCCCGTCCGGGCCCGGGCGCAGCCACGCAATGTCATCCCCCACGGTCCACACCTTCCAGCCCGCAAAGTTCTGCGGCGGCACCAGCATGGCCAGGTTGGTCTTGCCGCACGCTGACGGGAACGCACCGGTGAGGTAGCGCACCTTCCCATCCGGGCGCTGCACGCCCACCACGAGCATGTGCTCCGCCAGCCAGCCCTCCTTGCGCCCCAGGTACGACGCGATGCGCAGCGCCATGCACTTCTTGCCCAGCAGCGCGTTGCCGCCGTAGCCGGACCCCACGGACCACACGGTGTTGTCCTGCGGGAAGTGGCAGATGAAGCGGCGTTCCGGGGACAGGTCACCCAGGCTGTGCAGGCAGCGCGTGAAATCACCCGAATCCCCCAGGTGCTGGAGCGCCGGCGCGCCCACACGCGTCATGATGCGCATGTTCAACACGACGTAGCGGCTGTCCGTGATCTCCACGCCCACCTTGCTGAACGTGCTGCCCGGCGGGCCCATCAGGAACGGGATCACGTACATGACCCGGCCGCGCATGGCACCGTCGTACAACGCGGTGAGCTTGGTGCGCGCGTCCTCCGGGGACATCCAGTTGGCCAGTGTGCCGGTCTCCGCGCGCGTGGGCGTGCACACAAACGTCAGTTGCTCCGTGCGGGCCACGTCATGCGGCGCGCTGCGGTGCAGGTAGCAGCCCGGCAGCTTGTCCTGGTTGAGTGCAATGAGCTCACCGGCGGAAACGCACTCCTTGACCAGCCGCTCCCGCTCCGCCTCGCTCCCGTCGCACATGACGACCTGCTCCGGCTTGCACAGCCGCCGGACTTCCTCCACCCACGCCAACAGGTGCTGGTTGCTGATCTCCACGGTGCGTCCTCCCGGCGCGTCCCCACGCGCCACGGTTCGTGGCGTAACCCTCGGGTGGTGGGGGTGCAAATACGGCAGACGGGCGCCGGGGCAAGACCAGGCCGCCAGACGGCGCATCCCACGGGCGCTGGGCGGCGCACGGCGTGGCGTGTGACGTCATGGGCCGGGTTCAAACTGCTGCCCGCACAGAGCCGCGGCAACCAACGGCATGATCCGGCCAGCCCCGGCAAAGACGCCGATCGGTAGGGTACGCACCCACCCGTCGCCAATGAGCTGGATACAGTTTCCCTCGACAAACACGCTCTCAATGCTGCGGGCGGGAAGGTGCCACAGGCCGGTCATGTGCGGGGAACACGCGGACACGCCACCGCGGTGAATGCGATACTGCGGCTGGTTGAGCGTCCTCATCAACAACATGGCGGAGTTTGCCGCCAACAGCGCCGAAAGCCCGACCAGGGCGACACCCGCCTCCGGCCAGGGCGGACCCGCGACAGCCGCGAGGACCCCGGCCCCCATGCCCACCCCCAAGGAAACGGCCATTTCGCCGGTCGGGTGTCGTCGGACGACGAGGAGGCCGCCCTCCGGGTCCGGTATGAATACACCGCAGAGGTCGGACGGAACCGTGACGGGTCCGCGCCCCATCTGCAGTCTCCTGCGTTCGACAAACGGCTTGTCCAACTCGTGATGGCAGAGGGTTTCGCTGTTGCCGTGCACCGTCTTCCACTGCAGGTCAAAGCGTCCCAGACGGCAGAGCAGCGCCGCGAATTCGCGCGCGCGGCAGAGGTCCTCAAAGCGGGCGATGGACGCCGCCATGGCGGAATGGCTCACGGTCCACAACGCCCCCCGCCGGTACTGGCACCCCTCCACCTCCACCCGGCCCTTCCCAACGAGGAGCCCGCGGTCATGCAGGCCGGGGACTCCGTAGAGGTGATCGTCTTGGACGTAGATCTGCGCCGCACGCGCCGTGCGCCGCGCCTTCGGGAGCGTGACCCTGATTGGCCGGGGAGCCTGGGACATTGCCGCGGCGGGTGAGGCGGGAGGGTTACGCAGGTTGCTCATCCGCCGCAGGGTAGCAGCTGGCAATGCCCCGGCAGCCACCCGGCACCGCACGCGGCCGAACCGGGCGGCGGCCAGCCAACAGTCACTGTTGCTTGACACCCAGCCCACTGTTGGTCACCGTGCACCCATGACAAAGACCGGCAACGAGTTGGTCCACCTGCCCGCCGCCGCGCTGCAGGAGCACGCGCAGGACCGGGCGCACGCGGAAGAACTGTTGTTGCATGTGCAGCGGAACATGGGGCTCATCACGGACGCGTTCTTTGAGATTGGCACGGCGTTAACGGAGTTGAACAACAACCGCCTGTACACGGCGCTGGGGTACCGGTCATTTGAACAGATGCTGGAGCGGCGGCGCCTGATGAGCCAGGCGCAGGCCAACAAGCTCATTGCGGTGGCCACACTGGTGCCACGTGAGGCGGCGGTGAAGTTGGGCCCGGAGAAGTCCTACGCGCTGACGCGGCTGGCGCAGGTGTCCAAGGCGCCCGGCGGTCTGGCGGCGCTGCTGGAGTCCGGGAAGGTCAGGGGGCGCAGCCTGGAGTCTGTCACAGTGCGAGAACTGTCTGACCTCACGCGGGAGCTGCGCGGCGAGCGCATCACGCGCGCGAGCCAAGCGCGGGTGCAAGCGCGCCGCGCGGCACGGGCAGCGCAGGCGGCGTTGCGCAAGGCAGGCGTGGAGGGTGCCCGCGTGGAAGCGGTGGGCCCGCGCGGCGAGTCAATCCGCGTGAGCCTGTCCGCGCGGGATCTGGAGCGCCTGGTGGCGCGTGTTAGGTAGGTAGGGCCGCCGGGAGCGCGCGCCGCGGTTGCCCCGGCGCACGCGTTCCATAGATTGCACCCATCATGCGCGCACAGGCCGTCCCTCCGCTGCGGGTCTTGCTCGTCGGGCGGGACCCGCTGGCGCGCGCGGGGCTGGTGGCCCGGCTGGGAGAGGAAGCGGTCTCCATCGTCGGCGAAGCGGCCGGGCCGGCGTCCCTTCCGGGGGCGGTGGCGCGTTGTGCCCCGGACGTGGTGCTGTGGGACGTGGGCGCGGGGGGTGACGGCGCGGAACTGACCTCCGTGGGCGAGAGCCCGCCGGTGGTGGCGCTGGTGGAGGACGACATTGTGGGGCGCGGCGTGGGGCAGGGCGGTGCGCGCGGGGTGGTGTACCGGGATGCGGACACGGTGGCGGTGCTGGCGGCGCTGCGCGCGGTGACGTCGGGGTTGGCGGTGTTGGAACCGGACGTGCTGGCGGCGCTGGTTCCGCGGCGCACGGCGCCGGACGGGGAAGCTGCGGAGGAGCTGACCGCGCGTGAACGCGAAGTGCTGGAACTGCTGGTGGAGGGAATGTCCAACCGCGCCATCGGCGCGCGCCTGGCCATCAGCGAACACACGGCGAAGTTTCACGTCGTCAGCGTGCTGGGGAAGCTGGGCGTGGCGCGGCGCAGCGAAGCGGTGGCGCGCGCGCTGAAGCTGGGCCTGGTGACGTTGTAAGGGCGGGTGGTTCGTTGCGGTGTGGAACAAGCTGAGCAACTCGCCAGCACCCGCCGCAGTGGGCACAAGGCGGCTACCAGACGTTTCCCGTCGACAGACCAATCCAGTGGCACAGGATCAGAAGCCACCGCGCACCAAGTTGCCGACGGAGTCCAGCCCACTACCAGATGGAGAGTTCCCGCGGCACCGGCAGGGCGGAGCCCAGGGAGCCTCCCAGCCGCACGTGGCGCGCGGGCACGGGCCAGTACGGCGTGAACACGCCGTTCGCGTCCTCGCCGTCATCGGACCACGCACCCGGCACCGGGAGCCACAGGATCCCGTCCAGCGACGCCTGTGCGGATTGACCCGCGCCGCCCCGTGCGACGAGCAGGTGGAGCGGCCGCACGTCTCCCAGGTCGACCGCGACCCAATCAACGTCGTCATGGGGGTCGTGCTCACGCGCGGTGCTGAACGCGCCGTCGGTCACGGGACACGGCTGCGGAGCCTCCCGCGTGAGGCCGGACTTCCACTTGCAGGCGGCCCCACGGGACGGCGGCGCACCGCGCGTACCCACGTACTGCGTCCCCGCGCCCGTCAGGGAGAAAGCAAACCCGTCCTTCCCCCACCGGGCGGACACTGCCACGTGCGACGTCACATCCTCGAAGATCCGCGTGTCCAGGCGGGTTCCCGGTGACACCGCCTGGCTCCACGTCGCCTCTCCCGTCCCCCGCGACGCGCTGAAACGGTAGGCCGGCCCGGACCCGCCGGGCGGGGGTGTCGCCTGGTCAAAGCGGAGCGTGATTGCCTCGGCGTCCTCCTCCACCCGCAGCACGGGGTCCCAGAACCGCGCCGTGGGGAGCGAAGTTGTCGTGTTCACCGGGTAGAACCCCGTCCCCAGCGTGAGGGTCCCCGCACCGGAGCGCGCCGGCGTGCTGGCGTGCAATGACACCCCGACGGCGTACCCCGCGTCGTCCTGGACCGCGGCGCCGCTGACCGTGAACCGGTAGACGCCGTTCTGGTCGGTGGTGGTGACCATGGGGCCGTGGGGCGGACAATCAGGCCAGCACGACGAGCCCCTGGGCACGTCCAGCGACACCGTCCCGCCCGCCCAAGGCGTCCCCTCTACCGTTTCAATGATGCCGGAAATGTACGCGTCCCCCTGGGGGTCAATGTGGGAAGGCGGCCCATGGCACGCAAGGAGCGCCGCGGACAGCAGCGGGGCCGCCCAGGACATCCGAAAAGCAGGCAAACCCGCCGGAGTCGTCATCGTGGTGTCCCCATCCCGGCTCACCAAACGCGCCAAATACCTAGCTGGCGCCCCGCGGCGTCGCCATGCTTCTGCGCATGGCAGGCCGGCGCGGCAGGGACTACGCAGGCTGGATGGGAAATGCTGGCATGAGGCGACGGGAGCGTGGTCATGGAGAGCGCGTGGCGGGTCTTGGTCCTCGTCGTGCAACTCCAACCCGGTGCGGCGGAGACCCCAGGGCCGCCGGCCCTGCCACCGGTGGGCGCGGTTCACGTTGACGAGACACCCCGGCTCCCGGCAAGCGAACCGGCAGCGTCGGCGCCGGGTGCGGTATTGCCCGCCTTTGCCGGCAGACCGCCGCTGATCCTGATTCCCGCGTCGCTGCCGGACCCGCCAGCGCGCCGCGAGACCGTGCCGCGGCACGCCGTGGTGCCGGAGTGGTGGCCGCTGGCGCAGGCGGCCGGTGCGTTCGTGCTCGCTGCCCATGTGGACGCGCTCATCGCGCACGCATGCCTGTGTGGCGCGTGTTCCTCCGTGGGCGTGCTCGCGCTGCTGGCAAGCCAGGCCCCCATGGTTCCGCGCGGCTCGGCCCTGCCGGACGCCATCCTCTATTACGGCCTCCCCGGCGTCGCCTTCGCGTTGCTGCCGTTGCCGCTGATCGTGGACCTTGTCGCGTGGCCCGTCTCCGGTCTCGCCGTGGCGGCGGCGGCGGATACCGGGGCGCGCCGGCTGTTCCACGCGGACCGGCCACGGCGGCGCACGGCGTGGCTGGCCCGCCTCGGCGTCCAGGCGCTGGCCGGTCTGCCCGCGGTCGTGTGCCAATCGGGCGCCATGTGGTGGATCTGCGCCTGGCAATCCGTCGGTTGCTGTCTGGTGTGCTCGCCGCCGGAGCTGGGGCTTACGGCGCCCGTGCTCGGGATGACCGAGGCCGAGTGGGCCGGGTGGGCGCTGCTCGCCGGGACGGCCTGCACGCTGGCAACACCCGCGGCCGTGCTGGCCATGCTGGGGTTGCGCTGGCCGTTGGCCGCTGCGCTGACGTGGTGGATGGAGCAACCCGATGACTCGTCCGGCGACGACGCCATGATGGACCAGCCGGCCGCCGGGTGAGTGCGGCTCCTCGCGCGGGCGGTGTCGTTGTGCACGGACCGCTGTCGCCGGTTATCCCTTGCCCGCCGACGGACCGGCCACACGGCGGAGGTTCACATGGGCGCGAAGAAGCCAGCGAAGAAGTCCATTGACAAGGGTGCCAAACGCTTCACCGCCGACGAGCGCGCCGCGATGCGGGACCGCGCCAGGGAGATGAAGCGCGGCAAGGCGGACGGGGAGGGGGACCTGCTGGCCAAGGTGGCGGCGATGCCCGAACCGGACCGTGCCCTGGCCACGCGCCTGCACGCGCTCATCCGGGCCACCGCGCCGGAGCTGTCCCCCAAGACGTGGTACGGGATGCCCGCCTATGCCAACCGGGATGACAAGGTGGTCTGCTTCTTCCAGGACGCCAGCAAGTTCAAGTCCCGTTATGCCACGTTGGGCTTCAGTGACTCGGCCAACATTGACGACGGCGCGATGTGGCCCACGTCCTTTGCGCTCAAGCGCCTGGGTCCCGCCGAAGTGGCGCGGATTGTCGCGCTTTTGAAGAAAGCGGTGGGTTGAGCGGGCGCCACTGCGCCACGTGCTGACCCTGCTGATGGAAGGTCTGTCCTCACGCCGGCGCGCGCACCCGTGAGCCCAGTGCCAGGGACAGCTGCCGGGCAAACGCATGGTGATCGGTAGGGCGCGGCGCGGTCCACGTCACCCCGCCGGCCAGCATGGCCTGGCGCGCCACCGGGTCCTGGTCGCCCACCACGAGGATGCGCACGTGTCCGCGACCGGTGGACCGCAGCCAAGCGGCCACCTGCACGGCGAACGCAGGGCCCAGGGACGCATCCAGCACGACGAGGTCCACGCGCCCCGCGGACATGGTGCCCTCCGCGTCTGCCGGCGTGGAGAACACGCTGACCTCCACCCCCGCGTCCCACAGCGCCAGCGCCAGCCAGTTGCGGGAGTCGGACGGCGGCGCCACCAGCACGGCCTCCGGGTGGTCTTCGCGCGGGTCGAACCGCGTCAACTCGGCCACCGGGGCCGGGCTGGGCGCTTGGTCGTGGGCCATGGAGGTCACCCCGGAGCGGATGTACCCGCTGCCGATGGTGAACGCGTCATTCCATCCGAGGTTCTGCGATCCCATGTGCCGCTCCGTGTGGTCCCGCGTGGGACCTCCGCCCGTCAGTGCACCGCGCCTGCCAAGGCGTGCACGGAGATGACGCCCGTCACACGCGGGGGGTGCCGGGCTGCAGAAACGGTGGCCCGGGCCGGGGTGAGCGGGACCCACACGGCCGCAGCGCACTGACAGCGCCGCCATGGCGACGTGAAACGGCGTGACCACGCCGTGGGGCGCGGCCCACAGTGACCACCGGTGCCTCACACCCAGGCGGAAACGGCGCGGTTGAACGCGTCCGGAGCCTCCAGGGGGGACAGGTGCCCGCAACCCGGGATGATGCGGAGGGTGGCGTGCGGGAGCAGCGCGGCCATGCGCTCGCTCTCCAGGGGCGGCGTGAGCGTGTCCTCCGCGCCCACCAGCAGCAGCGCGGGCATGGACAGCGCGGCCAGATTCCCCGTCTGGTCAGGACGGTCCCGCAGCATGGCAATGGCGTTGGAAACACCGCGTGCGTCCTGCGCGCTGCCCAGCGCGCGCACCGTGTCCGTGGCGGGGCTGCCCGGCCGCACCAGCTTGGGCAACATGCCCTCCAGCAGCGCCCCCACGCCTTGCTCCGCCACGAGCTTGAGTGAGCCCGCGCGCGCGGCGCGGCCCTCCGGCGTGTCCGCCCCTGCCCGCGTGTCCACCAGCAGCAACCGCTTCACGCGCTGCGGCGCCAGCGCGGCCACCGCCAGCGCCACGTACCCGCCCATGGAGCATCCGCCCACGGTGGCAGACGGCAGCCCCAGGTGGTCCAGCAGCGCCAGCACGTCCCGCGCGTGGTCCGCCAGTTGCGTGGTGCCGGGCAGACCGGCGGACCGGCCAAAGCCCCGCAGGTCCGGCGTGACCACGCGCCAGCGGCCGCCCAGGCCGGCGCGCTGCGCCTCCCACATCCGTGCGTCCAGCGGGAAGGCGTGCACCAGCAGGAGCGGATCGCCAGCGCCGGTGTCGTCGTGCGGAAGGATGACGGGAGCGTTCATGGTGACCTCCAGGCCAGCTCTTGTCGTCCCGACGGGGCCCTGACCGCAAGGGCCCTTTGTCTACGGCGTGGTTCTTCTCTACAAGCACCGCCGGGCCGGGCCCTCATGGGCTCCCCGCGGAGTCTTCAGCATGCGCCAGGGTTTCCGTGTCGTCGTGATGTCCGTTCCCGTCCTGGCCGCGGTGGCCTGCCAGGGGCCGCCCCCGGTGGGCCGGGCGGCAGACCCGGTGCAGCGCGGTGCGCCGTCTGACGGCGAGAGCGCGGACCTGATGCGCCGCGTGGATGACATGCAGGCGCAGCTCAAGGCCGCCCCCAAGGACGCGCGGCTGCTGGTGGCGCTGGGCAAGCTCTATTACGACAACGAGCGCTACCCCGAGGCTGCCACGCACTTCCGCCAGGCCCTGGACCAGCGCCCCAGCGATGCGGAAGCCGCCAAGATGCTGGGGGTCTGCCTGTTCATGCTGGGCAACCCGGACGAGGCCGCCAAGATGCAGGAGGCGGCGCTGGCCAGCGTGCCCAACGACGTGGACGCGCTGTTCTTTGTCGGCGCCATCGTGCTGAACGCGCGGCCGCAGGACAAGGACGCGCTCAAGCGCGCGCGCGAAGCGTGGGAGAAGTTCCTGGAGCTGGCGCCCACCCATCCGCGCGCGGCGGAGATCCGCAGCGAGCTGGAGCAGGTCCGCAAGGCGGAGCGCGGCGAGATCACCCTGGGGCGCCCGGAGCGCGCCGCCGCCGAGGAGCGCGCCGAGGCCCCGCCGGCGGGCGGGACGGCGCCTGCGGCCGCGCGCAAGGGCACCCGCGTGCCGGCGCTTCCCAAGGACGCCAAGCCGCTGGACCGCAAACGCGCCGAGGCGCTGGATGCCATTGACGAGCAGCGGTACTTTGACGCGCGCGAGGCTGCGGAGGTGGTGCTGCAGGCGCTGCCCACCGACGACGAGATGCAGGTGGTGCAGGCGCGCGCCATGGTGCAGATGGGCGAGGGCCCGGCGGCCATCAAGAAGTACGGCGAGGTCATCAAGCGCAACCCGCGCTTCAGCCCGGCGTGGCACTTCCTGGGCATGGCGTACATGCTGGGCGGCGACGGGAAACAGGCCGCGGCCACGTGGCGCGATCTCATCCGCATGGACCCCGAATACGCGAGGCAGAACCGCCTGGAGCAGCGCGCGGCCATGGCGGAGAACATGGGCGGGGGCAACTGAACCGGTCAGGCGCGAGGCGGTCCCGATGGCGATCCGTCACACGGACGTGCTGGTGGTAGGCGGCGAGCTCGCGGGAGCCGTCACCGCCGCCGTGTGCGCCCGCGCGGGCCGCCGCGTGGTGGTCCTGGACGACGACGAATGCGACGACATGGTAGCCGCCGGTGTGGTGGTGCCGCCGCCGGATGACTTCTGCCCGGCGCTGGAATCCCTGTCCCGCGCCATGGCGCCCCTGGAGGCGCTGGGCCAGCGGCAGGACCTCAAGCGGGTGCTGCCCGTGGCGGACGGCGGTTTCCAGGTGCTGCACCCCGCCCACCGCCTGGACGTGTTCCTGGACGCTGAACGGCGCCTGCGTGACCTGCGGCGGGAGTGCGGCGAGGCGGCGGAGGCCGTGCAGGCGTCCCTGTCCAACCGGGATGGCAGCGAGGACGCCGTGCAGGCCCTGGTGGATCACCATGACGCGATGGCGGTGGACGGGTTCTTTGCCACCCGGCGCGTCCGCGGCGCGTGGCGTGACGGCGTGCGCGGTGAGCACGTTCCCACGCTGGCGCTCCCGCCCAGCCAGGGCTGGCTGGCGGACGCACTGCACGGGGGCCTGGCATTCCTGTCCGCGTCCTCACAAACGCCCGCCGTGTTCCAGCAGCGGCTGCTGCGCGCGCTGGTGGCGGGCGTGCACGTCAGCCCGCTGGGGTTCCGCCGCACGTTGCGCAACCAGCTGCTGGAGGCGGCGCGGCAGCGCGGCACGGACGTGATCCATGATGAGCACGCGGCCGCGTTTGTGGTGGACGGCGGGCGCGTGTCCGAAGTGCGCCTGTCCGGGCGCAACGACGCGCTCAGCGCGCGCGTGGTGGTGGACGCGACGCTGTCTCGCGACGTGCGCGACCGCATCTCACCCGAGAAGTACGCCGCCAGGCTGGACGCCGTGGGCGGGCTGGCGCGTCCCGCGCGCATCCGCGCGGGCGTCAGCTGGGTGGTGCGGCGCGCGGGGCTTCCCCCGGGGCTGGGCGCGCGCGCGCTGTTGGCCGCGGAGGATGACCAGCCGGGCGGCGGCGTGGCGCTGCTGGGCTGCCTGCGCGCGCCGCTGGCCGCGGACACGCGCAAGCCGGTGCCCGCGCTGGCCGTGGTGAGCGCGTCCGTCATCTGTGACCCCATGCAGCTCCAGGCGGCCGTGGAACGCCTGGTGACCCGCCTGGAACGCCTGCTGCCGTTCACCCGCCGCCACGTGGTGGCGGAGCTGCGCACCACGGAGGACACCGCGCGCCTGGCACCCGCGCTGTACGCCGGCCCGGACGAACCCATGGCGCTGGGCGGCCGCGGCACCGACGGGGGCATCAAGCATTTCTTCCGCGCGGGCCGCGATGTGGCACCGGCGCTGGGCGTGGAGGGCGAGCTGTGGGCGGGCCACGCGGTGGCGCAGCGCGCCGAGAAGTTCCTTTCCAGGCGGCCGCTGTTCGGCGGGACCGGCGGCGAGGCCGCGCAGGGGTTGCGATGAAGCGGAACGCGGGATGGGCGGTGGTGGTGTTGTCGCTGGCGTGCGCGTCGGAGAAGGGCGCGGAGAAGGCGCCCCAATCGTCGTCGGAGAGCACCGCTCCCGCCGCGGGGAGGGCGGCGGAGAACCTGCCCGCGCCGGGCCTGGCCGCCGGCGCCTGGGTCTCCCTGGACGAGCGCGGCGCGTACGGGCCGCACAAGCTGCACCGGTTGGACGTGATGCAGGATGACACCGTCCGGTGCACGCGCGTCCCTGTTGACGGGACCGCGGTGACGCACACGGGGGCACTGTCCGCGGCCGACAAGCAGGCGCTGCGGGACGCACTGGTGAAGGACGCTACGTTCACCGCCCGGCCGGCCCCGCGCCCCGGCAACATCCCGGACATTGGCACCACCACGCTGTCCGCCGTGGACACGGACGGGCGCACCGTGAGCTTGGTGACGGACGGGAGGAATGCGACCGTGCCCCCGCAGGGTGACGTGGGAGGCGTGCTCGCGGCGCTCATGCAGCGCTGCCTGGAAGGCGCACCGTGACCGTGGAACTGCTGCGTGACGTGGCGGACGCCCAGGCGCGCCTGGGTGCGGCCGGGTATGTCGCGGACCGGTCCATTGCGCTCACCGCGTACCTGTCGGTGGCGCTGGGGAAACCCATCCTGGTGGAGGGACCCGCCGGCGTGGGCAAGACCGAACTCGCGCGCGCGCTGGCCACCGTACAGGGCCTGGGGCTCATCCGCCTGCAGTGCTACGAGGGGCTCGACGAGCAGAAGGCCCTGTACGAGTGGGAGTACGGCAAGCAGCTGCTGTACACGCAGCTGCTGCGGGACAAGATCCAGGACGTGGTGGGCGCCGCCCGCACGCTGCGGGACGCGGCGGATGCCATTGGCCGCGAAGAGGACGTGTTCTTCTCCCGCCGTTTCCTGCTGCCGCGCCCGCTGATGGCCGCCATCACCTCGCCCCAGCCGGTGCTGCTGCTGGTGGATGAAATAGACAAGGCGGACCCGGAGTTTGAGGCGTTCCTGCTGGAAGTGCTGTCTGACTTCACCATCAGCGTGCCTGAGCTGGGAACCATCAGCGCCGTGCAACGCCCGCAGGTCATCCTCACGTCCAACAACGCGCGCGAATTGTCCGACGCGCTCAAGCGCCGCTGCCTGCACCTTTACATTGACTACCCCACCCGCGAACGCGAGCTGGCCATCCTCCGCACGCGCATGCCGGACGCGCCCGCGCGCCTGTGTCAATCCGTGGTCAACGCCATCCACAAGCTCCGCGCGCTGGACCTGCGCAAGCCGCCCGCCGTCAGTGAAACGCTGGACTGGGCGCGCGCACTCCTCGCGCTGGGCGCCCCCGCGCTGGACGAAGCCACCATTGCGGACACCCTGCACGTGATACTGAAGCACCAGGCGGATGTGTCCCGCGCTGCGGCCGAGACCCCCGCCCTGGCCCGCGCTGCAGCGGATGCGGGCAGCTGAACGGAGGAATGCGTGGCAAGCTTCAAGGTGGGTGGTGAATGCGATGTGTTCTGCACCAAGTGCCAGCTGCTGCTGGCCCACACCATCCTGGCCATGGACCCCCGGCGCGGTGTCCCCGCCCGCGTCCACTGCAACACGTGCCACACCGAACGCGTGTACCGCTCACCCGACGGAACACCGCGCCCGCGCAGAGAGCCCAGTGAGCCTGCCCGGCCCGGACGCGCCGGCCTGGTGCGCGAAAGCGACTTTGACCGGCTCATGAAGAACCGGGATTTCTCCAAGAACGTCCGCTATGCGCCCTCCGCCGTGCTGGCGCTGGAACAGGTGGTGGACCACCCCACGTTTGGGCTGGGCCTGGTGACGGCGATCAAGGAGGGGAACAAGGCGGAGGTCCTGTTCAAGGACGGACCCAAGGTGCTCGTGTTCGGCCGCGGTGCGCCCGCGCCTGGGTGAGGCAAGACGGAGTGGGCGCCGGATGGGTGGGTGACCGGCTCCTCCTCAATGGGAATCGTTCGCGCCCTCGCTGACCTTCCCGTCGCTGATGGACAACACCCGGCGCGCATGTTTGGTCACCCGCGGGTCATGCGTGGAGAACAGGAACGTCACGCCCTTGTCCGCATTCAACTTCAACATCAGGTCAATGATCTGATTGCTTGTCACGGAGTCCAGGTTTGCCGTGGGCTCGTCCGCCAGCACCAGCGATGGGTGCGTCACCAGCGCGCGCGCAATGGCCACACGCTGCCGCTGCCCACCGGACAGTTGGTCCGGGCGGTGGTGCACCACGGAACCCAAGCCCACGTCCTCCGCCACCTGGCGCGCACGCTCGCGGATGACCTTGCGCGGTTCCGGCTTGGAACGGATGAGGCAGGGGAACTCCACGTTCTCCAATACGTCCAGCACCGGGATGAGATTGAAGGACTGAAAGATGAAACCGATCTTGTGGTTCCGCACGTCGGCCAGTTCATCAAAATCCGTCTGGCCCACCTCCTGATCCTCCAACTTGTACGAACCGCGCGTCAGGCGGTCCAGGCACCCGATGATGTTCAGCAGCGTGCTCTTGCCGCTGCCGGACGGGCCCGTCACGACGGTGAACTCTCCCTTTTCGACCGACATGTCCACGCCCTTGAGCGCGTGGACCACGTTTTCGCCGAGCAGGTACTCCTTGTGCACGTCCTTGAGTTGAATCAGCGGCATGGCCCGCCTCCAGTCAGAAGAAGATCCGGGTCTCCAGCACCACCCGTCCCCGGAAGATCGATGCGTCGTATTCCCCAAAACGGTCCCCGTCCGCCTCCGCGCCCAGCGGCACCAGCGTGCCCCAGTCATCACCCAGCCGCTGCGCCAGCTCCCCCAGGGGGTCACGCGGGTGCATGCGGGACAGGTGCCCCGGCGAGGGCAGCGGCAGAAACGCGTACAAGGATAACGTCAGCCACTGCTGCGCCGTCCACGTGGCAAAACCGTTGAGCGAACTGCTCCCGTCCTCCAGCGCCGCAATCCACGTCACGTTCACTGCAAAGTCATCCATGATCTGCGACTTGAGGTAGTTCACCAGCAGGTAGTGGCGCCGCAGCGGCTCAAATGAGAAGCGCGTGGGCAGCCCACCCGACGACGACGCGCCCCCGGAAGCCGCGGGCACGCTGGCCCCGGAACGCGTGAAGTTGCCCACGCGCTGCTGGAAACGGATCGCGTCGCGGAACTCGTCCGGCGTGTAGCCATCCGCCTGGTAGAGGTATTCCAGGTTCAGGATGCTTTCGTCCTTGAACATGGCGCGCGTGCCAAACAGCAGGCGCGGGAAGAAGTCCGTGCTGTCACGGTACTTCTGCGTGGCGAGCGCGGTGCCGGAGCTGAGGCAGCCCACCACGGACGCGTCGGACGCCACGCACTCGCTGGTGAAGTGCGTGCGCGCGCTGCCCAGCTGGCCCAGTGCCTCAACGTGGAACTCATAGTCCGTAAAGAAATAGCGCGAAAAACTGAACGCCACCCGCGGCTTGTTCTCCAGGTCGTCGTTGAAGCGGTTGGTGTACGTGATCCACGCGTTGAGGTCGCTGTTGAGGATCAGCGCGTACAGCCGCGCCGCCACCGCGTAGTGCATCTGCCCGTCACGCGGGCTGGGGAACACCGTGGGGTTCTTCTCCGTCTCCTGCGGGTCATGCCCGGGGTACATGAAGAACGCATACGGGATGCCGTGGTTGGTGTAGAGCGCCTTGGGCGCCACCAGCGCGGACAGCGTGAACAACTCAAAGGGCGCGTCCACCTTCAGCATGTACGTGCCCGCGCGCTGGAAGTTGGGGTCGGTGGGATCCCGCGGCGGGTTGATGATGTCCGCCGGGTTCCACGCCTGGCCGCTGCCCCAGACCACGCGCTTCTTCCCCGCCAGCACGGAGAGGTGGTCAAAGAAGTCGTACCCCGCGTAGGCCTCGGAGATGACAAACAGCGGGCGGTAGTTTGCCACGTCGTGCTCGGGGACAAAGTGCAGCCGGCCATCCCCCGGGTCCGTGTCTGCGTATCCCCCTGCAAACGATGCAAACGCGGACAGGTCCGCGTACACCGTCAGCTTGTCATCCAGCCCGCGGAAGCGCGCCTGCAGGTTGGCCTCCGACAGTGACTGCAGGATGGCGAGGTCCCGCGTGGAGATGGGCGCCCCCTCCATGGGGGCGGTGACCTGCAGGCGCTCAGACAGGTAGCCGTTGTACGTGATCTCCGCGCGCGCGGGCGCCGCGGCCAGCAGCCCGCCCGCCGCCAGCACGCCCGCCGTGAGGGAAACGCGCGTCCGCCGCATGGCTCACTTCCCCAGGTCATCCAGCACAAACCGCTGCTGGTTCATGGAGTCCTTGACGGTCATGGTGTGCAGCAGCATCTCGGAGTAGCGCTGCGTGGCCAGTTCGTTGCGCATCATGATTTTCGCCGGGCGCTTGAGCTGGCCAAAGTCCTTGACCTCACTGAACTGCGCGCTGCGTAGCATCTTGCCGGAGGACGCGTAGAACTCCCCGCGCACCGGCAGCGGCTTGGCCTCCACGGTCATCCACAGTTTGATGACGTCATAAGCCACCTGCGGGCCCTTGGCCTTGAGTTCCAGCTGATAGGTGTTGGGGATGGTGGAGGGCGTGGTGAGCTTGCCGGTGTAGTCCGCCTCGTAGTTCACGCGCAGCACGTCAGCGTTGTTGAAGTCCCCGCCCATGAAGCTGTCCCGGCTGGCAATGCGCACGCTGCGCTTGAGGTTGGGCATATACAGCCACAGGTTGTCGCCGTTGCGCAGCATCTCCTGGCCCTTGGCGGAACTGGGTTCGCTGAACGTCACGCGCAGTTTCTCCGTGCCGCTCTTGAGGACCCGCATCTTGTAGGTGCGCGTGCTGCCGTCCTCGCGGTGCGCCGTCATGGAGGTGTCCATCTCAAAGAACGCCGGGCCCATCACCTCGTCGTACCGCCTGAGCAGCGTGGCCGCGTCAGGCTCCGCCGCCAGCGCCGGTCCCGCCATCCCCACCATCACTGCCACCGACCAAGCTGAACGCATGTCAACCTCCTGGCGCGGACGGGTGCTCTCACACCGTCCGCAACGCATCCACCGGGTTCATCCGTGCCGCCCGCGCGGCGGGGTACGCCGCCGCCAGCAACGCTCCAACCATGGCCACCGCCACCGCCGCAAGTGCCACCGCGGGGCTGGCCTCCGGCCTGACCACCTGCTGCACCACGGACCCCGGCGGCGAAATCACGATTCCCGCACCGGAGTAATACAGCGTGGCCGCCAGCCCCAGCACCGCGCCCAGCCCGCCGCCAACCAGACCGAGCGCCGCCGCCTCCAGCAGGAACAACCGCAGCACCTGCCCGCGCCGCATCCCCACCGCCAGCATGGTGCCAATCTCGCGGACGCGTTCATACACGCTCATGAGCATGGTGTTGATCACGCCAAACACCACCATCACAAACAGCACCAGCGACACGCCGCCGAGGATCATCCGCATGCGGCCCACCGTGCCGTACAGGAACGGCATCACCTGCTCCCAGCTGTGCACTTCGTACTCGGGTCCCAGCCGCGCGGACAGGCGCGCCTGCACGTCGTGGAGCTGGCGCAGGTCATCCACCGCCACGACGTATTCCGTCACGCGGCCGGGCATCCCCAGCAGGCCCTGCGCGTGGGACAGTGGGACCATCAGCTGGCGCTTGCTCTCCAACGCGGCCGCACCGCGTGTCAGTCCCACCACGTCAATATCCAGCGCGTTCACCGCGCCTTCGCGCCCCGCGGCCGTCACGGTGAGCGTGTCCCCCGGTTTGACGCCGTAGGAACGTGCCAGCTCGCCGCCCAGCACGGCGCCGTGGTCCGCGTCCGCCCGCACGTGCGTGCCCGTCTCCGGAACCTCCGCGCGCCGGTCCGGGCACACCGCAAACTCCTCCACCGGGTCCAGCCCGGCACCCATCACCATGGAGGAGCGCGTGCCGTTGTTGAGCATGCCGCCAAAGCGGATTCTCCGGGTCACGGCGCGCACGCCCGGCGTGGACCGCGTGGCCTCCAGCACCGCGCCGGAATCCGGCAGGTCCAGCTTCAACGGCGCGGCATCCATGCTGTCCATGTAGCCCTTGCGGTGCACCTGCAGCGCACCCGCGCGCGCGTTCACCACCTGCTGCACCATGGTGTCCACCACGCCCTCACCAAACGCGGAGCCAAAGATCACCACGCCCACCCCAACGGTGATGGCCAACAGCGTGAGCAGGCTGCGCCCCCGGTTGCGCACCAGTCCGCGGAAGGCCAGGGAAAGAAACGTCCACATCCGCGCCTCCTCACACCGCTGCAAGCGCCTGCACCGGGCGCAAACCGGCGGCCTTCCACGCGGGATACACCGCCGCCACCGCGGCGCCCGCCGCGGACAGCGCCACCATGCGCACCATGAATACGACGTGAATGACCGGGATGATCTTCTGCGGCAGGCTGGCTCCCGGCGGCTGCAGCATCACACCCTTCACCGCCAGCAGCTGCACCACGCCAAACCCCAACAGCGCACCCAGCGTGGCGCCCAGCACGCCCAGCATCAGCGCCTCCCACAGGAACAATCCCAGGATCTGCCGCCGGCGTGTGCCCACGGCCAGCATGGTGCCAATCTCACGCACGCGCTCCAGCACGCTCATCAACAGCGTGTTGGCAATGCCCATCAGCATGATGGCCATGAAGATGAACGTGATGAGGTCCAGCGCCGCGTTCTGCGTCGCCTGCACGTCGCGCACCGTGGTGGCCACGTCCTTCCACGTGCTCACCTCAAATCCCGGTCCCACCACCGCCGCCACGCGGTCCCGCACGGCCTCCACGTCAGAGAGGTCCGTCACGCCCAGGGCGATCTCCGTGGCGCGCCCTTCCAGGCGCAGCAGCTCCTGGCCCTTGCGCAGCGGGATCACCACGCTGCGGCGCTCCATCTGCGCGGCGGCGGCGGAGAACCCGCGCACCGTGACGTCCACCGCGTTCATCACTCCTTCCGCGTCACCGCTGATGAGCGCCAGGCGCGCCCCGGCCTTGGCGCCCACGCCACGCGCAATCTCCATCCCCATCACCGCGTCGTCCCGGCCGGGCTGCAGCCAGTCGCCCTCAGCCAGGTACTCGCGCCGGCGCGGGCACACGGTGGGTTCCTGCGACTCGTCCACGGCGGAGATGATGGCAAACACCGTTTCATCACCCACGCTGGCCATGCCGGCAAAGCCCAGCCGCGGGGACACCGCCGTGACGCCGGGCACCGCGCGCAGCCTGGCCAGCAGGTCAGGCGTGAGCAAGATGTTGGGTGTGAGCGGATTGCTCTCCATGCTCTGCAGGTAGCCGGTGCGGTGCACCAGCACCGGTCCAATGGTGCCCTCCGCGACGCCCCCGATCAGCATCCCCTGCAGCCCGTTGAGGAAGCCGCGCACGCCCACCACCGCCATCACACCCACCGCAAGCGCGGCCAGCGTGAGCAGCGTGCGCCGCCGGTTCCGGGCCAGGTTGCGCGCTGCCAATCCCACCAGCCTGCCCATCTGCCCGCTCCCGCGTTGAACATCCGTTTTGTTCCTGCACCCTCACCGGGGTGACAGCGCGCGCACCAGGTTCTCCACGTGCCCCTTCACAAACGCCACGCGGCTCATCGGCCGTTCGTAGAAGGGAACGCCCCACACCATGCAGAACTGCCGGTACGCCAGCAGCGGCCCCAGGAACGCCAGCGCCGCGGAGTCCACGCTGGTCTTCCGGATGCGCCGTTCGTCCATCAGGCGCTGCATCAGCCCGGCAATGGCCGCGCGCGGCTCCAGCGGAATGGCGTGGGTGAGCGTGCCCTGCTGCATCAGCCGCAGTCCGTCCGCCATGACAATGCGGAAGAACTTCTTGTGGACGGGCAGGTCAAACACGTCCAGCATGCCCTCCGTCATCCGCTTGAACAGCGCGGGCAGCGGCGGGAGCCGGCCGGTCATCACCTGCAGCGGCGCACGGCTCAGCACCAGCGTCTTGGTGCGCTCCAGCAGCGTCAGCAGGATGGCCTCCTTGCTGTCAAAGTGGTGATACAGCGCCCCGCCGGTGATGCCCGCCGCGGCGCCAATCTGCCGCATGGTGGTCCCGTAGAAGCCCTTCTCCGCAAACAGGTCCAGCGCCGCGTCCAGGATGCGCTCGCGCGTGACTGCCGCGTCCACGTTGGCGGGCCGTGCCATGGGTCCCTGCGTAACGAACCCGGGAAGCCGTGTCAAACGGATGTTTAGTTAAGAAGCGTTGCCGCAGCCCGCCGGCGGCGCATCCAGGCCAGCAGGCCGGGAAGCACCAGGGCGGCGGGGGGGCCCGGCGCGGGCGTGCCACACAGGCACCCGGACGCACCGGCCGGCGGTGGCGCCAACGCGGCGGGGGCGCTGGCGGGGGCGGCAGAGGACGCGGAGGTCCCCGCGGAGGAGGCCGGAGCCGCGGACGAACCCGCGCCGGACGACGCGGGTGCCGCGCCCGCGGACCGCGGCGGCGGGACCGTGGCGCAGCTGCCCAGTGCGTGCTCCAGCGCCCCCACGGTCACGGTCCCGGACGGTCGCGTCCGCGCGCAGTAGTCATCCGGCACATCAGCCAGTGCGTTGCCGGCACCCACCCAGGCCGCCACGCTGCCGGCCAGCGCCAGGTCCCCCTGGTGCGGCAGCCGGTACGCAGCATCAAAGGTTGCCTGGGTCACGCCCGTCACGTTCCCGGTGTCCGTGAAGACGGCGCCGTCGCGCGCGCGGAGGGCGCCGCCCATCAGGTTGCCCACCGCGCGGCCTGTCGTGGTGTCAAAGCGGAAGTCCACGCCGGAGGTGGCAATGAGCGTGTTGTGCAGCACGGAGGTGTTGGCCCCGCGGTTCACGTAGATGCCCACGTCGGAGCAGTTGGCCAGGATGTTGTTGCGGGCGGTGCCGTCGTGGTGCTCCACGCTGCACGGCGTGGCCGCGTCAAACGCTGGTGCGCAGTATTGCGGCGCCGTGCCGCCACCGCCAAACGACAACCCGATGCGCACCCCACCCGTCGGCACGTCGCGCGCGCACAGCACCAGGTTGCGTTCAAACAGCCCGCGGTGCCCGCCGCTCTTCATGAACGCGCCGTAGGAAATCCCGTTGCCACCGTCCTTGAAGAAGTCATGCAGCACATTGCCGCGGATGATCCAGTCGTCGCCCGTGTCGATGTTCAGCTTGGTGACCGGGTTGGCGGTGACGCGGCCGCGCGTGTCGCCGAGGTCGTTGTATTCGATGACGCCGTTGTTGGGCGTGCGCCAGGCGCCGTTCACCTGCGCGGCGTTGACCTTGAGCTGCGCGTTGAAGTCGCGCACGCGGTTGCCACGCATGATGAAGCCGTCCGCGGCGCCAGTGACGTGAAACGCGTGTTCGCAGTCATCATCCACCGCGCAGGTGCCCTGGATGTCCAGGTCAATGAAGTGCCACTGCGGCCCGGACACCTTGAACCCCTCCACGCCACTGAAGCGAATGGACGCACCCAAGGGGTTGGCTGCCCGCACCACGATGGGCGCGCTCTCCGTCCCGGCCGCGGAACAGCTGATGTTCCCTGATGGGTACGTTCCGTCTGCCAGGAGGATTTCGTCACCGGCCAACGCCGCGGCAATGGCGGCCTGCAGCGACGCGGTGTCCTGCACGGGGACGGTGCGGGCCCACGTGGGCGGTGCCGCAAGCAGCAGGAGCAGGACGGAACGGGTGCGCATACGTTGTTGTGGCCGCGACGCGTGGGCGTGCGCAAGGTCCCACAAACGCGCGCGCCCCGGCGGGTTGTCCACCGGGGCGCGCGGCCCAGCACGAGTTCAAACGTGTTCAGATGGGGTTGTTCTGCGCCTCCAGGTCCAGCACCTGCACGCCGTAGTAACCGCTGGGCAGGAACGCCTTGTTGCCGTGGGTGACAATGTCCACCACCCAGCCCCACGTGCGGAAGAAGGACTCAAACCGCGGCGCCTCAAGGTTGCGCACGTCAAACACAAACAGGCCCGCGCCGCCGCCCAGGAACGCGCGGCCGCCTTCCACCTTGCGCAGGTAGCCCCAGTCCGTCGGGACGTCCGCCGTGCCGGCCACGTGGATGTTGCCAATGTCGCTGATGTCAATGGAGGTCAGCGTGGTCCGGTAGATGTACTGCGTCATGTCATTCACGGTGACCTGCGTGTAGTTGTTGGTGGCCGTGTACGCGCCGTTGCCTTCAATGGCCACGTTGTACGCGTAACCGGGCAGCTGCACGCTGGACTGCAGGTACGCCGCGCCTTCAAAGATCTGCAGCGCGTGCAGCCACGACGTGTACTGGCTGTAATCGCTGTTGTAGTAGCCCTCCACGGTGAACACCTTGTCGCCCTCCAGGCCCACCACGTAGCCGGGGATGTTGATGCGGTCGCCCAGCACCGGGTTGTTGGCGTCCGCCAGGCTGATGGGCAGCAGGTTGTAGCGGGCCCACCAGTAACCGTCGCGCTCGTAGGACGTGTAATCGCTCAGGTACACGTTGCGGCCGGAGGCGCGCAGGCCCCAAGCCCACTGGATGTCCGTGAGTTCCACGGTGGAGGCCAGCCGCGGCGCGTCCGGGTCCGCCATGTCCACCACGTAGATGCGGTCCGGTTCCGGCGTGTAGCCGCTGGGGCCGCAGTTGTAGCAGTCACCGTACCAGTACCGGTACGAGTAGCGGTGGAACACCAGCAGGCTGCCGTCCACCTGGATGACCTCGTCACCGCTGCCCCAGTACCAGTAGCCGTAGGAGCCGTAGACCACGGTGGGGAGTTCCACGCTGCCGCGCACGCGCGGGTGCGTGGGGTCGGACAGGTCCACGGTCTTCACCACGGAGCGCGCGTTCCCGCCGTTGGGGTCCTGCTGCACGCTGCTCACGTAGACCATGTCACCGTTGTGGAACACGCGGCCGTACGGCGCCGGCACGTGCAGGCTCGCCACCGGGCTCGCCGTGTCGGGGTCGTTGGTCGGCGTGATGGCCAGCTGCGTGTCACCCAGGTACCAGTCACCCGCCAGCTGCACGTTGTACGTCCCGTCACCAATCAGCGCGAAGTCCGTCACGTTGCGCGCCAGCTCCAGCCGCCCGCGCAGCGAGGGGTTGTCCCGGTCCGTGATGTCCATGACCTGGAACACCTCGGAGGACAGCGTGAGAACCGTGCTCTGGCCAAACGGGATGCCGCGCTCCACCCAGCCCGCGTTGCCAATGAGGCCGCGCTTGGTGAGCGCCGTCTGTGACACGTCCACCAGCTGCACGCCGCCAATGTAGCGCCAGTCCTGCGGGTCCCAGGCCTGGAACGGGAAGACAATCAGGCCCAGCTCCGGCAGCACGCGGAACACCTTGGCAAAGTCGTCGCGCTCGCTGGGGATCCAGCCGTACGCGCCGTCAATGATCACGCGGCTGAGCAGCACCGGCGTGGTGGGCGTGGTGTCAATGAGTGAGACGGCCAGCGCCCAGGTGGTGCTGCCGTCGGGGTGCGTCACGTCGTCATGCCCCAGCGCGACGATGCGGTCGCCCATGGGGACCATGAAGTCCAGCCAGCCTTCCATCTGCAGCTCCCCCAGCAGGCGCGGGTTGACCGGGTCAGACAGGTCAAACGCGAACAGCGGGTCAATGCGGCGGAAGCTGACCAGGTAGCCCTTGGCGCCGTCAAACCGCGCGCTGGTGAGCTGCTCGTTCACGCGCAGCGTGTAGCGGCCGGCCTCCAGCAGGCTGTCCGGGTTCTGCACGTTGACGGTGGTCAGGAACACGTCGCCGTTGCCCCAGTTGTCGGACGACGCCACGCGCAGGTGGCCCTGGTATTCGTCCATGCTCCAGCGGTCCATCACGCGGCCGGCCACGTTGATGTCATCCCGCACCTTGATGTCACCGGCGGGGTCCGAGATGTCCACGTAGCGCACGTTGGTCACGTACCCGCCGCCCGTGTAGTTGACCGGGTCGTCATACTGCCACTGCGAGCTGGCCAGGTAGATGGTGTTCTCCGTGACGCTGATGTGGTGCTCCCAGCCGTTTCGGGCAAAGTCCGCCGTGTCCACCACGTGGATGTTGTCCTGGTCCGTGAGGTCCAGGCTCAGCACCTGCGTCTTGTCCTCGGTGTCATCCGTGGCGTAGCCGCCCCACCACGGGTAGCGGTGGCTCACCAGGTACATCACGTCACCCACAATGCGGGAATCCCCGCAATCACCCTGCAGGTTGATGGAACCGGTGACGGTGGGGCTGGCGGGGTTGGAGATGTCCACAATGCGCAGCTGGCTGCCCCAGGACGCGTACCAGGGGCCGTCCACCATGGCCGTGTCCTCGCGCCAGAACGAATAGTAATCCGACACGATGATGTACGCGTTCTGCCCGCGCACATACATGTCCTTGGGATAGCCGTAGATGGGAGCGCGCCCGATGACGCGCGGGTGATCCAGGTCCGTCACGTCCAGGATCTGCAGGCCGCGGTAGCGGTTGAGCACAAACAGCGTGTTGCCATCCAGCTTGTAGATGTCACTCTCTTCCACCGCGCGCGGTGCGGCGCCGCCGCCGGTTGCGCCGCCGGCCTGGTTGGAGTCCCCCGCCGCGGGAGCGCCACCGCCGCTGGTGGAGCCTTCTGAGGCACCGCCGCGGTTGTAGTTGTTGGCACTGCCCATGGGCGTCTCAAATGAACTCTGCCCGTGCGGGCGCACGCCCGACGAACTGGACCCGCCCGAGGTGGAACCGCCGCCGCCACCGGTGCAGGCCGCCAGGGCCAGCAACACCGCGGGCATCACCAGCTGCGCAAAGGACCTTCTCATGACCAGCCTCCCGCGCCCCAAAGGGACGCATCGCAAGACGGGACGCCACTGTGCAACGGCCGCGCCACGTGGGTGCGGCTCCTGTCTGGGCACAAGGTGTTGATTCAAAAGGATTTTCCGGGACCGTTCCCGTTGCGGCACGGGCGGAAACCTCAGTTTCCTGAGAGCGGCGCGTCAGTTGTGCGAGGGATCGGCGCGCGCTTCACCAGCGGGCACCACGACGGCGCCGTGTGGCGGACGCGCAGGCCGCGCCGGGCGCACGCGCCCGTTCTCCGACGACAACACGCGCGGCCGTTCTTGACCCCGGGCACGCGGCCCGTCCGGCGTCACGTCACGGTGTGGGCGCCGGGGGCTCCGCCCGCAGCGCAAACGCGTTCCACAGCGCACTGCGGACCAGCGGCACCGCACCCGGGTCCGCCCCCAGCGCGCGCAGGAAGGCTGCGTTGTTGGGTGTGGATTCGCACAGCACGTAGTCCTTGTGGAACGCCTCCCGCACGACGGTGGATGGGGTGAGGCCCGGTGCGCGCACCAGCTCCCGCCACGCCCGGTACGCCTGATGGTCACGCAGCCAGAACAGCGTGGGGTCCAGGGCGATCATGTACTCACGCCCGGGGAGCGCGAGCAGCAGCTCGCCGGTGAACTCCCAGCTGCAGGTGAACACGCGCGCCCCGCGCGGCACCGTCTTATCCAGCACGCGCGCCAGCGGTGCAGGGAAGATGTCCGTACGCGCGGCAAAGCGCGCCAACGGGTAGTCCCCCGCCACGCCGTGCACAGCCACCGTGGCGGCCAGCAGGACGGGCACAACGTGCGGCTTCCAACGCCGGGCGCACCACAGGGCCGCGGCGATCATGCAGAAGGGCACCGCGTACTCCGCCAAACGCGGCGTGCGCAGCGTGAGCAGGAGGAGCGCCGCGCCCGGGAGCGCAAATGACATCGCCAGCGGCTCACCTGCGCGGTGCCTCCACGCCGTGACCGCACCCAGCAAGAGCAGTGCAGCGGGAAGCGACAACTGCAGGAGCGCTTCCAGCGGGTCCAGCGGGTCAAACTCGCCGCCGAGCGCGATGTCGCCTTCGGCGCGCCACGACGCGCGGAACAGGACGTCCACCAGCACCACGCGCGTGAACATCACGTTGGCGGGGAAGTCCGGGTGAAGCACCACGCCCAGACACAGCCCCGCAGTGGCGGCGGCGGGCACCTTCCACGACGGGCGGCGTGGTCCGCGTAGTTCCGCCAACTGGGTCAGCGCCGCCAGCACCACCGGCATCAGCCACGCCACGTACGACCATGCGTACACCGCACACACCACGCCCAGCGGCACCAGGCGCCGGCGTGATGCCAGCCAAGTGGCCAGCACCGCCAGGGCAATGGCGACGACATGCGGCCGCAGCAGCGCCACGCGGAACATGAACGTGCCGCTGCCGGCCAACAGCAGCAGCGTCCAGGTGCCCGCCTGCGGGACCTGTTCGCGCCGTAGCACCAGGAAGATCACCGTCAGCACCGCCGCGGTGAACACCGTGCCGGCGATCTTCCCGGCCACGCCGAGCGGCAAGCCGGAAACGGGCACCAGTGCCAGGTGGAACAGCAGCTCCTTGTCCGCGTAGTGATCCGCCAACCAGCTGTGCGACGTCCATGGGAACGCGCGCAGGTGGCCGTGCTCGCCGAGGAGGCGCGCCACCGCCAGGTGGTACGCGCTGTCGGCGTCATACGGCACGCCCTGCACCAGGTGCAGCAGCAGCGCCACCGCCAGGAACACCATCACCCACGGCAGCACGGGCTCGCGTGGTGGCGTCGTTGCGGCACCGGAAATGGTCACCGGTCCTCCAGGTGCGCGCGTGCACCCGGGTGCGCCGGATCGCGCGCCAGCGCCGCGCGGAATGCCTGCTGCGCCTCCGCCGCGCGTCCCTGCCGCAGCAGCACCAGGCCCAGGTTGTAGTGCACCTGTGGCAGATCGGGCTCGCGCGCCAGCGCCGCGCGGTAGCTGCGCTCCGCCCCGTCAAGGTCCCCCGCGGTGGCCTGCAACAGCCCCAGGTTGTTCAGCGGCCACGCCAGGTCCGGTCGCAACCGGGCCGCTGCGCGGAACTGTGCGGCCGCGCCGTCACCGTCACCGGCGGCCGCCAGTTGCACACCCAGGTTGGTCCGCGCGTGGTACGCGGCCGGGTTCTTCTCCACGGTGTCCGTCCACAGCGCCAACTCGTCCCGGTACACCAGCGTGCGCGACGCGGTGGAGCCCACCAGCACTGCCAGCAGACCACCGACGAGAAACACCCACGCCGGGCTCCGCGCCAGCCGCACCGGGCCACCCGCAGCCCGCCGCGCCACCGCCACCGCCACGCCCGCAAACAACGCGAGCACGCCCAGGCTTGCCGCATACGGGTAGTGGTCCGCCACAAACGTGTAGCGCATGGGATAGACGTTGATGAATCCCAGCGCGGGCAGCAGCGTGCCACCAAAGTAACACAGCGCCGCAACGGGCCAGCGGCCCACGCGACGCCGGGCCGCGAACGCTGCCAGCACGACGACCACGGCCGCCGCCAGCGGCCAGGTGTCAGCAAGCGTGACGGAGCCAACTTCCCAGCGCGCGTAACTGAAGCAAAGGTCCGCCGGCCACATCAGCTTCCCAACGTAGAACCACAGCGCGCGCCCCGCGATCACGAACCGCGCAACCGGCGCGAGGTCCCACTCCGGGCCCCGGGCCCCCACGCCCGTGTGCTCCACGTGCACCGTGATGGCCGCCATGGCCAGGCCCAGCGCGAACATGGGCAGCAGGCCAAGCCAGGTCCGCCGCGTCACGCGCCGGCCGGACGCCCACAGGACCAGGGGCAGCGCGGCCGGGACGGTGCTGGCCACGCTCTTGGAGAGCAACGCGGAGGCAAAGCACGCCAGCGCGGCGGCGTAGGCGCGCCAGGACACGCGTCGCCCGTCAACGAAGCGGAGGAAACACAGGACGGACATCAGGCTGAAGAACCCGGACAACACGTTCTTGAGCTCGGTGACCCACGCCACGGACTCCACGTGGACCGGGTGCACCGCAAACAGCGCAGCGACGAGCAGTGCGCCAGGCACGCGCAGGCGACGACAAACGCAGAACACCAGGCACGCACTGGCCGCATGCAGCAGCACGTTGACGACGTGATAGCCCAGGGGATGCAGCCCCCAGGCCTGGTATTCCAGCCAGAACGTGGTGAGCGTGAGTGGGTACCACTGGTGCGCGCCGGACGTGGGACGCGTCCAGATGGACCACAGGCCCTCCCACGTGCGCAGCAGGGGATTGTCAACGACGTACTGCGGGTCATCCCAGATGAACCCGGCGCGGGTCACCGGCGCGTACGCGGCCGCCACCAGCAGGAACAGCAACATGAAGGGATGAAGAATCACCCAGCGCGCGGTGTCGGACGCTCGGCCTCGCGAAGCATGCGCGACTGGGGTGGGCGGCACCCGTGCATCATCCCGCCGACGGGGAGACAGCGTCCAGCATCCCGCGCGCGGCACCAGCCCCGCGCGTGCTACGTGTGGCGGCCGTGAGCGAGCCGGTTCGCACCTCTGGGCTCCGCCCCACCGCCGCCCTCGCGCTCGTGGTGGGGCTCGCTGCGCTGCCCAGGCTGGCGGGCCTGTTCACGGATTTCACCACTGACGAGGTATGGTCCCTGCTGCTTGCGCTGCACGCACGCTCCGCCGGCGCCCTGGTCTGGGGCACGTTCCACGACAACAACCACCCACTCAACAGCCTCTTCCTGCGGGCGCTGGGGGAGCAGCGCTACTGGTTTGTCTACCGGTTGCCCGCGTTTGTGCTCGGGCTGGGTGCCGTTGGGGCGGCGGTCTGGTGGGGACGTTTGGCAGGTGCCCGGGCGGCGCTGATCTGTGGCGGCGTGGTGGCAGCCAATCATCTGATGATCGTGTACGCGTCGGAAGCGCGCGGCTATGCGGCGCTGTGCTTCTTCTGCCTCGTTGCGCTGGCCCTGGACGAGCGCCTGCGCACAGGCCCCGCGCCGCTGCCGAGGGCGATCTTCTGGGGCGCCTGCCTGCTGGGCGCGCTTGCGCACCTGCAGTTCGCGTTCTGGTTTGCTGCGCTGCTGGCCGGCGCGCTGGTGCGCGTGACGCACGGTGGGGAGAGTTGGAAGCGCGCCGCGGCACAGTATGCGCCCGCGCTGGTGGCGGTTGCGCTGTGTGCGGCGCGCGCGCGCGGAATGGTCATCGGCGGAAACCCGGAGGAGCCTCTGTCGTCGGTCGTGGTGCACGCGGCGGCGTGGACGGTCAGCCTGGGAGGGTGGTCACCGTTCGCCGTGGACGCGGTGATGTTCGCGGTTGCCTGCGTGGGCCTGGGCCTGGGTACCGCCGGCCGCTTCACGCCGGATCGCGTCGCGTTCGCGGTGTGTCTCGTCGTGCTTCCGTTTGCCACCGGCGCTTTCACTGCCATCAGCGTCCGCTACCTGCTCGTCGTTGCGCTGGGGGCACTGCTGGGGCTCGGCCGGGTGCTGGACCTGGGGCTGGCAAGGCGCGGGGCGCCGCGGTTGGGGGCGGTCCTCATTTCCGGGCTTTGGCTCGCCGGTCAGGCGCGGTTTGAGACGGAGTTTCAGGCGGAAGGGCGGGGCGCCTACCTGGATGCGTTCCAGGTCATGGCGGATTCGTGCCGAGAGCGACCACGTGTGGTGGTGGGCAACAACGACTTCCGCACCGAGTTGCTCGCCGGGTTCTACCGGCCGTACCTGGAACTCGCGCACGCGCTGGAGGTCCGCGCGGCCGCCACGGCCCTGGCGTCACCTCCGGATTGGTACCTGGCGACGGGCCGCGGGGTGGCGGCAACGGCGTCGCCGGCGCTCCCGCTGGGCGGCCAGGGGGAGTTCCGCCCGGTGCTCGTGCGGCCCTGCCGCACCGTCTCGTGCACGGAAGTGGTCCTGTACCGGCGCTTTCCCTGAACGAGGACCCGCTCACGTGCCAATGCGCCGCAGCCCCAACAGCGGTCCCTCCGCACCCGTCCGCCCCTGCAGGTCCACAACGCAATCAAGGAACCACGTCCCGTCGCCCTCCGGATCCAGCAGCGTCTGCCGCACGTCCCAACAGCGCGGCCCGGTCTCCGTCACCAGCGTGAGCCGCGGTGAGCGCGCGTCATGGTCCATCCGCAGCGACGGGTAATCCGCAAAGTACGCCTTCATGGCCTCTTCAAGGTGCACCGGCGTCCATTCCTCGCGCGAGGACTCCGCCAGCGCCAGCGCCGCCGCGGTCCAATCCTTCTCGGACAGCGTCTTGACCAGGTGGTGCACCTCGCCGCGGATGCGTGCGCGCAGCAGCCGCGGGTTGTCCGCCAGGGATGGCGGCGGGCGCGGCTTCCCCTCCGGCAGGGCCTCCACCGGCGTGCGCAGGCTCTCCCATTCTTCCACCAGGCTCTTGTCCACGCCGTGCACCAGCGCGCGGAAATAGCTCTCAATCTCCAGCACCTCGTCGGTCTTCTCTGCCTCGGGTACCGTCTGGACCAGCGTCTTGTAGACGTCGGACAGGTAGCGCAGCAGCAGGCCCTCCACGCGCTCGGTGCTGTACTCGCGCGTGTACTCGTTGAAGGACGCGTAGCGCTCGTACATCTCACGGGCCACGGACTTAGGACGGATGTTCTCGCGTCCCACCCACGGGTGCTTGGCCGCAAACGCATTGAACGTGTCATAGATGAAATCGCGGTGCGGCTTGGGGTACTCCAGCTTCTCCAGTTCCTCCATGCGCTGGTCGTATTCCATCCCCTGCGCCTTCCACTCGGCAATCTTCTCACCCTTCAACTTGTCCAGCTGCTTGAACAGGATGGGGTCCGGGTCCTCCAGGATGCTTTCCACCAGCGTGAGCACGTCCAGCGAGTGCGCGTCCGCCTCGCGGTCCAGCCGGGGGAGCGTGTCCAGCAGGTACAGCGACAAGGTCTGGTTCAACGAGAAGTCCCGCTGCAGGCCTTTCTCCACGCGCACAAACGCGCCCGCCGCCATGGGCACGCGCTCCACGCGGATGATGCCCGCCGCGCGCAGGCTCTGGAACAGCTGGCGCGCGTGGCGGCGCACATGCCGCTTGGCGCGCTCGTCACCGTGGGACCGCGCGCACAGCCGCATCAGCCGCCCGTACCCGCCGCCGCGCTCCGCAATCTCCGCCTGCAGCAGGTGCACCAGCATGCCGTGCGTGACGTTGAAGCGGCTGGGCAGGTCTTCGGGATCGCGCGCAATGAGCTTGTCAAAAGTTGCCCGGTCCCAGTGCACAAAGCCCTTGTCCGGCGGCCTGGCCTTCTGCAGCTTCTTGTACTTCTGCGGGTCGGACTGCTTCTTGGCCTCAATGCGCAGGTTCTCAATCACGTGCTCCGGCGCCTGGACAACAACGCTGCCCTGCGTGTCAAACCCCCGCCGGCCCGCGCGTCCGGAGATCTGCTTGAAATCGCGCACGGAGAGAATGCCGGTCTTTTCCCCATCATACTTGCACAGCTTGGTGAACAGCACCGTGCGGATGGGGATATTCACCCCCACGCCCAGCGTGTCCGTACCGCTGATGATCTTCAGCAACCCCTGCTGCGCCAGCTTCTCCGTCAGCAGGCGGTACTTGGGCAGCAGGCCCGCGTGGTGCAGCCCCAGGCCGTGGCGGAGGAACTTCTGCACCTCCTTGCCGTACGGCGTGTCAAACAGCACGCCCTGCAGCGCCTCGTTGATGGCCTGCTTCTCCTCGCGGCTGCAGAAGTTGACGCTCATCATGTTCTGCGCCTCTTCCGCCGCCGCGCGCTGCGTGAAGTTGACGACGTACACCGGGTACTTCCGGAGGCGCATGAGTTCGTCCAGCGTCTCGTGGAACGGCGTCTCGCGGTATTCGTAATCCAGCGGGACGGGGCGGTCGCGGCTCCGGACAATGGCGGTGTCCCGGCCCGTGAGCTCCTTGAGCTTGTCCGCAAAGAACTCCGGGTTCCCCAGCGTGGCGCTCATCAGCAGGAAGGTGGCCTTTTCCAGCATCAGCAGCGGAACCTGCCACGCCACGCCGCGGTCGCGGTCGCCGTAATAGTGGAACTCGTCCATCACCACGGTGTCGATGCGCGCCGCCGGGCCCTCGCGCAGCGCCATGTTGGAGAGGATCTCCGCCGTGCAGCAGATGATGGGCGCATCCCGGTTGATGGCCGCGTCCCCCGTCATCATGCCCACGCGGTCCGGGCCAAAGTCATTGCACAGCGCAAAGAACTTCTCGCTGACCAGCGCCTTGATGGGACAGGTGTAGAACGTGCGCCGCCCCTCCACGACGGACCTGAAGATCATGGCGGTGGCCACCAGGGACTTTCCGCTGCCCGTGGGCGTGTTCAGGATGATGTGCCGCCCCGACATGATCTCGAGGATGGCCTCCTCCTGCGCGGGGTACAGCGCCAGGCCCTTCTGGGCCACGTAGTCCATGAACCGGTTGAGGATCTCGTCGCTGCCGCCCGCCGCGGCGCCGTCAAGCCGGGAGGCGAGCGGATGGGAGTTGTCGGCCATGCAGGCCGGTGTATCCGGCAGTGTGTGGGCGCGGCAACGGCGAATCCCACGGCGCGCTCCGGCATCCGTTACGCCGAGGAGGAACCATGTGCTTCCATGATTTCACGGTGAAGGCGCTGGACGGGAAGGACCATCCGCTGACCCAGTACAAGGGCAAGGTGGTGCTGGTGGTGAACACGGCCAGCGAGTGCGGTTTCACGCCCCAATATGCCGGGCTGGAAAAGCTCCACGAGGAGTACGCAGGCAAGGGCCTGGTGGTGCTGGGCGTGCCATCCAACGACTTTGGCGCGCAGGAACCGGGGACGCCCGAGCAGATCCAGGCGTTCTGCGAGACCAAGTTCCACGTGCGCTTCCCGCTGACCGAGAAGATGGTGGTCAAGGGGAAGGCCAAGGCGCCGCTGTACGGCTTCCTCACCGAGGACCACGGCGAGCCCAAGTGGAACTTCCACAAGTTCCTCGTCGGCAAGGACGGCGAGGTGATCGATTCGTTCAACAGCGCGGTGGGGCCGGACAGCAAGTCCCTGCGTGGCGCCATAGACAAGGCGCTGCAGGCCTGACGGCGGTCCGAACCGCGGCGCAGCCGCCGGCATCCAAGTGCGAGACGGCGGGACGGTTCGTGTCCCGCGCGGAGGCGAGCATGGACGGCGGGATTCCCAGGGGCGCGGTCACCCGGTACGCGGAGACGCGGCTGCCCACCTCCCACGGCGCGCTGCGCTGCGTGGTCTTCCGTGACACGGAGGGCCGCGAGCACGTGGCCATGGTGGCCGGCGAGGTTGCCGGCGGCGACGAGGTGCTGGTGCGCGCGCATTCGGAATGCCTCACCAGCGAAGTGCTGGGCAGCCTCAAGTGCGATTGCCGCCAGCAACTGGAGCACGCGCTGGATCGCATTGCCCGCGAGGGCCGTGGCGTGGTGCTGTACCTGCGGCAGGAGGGACGCGGCATTGGACTGGGCAACAAGATCCGCGCCTACGCGCTGCAGGAGCAGGGGCATGACACCGTGGACGCCAACCGGCTGCTGGGGCTGCCGGATGATGCCCGCCGCTGGGACGAGGCCGCCGCCATGCTGCGGGACCTGGGCGTGCGCTCGGTGGCGCTGATGACCAACAACCCGGACAAGGTGGCGGGCCTGGAGCGCGCGGGCATGCCGGTGGTGCGCCGCGTTCCCCACGAGGTGGACGCACCGCTGCCCGCCATTGGCTACCTGCGCGCCAAGCGCGCACGCATGGGTCACCTGCTGACCTCCGCGCCGGTCACCGCACCGCGCGCATCCGCCTGACTCCCTCGGGGTCCGGCCCGCGCTGCCGGTTCACCGCGCGTCTCGTCGTCAACCACCCGGTGCACTTGTGGTGCCCCAAGGCGGGCGCTACTGCGCCCGTGGGGGAGGGGCGGCCCGTTGCAGCGTGGGCTCCACTCCGCATGGGAGGTGTGCAATGAGCAGGCACGCGGGGCGGTGGGCCGCGCTGGTGTCATGGAGTGTCCTGACGGGGTGCATCTACCTGCCGGACAAGCTCCCCATTGAACTGGGCGAAGGCGACGTCACCGCGGTGGTGTTTGGCGTGCCGCCGCACGAGGTGGGGAGCCGCAACCTCAAAGGCGCGCGCGTGCGCGTCCGGGGCAGCGCGGTCATCCGGACCACCCATGACGACGGGCGCTTTGTGGTGCGCAACCTCCCGGAGGGCGAGCACGTCCTGCAGGTGAGCTGGGACCCCGACCGCGACGGCGTGCCGGACCTGGGCCGCGTGCTGTCTGTGAAGATCCGCATCCCCGCGGGCCGCACCAAGCGCTCCGGCATTGACCTTGGCTCTGTGGAGCTGCTGCGTCCCGGGACCATCACCGGGCGGGTGGAGAACACCGTGGCCGGCCCGGTCCCTCCGTACGCCGACGTGGCGGTGAACCTGTTCCAGTCCAATCCGCTCAACGGGGCATTTGAGCTCAGTGAGCACCGCGCGTTTCCTGACCCGGCCACCGGTGCGTTCCGGTTTGAAGGCGTGGGCGCGGGCGAATGGGAGGTCCAGGCCGCGCGGATGGGGCAGGGCAGCCAGCGCCTGCGCGCCACCGTGGAGGAGGCCCAGGCCACGGAACTCCCCGCGCCGTTGCTGCTGAACTCGCAGGTGGACGACGGGCACCTGGGTGGGACGCTGCTGGAGCCCCCGGGGCCCACGCAGACCAGCGGCCTGGGCGTGGTGCAGCAGGGCCTGTTTGAGGGGCTGGTCATCACGCTGGTGCCCGCGCTGGGGGGCGCGCCCGTCGTCCTCACGCCGGGCAACGGCCGCATCATCACGGGGGACAGCGGCGGCGAACTGCGGTTTGACACCAGCGGACTGCCGCCCGGCGTGTACGACGTGACCATTGAGCTGGGCGACGACTATTTGCCGCTGCGGTTCTCGTTTGTCGTCGTGGCGGGGCAGGTGGTGGAGCTGGGGCGGCTGCTGGTGTCCCGGGCCGGCGGCGTGGACATGGACGGAGACGGGTTCCCCTACGCGGGGACCGCGCACTGCGTGACGGAGTGCCTGCGCGCCGGGCGTGACCCCAACGTCCCGTGCGACGAGGGCGGGACGCGCTGGGACTGTGACGACGATTTGGACGGCCAGGTGGACGCCGACGAGCTGGGCGCGGGCTCCTTCCCCGCGTGCCACTGCGGTCCGGCGGGCGAGGTCCCCGACAGCCCGACGTGCGACCAGGATCCGCTCCGCTTTGACCTGGACCATGACCGGGTCTGCGACCTGTCCGACCGGTTCCCGGGGTGCACGGCCAACCGGGACCCGTGCGAGCTCCCGGATGCGGGCGTCCCCGACGCGGGGCACGACGCCGGGCCTGTCGACGCCGGGGTGGACGCTGGATTTGACGCGGGATTTGACGCCGGTCCGCCGCCGGATGCGGCGGTGGGACCGTTTGGGCTGACGCAGACGGCGCTGCTGGTGGAACGCCCGGCCGCGGGTGCGGATGCCGGAGGGCACGCCGGGACGGTCACCAGCGCGTGGGGAGCCACGGTGGCGGCGGACGGCTACGTCGTCGCGCTGGGCCAGGATGACGGGATGAGCTTTCCCGGGTCCGCGTGCGCGCCCGTGGGGCCGTCGCAGGGCACGTTGATGGGCGGCGTGGTGGTGGTGCGCGTGGGGGTCAACGGCCGCTGTCGGTGGCGCTCCGTCGTGGACGTGGTGCAGCCGCAGGCCCGCGTGGACGTCACGGGCGTGTCTGCAGGCGGTGGCTGGGTGCACGTGGGTTTCCAGTCGGACGCGCCGCTGCGGATCAACGGTGTTCCGGATGCGGCGCCCGGGGGCACGGTGCTGCTGGCGTTCCCGGATGCCAACGGCCTCACCCCCCGGCAGGCCGCCCTGCCTGTCCCGTCCACGGCCTACGCGGCCGGCCCCCTTCCCAACGTCGTCACGGATCCCGTCACGGGGCGGGTGGCGCTGGTGCGGCAGCTGCAGGACTTTGAGCTGGGGACCGAATCCGGGGAATTGCGCGTGTTCGCGCCCGACCTCACCGCCGAGCTGGTGGGGCTGTCGGTGGTGGCGTCGGTTGGCAACTTTGCCACCACGCTGAGCCTCTCCGGGCCCGCGCAGGATGGGCCGGTGGTCCCCGTCAGCTACACGGGCCAACCCAACCTGGGCGCGGGTGACGCCGGGGTTCCGGACGCGGGCTTCCCCGCCGCGCCGGACGGCGGCGTGGCGCTGTGGGGCACGGATTGGAGCGGCGGTCCTCCCCGCGTCACCACGCTGCCGTTGGGCGTGGTCCCCAGCTCCGGCGTCAGCCCGCCGTGGTTGGACCTGCACGTGGTCGCCCAGGCGCCCGGCACGTTGATGGCCGGCCAGGTCTGGGATGGCGTGCTGCTGGCGCCCGGCGGCGTGACGGCGTCCTCCCCGTTGGCAGAGCCCGTGACGTGGGTGCTGTCATTGGACGCTGCGGGTGCCAGCGTGTTTGGCGTGGACGTGCTGGGCGAGGCCGACACCCGGTTCAGCGGTGGGCGGCTGTCCCCGCCAGTGCTGCTGCCGCTCTCCCTGGGCCTGCCCGGCGGCGCGGTGGCCCTGGCCGGTGGCGGCGAACGCATCGTGCGCCTGCGCCGCACCATGCCGGGCGCTTCGTCACCCCGCGTGGAGGAGTACTTTGTCCGCGGCAGCGTGGCGCAGCGCGGGATGTCACCGGGCCTGGTGGTCCGGCTGGACGCCCAGGGCGCCGTGCGCGGCGTGGCACGCGTCACGCCGTCCGGCTCCGGTGCACGGGTGGGTTTGGAGACGCTGCACCGGACCGCGGACGGCGGGTTGGTGGTGGGCCTGGCGGTGCGAGGCGGCGCGCACCTGGCGCGCCTGGACTGCAACGGCGTCGAGTTGGCGTCGGAGGTGGAGGACGTCACGGCGCCGTCGGGCAACGGTTTTGTGTTGTGGCACCTCCCGCCTCCGGCGCTGCCGGCGTGTGCGTGGGGGCCCGGCGTCAACACCGAGGTAGGGGACGATCCGCCGACGCCGGATGGCACGGTCGCGATGGACATTCCCGCGCAGTACCAGGTCTCCGTGGGCCCCGGGTTTGACGAGGACTGCATGACCTTCCGCAGCACCGCGGCGGGCGCCGCCCACGTGCGCGTGACCGACGGCACGGCGTGCACCGGTGATGTGGTGGTGGAGGCCCAGCGCACCACGGGCGTGGTGGACGTGCCCACTGGGGCGGACCTGTGTCCGCACGCGCGCGTACGGGTGGCGGCGGCGGACGTGCTGGGTGTCTGTGTGCGCGGCCAGGCGGGGCTCCCCGTGGGCCCTGTGGACGTCCAGGTGGACCTGGTGCCGCCGCCGGGCAACAACGACTGCACCGCGGCCCAGGGGCTGCCGCTGTTGAGTCCCGCTTCCCGTACCGCGGCGTTCTCGGGTGACACCGCGTCCGCGTCCGCCGAACTGGACCTGTGCGGACCCGGCTACGGTGCGGACGTCTACTACGCCGTCCAGGTTGCCGGGTCCGGCGTGGTCCGCGCCCGCATGACGGGCACACCGGGCAGCAGCGTCCGCGTGGCCCTCACGTCCGACGGGTGCACCAGCCGCACGGTGCAGGGCTGCGCGCCGCTGACCACCACCGGCACGCCGTGGATGAACGTGGAGGCAACCGCGCTGCACCGGATGGCGGTCATGGACAATGACCCGCTCCGTGGTGGCCCGTTCCAGGGCGAGCTGGAGTACGTGGAGGCGGGCGCCCACACCACGTGTGCCACCGCGGAGATGATCACGCCGCCCGCCGTGGGAGCGCCCGTGCGGGTGCGCGCCAACATTGCCCGGTCCGCCCAGTCCTGGCCCATCCAGGTCACCAACTGCACCCAGCCGCCGCCGGAGGCGCGGGACTCGTGGCACCGCTTTGTGGCACCTTCCACCGGCGTCATCCGGGCCACGCCGGTGACGCCGTTCAACGGCACGCTGTACGTGGTGGAACTCACGCGCAATGACTGCACCACGCTGATGGAGCGCGCGTGCACCGCGGCAGCGGACGGCCGCGCGCTCCCCGTCCGCGCCACCGCCGAATACGCGCTGGTGGTCCAGGCATTCGACGCGCAGGCAGACCCGTTGATCGACGTGGACCTGGCATTTGAAGCGGGCGCCACCAACGTGGACTGCCCCACGGCGATGGACCTCGGGACGCTCAGCTCCGCGGGGTCGCCATTCCTGCTGGCCGGGACCACGGCGGGCGGCGGCGCGGACATGATCACCGGCTGCACCGCGCCCGCGGACGCGCCCGACGTGGTCTACCGCTTCACCGCGGGCACCAGCGGCGCCGTGCGCGTGTTGGATGACCCCGCCAACGCGCTGCCGGGCAACGTGGCCATCATGGAGGAGGGCGCGTGCGCCAACATCCTGCAGCGCTCCTGTGACCCGCTGGGACCCTACGCCGCGGGCCCGGTGTCCGTCGTGCCGGGCAACGGCTACCTCGTCGTGGTCCAGGGAGCGGCCTACCAGGACCAGGGCCCGTTCCGCGTGCAGCTTGAGTACATCGACGCCGTGCCTGCCAACGACCGGTGCGCGCTCGCCGTGGACCTGGGGTCGTTGGGCGGCGCCACGCGGTCCGTCTCCTTCAGCGGGAGCACCATCCTCGCCAGCGGGGACTGGGGCTCCACGGCGTGCCGCACCACGGCGGGCCGTGATGTCCATTACCGGCTCAACGTCACGGATGTTTCGCTGCCGCTCACCATCCGCCTGGACCAGATGGACGACAACCCGCTGCTGTTCTGGGGCGTTGGCTCCACCGCGTGCGGCAGCGAGGTGGGCTGCGGCGCGCTCGGGACCAACCCGTCCACCGTGGTGCTGCCCACCGCCGGCACCTATTGGCTCGCCGTGCATTCGCAGCCGGCCACCGCGGGGCTCACGTTCCATGGCACCGCGTCGTTGCAGGCGCCCACCCCGTCGGACGCGTGCTCCGCCGCACCGGACCTGCTGCTGGCGCCCAGCCCCGTCACGGGCACGCTGGATGGTTTCGTCAATGACCTGTCTGCGTCGGACTACGGCGTTTGTACCGGTTACTCCTCCATGGGACCGGACGGGTTCTACCGCTTTGCGTTGCAGCCCGCGCAGACCCTGGATGTGTCCTTCACGTTTGCGGAAAGCGGCAATGATGCGTCGCTGTGGGTGCTGGACGCGTGCCCCACGCTGTCGGCACCAAGCTGCGTGGCCGGGTCAGACCGGGCGCCCGTGGAAACGGTGACGGTCACCAACAGCGGCACCGCGGTGCAGACCTACGTGCTGGTGCTGGACAGCTACTCCGTCAACGCCGCGCTGGGCTTCACGCTGACCTGGGCCCTGCGCTGACCCCCCGCCCCTTAACGGCCCCCGCCCGGCGTGGAAGACTGCGCCCATGACGGTGGACCTGGGCAAACTCCGCGAAGGCACGCTGCGGGACCTGTCGTTTGCGCACCTGTTGTGGGCGCTGGCGCGCGATGAACGCACGGTGGTCCTGGAACTGCGGCGCAACCAGTTGGAGAAGCGCGTGGTGCTGGAGGACGGCGTCCCGGTGGACTGCCGCAGCAACCTGCTGCACGAGACGCTGGGCAAGTTCCTCGTCACGCGCGGGCGGCTGGCGGAGGACGCCTACCAGAAGTGCCTGGCGGAGAGTGCCAAGTCGTCGTCGTCGTTGGCGGACGTGCTGCTGCGCGCCGAACTGCTGAGCGCGTTTGAGCTGTTCAAGGTCCTGCAGCAGAACCTGGCGTACAAGCTGCTGGACGCCTTCACCTGGCGCGAGGGCACCTTCCGCCTCCACGCGGAAGTGCCGGCGGTGGACAGCGCGTTGAAGGTGCGCGTCCCGCAGCTGGTGCTCACCGGCATCACCCGCTACGCGCCGCAGCCCGTTGTGGACGAGGGCGTGGCGGGGCTGGTGGGCCGGCCGCTGGCGCTGCACCCGTCCCCCGCCGTGACGCTGGGGTCGCTGCGGCTTTCGCCGCGGCACGCGCGCGTGGCGCAGCTGCTGCGTGCGCCGCAGCGCCTGGACCAGCTCATGGCGGACAGCCGCCTCCCGCCGGACGAGCTGACGCGCCTGCTGCACGCGCTGCACGTGCTGGGGATTGTGCTGCCGGAGGATGAACTCCCCGCGGCCGCGCCACCGCTCACCGCGGCCCCGCCCGCACCCGTGGTGGACCTCACGCCGCCGGCCGAACCCGCGCCGTCCCCCGAGCCGATGCCGCAGGCCGAGATGGAGCGGCTGCGCAACGACGTCACCCGCGCGTACCTCAACCACCGCCGGCAGGACGCATTTGACCTGCTGGGGGTCGCCCATGACGCCACCCCGGCGCGCATCCGCGAGCACTGGCTGAGCTTCGCGCGCAAGTACGCGCCGTGGGAGTTTGAGCACCCGTCGCTGGCGGCGCTCCAGGACAAGGCGCAGGACCTGTTTGTGGCCGGGGCGCGCGCGTTTGCCACCCTCATGGACCCGGAGGCGCGCAACAGCCTGGCCTGGAAACGCATGCAGGCGCGTGACGACTCACCGCGGGCGGCGGGCAACGCCTTTGCCATCCGCACGGAGATCCTGGACGCGGATGCGCAGCACCACAAAGGCGCCGCGCACCTGGCGGCGGCACGGTTCAGTGAGGCGCTGCCGCTGCTGGAGTTTGCCGCGGATTGCGATCCGCAGAACGCGGCGTTCCAGGCGGACCTGGCGTGGTGCCGCTTCCGCCTGCGGCCGGCCCAACCTGACGAGCCGCGCGCCGCGCTCACCGACGTGCTGCGCATGGACCCGGAGTGCGGCGTGGCGCATTACTACGCGGGTGAGATCGCCCGGCTGCGCGGTGACCGCACGGCGGCGGACGGCCACCTGCGTAAAGCCGCCAAACTGATGCAGGGAGACCGCCGCCCCACCGAGGCGCTCAAACAGCTGCTCACGGAGAAATGAACCGCGCCGCGCGGACCTTCCGTTCCGGCAGCGTCAGCATGCGTGCTCGCGTCCCAGTTGGCCCTTGCGTCGTCGGGGCGCGCGTTGGCGTCCCGCTTCCGCGGTGGTAGCCAGCGCGCCGTCGTCGCGCCCTTGCAGAGGAGCCACCCATGCGCCGCATCCTGGTCACCACCACCCTCCTTGTCCTTGCCGCCTGCCGCGGGCCGGAGCTCCCGCCGCAGGCCGTCTCCGCCGCCCCGTCCGCCCCCCACGCGCCCGCTGAACACGCCAAGGGCGAGCACGCGTGCGGCGCGGAGACCACCGCGCTGACGGATGACCGCGTGACCACGCGCCAGGACGAGCGCGGCCAGGCGGTGACGCACGTGGGCGCCGCGCTGTCCGACGCCGCGCCGGTGACGGTCTCCGACCTGTTGGCCAGCCCGGATGCCTTTGCGGGCAAGCGCGTGCGCCTCAAGGGCGACGTGACGGCGATGTGCCAGCACAAGCGCGCGTGGTTTGCGCTGGTGGCGGAGGACCAGAGCGGGCGCACGGTGCGCGTGCTGACCACGCCAAGCTTCCTGGTTCCTCCGGGCTCCATTGGCAAGACCGCGGAGGCGGAAGGCGTGGTGGAGGTGCTTGAACTGGCCGCGGAGCAGGCGCAGCACCTGGCCGGCGAGCACAAGCTGGGTGACCCCGCTGCGGTGGCGGGGAGTGTGAAGCAGGTGGTGGTGCGGGCCACGGGCGCGGACTTCATTTGACGCGCTGATGGGCTGGCGGCAGACGCTTGTCTGGTTGCATCGCGACCTGGGCTTCTTTGGCCTGGGACTGACGGTGGTGTACGCGGTCAGCGGCGTGGCGGTGAACCACCGCGAGCACTGGGACTACAACCACGCGGTCACGCGCACGGTGCATGAGGTGGGGCGGCCGGCGGTGTTGCTGGGCGGCGGCGCGGGCACCGACGGTGAGCTGGCGCGGGCGCGGCAGGCGGAGCTGGTGACGTCCTTGTCACGCGCGCTGGGCCGCGCGGAGGCGCCGCGCAAGGCGTTCTGGCGCGCGCCGGACCGGCTGGGCCTGTTCTACGCGGACGGGGAGACGGACGTGGTGGACTACACTCCTTCCCGCGGGACGGCGGAGTGGACGCGCAAGACGCCGCGGCCGGTGCTGCGGGAGTTCAACATGCTGCACCTCAATGAGCGCCGGCAGGCGTGGACGTACGTGGCTGACGGCTACGCGCTGGTGCTGCTGTTTCTCGGGGTTTCCGGCGTGCTGATTGTGAAGGGGCCCAAGGGGCTGCGCGGGCGCGGCGGGATGCTGGCGGTGGCAGGGGTGCTGGTGCCGTTGTTGGCGCTCTGGTTGGGGTGAGGGCCGTCAGCCGCCGTCCGCCGGATGGGCATCACGCGCGGCGCGCGGCGGGTGTGCGCAGGTCAATTTCCGTGGTTTCTTCCTCATCGCCGCCGGTGACGGATTCCACGCGGAAGGCCAGCGTGGAGCCGGAGCCGCGCAGTGCGGCAATGTCCACCTCGGGTGGGGTCTCCGTCTGGTGGAACGCGGTGGCGGCTTTTTCATAAAGCGGGATAAGCCGCGCCACCAACGGCAGCGCGGCGTTCTCTACGGCCTCATACGCCGCCACGGCCTGCGCCATGGGCAGCTTGTCGGCCAAGAACCGGCGCATCACCGGGAGGAAGCACAGGCAGGCGAGCATGAACTCGCCCGTCTGGAATCCGCCAATGGACCGGATTTGTACAACGTACTCAACCACGCCCATCAGCTTGCGGTCATCCCCGCGTTCCAAAAGCGCGTGCATGCCGTCCATGAGCGTGAGGATGTTCTTTTCCAGCAGGCCCGCGTCCACTTCGCGGTAGCGCGGGACCATCTGCTGGATCTGCCGGGCCAGCGCCCGCGAAATGCGCACCTGGTGCGACTTGAGCAACTGGGCCGCCAACACGGTCGACATCGACAACCTCCGTCCCGACACCCCGCACCGGCGAGGAATGGTGGACTGCGCGCTGCAGCCTTGCAACGGCGCGTCCAGCGTAGGCGGGGGGCAGGCCAGGTCCCGCGCTTGGTGGCACCACGGGGCCGTGGAAGCATGCGGCGCCGCATGGTCCGGTTTCTCCACACCAGTGATTGGCACGCAGGGCGTTCCTGGAAAGGGGTCTCCCGCCTGGACGAGCTGGGCGCGGTGCTGGAGCACCTGGGTGAGGTGGTGGAGCGCGAGCGCGTGGACGTGCTGCTCCACTCCGGGGACGTCTTTGACATGGGCGCGCCGCCCGCGGAGGCCGAACGGCTGGTGTTCAGCTTCTTCCGCCGGGTGGGACGCGCGGGGGCCGCGGCGGTGGTGCTTGCCGGGAACCATGATTCCCCCGCGCGGCTGGAGGCGTGGGGGACGCTGGCGGAACTGGCCGGGGTCACCGCCGTGGGACGCCCGCGCCACCGCCTGGTTGAGGTTGCCGCGCGGTCCGGGGAGGCGGTGCGGGTGGCGGCGGTCCCGTTTGCGCACCCGCGCGCGCTCCTGGAGGCGCGCGCGCTGCTGGGTGACGAGGTGACGGCGCGCCGCGCCTACGCGGAGGCGTTTGCGTCGCTGGTGGCGGCGCTGTGCGCGGGGTTCAGGCCGGGCGTTGCCAACGTGCTGCTGGCGCACGCACACCTGGAGGGCGCGCTGCTGTCGGGCAGCGAACGCGCGGTGCACGTTGAGCAGGACTGGGCGGCCAGCGCGGAGGCCATCCCGGGGAGCGCGGACTACGCCGGGCTGGGGCACCTGCACCGGCCACAGCGCGTGCAGGGGACGGGCGTGCCCACGTTCTACGCGGGCTCGCCGCTGCAGCTGGATTTTGGCGAGGCCGGCGAGGAGAAGGGCTACCTGCTGGTGGACGTGGAGCCCGGGCAGCCCACGCGTGCGACGCGGCTGCCCTACCAGGGGGGACGGCCGCTGCGGAAGGTGGCCGGGTCCCTGGCCGTGCTGGAGCGGGATGCGGAGTCGCTGCGCGCGTCCGGGTGGCTGCACGTGACGGTGGCGCTGCAAGGCCCGGAGCCGGACGTGAACGGTCGCGTGCGCCGGCTGCTCCCCAACGCGGTGAGCGTTGAGGTGGAGCGTCCCTCGCAGGCGCCGCCGCCCGCCGGGGTGCACGCCAGCGCGCTGCCACCGCGCGCGCTGTACGCGGAGTACGTGCGCGCCTCGCGCGGGGCGGAGCCGGGGGACGCACTGCTGGACGCGTTTGACGGGCTGGCGCCGGCTGACGGCGGGTGACGTCGTGCGGCCGGTGCAGCTGTCCCTGGAGGGATTCGCCTGTTTTGCCGTGCGGCAGGAGGTGGACTTCCGCGGGCTGACCCTGTTTGCCATCAGCGGCGCCACCGGCGCGGGCAAGTCCAGCCTGCTGGATGCGCTGGTGTTTGCGCTGTACGGGCGCGTGCCGCGGCTGGGCCACGTGCACAAAGACATCATCACGCTGGGCCGGGACCGCATGGCGGTGTGTCTCGAGTTTGAAGCGCAGGGACGGACCTGGCGCGTGTCCCGCACGGCACGGCGCGCGCGTGCGGGGGACGCGGTGCTGGAGGACGTCACGGGCCCGGAGGCGCCGCGCACGGTGGCGTCGGGCGCGGACGCGGTGGGTGAGCACATTGGCGCGCTGCTGGGCCTGCCGTGTGAGGCGTTTCTCCAGGCCGTGCTGCTGCCACAGGGTGAATTCGCGCGGTTCCTGGGAAGCAGCGGCCGGGAGCGCCGCGCGATCCTGCGAGACCTCGTGGGGGTGGGTCAGTTTGAGGCGATGCGCCAGGCGGCGGAGCGCCGGCGTGCGGCGGCGGCGGCCCCCGCGGTGCAGTTGCAGGCGCGCCTGGAGGGGGACCTGGGCGGGGCCACGCCGGAGACCGCCGCGGCGGCGGCGGCGCGCGTGACGGCGCTGGCGGGCCAGGTGGCCGCGGCGTCCGCCGAGGTGGAACAACTCCAGGCGGCGCACGAGGGGTTGGCGCGCGCGCGCGCGGCGTTTGAGGTGCTGTGCGCGGCGCGTGCGACGCTGCGCGCGGCCGCCGAGGACGCGGCCGCCGTCCTGGAGGCGGGGCGGCGGCTTGAGGGTGCCGCGCGCGCCGAGCCCTGCCGCGGGGTGCTGGAAGCGGACCAGCGGGCGGCCGGTGCGTGCGCCGCCGCGGAAGCGGACCTGGTCACCACCGAAGCGGAGCTGCGTGCCCTGCGCGCGGAGTCCGCCCGGGCGGAGGACGCGCTGGCGGACGTGGAGCGGGACGCGCAGGCGCTGCCGGGCTTGCGGGCGCGCGTGGCGGCGCTGGATTCGCTCCGCGGCTTTCTGGCCGCGCGTGACCGGGCGTGGGAGCGGCTGTTCGGGCTGCGGCGGGAACGGGCGGCGGCCCAGGACGCGCTGCGGGAGGCCGAGGCCGCGCAGGAGCGCGCGGGCCTGGCTGCCACGCGTGCGCACGCGGCGCTTGAAACGGAGCAGCGGGCGCTGGACCCCGGGGATGATCCCGCGGCGGAACGGGAGCGCCTGGACCCGCTGCGCGGCGTGGTGGCGGAGCTGGCGCGCACCTCGGGCGCGCTCGCGGCTGCAGAGGGCGCGCGGGAGGACGCCCGCGCCCGGCATGAACAGGAGGCCGCGCAATGCCAGCGCGCGGAGGAGGCCGCGCGCGCCGGTGAGCGCGCCGCGGACGAGGCGCGGACGGCCCGCGACCACCTGCGCGCGCACGCCGCGGCGGCTGCGCTGCGCGCCACGCTGGTGCCCGGCGCGGCCTGCCCGGTGTGCGGTGCAGCGGTGGGCGCCCTGCGTGACGCCGACGCGGCCGAGCCCGGAGACGGCGCGGCGCGGGCCGCCGAGGCGCGCTGCGCGGAGGCGGTGGGGCGCAGCGACACGCTGCAGCAGGAGGCGGGATTGCGGCGCGCCAGCCTGGCGGCGGCGGGGGCGTTGCTTGAGGAGCGCCAGCAGACCGTCGAGCGCACGCGCGCGGCCGTGGAAGCGCTGCGCGCGCGGCTGGAGGGCCGCCGGCCCCAGGAGGTGGAGGAGGCGTGGGCCGCGCTGGAGGAAAGGGTCCACCGGCGCGCCGTGGCGCGGGAGCGCGTGCAGGCCGCCACCCGCGCGCACCAGGACGCGGCACACGCGCGGGCGCGCGCGGACCAGGAGGTGGAGCACGTGCGCGAGCGGCGCGACGCGCTGGCGCGCTCCGAGGAGGACGCGCGCGCGGAACATGCCCGGGCCACGGCGGAGGTGGCCCGCGTGACCACGCGGGATGACGTGGAGGCGGAGCGGGCCGAGGTGGCGGTGCGGCTGGAGGCCCTGGCCGCCCGGGAGCGTGCCGCCCACGAAGCCGCGCACCGCGCCGCTGCGGTTGAGCAGCAGGCCGCCAGCCGGGCGCGCACCCTGGCGGAGCGGGTGGACCTGGTCCGGCGGGAAGCGGCGGATGCCCGCGCGGCCGCGGAGCAGGCGGCGCTCCGGGCGGGCCTGGCGTCCGCGCACGACGCACTGCAGGCGTTGGTGTCGCCGGAGACGCGGCAGGCGCTGGAGGTCCGGGTCCGTCAGCATGCGGAGGGGCTCGCTGTGGCCAGCGCGCGCCAGGCGGACGCGGTGGCCCGCGGCGCACGGGAGGTGTCGTCGGACGCGGTGGACCAGGCGGCGCGGGCGGTGGACGCCGCGCGGGCGCGCCTGCAGGAACTGCTGGTCCAACAGGGCCGCGCTGAGGCGGAGGCCCGCGAGGCCGCATCCCGCGCGGCCCGGGCGGGCGCGCTGCACGGGGAACTGGCCACCGCCCGCGCCGAAGCGTCCGTCCACGCGGTTCTCGCCGAGGACCTGCGCTCCGACCGGTTCCAGGCGTACGTCCTGCGGGAGACGTTTGAGGCGCTGGTGGCCGGCGCCTCCCTGCGGCTGGGCACGCTGACCGGCCGCTATGGCCTGGCGCTGGAGGACGACGAGTTCCTGGTGGTGGACCATGACCACGCGGGCGAACGGCGGCCGGCATCCACCCTCAGCGGGGGCGAAACGTTCCTGGCGTCACTGGCGCTGGCGCTGGAACTGTCCCAGCAGGTGCAGCGCGCGCGCGGCGCCACGGCGCTGGACAGCCTGTTCATTGACGAGGGCTTTGGCACGCTGGACCCGGAGATGCTGGACCAGGCGACCCAGGCGCTGGAGGCGCTGCAGTCCAGTGGCCGCATGGTGGGTGTGGTCAGCCACCTGCCGGAGATGTGCGCGCGCCTGCCCGCACGGCTGCACGTGGAGCGCACCGCGGACGGCGCACGCGTCACGCGCGAGGTGGACTGAGGCGCCGCTCGTCAGCCGCCTGCGGCCACGCCATCCGCACCTGGCGCCGGCGGCAGCAGCCGCCCAGGCAGCATCGCCGCGGGAGCCGGCGCCAGCCCCAGCGCGGCGCGCGCCGCCAGCTCACCCAGCGCCAGTCCGCACGTCATGCCACGGCCGCCCAGGCCGGTGGCCCACACCACGGACGGGGCGCGCGGGTCCGGACCCAGCACAAACTCCCGGTCCGGCGCGAACGTCCGCTGACACGTCCACAGCCGCCGCAACTGCGCTCCCGCCACCGCGGGGGCCAGCCGGCCCAGCCGCTCCGCCAGCAGCGCGGCCACCGTCTCATCAATGGGCGGCTCCCCGGGCGGTCCCTCCGCTTCGTCACACGGGCTTGCCAGCAGACCGCCTGATTCCGGACGGAAGTAGACCTCATCCGGCCCGGTGCCCCAGACCACCGGGTGCTCCGCGTCCACATTCTCCACGCCACCCAGATGGGCCAGGTGGCGCCGCATGGCCCGCAGCGGGAGCCCCAGTCCGGCGCGGCCGGCCAGCGCCGAAGACCAGGCCCCTGCGGCGAGCACCACCGCGCCGCCCTGGCGCACCGTCCCGTCGGCAAGGCGCACCTGGGCGCCGCCCGGCGTCACGGACAACGCCACCGGGCAGCCCAGCAGGACCTCCGCCCCCGCCGCCCGCAATCGCCCGAGCAGCGCCTGCACCACGGCGTGCACATCCAGGACACCGTCGCCCGGCACCCACAGCCCGCCGGTGCCGCCGCCCCCCGCCACCAGCGGCGCGCGGCGCGCACACCCGTTCGGATCCAGGCGTTCGTGACGCACCGTGTGCTCCCGGGCGCGTGTCGCCAGCGCGTCCACCCGGTCCTCCGGACCCAAAAGCAGCACGCCGCGGGCGCGCAGTGCGCCGGGCACGCCCAGGTCGTTCAGCAGCGCTCGGCTGCGGGTGGCCAGGCCCGCGGTGTCCGGATGCATGTCCACGGAGCGGAAGATGGCCGCGTTGCGGCCGGAGGCGTGCGTGGCGGCCGCGGGCTCCATCTCCACCAGGCACACCCGCGCGCCCAGGCGCGCCAGCTGCCACGCCGTGGCCAGCCCGGCAATGCCGCCACCCACCACCACCACCGTTTCCCCGCTCATGCCCGGTCCTGGCTCCCGCGCGCGGGGAGAAGTTCCGTTCCCTGCTCATGCGGTGACCCGGTGACGGGGTCAAAATACGGCCGGACCCGCACGGGCACCCCCAGCGTGCGCCCCAGCGCGCGGCACGCGTCCACATCCACGCCCGGCGCCGCCACCACCGTGGCCACCACGCACGGGAGCCGCGCCTGCGCGGTGCGGATGAACGCGCACACGGCGGCATGCGCCGCGGGCCCGTAGCGGTTGGGGCACAGGCGCGCGTAGCTGGCGCCGTCAGGCGCGTTGAGGGAGACGTTCACCTCGTCCACGCATCCCTCCAGCGCCGGCGTGACGTCCTTCCCGGCGCGCAGGTTGGCCAGCCCGTCGGTGACCAGCCGCACGCGGTGGCCGCGCTGGCGCAGGGTGCGGCCCACCTCGCACACCACGTCCAGGCGGAAGGTGGGCTCGCCCAGGCCCACAAACGCCGCCTCCATGGAGGTGGGTACGCCCAGCGCATCCACCGCCGCCAGCAGTTGGGAGGCGGTGGGCTCCTGGTCACGGCTCATGTCATTGCCGGCCACGTTCCACTGCCCGTGCACCTTGGGGCAGAACGAACACGCCAGCGTGCAATGCCGGCTGGCCGCCAGGTACAACTTGCCGTCATAGACGTACGCAATGGCCACGGACCGGGGACTCCTGGGCCGCCGCGGGCGTCCGCAGCGTGTGCCCGCACCCCTACCCGCGGGTGCAGGCGCCCTCAACCCGCCTCGGGATCACGGGCCAAGCGGGGCCGCAACCATGATCGCTTGCCGCGTCAACGCATTGTATTGACTTAATATTCCACCCGCCGCGACCCATCACTGCGGGCCATCCGGCCAACCCGACCGCGTTGGCCTACAATGTGTGGAACCCATGGGCCCCAAGACCTACCAAGCCCGCCATCCGGCCATGCGGCGGCAGCCATGAATGACCACGTGGAGTTGTTCTCTTCTATGTCGGTGACCGCGCGCGTCGGGCTCGCGGGTGTGCTGATTGTCATCAACGCGTTCTTTGTGGCGGTGGAGTTTGCGCTGGTGCGGGTGCGCCGCACCCGCCTGGAGGAGCTTGCCCGGGACGGCAGCTACCGGGCGCGGGACGCCCTGGGCATCCACACGCAGCTGGACAGCTACCTGTCGGCCTGCCAGCTGGGCGTCACGGCGGCCAGCCTGGGGCTGGGCTGGGTGGGTGAGCCGGCGGTGGCCGCGCTGCTGCGGCCGTGGCTGGACCCGCTGCTGGCCCTGGGAGGCGCGGAGGTGGCTGGCTACGCGCCGGTGGCCAGCTTCGCCATCGGGTTTGCCATCATCACCGCGCTGCACATTGTGGTGGGCGAACAGGCGCCCAAGGTGCTGGCCATCAGCAAGGCGGAGGCGCTGGTCCTGCAGAGCGCGTTCCCCATGCGGCTCATCCACGGGCTGGCCTGGCCGGCCATCTGGGGCCTCAACTCAGCGTCCAACGCGCTGTGCCGCGCCATGGGTGTGGATCCGGCCACGTCACACAAGGAGGTCCATTCGGGCGCGGAGCTCAAGATGATCCTCAACCAGTCCGCGGACCAGGACGGCGCCATGTCACGCGCGGAGAAGGATGTGGTGTCCCGCGCGCTGGACTTCAGCCACCGGCTGGTGCGTGAGGTCATGGTCCCCCGCGGCGAGGTGGCGTTCCTCAACACGCAGCGCTCCATGCAGGCCAACCTGCAGACCGTGCTGGAGAGCGGTTTCACCCGCTTCCCCCTGTGCGATGGGGACCTGGATCACGTTCGCGGCATGGTGCACCTGCGGGACCTGCTGGAGAAGCGCATCCTGCCCAAGGTGCCCACGGGGGCGGCACCCGCGGAGCCGGAGCTGCGGAGTCTTGCCCGGAAGCCCAAGTACATGCCGGAGTTGCTGACGCTGTCCAACGCGCTCAAGGAGTTCCAGCGCACGCGCACGCACCAGGCCGTGGTGGTGGACGAATACGGTGGCACGGTGGGCCTGCTCACCCTGGAAGACGTGCTGGAGGCGCTGGTGGGCCCCATCCAGGACGAGTTTGACGAAGAAACGCCGCTGATCCAGGGCATGGGCAAGGGGATGGTGCGCGTGGACGGCTCCACGCCGCTGGCGGAGGTCAACCAGGCGCTGGGCCTCACCGTGCAGGACCCGGACAACGGGACGCTGGGGGGACACCTCACCATGCTGCTGGGGCGCCTGGCCCAGGTGGGGGACCGGGTGCGCCTGGGCCCGTATGACGTCGTCGTGGAGCAGATGAACGGGCTGGCGGTGGGGCAGGTGTCCTTTGTCCTGCGCGCGGACAAGCGGCCGGGCGGGGATGACGGGTCAACCCCGCCGCCTGAGGACCCGCGGCGGCGGGATAAGCCGGGTGGCCCGGATCCGGTCGCTGCCTGACGCGGCCCCGCCCGAGGTGACGTCCGCTCCGGGCCGGCGTATGGTCACCAAGCTGGTGCCCGGGAGGAAGCATGAAACGCCGCAAGGGGAAGGGATTCACGCTTATTGAGCTGATGATTGTCGTGGCAATCATCGGCATTCTCGCGGCCATGGCCATCCCCAGCTACATGAAGTTCCAGTGCCGCGCCAAACAGGTGGACGCCAAGGAAGTGCTCAAGGCCATCTTCCTGGTGGAGGAGGCCTACGGCGGCGAGTTTGGCACCTTCTTGACCCTGTCCGAGTTGACCTCGTACGGGGGCCTGGATCCCAAGACGCTCATCTCCAAGAGCTACAAGTATTACCTTGAATCCGGGTCGGCGAGCGCATGCACCACCGGCGCCGGCGATTGGTGGTCCTGTGCCAAGGATGAGGTCGCCAGGGTCTCCATGACGGCCGGGTCGGACGAGTGGGTCATTACCTCCATTGACCCGCGGCCCATCGTCGTCGACGACGCCTGCGAACATTAGCGGGTCCTACGGGCGGGGAAGTGCGGTCAGGAATTTGGCCCCGTTTCCCGGCGGCCGTAGTGTGCTCCGCGTGGCGCCGGCTGGCGCCGCCGGGAGCCGACCGTGGACCGTCACGTCTTGGAAGTGCTGGCCGCGGTGGCCCTCCCGGTGATGGCCGGGTGCGCCACGGCGCGGCTCACTGTCCCCGCGGTCCCGGCCGCGGCGCCCGCGCCAACCGTGGTTGCCGCGCCGGCGGAGCAGGGTGGCGCGGACCTGGTGGTGGATGCCTGGCGCCTGGGCGGCACCACCGCCGCCCACGCCCGCACGCGCGTCACGGACATCTACCGCGCTGCGGCCCGGGCGGGCACGCTGCACCGGCACAAGCGTCCCACCCGCGGTGACGCGGTCTTCTTCCATGACACCTGTGACGCCAACACGGATGGCCGCTTCAATGACCCCCTCACGCTCACCGGCGTCGTGGAGCGCGTGGATGCGGACGGCACGGTGGTGGTGGCCACCCGCATCCGCCAGGGCGTGGTGCGGCTGCGGATGAACCTGGAGCAACCGCACCTGCGGCGTGACCCGCGCACGCACAAGGTGCTCAACCACTATCTGGTGGGCCGCACCGGCGGCCAGCCAGCCCGTACCACCGCCGAATTGTGGGCGGGGTTTGCCTCGCCGCCGCGGGGACCGGCCCGGCTGGCGCAGCGCTGAAGCCTCCCGTAACCGCCGCGTGCTAGGACACGCGCACCGCCACGCGGAGGAACCCCAATGGCCGTCCCCAAGGAATTGCTGGACATCCTGGTCTGCCCCAAGAGCAAGGCACGCCTGCAGTATGACGAGGCCCGCGGCGCGCTCATCTGCGAGCAGAGCGGCCTGGTCTACCGCGTGGAAGACGACATCCCCGTCATGCTGGTGGAGGAGGCCGAGCCGCTGGCTGCCTGGCGCGCGCGTCACGGGTTGGGTTCGTCGCCGTGACCCTGCGCAGCATGACCGGGCTGGGACGTGGCCAGGGCGCCGCAGGGGTGTTTGCGTTCCTGGCTGAAGTGCGCACCGTCAACCACAAGTACCTGGACGTGCGCGTGCGCCTGCCCGCGGGGCTGCCCGCGTTGGAGGTGCGCGCCGCGGCGCGCGTGCGCTCGGCGTTGTCCCGGGGCCGCGTGGAGGTGAGCGTGGTGAGCGGCCCGGATGCGGCGCCGCTGGTGCGCGCGCGGGTGGACCTGGCCCTGGCGCGCGCGCTGGTTGAGGGAATGCGGGAGTTGGGCCGCACGCTGGGCGTGCCCGGGGAACTCACACTGTCCGACCTGGCCGCCATGCATGACACGCTGGTCACCCCGGAACCGGTGGCGGACGACGACGCGTGCTGGCCGGCGATGGAAGCGGCGCTGGACGCCGCCCTGCTGGACCTGCAGCGCATGCGCACGCGCGAGGGCGAGGCGCTGCGCCTGGACCTGGAGGGCCGCGTCACCCAGTTGGAGGCCCTGTGCGCACGCGTGGCCGCCCGCGCCCCGTCATCCGTGGCGGACTGGCAGGCGCGCGTGCGCGCCCGCGTGCTGGAACTGGCCGGTACCGCGGGGATGGACCCCGCCCGGCTGGCCCAGGAATGCGCCCTGCTGGCCGAGCGCGCCGACGTGGCGGAGGAGCTGTCGCGCCTGCGTGCGCACTTCAGCCACTTCCGGTCCCTCGCTGCCGGGCAGGAGCCCGCCGGGCGCAAGCTGGATTTCCTGTGCCAGGAACTGCACCGGGAGACCAACACGCTGGGGAGCAAGAGCCAGGATGCTGAGATTGCCACGCTGGTGGTGGACATGAAGGCGGAGATTGAGCGGCTGCGCGAGCAGGTCCAGAACGTGGAGTGACGTCGAAAAAATGCAGGGAATTGCCGCACATGCATGGGTGGGCTAGGATGTGCGGCATGTTCTCCCGGCTGGCCGCGCTGCTGCTGGTTGTCTGCGTGGCCACACCCGTGGCCGCCGGCAGCGGTTGGTTGTGCCTGTGCACGGGCGCCGTCGTGTCGCGCTGCTGCTGTCACGGCGAGGACAACCTCCCTCCCGCAGACACCTCGGTGGAGCGCACCTGCTGCTGCAGCATGGAGCAGGGCGCGCCGTATGCGCCCGCACCCGCGGAGGCCCCGGCTGCTGAAGGCACGCTGCACGCCCCGGTGCTGCCCCCTCCGCCATCCATGCCGCTTCCGGTGCCCGCCCGTGTGTCCGTCCACCCCGTCGCCGTGGTGGACACCGGGCCGCCGGGGGACCTCTTCCGCCTGGCTTCCGTCCGGCTCCGTCCCTGAGAGTGCCGCGTCGTTGGTTGGCGTGAGTACGCGCTTACCCCGCGCCCGCCCTGTGCGGTGCGCGGGCCTGCGTTGCTCCGGCACATGCCCCGGTCCCCGACGGAGTCCTCCATGCTTGAGCTTTGTTGCCTGGCGGCGCTGGCCGCCCAGGCCCCCGACCCTGCTCCCCTCACCTACGCCGACACGCGGGCCCGCGCCGCTGCCACCTATCCGGGGCTGCGCGCTGCACGCACCGGCGTGCTGGCCGCGCGCGCGCGCGTGGCCGGCGCCCGCGCGTGGGATGACCCCATGCTGGACGTCTCCGTGTGGAACCTGCCGCTCAACCAGGTGGAGGGCGCGCTGATGCCCGGCATGTCCGCCTCCGAACGCGCGACCACCTTCCTCATGGGTCCGGACATGTTCCCGCTGATGGTGATGGCGTCCCAGACCTTCCCGTTTCCCGGCAAGCGCGGCGCCCGTGCGGACGAGGCGCAGGCGCGGGCGGAAGAGGCGGAAGCGATGGTGGAGGCATCACGCGCGGACCTGGACCGCGCGGTGGCCTACGCGTTGGCGGACCTGCACGCGGGGCAGGAGGCGCTGCGGACCGTGAACGGGACGCTGGCGCTGATGGACACCATGGTGGCCATTGCCGACGGGCGCGTGCAGTCCGGCCTGGGGCGCCAGGCGGATGCGCTGGCCACGCGCGCGGAGCGGGAGACGCTGCTCAAGGACCAGCTGGATCTGCGCCAGCAGCAGGAGGTGGCCCGCGCCCGGCTGGCCGCGCTGCTGGGCGTAACACCCTCAGCCATTGGTCCCGTGTGGGAATCCGTCCGGCACGTTGAGCTGCCGCCGCGCGAGACGCTGCTGCAGCGGGCGCTGGCGGCGCGCCCGGAGCTCCGTGCCGCGCGCGCGCAGGTGGCCGCCGCCGTGGCGCGCGCCCGCCAGGAACGGCTGGCCGCGCTGCCCGACGTCACCGCCAAGGTGGGCTACATGGTGCAGACCGGGGGCGTGCCCATGCTGGTCAGCCACGGGCCCCTGGGCGCGCTGTTGGGGCCCGCGGACATGGTCACCGTGGGCGTGTCGGTCCCGCTGCCGGTGTTCTACCCGTTCAAGCAGGCGCGCTCCCTGGAAGCCGCCCGTTACGACGAGCGCCGCGCGGCGGAGTCCGCCGATGCGCTCATCCGCGTCATCCAATCCGAGGTGGACGAGGCCAGCGCCGCCATCCGCCACGCGCACGACCACGTCACGCTGCACGAGGAGACGCTGATCCCGCTGTCATCCAGCACGGTGGAAGCCACGCGCGCCGCCTACATCAGCGGCTCCGTGGACGTGCTCGCGCTGATCACCGCCGTGCGCCAGATGCGGTCCCACCACCTGGAACGGCTCACCTACGAGGCCCTGTACGTGCGCCGCCTGGCAGACCTGCAGCGCGCCACGGGGATGGAGCTGCTCGCGTTTGATCCCTCGTCGCCGGGAGGACACCCATGAACGCCACCCCTGAAGTCCTCCCCGAGGGCGAAGAGCCGCCTCCCCCCGGCGTGAAGGTGATGACCTGGGTGCGGTGGGCGCTCATTGCCGCCATGGCCGCGCTGGCGGCGTTCAGCGCCTGGAAGTACGGCCCGCGTGACGCCGGCGGCGGCGCGGCGGCCTCCGCAGAGAAGTGGCAGTGCCCCATGCACCCGCAGGTGGTGCAGGACCACCCGGGGGAGTGCCCCATCTGCGGGATGGATCTGGTGCGGGTGGAACAGAGCGGTGGCGGCCACACCCGCCACGAGGATCTCCCGGACCTGGTCAGCCTCACCCTGCCGGCGGACCGCGTGCAGAAGATGGGTGTGCGCACCGTGACGGTGGAGAAGCGCACCCTGTCCGACCGCATCTCCACGACGGGGCTGCTGGTTCCCGCCGAATCACGCACCGCGCAGGTGCACGCAGGCTTCTCCGGCTGGATTGAGGAACTGCTGGTGCGGGAGACCGGCGTGGCGGTGAAGGCGGGGGATGCGCTGGCGCGCGTGTACAGCCCGGAGGTGCTGCAGGCGCTGCAGGACTACCGGACGGCGCATGCCGCCGGTGGCGATGATCCCCTGCAGGTCCAGTTCCGGCGCGCCTCTGAGACCCGCCTGCAGTTGCTGGGCGTCAACGCGGAGGAGCGCGTGCTGGGTGACGCAGGCCAGGGCCGGCCCACGGTGACGCTGCGCGCCCCGCGCAACGGGTATGTCACGCAGAAGAACGCGGTGGACGGCCTGTATGTGCAGCCCGGTACGGCGTTGTTTGAGATCTCCGACCTGGCGGTGGTGTGGCTGTTGGTCGACGTGCGCGAGGACGCGATTGCGCGGGTGGCCGTGGGCCAGAAGGTCGCCGCGCGCTTCCCCGCGCTGCCCGGCGTCACCGTCACCGGCCGGCTGGCGTACCTCTACCCGTCGGTGGACCCGCAGACGCGTACCCTGCGCGCGCGCATTGAACTGCCCAACCCGCGCGGTCTGCTGCGCCCGGGTCTCGCTGCGTCCGTGGAGATCATGGTGGAACCGACGCGCGCGCTGGTGGCGCCGCTGGACGCGGTGGTGCAGACCGGACGTGCGGCCTACGCGTTTGTGCGGGTGGCTGAGGGCGCCTTTGAGCCGCGCCGCGTCGTCGTCGGCATGCAGACGCCTGAGTGGGTGGAGGTCCGCTCCGGCCTGGAGGAGGGTGAGGCCGTCGTGGTGGGAGCGCTGTTCCTGCTGGACTCCGAGAGCCGGATGCGCGCGTCCATTGAAGGCACCGCCGCCCCGCGTGGCGACGGAGGCGCGCCATGATCCGCGCGCTCATCGCCGCCTCGGCGCGGCACCGCGCTGTTGTCCTGGTGCTGGCGGCCATGCTGTCGGCGGCGTCGTGGTGGGCGGTGACCACCGTGCCGCTGGACGCCGTGCCGGACCTGGGGGACCCGCAGGTCATTGTCTACACGGAATGGATGGGGCGCAGCCCGGACCTCGTGGAGGACCAGGTGACCTACCCGCTGGCCAGCGCGCTGCTGGGCGCGCCGCGGGTGACGGACGTGCGCGGGTTCAGCATGTTCGGGATGAGCTTCATCTACGTGCTGTTTGAGGAGGGTACGGACGTCTACTGGGCACGCTCGCGCGTGCTGGAGTACCTCTCGTCGCTGGGGGGGCGCCTGCCTGACGGCGTCCGCCCAACGCTGGGTCCGGACGCCACGGGCATTGGCTGGGTGTTCCAGTACGCGTTGGTGGACCGGTCCGGCACCCATGACCTGGCGGAGTTGCGCACGTTCCAGGACTACGTGCTGCGCTACGCGCTCGCCTCCGTCCCGGGCGTGGCCGAGGTGGCCACCGTGGGCGGGTTCCAGAAGCAGTTCCAGATCACCGTGGACCCGGAGCGCCTGGCCAACCTGGGCCTGACCCTGTCCGACGTGCTGCGGGCCGTGCGGCGCTCCAATGCGGACGTGGGCGGCCGTGTGCTGGAGATGAGCGGCCGCGAGTATTTTGTGCGCGGCCGCGGCTACGTGAAGAGCCTGGATGACCTGAGGGCCATCGGGCTGCGGACCGGGCCCACGGGCGCGCCCATCACGCTGGGTGACGTGGGCGAGGTCGCGTTTGGTCCAGAGATCCGCCGCGGCCTGGCGGACTGGAACGGGGACGGCGAAGTGGTGGGTGGAATTGTCGTGGCCCGCTACGGCGAGAACGCGCTGCACCTGATTGACCGCGTGAAGGCCCGGCTGGCGGAGCTGGCGCCGTCCTTTCCCTCGGGGGTCACCGCGGAGATCGCGTACGACCGTTCCGACCTCATCCGCCGCGCCGTGGGCACGCTCCGCGGCGCGCTGGCGGAGGAGATGCTCGTGGTGGCGCTGGTGATCTTCATCTTTCTGCTGCACCTGGGCTCGTCGCTCGTGCCCATCGTGATGCTGCCACTGGCGGTGGCGGCGTCGTTCATCCCCATGCGCCTGCTGGGTGTCACCTCCAACATCATGAGCCTGGGCGGCATCGCCATTGCCATTGGCGCCATGGTGGATGCGGCCATTGTGCTGGTGGAGAACGCGCACAAGCGCCTGGAGACCGCGGACCCCGGGACCCCGCGCGACCGTGTGCTCATTGAGGCGGCACAGGAAGTGGGGCCATCCATCTTTTTCGCGCTGCTGATCATGACGGTGGCGTTTCTGCCCATTTTTGCGCTGGAAGGGCAGGCGGGGCGCCTGTTCATCCCGCTGGCGTTCACCAAGACGTCCGCCATGGCCACCGCCGCCATCCTGTCCGTCACGTTGGTGCCCGCGCTGATGGCGTTCTTCATCCGCGGGCGCATCCGCCACGAGCACGAGCACCCCGTCAGCCGGATCCTCATCGGCCTGTACAAGCCGTTCGTGTTTGTGGCGTTGCGCAACCCGCGGACCACCATCGGCATGGGCCTGCTGGCGGTGGCCAGCGCGGTGCCCATTGCCCTGCAACTGGGCACGGAGTTCATGCCGCCGCTGGACGAGGGCGACCTGCTCTACATGCCCACCACCATGCCGAACATCTCCATTGACGAAGCGCGGCGTGACCTGCAGATGCAGGACACCGTGCTGCGGGGTTTCCCGGAGGTGGCGGCGGTGATGGGCAAGGTGGGCCGCGCGGAGACCGCCACGGATCCTGCACCGCTTTCCATGGTGGAGACCGTGGTGCGCCTCAAGCCGCGTGACCAGTGGCGCCGGATCCACGTGGACCGGTTCTATTCGGCGTGGGCGCCGGCATTCCTGGCAGACCCGCTGCGCCGCATCTGGCCGGAGGAGCGCCCGCTCACCATGGAGGAACTCCAGAGCGAGATGAACAACGCGCTCACATTCCCCGGCTGGACCAACGCGCTCACCATGCCCATCAAGACGCGCGTGGACATGCTCACCACCGGCATCCGCACGCCGGTGGGCATCAAGGTGTTTGGCCCGGACCTGGCCGTGGTGGAGAAGGTGGGCGTGGCGCTGGAGGGGATTGTGCAGAAGGTGGCGGGCACGCGCAGCGCCTTCTACGAACGCAACGCCGGCGGGCTGTACGTGGACATCACGCCGGACCGCGCAGCACTGGCGCGCTATGGCCTCACCGTCCAGGACGTGAATGACGTCATCGAAGTCGCACTCGGTGGGGAACCCATCGGGACCACCGTGCAGGGGCGCGCGCGGCACACCATCAACGTGCGCCTCCCGCGTGATTTCCGGGATCGCCTGCCGGCCATTCGCGAGATCCTCATCCCGCTGCGCGCCCCGGGCGGTGAGGGCGGCATGGAGATGGGCAAGACGGGCGCGCGTTCCGTGGAGGACACCGGGATCCGCCTTGCGCAGGCCATGGGGGGCATGGAGGGCGGCAGCAAGCAGCAGGGCGGCGCCGCGTTTGACACCATGCCCCGCCTGGACACCGGTGCCATGGCGCCGGGCGGGATGCCGTCCATGCCCGTCATGCCCAAGATGCCAAGCATGGACAGAGGCGGCATGTCCGGCGCTGCGCCCGCGCCGGAAGCAAAGCGCCCGCAAGTCGGCGCGTTCGTACCGCTGGGCCAGATCGCACGGGTGGAGATTGTCGAAGGGCCGCCGATGGTACGTTCCGAGGCGGGCCAACTGGCCGGCTACGTCTACGTGGACGTGGACACGCAGGCGCGCGACATTGGCGGTTACGTGGATGACGCCAAGTCCGCCGTGCAGCGGGCCATCCACGAGGGACGCCTGGTGCTGCCGCCCGGCGTGGGGCTCGCGTGGACCGGGCAGTACGAGCTGCTGGCGCGCATGGAAGAGCGGATGAAGGTGGTGGTGCCGCTCACCCTGATGCTGGTGGTGCTCTTGCTCATCCTCAACTTCCGCAACATCACGGAAGCGCTCATTGTGCTGCTGTCCGTTCCGTTCTCGCTCGTGGGGAGCGTGTGGCTGCTGTGGCTGCTGGACTACCGGCTGTCCACGGCGGTGTGGGTCGGGGTGATCGCGCTGGTGGGACTCGCGGCGGAAACCGGGATTGTGATGGTGGTGTACCTGGATGCCGCGTACGAACGGCGCAAACGCGCGGGCAAGGTGCGGGACCTCAACGACATCATCTGGGCGCACATGGAGGGCACCGTGCAGCGCGTGCGGCCCAAGCTGATGACGGTGGCCACCATGTTGTTTGGCCTGGTGCCGCTGCTGTGGGCGGATGGCAGCGGCGCTGACGTCATGAAGCGCATTGCCGCGCCCATGGTGGGTGGCCTGCTGTCCAGCGCGTTCCTGACGTTGGAGATCATCCCGGTGGTGTACACGTACTGGCGGCTGGCGCAGATCCGGATGGAGCGGCGCGCCGCCGCGTAAGTGCGTCAACCGCGGAGAACCGCGTCATACACCGCCGTCCACTCCGCGTGTGACGCGGCCGGGGTGAACTGCGCGCGGACGCGTGCCTGCCCCGCGGCGCCAAGCTTGCGTCGCCGTGCCGGGTTGTCCTGCAGGGACACCAGCGCCTCCGCCAGGGCGCGCGCGTTGCCGGGCGGCACCAGGATGCCCGTCACGCCGTCCGCCACCACCTCGCGCATGCCCGGGACGTCAGCCGCAATCACGGGCCGCCCCTCCGCCATGGCCTCCAGCACCGCATTGGACATGCCTTCCGCGCGCGTAGGCAGCACCAGCAGCGACGCCGCGCGCAAAACGGCGCGCGCGTCCGGTGCCACGCCGTGGAAGCGTGCGCGGTTCCCCACGCCAAGCATTCGCGCCATGTCGGTCAGCGCGGCGGCCTCAGGCCCGTCACCGTAGAGGTCCAACTCCAGATCGCACCCGGCCAACGCGGCCAGCAGCAGGTCCACGCCCTTCTGCCGGGCCAGCCGTCCCAGGAAACACGGACGCGCCCCCGGCGGTTCGGCAGCGCGGCGCGTGGGGACCTCCACGCCATTGGGCACCACGTGGAAGTGCGCCCGCGGGAGGTGCAGCGCGGTGGACCACGCATCCGCCACGGCGTCCGACACCGCCACCCACGCCCGTGGCCCGTCATCCTGCGCGCCCAGCAGCTGGCAGACCAGCGGGCCCGGTGTCGTCGTCACCCGGCACGCGTACACGCGCGGGATACCCCGCGGCGCGGCCAGTTTCACGGCGGCACACGCGGAAGCGAGCCACGCGTGCACCACGTCGGGTGGGTCGGTCTTCATGCGCGCCCCCACGGCCAGCGCGGCCGCAGCGGTACCCAGCCCCGGTGCATCCGGCGCGTCCAGCGCGGCGCACGGGATCCCGGCGCGCTGGAGCGGCTCCGCGGCAGGACCCAGCTGTTTGAGGGCGAGCACCGTAACGCGGTGCCCGGCCTCGCGTTGGGCCAAGGCAAGCGCCGCGAGCGCACGTTCGGCCCCGCCCAGGCGCAGGTCCGTGATGACGTGGAGAATCTTCATGCGACGACGGACGCGCGCGCGCGGAGCCACATCTCCAGTGCGCACAGCGCAAACAGGATCGGGGCGTGGTCCGTACCGGTGTCGTGCGCCTCCTGCAGCGCGCGCAGCCCGTGACCGTCAAACAGTCCGCGGTCCGACAGCGACGCGAGGGCCTCGGTCCGCCACGGGCGCAACGGCCCGGCAAGCCAGTCCCGCATGGGGAGGCCAAACCCGCGCTTGTCCGCACGCGCCAGCCCCGGCCCAAACCGCTTCTCCGCCAACCGGCGTAACACCACCTTCCCGGTGGAACCCGACCGCAACGCGTAACCGGGAAGCGACGCCGCGACGCGGGCCACTTCCACGTCGATGAGCGGGACACGCGCCTCCAGGCCCACCGCCATGGACGCGCGGTCCACCTTGGCCAGGATGTCGTCGGGGAGCCACAGGCGCACGTCCACCGCCTGGCCCAGTCCGGCGGCGTCGGCGCCGTCGTAGCCCTCGCCCGCCGCGCGCAGCACGGGGATGGCCGGGTCATGCGGCAGGCCCAGACGCGTGAGCTCCGCCGGAGTGCCGGCCCGGAACAGGCGCCCGTAGGCCAGCACGCGGTCTTCGCGCAGGGACTCCGCCGCGGCGGCCAGCTTGCGCGCCGGCGCCACCACGTCCGGCAGCCCCAGCACGCCGTGCAGGGACCCGTACGCCGCATCCAGCGCGCGCGCCGGCAGGTGCGCCCCCGCGCGGGCGGCCCACGTGGACAGCGGGCCCAGCGTGCGCGCGCGGTCCAGCGCGTCCATGAAGCGGTGGCGCGTGTAGCCCAGGAACAGCTCGTCACCGCCATCGCCTGACAGCACCACCTTGACGTGCTCACGCGCCAACTCGGCAACGAGCCGCGTGGGGAGGATGGAGGGGTCGGCCAGCGGCTCGTCCAGGGAACCCAGCAGCGCCGGCAGCCGCGCGCGCGCCTGGTCGGGGCCCACCCGCAGGACGTGGTGCCGCACGCCCAGCGTGCGCGCGGCGTGCGTGGCCAGTTCCGTCTCGTCCAGCGCCGGGTCGTCCACCGCCAGCGTGAAGGCGCGCACGGGCCCGCCGTGCACCTCCACCGCCAGCGCCGTCACCACCGCGCTGTCAATGCCCCCGGACAGCAGCGTGCCCACTTCCACGTCGGAAACCAGGTGCGCGCGGATGCTGTCCTTGAGCACCTCCTGCACCTCGGATTCCACCGCGTTGAGCGCGCCCTGGTGGGTGCGGTGTTGGGGTGGCATCGGCGGTGCCACCATGCCCAGGGTCTCCGCGCGGCCGCCCTGTACGCGGACCAGCTCGCCGGG
>JACRCW010000032.1 GCA_016218805.1 Deltaproteobacteria bacterium | reverse complement strand
GGCCCTTGCCCTGTGCCACGGCGCCCTTGAGGTCGATGAGGGCCAGGTCACCCAGGTCCTTGATGGCCGCCCACTGCGCCACGGCCGCACCCACGTTGCCACCTGCACCAACGATCGCGATCTTGGGACGCTTCAACATGACTCGCCTCGTGCTGCCGGGGGGCAGCAAGCCCGTTCCGGCGCGAAAAATGGGGCCGGGCGCCTCGCCCGGGCGCGGGCGGACTATCACAGGGGGCTACGGGGGGCCACGCGCCAAGATCGCGAAAACGCTACGCGGTTTGGACTGCGCAGCGACGGCGGAACCTGGGTCAGGGACCAATGGACGCCGAGCGCGGCGGCTGCAGGCCGTCACCAAACGCCGCGTGCCGGGGGATGCTCACCGGCAGCTTCCCACGCGCCTGCGCGTGCCCGGAGATGACGCGCGCGGCGGCCACCTGCGCCGGCCGCAGGTAGCTGTACGTGCACAGGTAGGCATCCACGTCCGGGACCTGGGACAGCAGGTAGGGAGACAGCAGGCTGACCACCACCACGGGGCGGCCCGGCCGGTCCTGCGCCAGGGCGCGCGCCACCTGCAGCTGCACGTCATTGACCACCGCCACCACCGCCACGTCCACCTCGCGCCCCTGCTTGAGGGCGCGGAACCGCGCGGCGCGCCGTTTCTCTGACGACATGGTGGACGGGATCAGGATGGAGCGCGTGCGGGGCAGGCGCTGCTTGAGGGCCGCGGCAAACGTGCCATCCGGGCTCACCACCAGCACCCGCTGGTGTGCCTCCAGCGGGAGCACGTCGCCTTCATTGCGCAGCAGGGTCACGGCGCCGGCGGCCACCTGGTCATCCACGCCCAGGGTGGACGCGCCGGGCGCGGGCGGCGGCGGCGGCACCGCACCCAGCAGTCCCAGGCGCGCCTTTTCGCCCAGCACGCGCAGGACCGCGTCGTCCAGGCGCTGGCGCGGGATCTCGCCGGAGCGGGCGGCGGCCAGCAGCGCGCGGTGGACCTCCGTCTTCTTCTCAGGGAACCACAGCACCATGACCATGTCCGCGCCGGCCTTCACCGCCATCACCGCCGCCTTGCCCGCGCCAAACCGCCCCGCCACCGCCTCCATCTCCAGGCCGTCCGTCATGATGATGCCCTGGAAGCCCATCTTGCGGCGCAGAATGCCCGTCAGCACTTCGCGTGACAGCGACGCGGGGAGGTCCGGGTCACCCGTGATGGCGGGCAGCGCCAGGTGCGCCGTCATGATGGCGGACAGCCCCTCCCGGGACGCGCGTTCAAACGGCAGCAGCTCCACCGCCTCCAGCCGCGCCACGTCGTGCGGGACGGACGGGAGGCGGAAGTGGCTGTCCTCCCGGGTGTCCCCGTGCCCGGGGAAGTGCTTGGCCACGCCCGCCACGCCGGACGCACGCAGCCCGGCAATGAACGCGCTGCCCAGCTCCGCCACCAGCTCCGGGCGCTCACCAAACGAACGCACGCCAATGACCGGGTTGGCCGGGTTGCTGTTCACGTCCAGCACCGGCGCAAAGTTCATGTTGAACCCCAGCGCGCGCAAGTCCGCCCCCACGGCGCGGCCCGCGGCTTCGGCCAGCGGGGGGCTGCGGGTGGCGCCCAGCGCCATGGCGGAGGGCAGCAGCGTGGTGCGCTCCTTGAGCCGGATGACGTTGCCGCCCTCCTGGTCCACGCCAATGAACGGCGGGATCTCCGCGCCCATCTCCCGGCGGACCGCCGCCGTCAGCGCGCGCACCTGCGCGCGCCCGCCAATGTTGCGTGAGAACAGCGCCACGCCGCCGGGCCGCTTGTCATGGAACAACACGCGCGCGCGGTCATCCAGCTCCGTCCCGCCAAAGCCCAGCAGCAGCAGCTGGCCCACCTTCTGCTCCACGGACATCCGGGCCAGCAGCGGCTCCAGCTCCACCCCCAGCACCACCCGCGGCGGCGGCGGCGGTGCGTCGTCACCGGCGCGCGTTCCTCCGGGCGCGGCAAGCGCCAGGACCAGCACCACGGGCAGGAACCGCGGGACGCAACGCACACGCACCTCAGGCGCCGGAGCCGTTCTCCAGGCGTGAGACGAGGTCTGGCAGGATCGCATGGAACTTCGCAAGCTCGGCGCCGGACAGGCCCGCGCGGCGGGGCGCCTCAATCTTCTGTGGGTTCACGTAATCCCCGTTGCGCTTCATCAGGAAGTGCAGGTGCGGCGCCGTGGAGCGCCCGGTGGTGCCCACGTAGCCAATGACCTGCCGCTGCCCCACGCGCGCCCCCGCGCGCATGCCGGCGGCAAAGCGGGACAGGTGGCAGTACCCCGTGGTGAGACCGTTGGGGTGTTGCACCAGCACCGCGTTGCCGCAGGCGCCCTCCGCCCGCGCGGACAGCACGCGGCCGTCACCCACGGACCACACCGGCGTGCCGGTGGGCGCGCCGTAGTCCACGCCGTTGTGCGCGCGCCGTTCGTGCAGGACCGGGTGGAAGCGCATGCCAAAGCTGGACGTGATCCGGGTGAACTCCATGGGCGTCTTGAGAAACGCGGTCAGCAGGGCACGGCCGCGTTCGTCATAATGGCCGCCCTTCCCTTCCGGACCCGCCCACCAGAAGCCGCGCAGCGTGCGCCCGGCCTGCCGGTACTCCGCCGCCAGAACGCGCCCGTAGCCCACCAGCCGGTCACCCGCGTAGCGCTTCTCCACGACGAGACGGAACGTGTCACCGTTCTGCACCTCCCGGTAGAAGTCCACCTGGGAGTCAAACACGTCCACGAACCGGTTGATCAGCGCCGGCCCCTCGCGCAGCGCGATGAGCGAGTCATACAGCGTGTCCCGGATGGTCCCGCGCACCACTTCCTGGACGACGCGGACCTCCGCCGCGGCGGTGGCGGAATGCCAGGTCCCGTCTGGCCCGCGCGTCACGCTGACCCGTTGGGGCGCGCCGTCCTCACGGAACCCCCGCAACTCCAGTTCCGCCAGCGCCCCGTCCTCACTGCGGATGCCCACCAGGTCCGCGGCACGCATCCGGCGCGGTTCAAACGTCTGGGGCAGCGCGGCCAGCGCCCGCGCCGCGTCCTCCGCGGACACGCCCGCGGAGGCCAGCACCCCGCCCAGCGTGCCCTGCCCCAGCCGCACCGTGGTGTCGCGCACCGTCACCACGCCGGGCGCGGGGGGCGGGACCAGGGCGGGCGCGGGCGGCAGCGCCACGGCGGCCGCCACCGGGGTCACGGGCACCGCCGCGGGCGGCTCCGGGGCGTGGCACGCCGCCAGGAGCGCGGTCACCGACAGGCAAGTCAGGCGCTGATTTGTCACGGCCGCTCCATGGGGGAGAACAATTGCGTCCGCGGCGAGGGTACGGGGGCCATGCTGAGGGGTCAAAAAAAGCTCCGCCGGATTCCGGTGGGCTCCACGTGGAGCCACCGGAACCAGTGGAACGGCGGGCGGTGTAGGGAAGCGGCGGTCAGCGACCTAGCCGCAGGACGTGGTGGACTGCGCGCACGAGCCGTTGGGGCAGCGGACCGGTGTGGCCGCGGGACACGGAGCCTGGCAGGTGGCCTGGTCCCGCACGCAGCTGCCATCCGTGCACCGGAAGGGAGCGTCCGTGGGGCAGGTGGTCACCTGGCACTGGGCCGGGTCCGTCACGCAGCGGCCGTCTGAGCACCGGGCCGGGCAGCTGTTGGCGCACAACAGCGACGACGACGCGCACCGCCCGTCCGGGCACAGCACGGGCTCCGTGGCCGGGCAGCCGTTGTTGCCGCACCGTGACACGTCCAGCACGCAGCTGCCGTCCGTGCACAGGAACGGGGCCGTGGACGGGCACGCCGTGCTGGAGCATTGCGTGGGGTCCGTCACGCAGCGGCCGTCCGCGCAGCGCGTGTTGCAGCCGCCCGTGCAGATGAGGTCGCTGGTCACGCATTGGCCGGTGGGACAACGGATGGGCGCGTCCGCCGGGCACTGCTGGCCGCACTGGGTGGCGTCCTGCACGCACAACGTGCTCCCCGGACAGACGTACGGGCAGTACGCGGTGCACCGGTCCGGTGACGCGGCGCAGGTGCCGTCCGGACAGCGGGCCGGGGCCGTGCTGGAGCAGGTGCCGCAGGTCATGGTGGCGGGCACGCAGGCGCCGTCACACAGCAGCGGGCGGTCCAGCGGGCAGCCGTTCTGGCCGCACGCTGACGCGCTGGTCACGCACGTCCCGTCCGAGCAGCGCACCGGGCAGGCGCTGGCGCACTCCGTCTCCACCGCCGCGCAGCGCCCGTCCGGGCAGCGGACGGGGAGCGTGGACGGGCAACCGTTGCACAGCGCCTGGTCAGCCACGCACAGGCCGTTGCACAGCACCGGGCGGTCAGCCGGGCAGCCGTTGGTGAGGCACGCGTCCACCGACGTCACGCAGCTGCCATCCGCGCAGCGCACCGGGCAGGTGGCGCCGCAGTCTGACGCCGCGGCGGCGCAGCTGCTGTCCGGGCACAGCACGGGAGCCGTGGCCGGGCAGGCATTGCACAGGCGCTGGTCCGCCACGCAGCGGCCATTGCACAGGATGGGCGCAGTGGCGGGGCACCCGTTGGTGGAACACGCCGTGGACGCCGTCACGCAAGACCCATCCGCGCACCGGTACGGGCAGCTGACCACGCAGCGCTCCGCCGACAGTGCGCAGCTGCCGTCCGGGCAGGGCACGGGCGCGTCCGAGGGGCACGCGGTGCACAGCGTGCGGTCCGCCACGCAGCGGCCATTGCACAGGTACGGCGCATCCACCGGGCAGCCCTGGCAGTCCGCCTGCGTGGCCACGCACACGCCGTTGCACGCCACGGGGCGGTCCGCGGGTCAGCCGTTGACGCCGCACGCGTTGGACGCCGTCACGCACGTGCCGTCCGCGCAGCGCAGGGGGCACTGGTCCGCGCAACGGTCCGGGGACACCGCGCAGGTGCCGTCCGGGCAGGCCACCGGCGTGGAGGTGGGACAGGCGCCGCACTGCGTGGTGTCACGCACGCACAGGCCATTGCACAACAGCGGCGCATCCGGGGGGCAGCCGTTGGTTCCGCACAACGCGGGGTCTGACACGCACGTCCCGTCCGGGCAGCGCGCGGGGCAGTTGGCACCGCAGCGGTCCGCGGACGCGGCGCAGGATCCGTCCGGGCAGCGCACGGGCGATGTGGCCGGACAGCCGGTGCACGCGGACACGTCACGCACGCACAATCCGTTGCACAGGAACGGCGCGTCCGCCGGGCAGCCGTTGGTGCCGCAGCGTTGCGGGTCGCTCACGCAGCTGCCGTCGGTGCAACGGAACGGGCAGGTGGAGCCGCACTGCGTCGCATCCGTCACGCAGGTGCCGTCGGGACAGCGGATGGAGTTGGTCGCGTCGCACACCTGGCATGAGGCGGCGTCACGCACGCAGGTGCCGTTGCAGTACGCCGGCAGCTCGGGCGGACAGCCCTGGGCCGCGCACAACACCGGGTCGGAGACGCAGCGGCCGTCGGTGCAGCGGAAGGTGCAGGTGGCGCATTCGGATTGGGAACGCACACAGGTCCCGTCAGGGCAACGCGCGGGCGCATCAGGCGGACAGGCCAGACCCCCGCACTGGGACGGATCAAACACGCAGCGGCCATCCGCACACTGGAACGTGCACGTCTCCGCGCACCGCAAGACGTCAACGGTGCAACTGCCGTCAGGGCAGCGGACCGGGGCGGTGGAGGGGCAGGCGTCGCACTGGGTCTGGGCAATCACGCAGCGGCCGTTGCACAGCACGGGCAGGTCCGCCGGGCAGCCGTTGGTGGTGCACAGCGTCGGGTCAGACACGCATGAACCATCCTGGCAGGTGTAACGGCACAGGGCGCCGCACTCCGTCTGCGTGGCCTGGCACGAGCCATCCGGGCAACGCGTGGGCGCGCTGGAGGGGCAGACCGACGGGCACTGGTCCGGCGACCCCACGCACGTGCCGCCGCAGAACACGGGGCGCTCCGGCGGGCAGGTGCCGCAGTCGGTGGCCGCCGCCACGCACAGGCCGTTGCAGATCACCGGGCGGTCCGTGGGGCATCCGTTGGTGCCGCAACGGTCAGCCGTGTCCGCGCACGTGCCGTCCGCGCACCGCACCGGGCAGTTGGCGCCGCACGCGCTGTCCGCGGTGGCACAGGATCCGTCGGGGCAGCGCACGGACGTGGTGCCGGCGCATCCTCCGCACGCGGCGGTGTCACGCACGCACGTGCCGTCGCACGCCACCGGCCGGTCCACCGGGCAGCCGTTGCCGCCGCACAGCGCGGCGTCCGCCACGCATGAACCATCCGGGCAGCGCGCCGGGCAGGTGCTGACACAGTCCGTGGCCGCCGCCACGCAGCGTCCGTCCGAGCAGCGGATGGGCGTGGTGGAGGCACACTGCTGGCACGCGGCATCCGCGGCGCAGTCCAGGTCCGCGCAGTCCGGCGCGCTATCCTGGTCCTCGTCACCGGCCACCGCGCAGTTCTCCGCCGCCGTGGTTCCGCCGGAGGAAGAAGTGGTTCCGCCAGATGAGGAGGTGGTTCCGCCGGAAGCAGATGCGGCCCCGCCCGATGACGACGTGCTCCCGCCGGACGACGAGCTGCCTCCCGTGGACGAAGCCAGCGTCCCCGACGAGCCGCCGCCCTGGGAACTCCCCCCACCCTGCGAACTGCCGCCCGACGACGACGACGACGACGTCATCCCCGACGACGAGCTGCTCGCGTTGCCGCTGCTGCCGGACGACGTGGTGTCGTCGTCATCGCCCGTGCTGCCGCTGCAACCCAGGCCCGCACCCAACGCCAACGTGCAAACCACCCCCAACAGAGTCCGTGACATTCGCATGTTGTTTCCCCGGGGCGCCGTTGGAACGCCGGCGCGCGCGGGGCACGCTACCAGCGCTCACCGCGTTCCTCGCCGAGAAACGTGCCACGCTGTGCCGCAGCGGAGGCCCGTCCGCTATCTTGGCCACCGGCGTGACCGCGCGCACACCGCCGTCAGCCGCCGATGCCGGTCATCACCACGCCGGGCGCCTGGCCAAACCCGGACTCCGTGAACCGGTGTGCGGTCTTGCCGGCGAGCACGTCGCGCAGGACGGCCACCAGTTCGTCGTCGGTGGCGCCCGCGCGCATCACGTCACGCAAGGACAGACCGTCGGGGCTGGCCAGGCACGCGCGCAGCTCGCCCTTGGCGGTCATCCGGATGCGGTCACACACGTCACAGAACTGGTTGGACACGGCGGTGATGAACCCCACGCGGCCGCCGCCGCGCGCCGGCAGGTAGAACGCCGGGCCCCGGTCGGCCGGGTGGTCCGGCGGCGCCTCGCCCAGCAGGTCCCCCAGCGCATCACGGACCTCGGCCCACGGCACGTGGTTCGCCATGAGCGCGGCGCCCTCGCCCAGCGGCATCAGTTCAATGAAGCGCGGCACCAGCGCGTGGGCCAGCGCCCACTGGGCAATCTCGCGCACCTGGGACAGGTTTTCGTGGCGCAGCACCACCGTGTTGGTCTTGAGCTCCGTGAACCCGGCAGTGCGCGCCGCCAGGATCCCCGCGCGCACCGCGCGCCACTCCCCGCCCCGCGTGATGCGGCGGAAGTCGTCATCACGGACGCTGTCCACGCTCACGTTGATGCGGGTGAGGCCCGCCTCGCGCAGCGGCCCCGCAAACCGCTCCAGGAGCCCCGCGTTGGTGGTGAGCGCCAGGTCCATGCCGGGCGCAGCGCGGCTCATGGCCGCCACCAGGCTCACCAGGTCCCGGCGCACCAACGGCTCACCGCCGGTGAGGCGCACCGTGCGCACACCCACCGCGCGGAACGCCACCGCCACGCGCACCATCTCCTCAAAGCTCAGCAGCTCCGCGCGCGGGCTGCCCTGATACCCCACAGGCATGCAGTACACGCACGCCATGTCACAGCGGTCCGTCACACTCATGCGCAGGTAGCGCACGGCGCGGCCCCGGCCGTCCGTCACACCGGTGCCGCACGCCACCTCGTCGGGAGCCTGGGTGAGGACGTGGAGGGAGGTCATGGAGCGTTCCTACGCACCGGCACCCGGGGCTGCAAGCCGCCTACTTGGTGCGCTGCTTGTGTGACGACAACTCGTCGGCGGACTGGACAATGGCGCGCCGCTCCGCCATCCGCCGCGCAAACGGCACGTACTCGCGATCAAACCAGCGCCCAAACGCCTCCACCACGTCGTGGTCAAACTGCGTGCCCCGCCCCTGCACAATCATGCGCTGCACCTCCTCCAGCGGCGCGGGTTCGCGGTAGTGCCGCCGCACCGTCAGCGCGTCAAAGAAGTCCGCCACGGCAATGATGCGCCCGCCCATCGGGATCTCGTCACCCTTCCAGCCAAACGGATAGCCGGTGCCGTCGGGCCGCTCATGGTGGCTGGCGGCAATGCGCGGGATGTCCCGCATCTCCGGCGAGAAGTTGATGGACGACAGGATGCGGAAGGTGTGCTTGGGGTGCTCCTTCATGTGCTCGTATTCTTCGCTGGTCAGCGGGCCGGGCTTGGTGAGCACGGCCTCCCGCGTGCCGATCTTGCCGTAGTCATGCAGCAGGCCCGCGTACCAGATGATGCGGCATTCCCCCGACGACAGCCCAAGGTGCCGCCCGATGGCCTGGCTGTACTTGGCCACGCGGCTGGAGTGGCCCGCCGTGATGCCGTCCCGCGCGTCAATGCTGTGCGCCAGCGCGCGCATCATGGATTCAAATGTCTTCTGCTGCTCCTCCACCAGGTGGAGATTCTGCATGGCCATGGCGGCCTGCCGCCCCACGGCCACCAGCAATTCCAGGTCATCCTCCGCGAACGACCGCCGCGCCAGCGTGGTGTCCAGGTACAGCACGCCCCACACGTGGCCCGCGCTGGAGATGGGCGCCGACACCACGCTGCGCACGGACTGCATCACCAGGGACGCCCCCTGCTCAAAGCGCTCGTCGGTGGAGGCGTCCATGGACAGCACGCCCACGTTCTCATCCAGCACGCGGTGCGTGATGGTGCGCGACGGCGCAAACCCGTCTCCAGGCTGGCCCGGCCGCACGTGCGCGGCCTTCTGCACCAGGTCATCCACGTTCCCCGCGCGCAACAGGATGGCGCCGCGGTCCGCCGCCAACATTCGGAACACGGCCTCCAGCACCACGCGGCACAGCGCGTCCACGTCATGGACCTGCAACAGCGCGGTGGTGACCTCAAACAGCGCGCGCATCCGCTGCACCAGCTGCGCCGCACCCTTCCCCGCGGACGCGGCCTGCAGCTTCTCCGGGTCCAGGAACGTGCTGTGCGCCGGACGCATGATCGTCATGGAGTCGTCGCGCATCTCCGGGGTCTCACGCAGCGCGGTGGCCTCCTCCACCTCCAGGTAGGTCAGCTCCGGCGCGGGTGGCGGGCCCAGGCGGATCACGTCCCCGCTCTCCAGCGGGTGCTGCTGCACCTGCACGCCGTTGACAAACGTCCCTGCGCTGCTGCCGCGGTCCACAATGACCCAGCCCTCGTCGTGGCCCACCAGTTCCGCGTGGTAGCGGCTGACGCCTTCCTGCCGCGGGAAGGTCACCATGTTGTCACGCGCGCGGCCCACCGTGACCACGGTGCCCTTGAGCGGGAGCCCGCGGCGGGAGCCCGCTTCATCCATGTAGAACAGCCGTGCTGGTCCCATCTTTGTGTTGGTGTAGGCCAGCACCGCGCCACAGGGAAGCACGCCGCTGCCCTTGCAGTGGCGGTGGGCCCTTGCCAGAAAGCGCCCACTTGCCGGGAGAGCCACTGATGAAACGTTCCGTCGCAGTGCTGGGATTGGCCGGGTGCATCGCGTGCAGCGGCGGCTCCAACTCGTCCTCGTCGTCGTCCGGAGGCGGCGGGTCGTCGTCCTCGTCGTCGTCGTCCTCCTCCGGCGGCAGCAGCGGCACGCCGGACGCGGGGCCGCCCGTCCCATCCTTCATGACGGAAGCGGAGCTGCAGCGGCTCACCACGGACCTGGCCTCAGACAGCATGGACGGCCGTGACGAGGGAACCGCGGGCTCCCAGGCCGCGCGTACGTACATCAAGGACCTCATGGGGCAGTGCCGGCTGCAGGAGGCCGGCACCACGGGCTTTGAGCAGGCCATTGGCTCCTCACCCGGCATCAACCTGCTGGGACGCATTGCGGGAACGGACAGCGCGCTTGCATCACGGCACATCATTGTCAGCGCGCACTATGACCACCTGGGTGACTGCGGTGGCGCGGTCTGCAACGGCGCCAATGACAACGCGGCAGCGGTGGCCATCCTGATGGCGGTGGCCTGCGAAGTGTCCCGCGCGGCCCCCAAGCGCAGCGTGCTCATTGCCGCCTGGGACGCCGAGGAGCCCCCGACCTTCCTCTCCAACGACATGGGCAGCGAGTACTACGCCGGCCACCCGCTGGTTCCGCTGGCTGACACCGACGTGGCCATTGCCATGGACCTGGTGGGCGGGGACCTGTGGCCGGGTTACGCGGGGCATTTTGTGCTGGGTGCGGAGTCCAGCAGCGAGGTGAACGCCGCCGCCGCCGCCCTGGATATTCCCGCCGGACTCGGCGCGCGCCGCGGCGGCCTGCACCTGGTGGAACAGACCCGCAACGGCATGCAACCGTGGAGTGACTACGACGCGTTCCGCAACCGCGGCGTGCCCGTGGTGTTCCTCAGCAACGGGCAGAACAAGATGTACCACACGCCGTCGGACGAGGCCTCCACGCTGTCCTACGACCGGATGGCCTTGGAAGCGCAACTGCTGCTCGCGCTGGTCCGCGCTCTGGGAGACGCCACCACCACCCCGCAGTTTGATGCGCAGGGGCGCGACGACCGGACGGACGCGGAGACAATCCACGGCGTGATGAGCGATGCACTGGCCACTGGCGGCATCGTAGACGCGCTGTCCCTCACCACCGACACGCGCAACCTGCTGCAACAGGACCTGGCGGACGTGACGGCGGTGAAGAGCGTGGCGGATACCGGTACCGCGCTCACCAGCACCCAGCGCTCCACCCTGCGCCGCGCCACCCAACGCATCATGTGCCTGGCGTCGCCGGACTACACGGAGCAGACGTGCCGGCTGTTGTGAGGGCGGCGGTTGCCGTCGTCCTTGCTGCACCGCTGGGCTGCGGGTTGTTTGCGGGTGACCAGGTGGCCATGGGCGCTGCGCGCCTCACCGTCCGCAACGTGGGGGCCATTGCCACGCTGGTGAACGACGACACCGCGTGCGGGTTCAAGTCCCCCGCGGTGCTGGCCGCGGTGGAGTACGACGGTGCGCTCGGCCGGACGGGAACCGCCACGCTGCGCGTGCTTGATTGCCGGATTGAGCTGCCGGAGGAGAAGGTCATCCGCACCACGTGTCTGGGCGAGGAGACCCGCGCGCGCGGAACCGTCGTCGTCAACGCCGTGCGGCGCGTGCATGGCCTGCTGTCCGGCGGCGCGGAGACGCCGGCCATCCCGGATGCGCCGGATGCGGTGAGCGTGGAATTGGAGGTGACCGCCGCGGCGGGTTTCCGCGTGGCGGACAGCACGGGGCCGGAGACGCTGGAGTTCACGGACGGCACACTCACCGCCGTGGTGCGGCCCGGGCTTGCCGCCGCGGCGGACAGCGGCGCCTGCGCGATAGCGACCCCCAACGCGCAGTTCAGCGCGGTGCAGTACGGCGCCAGCCACCTCCGGCTGCACACGGAGCGTTTGGACTTCCTGCTGGAAGTGACGGGCTCCAGCCTGGATGCGCAGAACGGCCGCGGCCCCGGCGGGGAGAACGCCCTGACGGGCTCCATCACGCTCGCCATCCGCGCGCCGTTTGAACCGCCCGCACCCTCCCGGCGGTTTGCACTTCCTACGCGCGGCGAGGACGCGGTCCTGGATCCGGACTACGACGCGGCACGCTTCAAGGAGCGCTACGCGTGCACGGAGAATCTCGCGCAGCCGGAGAGCACGCAGTGCGCGGACCTGGCGCCCCGCGTGGTGGACGGTGCGGCGCGACTGACCATCAAGCTGCTTGGGTCCCTGGCGGCCGCCATGAACGCTGACCACGACTGCGGCTTTGCGTCCGACGCCGTGCAACAGGCCGCGGTGGTGACCGGCACCGCGGGAGGCGCGGGCACCGCAACGCAGACGCTGTCCCGCTGCGTGAAGAGCTACCGCGAAGGTTCCACCGTGGCGACGGACTGCCAGCGCGTCCGCACGTTGTTCTCCGGCGGGCTGGAGGTGTCCGGCACCAAGGTCATCCACGGGACCCTCACCGGTAACCCGCAGGCCCCCGCCATTCCGGCGGATGACCAGTCCGTCACCATCACGCTGGACGCCACCTTCACGGACTTCCACCTGGGCACCAGTGCCGACGACACCGGCCTCACCGTGACCTCCGGCCGCCTGCAGGGCGTGGTGCACCCGCGCACCGCGCGTGCGGAGAGCAGCGGGCAGTGCGCCATCAGCTCGCCCATTGCGCGGTTTGACAACGTGCAGTGGACGGACGGTGAGCTGCGGGTCCATTCCGCCGCGGGAGCGCTGGCAGTGACCGTGGCCGCCGGCACGCTGCAGGCGGTGAACGGTGCCATAGGCGCGGAGGAGAACGCCCTGTCCGGCACGCTGCGCGCGGACGGCGTGGACCGCAGCGTTCCCAGCGACGGGAACGGCCTGAACCCGGACTACGGCGCCGAGGCGTTTGAAGCTGCGTGGTCCTGCGCGCAGGACCTGGCGCTGCCGGTGAGCTTCACGTGCAACCCGTGACCGTCACGGCGGCGTGCACACCTGGCTGATGTACGTGGAGTAGCCCTCCAGCAGGCGCACGGTCAGCGTGCCCGCGTCCGGGCCCTCCCAGCCGTAATACGGGGCGCACCGGCGGTCCGCGTGCGTGTAGCGCACCGTGGCCGTGCCCGGCGGAACGTTGAAGATCACCCCGCCGCCCACGGACGTGGTGGCGGTGCGGCTGTCATCAAACCCGTTCTGCACCGCGTAGAAAGGTCCGTCACCCTGCGCCGGCTCCAGCGACACGGCGACATCCTCCACGTTCTCCGCGTCCGGCCCGCGGCCGGTGCGCGCGCTGAAGACGATGATGGACATGGCGTCGTCCCGGCGGACGTGCGCCAACTCCGCGGCCAGGTCACTGAGCTGCTCGCTGGTGAGCAGGTAAGTGAGGAACTCATCCCCGTCACCCACGGAGTAGTGCGCCACGTTGGGGTAGTAGCCGCCACGCAGGAAGCGCACGAGCAGGCGTGAACGCGGCGGCACGTCAATGAAGTCGAATTCGCCCAGCGGGTTGGTGTGTGTGCAGCCCAGGTCCGGCTCAATGATGCACACTTCCGTGTTGGGGACGGGCGTCCGGTACAGCGCGTCCTTCACGGAACCGCTCACCGTCACGCCGTTGAAGGACCTGGGGCGGATGCCACAACCGTACGCGACAGCGCCGCACAACAGGGCGAGGACGAATCCCCGGAAGCTGGACATGTGGGCCCGTGTAGCTTGGGCGGCGGCGCGTCGCCAGCCCGCGCAACGGACCGCAGCGCGTTTGCTGCGATCCGCAGAGCACGGCACGTGGAGGCGCCCCGGGGCAGACGCAGGTTGGCGCCGCCGTTGCACAGCAACCCGTCGAGGCCGGCCCGGAAGCGTCATGGCGCACCCTCCCGTCAAGGAGACCTGCTCCCACTCCCGTGCGTTGCATGGCGCCCGGGCCGCCTCCGTATGGTTCCTCCCCGCGCGGGCTCCGGGTGATCCCGCAAGGAAGGCCTCGCATGAACGCTGCTGCGCTGTTGCTCCTCCCGCTGCTGGCACAGGCGGTCACCGTGGTGCCGGAGGCCGTGCCGGCCGCGGGTGACCACGACGTCATCATCACGCTGGAGCGCCCTGCCATGGTGCGGCTGGATGCACGCAGCGCGGCGGGAAGCGGGTGCACGCTGGTGGACCACGTGCGCGGCCCGTTTGCGCGTGCGGGACAGGTGGGCAAGCGCAACTGCCGGATGGACCAGCTGCTGGACGCGGGCACGTACAAGCTGCGCGTCCACGGCACGCAGAAGGCCAAGGGCCAGGCGCGGGTCACCGCGGTGGAGTTCCCGGAGCTCAACCAACCGGTGACCCGCCTGGTGCCCGGTGTCACCGTGGAAACGCGCCTCCCGGAGGGCAAGCAGGCCTCCTGGTGGATCACGGCAACCAAGGAGCAGGCCGTCTCATTGCGCGTGGCGGGGCGCACGGCGGGGATGGTGCGCGTGTGGCGCGAGGGCCGCTGGCTGGACGAGGCGGAGCCATCCTCCGCCACCCAGGTGGTGCGCCCGGGCCAGGGCATCCAGGAGTGGTGGCTGGATCGCGTCATGGAACCGGGGGACTACCTCGTCGTCGTGTACGGCACCTCCCCGGTGGAGTGGTCGCGCGGGCAGGATGCAGATGATCTGACCGTGTCACTGGCCGCGCCCGCCGGTCCGCCGGAGCGCGGCGTTGCGGCCACCATTCCCGCATCCGGCTACCAGGCATGGCGCATTCCTGACGGTGCGGCGATGGCCGTGCTCGCGGTGCAGGGAAACCCGCGGCTGCCCGTCACGCTGGGCCTGTCGTCGCTGTCGTTGGAAGGCGTGGGACTGTCCTCGGCGGAGTCCAACTGCGTGGTGGCCCCCGCCGCGCTGGTGCGCGAGTGCGCGGTGCGTTCGCACGCCAACCGCAACGCGGCGTGGATCCGCGGTGAACCGGGCACCAACGTGGAGGTGCGCTGGGTCCCCTGGGGCTGGTCCGAGTCCAACCTCGACGGGTTCCACGATTCGCCGCGCCAGTCGGCGATGTTCCGCCCGGCCCACTCGGGCAACCACCTCGTCGCCACGCACGACGTTCCGGCGGACCGTGACAGTGCCCCGCTGGCGTGCCTGCTGCGCCCCGTTGTCAACGGCGTGCCGGGTGACCCCATTGCGGCTGACTTCCTGCAGGTGAGCCCCGGCCGGCCGTTTGAACGCGCGTTCAACTACAACGCGTCGGGCGAGACGGTCTGGTTTGAGATCACCGAGTGGGGTCGCTACCGGGTCACCACGTCCGGACAGCGCAAGAGCCGGTGCTCGCTGGTAAAGCTCACCGGAAACAAGGCTGAGGTCGTTGTGGACCCGGCTCCCGAGGCCGTCACGTGTGATGCAACCAAGCTGCTGACCGCGGGCCGGTACGAATTGAAACTCTATGGCGGCGTGGAGGGGATTGAGCGCCTGCGCATTGCCAAGGAGGGCTTCCTGTTCAACACGGAAGCGACGGGCGAGACCGCCGCCAAGACGACCTGCCAGATCACCGGTGTGAGCCTGTCGTCCGGCGGGCTGTATGAGCTGGTGTTCAACCGCTCAGGCAACGCGGTGGCGCGCGGCCTGTACGTGCGGCGGCTGCCGTTGGCGTTTGACCAGGCGCTTCCCGTGCAGCTGGAACCGGGCGCCACTGCAAAGCTGGCGCTGGGCCCGGGCACCGTCATCCAGGCGGCCAGCGTGGGCGGCGTGCCGTTCAAGTGCGCCATGCAGGGCGGTGGCGCCGCGGATGCCGCCACCGGGCGGTGCGTGCTCCCCGCCACGCAGACCGGTGACACCATCATCCTGGAGAACCCGGGCAAGAGCTCCATCACCGTCAGCGTTGTGCGCCCAACGCCGCGCTCCATCTCACCGGCGCTGGCGTCCTACAGTCCCACGCCACCGGTGCTGCCGGTGCTGGAGCCCGGCAAGACGCTGTTCTTCGACTACGGACGAGAGGAAGCGCGGTCCCTGCTGTTCGACGTGAAGGACGCGGGCCTCTACCACGTGACCACGCTGGGCCTGCTGACCACGCGCTGCACCATCCGCACGCCGCTGGTCACGCGCCTGGCCGACGACGTGCGCGGCGGCCGCGGGCACAACTGCCTGGTGCAGGGTTACCTGCGCCCCGGCCGTTACCTGCTCACCGTCCGCACGGAAGGGCTGTCACGCGGCCGCACGGGGGTCACGCTCACGCGGCGCTCCGTGAAGACCATGGCCGCGGTCAACGCCGACGGCGAGGCGTTCTTCCGCGCCGAGGCCGGCGACCTGGTGCAGCAGAAGCTCACCGTGAAACGCAGTGCCAGCCACGTGTTGGGGACCACGGCACAGAACGCTTCGTTCCAGTGCCGGCTGGATGACACGGACGGTTGGCCGGTGATGCCGGTGCCCATGGCGTGCGAGCGCACGGGCTGGCTGGAGAAGGGTTCCTACCTGTGGACGCAGATGCCGCTGACGGTGGAGAGCATGCGGCGCACGCAGCTCCAGCGCGTGAAGGAATCCGTGGTGCTGGCCGGCAACAAGGCGCACACGCTGGCGCTCAACACGCCGTACAACGCGCAGCTGGGGAAAGACGGCAAGGACGAATTCAACTTTGACATGGCGGCGGATGCGCCCGTGGACATTGAGTTGACCGCGGGGATGCAGGGCCGGCTCTACGACGTGGCGGACGCGAAGAACCCGCGCCCGGTGGAGGTGATTGCGCCCCAGGAGATGCCACCGGAGCCGACCGACGAGCCGCCCGCTGAAGAGGCCCCGCCCGACGAGGGAATGGCCGAGTACTCCGGTGAGAGTGAGGGCGGCGAGACCTACTCTGAAGGCGACAGCGGCGAAGGCGAAGGCAGCGAAGAGGCGCCCGCCCCCGCGCCGCGCTACGCGCCCCGCGCACCGCCGCCCCCCATGCCCGCCAAGCCGCGCGGCCAGCGGGTGGACCTGCCGGCGGGACGCTACAAACTGGTGGCGGAGCACGCCCGTGGCGACGTCAACATTGCCTACCGCGTGACCGTGGCCAGCCAGCAACTCATGCCCGGCGTGAAGCGTGAACTCACCGTTCCCGGCGAGTACGCGCTGCGTATGCAGACCGCGGGCGTGCTGCAGTTCCGCTCCGAGGGCTCCACCGACGTGCGCTGCCGCCTGTTCGATGCGACGGGCCGACTGGTTGCGGAATCCGCGGACCAGGGCGCGGATTGGAACTGCGCGCTGGCTGAACCGATGGTGGCCGGTGTCTACCGCCTGGTGCTGGAGAGCCAGACGCTGCAGCCCGGCACCACCACCATCCACGTGGGCTCGCCGCGCGTGGAGGAGCTCGCCACGCTGGCGGATGGGACGGCGTTGAAGCTGGCCGGCCAGGTGGTGACCCACCTGGTGCAACCGCCCGCGGGGGACGTGGTGCAGGAATACGTGTTCTCCGCCCCCGCCGCGTTCTCGTGCGCCGTAGAGGACGCCGGCGGCCGCGTGCTGCTGCGCTCCGCTGACGTCAAGGAGTGCGTGGTCCCGCTGCGTATCGTCGCACCGGTTCGCCTCCGCCTGTGGACGCTGGGCAGCGGCACCACCGTGAAAGCGCTGGTGTCTACCAAGAACGTGGTGGCGTGGGCGGGCGGGACCGTGCCTGCGGGCTCTGCGGTGCGCGCAGAGGTCACCCGCGCCGGACGCTTCCGCACCGCGGCCCGGGCGTACTGCCTGGAAGACAACGCGCGCGGGCTCATGCGCAACTGCGGTCCCGCGGCGTCCCTTGACGTGGGCAAGGTCACGTGGGCGGTGCCGGGCAAGGCCGAAGGGCGCCTGGACCTGGCTGAGGAGGCACTGTCCTCGACGACAGCGACCACGCGCCGGTTGACCCTGGCGGAGCTCCGGTGGATCCAGCGCGTGACGGCTCCCGCGGCGTCGTTGTTCCTGGTGCAGGCACGCACCCCACCGGGCGAACCCGCGGAACCGGCCTGCGCCGTTGGCGGCGGTGCCCGCGAGCTGCGCGACCAGTCCTGCGCCGCGGTGAGCGGCGTGGCCACGGACGCGGTGGTCCGCTTGTGGAGCGCGCGTCCCGTGCAGGCGGACTGGACGTGGTCATCCGTGCCGTTCCCGTCGGACACGCGGCCGCTGGATGCTGGCCAGGGATTTGTGACGTGGAAGGGGGACGCCGCGCGGTACAGCATGCCCAAGGAAGCGTGGCGCCTGGGGGCCGTGGTCCCGTCCAACACGTGGGCCATTGCGCTGGACTCCACCGGCCGCGCGTTGGACGTGTGCGCGCCGGCCACGGGCATGATGGACTGCCGCCTGGAGGGAACTGGCGGTGACGTCGTGTTCGTCGGTGAGGCGGGCTCGCGCGCGGAGTACTCGCTGGTGCGCTTGCCCGCCGCGGCGCGGGTGGTGACGCTGGATTCGCTGCTGGAAGAACGGTCACGCCGGGCGGGAATTGCACGGGCGAACATCAGCCCCGTCTCAGCCGCACGCCAGGTGACGGTGGAAGGGGACGCGCGCTGCATGCTGCGCCGTGATGACGGCGTCCGCGTGCCCTCATGTTCCGCGCCGCTGCCCGAGAATGTTGGCGCGGTGTTGGAGATTGAACACGGCCGCGGACCCTGGCGCGCCTTGGTGCACGCCCCCGGCGCGCTGCAGCGCGCCCGGCTCGGCACCGCGCCCGCCGCGGGCCGTTCACCTGCCGCCATGCCGCCCGCGCACGCGCTGGCCCTGGCTGGCGCCACCCTGGAGCGCCTCCTCACCGTCGACAAGGAGGCCGTGGTGCACCTCCGGTCCGACAGCGGCGTGTGCGCGCTGTGGTCCGGCAATGAACCCATCTCCGTCGAGGGACTTGACGGCTGCGCGGTGGACCGCCTGCTCGGACCGGGCAGCTACCGCTGGGTCGTCCGGCCGTTTGCCGGCGAACCGACCGCGGGCCTTGCGTCCTGGACGGCCGAGCCCGTGGAGACGCTGGCTGACGGCGTGGGCGCGGAGCGCTTCATCGGCCCCGGCGAAACCCGCCTCTACCGTTTCCGCACCGCCTCCGCCGGCCGCATCGGCCTGGGGCTGCAGGTGCCGGGTGAGACGCTGGAATGCCGCGTCCTTGACGCCGCGCACCGTCCGCTCGGCGAAGGCTGCCAGCAATACCTGGCGCTGGAAGCAGGCACCTACGTGCTCAGCATCCAGGCGCCGTCGTCGGCAAAGGCCACGCGCTTCCGGCCCGTTCTGCTGGGCCTGGCCGGGGCAAAGATGGCCGTTCCTGACGACTATGTGCGTGATTTCTTCCAGCGCATTGGAGGCCAGCCGTGAGCCGCCTTCCCGGAACCACCGCTTCGCGTCGCCGTGCCATGCTCGTGGCCGCGCCGTTCATCTTTGCGCTGACCGCGCACGCGCAGGATTACCGTCCCGCGGACCAGGGCCAACGCCCCGCCGGCGGCACACAGGTCCTGCCTGAGCAGTTCCTGCGCGGGTTCGATCCCATCACCGTGTACTTCTCCGACAACGTCGGCCCCGGTGCGGGCCCGGCTGACGACGGCGAGAAGCACATGAAGATCTCACCCACGTGGCCCGGGCAGTACGCGTGGGCGGACCGCAAGACCCTCCAGTTCCGCCCGGCTGAGGCGTGGCCGCCGCTCAAGCGCTTTGCCGTCGAGGCCCAGGGCGCGCGCCGCGTGCTGGCCACCATGATGAGCGCACCGTCGGCCATGTCGCCGTCGTCCGGCAGTAATGACCTGCGCCCGTTCCGCACCCTCACGCTGACCTTCCCGCAGGCGCTGCCGCTCCAGGCCCTGCGCCAGATGATCCGCCTGGACGTCGCCGAACTCCCCGGCCTGTCAGATTCCTCGCGCCGGGTCATCGGTGAGTTTTCGCTCACGCAGTTGCCGCGCGCGCGGGAGCGCGACCCCGCCGTGTACGCCATCACACTGGACCAGGACATTCCTGAAGGACGCCGCCTCACGGTCTCCATCAGCCTGGCGCTGGGTGACGAGGACAAGGTCCTGTGGACCGGCCGCCTCACCACGCGCCGTCCGTTCCACCTGGAATCCATCACGTGCGGCAACGCCAGCTTCCCGCTCGTTGGGCGCGCCAGCGTTCCGCGTGATCTGGCGCTGGCGTGCGGCAACGCGGGCGAACAACCGCAACTGGTCTTCTCCGCCCCGGTTGCCGGTCTTACGCTCACCACGCTCAAGCGCCTGGTGCGCCTGGAGCCCGCGGTTCCTGACCTGCGCTTTGAGACGTACGGCAGCCGCGTGCAACTGCGCGGCCGGTTCGTGCCAGACACGCTGTACCGGATGCACGTGAGCGCATCGCCCATTCTCGACGACAGCGGGCGCCAACTGAGCGATCCGGGCGAGCTGGACACGTTCTTCTACCTGGGCTGGAAGAACCCGTTCCTGCGCTGGGACCGGACTACGGCCATTGTGGAGGCCAACGGCCCGCGCATGCTGCCGCTGACGGGCTACGGCGACCCGCGCGCGGATGTCCGCATCTACCGCGTGGACCCGCTTTCCAACGCGCTGTGGCCGTTCCCTGAATCCAACGTCGTGGTAGACGAGGAACGCGAGCCGCCGTTCCCCGGCGAGGAACCCACGCCGTCCGAGATCCCCGGCGGCCTGTCCACCGACGAGCTGCGCCGCCACATCCGCCTGCTGGGCTCACCGCTGGTGTCCCGCGTCGTGGACCTCCCGCTCGCCAGCAAGGGCGGCACCACGCGGTTCGGTCTGGACATGGGTGTGTTGCTGGATCCCGTCGTCGGCAAGGCGCGCCCGGGCACCTACCTCGTCGGCCTGCGCCGTCTCGTCGGGCGGCCAGAGCGCTCCTACGTCCGGGTGCAGGTCACCAACCTGTCGCTGTCCGTCGTTGAGGAGCGGGACCGCGCGGTGATGTTCGTCCGCACGCTGGACCGGGCGGAGCCCGTGCGCGGTGCGCGCATCACCATAGAAGGAACACCCAACCACGGCACCGGTCCCGTCTCCACCACGCTGGTGACCGACGAGGAGGGCCGCGCGGTCCAGGGCCCGCTGCAGAGCTGGGCCCGCATCACGCGCATCTCGTTGCAGTCCGGCGAGGACGTGCTGGTGCTCAACCCCTCGCAGGCACCGCCGCGTTTCGCCTCCAACCACTGGTCCCCGTCGTCGGGCTGGCTCAACTGGCTCACCAGCACCATCCCGCCGCCGCAGAACGACAAGCTGATGGCGTTTGTCTTCACGGAGCGGCCCATCTACCGGCCCGGCGAGGCCGTCTTTATCAAAGGGTACGTCCGCCAAAAGGTCGGCGGTGAATACCGCTCGCCCGGCGCGGGTATGCAGTACGGCCTGAAGATTGAATCCCCCGACGGACAGGCGTGGAACCGCGCTGTGGACTTCACCCCGCTGGGTGGTTTCCAGGCGGAGTTCAAGGAGAAGGACGTGGCCACGGGGGAGTACTCCGTCACCGTGTTCCAGAAGACGCCGTACCAGGAGCTCGGGCGGCGCAGCTTCCAGATTGAGGCGTACCGCATTCCCACGTTTGAAGTGCAGGTGGCGTCTCCGTCGGCGGCGCGGCTGGACGCGGCGTTCAAGGCGCGCCTGGTTGCGCGCTACTACGCGGGCGGAAACGTGTCCGGCCAACCCGTGAAATGGACCGTCACGCGCCGACCGTATTTTCACACGCCCGCAGGCCGTCCCGGCTTCCTGTTTGCGTCCAGCTCGCAGTTCGCGCGGCCGGGCCAAGCACGCGGCCCGGAGACCATCACGCGCAGCGCCACACTGGATGACAACGGCTCCGACGAAATCTCGGTCAATCCCGCGCTCGACATTGACGGGTCACCGCGCATCTACCGTTTTGAAGCGACCGTGAGCGGCGCGGACGAACAGCAGGTGACCGCGATGCAGGAAACGCGCGCCCTTCCGCCGTTTGTGCTGGGCATGAAGGTGCCGCGGTTCATGGAGAAGGCCGCGGAGATCAAACCGGAGATCATCGCCGTCGGGTTCGACGACAAGCTGGCCAAGGGGCAGGAAGTCAGCGTCCGCCTGTACCGCCGCATCTGGCGCAGCCAGTTGCGTGAGACCAACTTTGCCACCGGCGAGGCCAAGTACGTCACCGAGCAGGAAGACCAGAAGATCACGGAGAAGACCGTCACCACCGACGCGCAGCCCGTGGTGCCGGTGTTCCCGGTAACTGAGGCCGGCGTGTACGTCGTGGAACTCCACGCGCGTGACCGCCTGGGCCGGGTGCAGGTGCTGCAGGCGGACCTGTTTGTTGGCGGGCCGCAACCGGTGGGCTGGCAGAAGTCCCGCGAAGGCGTGTTTGAGTTGTCCACGGACAAGAAGAGCTACCGCCCGGGCGAAACGGCGAAGGTCATTGTCCAGAGCCCGTTCCAGGCCGGCCGCGCACTCGCCATCATTGAGGAGCCGAATGGGAACACCTACCAGTGGCGCGATGTGCAGGGTGGCAAGGCGGTGCTGGACGTTGCAGTCCGCGAGAAGCACGTGCCCAACCTGCCCGTGCACGTGGTGCTGCTGCGCGGCCGCATTGGCGATGGGAAGAACGACGACAGCCGCTTCCGGCCGGAGACGCTGGCGGCGAGCCTGGACCTGGAAGTGGAACCGGTGCGCAACCAGGTCATTGTCAAGGTGGACCACCCGGACAGCGCGCGCCCCGGGCAGAAAGTGGACCTGACCATCACGCTCGCGGATGACCAGAAGAAGGCGCTCGGCGGTGAAGTCACGCTGTGGCTCGTCGACGAAGCGGTCCTCTCGCTCGCCAAGGAAGGACCACTGGACCCGTTGTCACGCTTCATTGAGCGCAACGCCCGCACCAGTTCCGTGCGTGATACGCGCAACCTCACGGTGGGGCGCCTGGTGGAGCAGGAGGAGGAACCCGGCGGTGACGGCGGCGAGGACGATGAGAACGCGAGCCGCGGCCGCATGGTCCGCAAGAACTTCCAGACGGTGCCGTACTACCAGGCCACACTGTCCGTGCCGTCCAACGGCCGGCTCGTGGTGCCGGTGCAGCTCAGTGATGACCTCACCAACTTCAAGGTGCGCGCGGTCGCCGCGTCTGGGCTGCAGCGTTTTGGTTTCCACACGTCCACGTTGCACGTGCGCCTCCCGGTCATTGTGCAACCGCAGCTGCCGCGTTTTGTCCGCCAGGGTGATCGGTTCTGGGCCGGCGGTGTGGCGCGCCTGCTGGAAGGCGCCGAGGGCCCCGCGTCCGTCGACATGAGCGTGAAGGGTCCGGTGGATGGCAAGTCCCCCAAGCAGTCCATTGACCTGCGCATGAGCAAAGCGGAGAGCGTGGTGTGGCCGCTGACTGCGCAGTCCACGTCCGCCACGGATCCCGCGGAGCTCACCGTGCGTGTCGGCGTCACGCGCAAGAGCGACGGCGTCGGCGACGCATTCGAAGTGAAGATCCCGGTGTTGCCTGACCGCATGGTGGAACGCTTCGGATACGTGGAGCGCATTGCGGAAGGTCCGTTGAAGCTGAAACCGTTCCCGGAGGCGCCGCGTCCGGGCACCGCCGTGCAATCGGTGACGTTCACCTCCGTCCCCGGCGTCCTGGAGATGGCGGCCGGTCTGGATTCGCTGCTGGAGTACCCGCACGGCTGCCTGGAGCAGCGCATGAGCCGGCTCTACCCGCAGGTGGTGCAGGCGGACCTGCTGCGGCGCCTGGGATTTGACGTTGACACAGGGCCGCGTTCCGCCGCCAACGTGCGGCGCTTCCTGGAGGATTTCCCCGCGCACCAGTCGGACGGAGGCCTGTACAGCTACTGGCCCGGTGGTCCCGGTGACGTGCAGGTGACCGCACAGGTGGTGGAGTTCATCCACGCGTCGCGCCGCGCCGGCGTCCTTGTCGACGAGAAATCCCAGGCGCGCGCCATTGAGGGGCTCAAGCGCGTGCTCCGCAGCGACTTCGTGGGCTTTGTGTCGAGCTGGAAGTTGAACCAGCAGGCCACGGCCATGCGCGCACTCGCTCGCGTGGGCGCGCTGGATGAGCATTACGTCATTGAGTTGTTCAACCGCCGGTCGGAGATGGATGTCACGGCGCTCGCAGACCTTGCGGCGGTGTTGACGGAGCGGGACTCGTTCCGTGCCCAGGCGGACGCGGCGCGCAACGAGTTGTGGGACACGCTCATCATCAAGCTCCAGCGCGGAAAGCCCATCCTGCAGGAACTCAAGTGGCGCCGGAGCGGCTGGGACGGGTACTGGCTGGCCTCCCGGACGTCTGCCGTGGCCAGCGTGTTTGAAGCGCTGCTGCTCTTGAGCCCTCAGGACAACCGGCACGAGACGCTGCGGGATGCGATGGTGGCCTACGCGAGCCCGACGCTGGGATGGGGATCCACGTACGACAACCGGCGCAGCCTGGCAGCGTTGGGCGCGTACCTGGACCGCGCGCGCAGCCAGGTTCCGCGCATCAGTGTGGCGCTGGACGGACAACAGGCGGTGGAGCTGGACGAGAAACGCAAGCTCGGGCAGCGGCGGTTCACGTCGGACCAGACGCTTGCGGGATCCGTGAAGGGCGGCGAAGTGGGCGTGCGCGCGGCGTACGCGTGGCTGCCCGCTGCGCGCGGCGATCAGGCCGCACCGCTCAAGCAGGGTTTCATCGTGAGCCGCGCGTTCACGGTGCACCACGAGGACGGCACGTCCGACGCCACCAAGGAGGACACGCCGGGACAGGAACTGCGGCTGCGCGTCGGCGACATTGTGGAGGTCTCCGCGACCATCGTGGCGGACGAGCCGCGCTACCACGTCGCACTGATCGTCCCGTTTGCCGCGGGGTTTGAACCCATGAACGCGGCGCTGGCCAACGCGAGCTCGGACGCGCGTCCGTCGCAGTCTGACACGACGACACCGAGCTACGTGCAGCGGCTGGACCAGGAGAACCGGTACTACTTCACGCAGCTGGGACGCGGGACGCACCGCTTCCACTTCCGCGTCCGCGCGACGACGGAAGGCACGTTTGTCCACCCCGCCCCGTGGGCGGAGCAGATGTACAAGCAGGACGTGCGCGGCCGCGGTGCGGGAATGCGCGTGGTGGTGCAGGGCACGCATGAGCAGGGTCCGTGACTTCCTGAGGCAGCGCCGTCGCGCGTTGCTCGCGGGCCTCAGGCTCGCCGCGGTGGCGCTCGTCGCGTCGCTGCTCGCCGGCCTGTCCGGTGAGCTGCACGCGTACACGCCCTCGCGGCTGCTCGTTGACCGTCACGGGACCTACCTGGGTGAGGTGCCCGGTTACGACGACGCGCTGGGTTACTGGCCCGTCAGCGACGACCTGCCGCACCGCATCGCGGTGGCCACGCTGCAAACGGAGGACCGCTTCTTCCACGAGCACGCGGGCGTGCACCTTCCGTCTGTGCTGCGCGCCGCGTGGCAGAACCTCAGCTCGCTGCGCATCGTCTCGGGCGCATCCACCATTGCCATGCAGGTGGCGCGCATGCAGGCGCCGGGCGGCCGGTCCTTCTGGCGCAAGGCGCGCGAAGCGTTGGAAGCGCTGCTGCTCGTCGACACGCAGGGCCACCAACGCGTCCTGCGGCAATACCTGGTGATCGCGCCGTACGGGAACCGCGTGCATGGCGCCGCGCGCGCGGCCCGCCTGTACTTCGACAAGCCGCTTGAGGACCTGTCCTGGATCCAGGCGGCGTTCCTTGCCGGTTTGCCGCAAAGCCCGGGCCGGTACAGCCCGTATCAGCCGCAGGGACTGCGCCGTGCCACCGCGCGCGCTCAGCGGATCCTTCGTCTGCTCCATGAGCGCGGCTACCTCTCTACTGACGAGCTCGCCGTCGGGCTGCGCGCGGACCTAGGCCTGGTTCCGCCGCCGCGCCGCCCCGTGGAAGCGCTCCACGCGGTCCTTGCGCTGTCTGCGGACGCGGCTGAGCGCAGCTCCCCCATCCTCCGCACGACGCTGGATCTCGAGGCGCAGCAGAAGGTCGTGGCCGTCCTGCGGGACAACCTGCGCCAGCTGCGCGGCCTGGGAGTGAATGACACCGCGGCACTGGTGATTGACCCCGCCAGCGGAGATGTGATCGCGCACGTGGGTTCACAGGACTACTTTGACGACGACGCGAAGGGCGCTTGGGACTTCACGCGCGTGAAGCGCTCACCCGGCAGCGCGCTCAAACCGTTCATCTATGCGCTGGCGATACAACAACTGGGCTGGACCGCCGCCACGCCGCTGCCGGACACGCCCATGGATTTCCAGACGGAGCGCGGCGTTGCGTACCTGCCGCAGAACATGGGCCACGGCTTCCTGGGCCCCATGCTCCTGCGGACCGCGCTGGGGAACTCGCGCAACATTCCTGCGCTGCGCACGCTGTCAGAGGTGGGCGTGGAACGCACGCTGCGCTGGCTCCAACGCGGCGGCGTGGCGGGAGTCGACTACGAACCGGAGGCGTACGGTCTGGGCCTCGCGCTTGGAAACCTGCCGGTCACCATGGAGGAGCTCGTCGGGCTGTACGCCGTGTTGGCCAACGACGGCGCCGCCCGTCCGCTGCGCCGCTTTGCGGATGAACCGTTTGCAGAACCTACGCGCCTGCTGGACCCGGAACCCGCGCGCCTGGTCACGCACATCCTCGCGGACTCCGTGGCGCGGCAACCCACGTTCCCACTTGGAGGACCGTTTGAATACCCCTACGCGGTGGCGGTGAAGACCGGCACGTCGCAAGGCAGCCGGGATGCGTGGACCGTGGCGTACAGCGACCGTCTCGTGGTGGCGGTGTGGGTGGGCAACCACGACATGCGCCGCATGAACCGCGTCACCGGTTACACGGGCACGGCCGAAGCCGCGCACCGCATCATGGACCTGCTGATGCCACTGCGCGAACCGCACCGCAGCGTGCTCGCGGCGTTCTCCCCGTCGGAGGGGGCCACGCAACGGACGATCTGCGCGCTGTCCGGGCGCCTCGCCGGGCCGCACTGCCCGCACCAGAAAGCCGAGGTGTTTGCACCGGGCACCGCACCCGTGGACCCGTGTCCGTTCCACCGCGACGTCGCCATTGACCGGCGCAACGGCCTGCGCGCCGGCCCCGCGTGCCCGCCCCGGTACGTGACGCGCCGCGTGCTGGTGGACCTCCCCGCCGAGTACCAACCGTGGGCGCGCGCGCACCGCATGGAGATCGCGCCCACGCGGGAGAGCCCGCTGTGCCCCTCGTCACTGTTGGAGCCGTCCGTTGCCGTGCGCGAGCCGCGCGCACACACGCGCCTGCTCATGGACCCGGACACGCCCGCGGAACTGAGCGCACTGCGACTCGTCGCGGAGGTCACACCGTCGGAGGAGGACGTGGTGTGGATTGTGGACGGGCAGCCCATTGCCCAGGTGGCCTGGCCGCATGAAGCGCGTTGGCCATTGGCACCCGGGACCCACCTCATCAGCGCGGCCCTGCCGCGCCTGGGCAAGGTCTCCGACCCCGTCGCGGTTTCCGTCGAGCAATGACCGTCCTCCGCCGGGTGTCCTACCCCAACCCCTTTCCGACCCGCCGGGCTTTGCTACGCTCCGCCAACCACGAGGAGACGCGACATGACCTTCGGCCCCAGGGCTCGGCAGGAGCCTCGCCCTCCCAGGTGCGCATGGATCCTCATCCTGCTGGCGGCCGCCCACGCCGCCCGCGCTGACGACGGACCACCCCTCCGCAGCCTCTATGTGCCCGTGCCGTTCACGCACGCACCGCGGCCACCCGCGTTCATGTTCGCGCCGGGCGGTCCGCCCGTCCCCATCTTCCTCAACCGTAACGGCGGCACGTACTACGCCGGCACCAACGACTCCGGCTCCAACTCCACCTCCATCCTCAGCAGCGGCCAGGCCTCCGTGAACGCGTACCCGTGGGGTGATCCAAGCTGGCAGCAGGTGGTCGCGTGCGTGCAACAGCAGTTCGCGCGCTTCAACGTGGAGGTCACCGACCAGCCCCCGTCCACCGTGCACGTCGAGGCCGTCGTCGGCGGGAACCCCTCGCAACTGTCCCTGCCGTCCGGCGTCGGTGGCGTGGCGCCGATCGACCCCTACTACTGCGAGGTCGTCGACCGCGCCGTCGTCTTCATCTTCGCCGAGACGCTGGGCAACAACCCGCAACTCATCTGCGAAGTCGTGGCACAGGAGGTGGCGCACAGCTTCTCGTTGGACCACGAGTTCTACTGCCAGGACCCCATGACCTACCTGCGCGGCTGCGGCGCCAAGTCGTTCCAGGACTATGACGCCCCCTGCGGCGAAGGCAGCGCGCGCCAGTGCATCTGCGGCCGCAGCTCCCAGAACAGCGTCCAGATCATGTACCAGAAGCTCGGCGCCGCCGACGGAACCACCAGCTCCGGAGGATCCTCCAGCGGCGACCTCAGCGCGCCCACCGTGGATTTCCTCAGCCCCGCGGACGGCGCCGCGCTTCCCGCCAACTCGGTGATAGACGTCATTGGCCAGGCGAGTGACGACGTGGGCGTCACCTCCGTGGAGCTGCTCTGGTACTACAACAGCACCGCGTTCCCGTGCCCGTACCAGGGCCAGTCCGCCACGTGCACGGTGTCCGGTGGCCGCTACACCTGGCAGCTCCGCGTGGGGACGGGTTCACGCCAGTTCCGCCTCCGCGCGCGTGACGGCGCGGGCCATGAGACGGTGACCGCGCCCCGCACCATCACGCTCACCGACGGCAGCAGCGGCGGTGGAACGGACACCACGCCGCCCAGCGTTTCCATTGTGCGTCCCGCCAACGGCGCGCAGCTGCAGGCCAACGCGCAGATGGAGATTGAAGCCACCGCAGCCGACGACGTCTCCGTCGCGCGGCTGGAGTTGCTGTGGGAACGCACCGGCGACGTGTTCCTCTGCCCATCCAGCCGCTCCGACGTCACCTGTGCCATCAACGGGAGCCGCTACACCTGGTCGTTGCCCGTGGGTGACGGCTCCCGGTCCTTCTCCGTGCGCGCGGTGGATTCGTCGGGGAATACCGCGGAGACCGGGTCGGTCATGGTGGACCTGGTTGCCAACCCGCCGCCGCCGGACACGCGCGCTCCGTTGGTAATTCTTACCCGCCCGTCCAACGGGCAGGTCCTTCCGGAGAACACCATCATTGAGATTGCGGCGGACGTGACCGACGACGTTGGTGTGACGGCCGTGGAGCTGCACTTCGGTGCGGGCGGTGACATCTACCCGTGTCCGGGCGCGTCGGTGACGGCCAGTTGCACGCAGCAGGGCAGTGCATACGTGTGGCGCGTGGCGGCGGGGACCGGGAGCGCGCCCATCCAGGTGTTCGCGCAGGACGGTGCGGGCAACCGCGCGGAGAGCACGGCCATCACCATCCAACTGGGCGCCAGTGGCGGCGGAAGTTCGTCGGGCGGCGGCGCGGCGGACCCCGGTGAACCCAACAATGACGCGGCCACCGCCACGCGTGTGAACTGCGGGCAGGACGGCGCGTACGTGCTGGCAGATGTGGACTTCTACGTCGTCAGCACGCAGGACGGAGACAACGTGATGGCCGAGGTCACCGGCGCCGATGCGACGCCGCAATGGCTCCTGGGTGACCACAGCGTGGGCGAAACAACGCTGGACGCGGTGCATTCCACCGCCAGCGCGTACCACGTGCCCGGCGGTGACCTGGTGCTGCGCGTGACACCCAATACATCCGCGTCCCAGGCGTACAATCTGGCGGTGCGCTGCCGGCAGGCCGAGGTCCGCGACCCGCTGCCATTCCACTGCGCCGCTGCGGGGCCGGGGTGGCCGTGGCTTGCGGTGCTGGTGTTGGCGCTGCGTCGCCGTCGCTGATCCGGGCCAGGAACTTTCCGGCAGGAGGCGCGTTCATACCGGTGCAACCTGAACTGGAGACCCGCCATGCTGAACACCTCTTGTTGGGCACCGCGTGCCCTGGCCGCGCTCGTCCTGTTGGCCCCCGCCGGTGCAAGTGCTGACGAGAACTCGGAAAAGGCAGCAGCGGACCTGTTGGAACGCCGCATGCGCAACACCCGCCCGGAGGACTGGAACCTGCTCAAGGCCGTGGAGGGCCGGCAGATCGTGGTGGTGCGTGGGAGCATGGACCACATTGAACAGGTGCTCACGGCGGCGCGCATCCGTCACACCGTGATTGAACCCGAGCAGGTAGCCAAGGCGGACCTCAACGCGGACCAAATCGTGATGGTGGACTGCCCGGGTTACATGCCGGACGCGGGCGTGCGGCGGCTGGAGCGGTTCGTGCGCGCGGGTGGGCTGCTGTACACGACGGACTGGGCGCTGTTGAACGTGGTGCAGAAGGCGTTCCCGCGCACCATCCGTCACAACGGCGGTTCCACGGGTGACCACGTCACCGCGGTGCAGGTGGGCGAACACGACGACAACCTGATGAGCAACATGCTGCTGTCCAAGGGCGGCCAGCCGCAGTGGTGGCTGGAGGGCGGCAGCTATCCCATTGAGATTCTCGACAAGAAGCGCGTGACGGTGCTGGCCTCTTCCGAGCAGATGCGCCGCAAGTACGGCAGCGCGCCGGTGGTGGTGCGGTTCCGCTGGGAGGACGGCGAAGTGGTGCACGTGGTCAGCCACTTCTACCGGCAGATGGCCACGCAGGGTCCGTCCACCGACGTGAAGGCGGGCGTGGCCAGCGTGGAAGGCCTCACCGAGGAGGACAAGAAGGAGTTCCAGGCGGCGGCCCCCGCGGCGCGCATGTCCGACGTGGAGAGCAGCTACGCATTCCAGCAGATGACCACCAACCTGGTGGTGGGCAAGGGCAAGGCGAACAAGGACCTCGACAAGAGCTACGGCGTCACGCCCAAGGCGTCCGTTTCCGTTGAAGGACGCACGGTGAAGTCGGGTGACCGCCTGAAGGTGCTGGAGAAGAAGGGCGCCAAGGTGCGCGTGCGGGATGACCGCGGCAACGAAGCGGAACTCGACGAGGCGCAACTGCAGGCCCGCTGAACGCGCAGGACGCTTGCTGGCCCGGCCCTCCGCGGGGGATGTCTGCCCCCGCGGAGGGCTTCTTCCATGCAGGTCACGCTGCTCGGCCACGCCAGCCTCGTCGTCGAATCCGACGGCACCACGGTCTACATGGACCCCGTGTTCAGCGACCCGTTCCAGGGCGACCTGGTGGTGTCCTGCCCGCGGCGCGAGGTGTTCCCCGACGCGCTGCCGCGCCCGGACGCACTGGTGATCTCACATTCGCACCTGGACCACTTTCACGCGCCCACGCTGTCCCGCCTGCCGCGGGACATTCCCGTCTACGTTCCGCGGGATTCGGAGTTGGTGCGCGCGTTGACGCGCCTGGGTTTTCAGGACGTGCACGCGCTCGCCGCGGGTGACCTGGTGCAGTTGCGCGGCCTGTCGCTGACGTCCACGGGTTCTGCGGGGCCGGGGCCGGAGATGGGCGTGCTGTTCACCTCGCCGGGCGCGTCCGTGTGGAACCAGGTGGACACCGTGGTCACGCAGCGCACGTGCGTGGAGGTGCTGGAGCAGTTGGATGGCAACCTGGACGTTGCATTCTGCGCCTACCGCCCGCTGTTGGAATACGCCGGCATGTGGACGGATGAAGTGTCCTTCCCGCGTGACCGCTACGAGCGCCTGCTGGAGATGGCGGTGTGCTGCCGCGCGCGCACCGTCATCCCGGGCAGTTGCGGCCTGCGCGCCGCGGACCGGTTGGACTGGGTGAACCACCGGCTGTTCCCCGCCTCGCGTGACCAGTTCTGTCAGGACCTGGCCGTGCTGGCGCCGGACGTGAAGACGCTGCAGGTGAACCCCGGTGAAGCGCTGGTGGTCTCTGACGGCGGCGTGCGCCGTCACGCCACGCCGTACGCGCGCACGGTGGACATGGACGAATACCGCACGGAGTTTGACCCGGAGCGCCATGCGCCGCCCGCGCTGCATGACCCCAACATCCACGCGCACCCGGAAGGCGCCATGGACGACGCGGTGGAGCGCGTGATGGCGGAGACCGTGCCCGCTGCCCTGGCGCAGCTGCTGGACTGGCGCCTCAAGGGACCGCTGCGGCGGCTGTGGGATCGGCGCGCCATCTTCCAGGTGGACATTGTGTTTCCGTCAGGGACGCGCAGCTGGCATGTGGCTGCGTGGAACCCGCTGCGCTTCCCGGCCGGCGCGCACGGTGCACCGGATTACACGTGGTCCTACCGCGCGTCAGAGATCTACGGCCTGCTGCGCGGTGAACCGGTGGAGCCCACGGTGATGGCGCGCCGCCGGCGGGATGGCGCGGCCTACCACGGCCGGCTGGGCGTGCTGGACCCCGCGCGCCTGCACGGCGTGGACCTCAACCTCGTCGTGGATGAGACGTTTGACTGGAACCCGCTGGGCGCGCTGGTGGAGTGATGCGCGGCGCGGCTACAGTGCGGTCATGAGCCCGCGCTTCGTTGGAGTTCCCACCACCACGCCGGTGGCGTTCCAGAGCGCCGGGCTGTTGTACCTGGAGCGGATGAACATCCTGTCCGAGGAGGGCTGCGGCATCCTGTGTGACAGCGTGCCCATCATTGGCGAGATCATCCCGCTGGTGTTCCGCCTGTCCACGCAGAAGCGGACGCTGCGCTGCCGCGCGCGCGTTGAGGCGGCCATTCCGACGACACCGGCCGGCGTGAAGTTGGCCGCGGAGCTGGGGGAGAAGGGCCTGCACGCGGCCACGGCGTCCACCATGGGTGACAGCGCCACCATGATGTTCCGCATGGAGGACCTGCAGCGCGCGGCGGTGGAGGCGCAGAAGCCGGTGCAGAAATCCACGCGGCCGGTGGGGAAGGCCACGGGGTTCGCGGTGTCGTTTGTGGACCTGGACAAGGACGCGCGGGACCTGGTGGCCGCACACATCCGCATCTCGCGGCGGCTGTCGGACCAGGTGGCGCGGCAGGGCGGCGCGTCCTCGTCATTGGCCGAGGACGACCGCTCCACGCTGAAATCCATGTTTGACGAGGACGGGCTCAGCGACCGCGCGCGGGACTGGTGAGCAACCCTCACTCCTTGACGGTCACCTTGATCATCTTGATGGGCGTCTTGGGCCGGTCGTTCTCGCCGGTGGGGGACTTCTCAATCTTGGTCACCACGTCCATGCCCTCCGTGACCTTCCCAAACACCGGGTGGCGTGACGGGCCCGGGGTGAACCAGTCCAGGTTGTCGTTGTGGACGGTGTTGATGAAGAACTGGCTGCCGCCGGAGTTGGGCCGGCCGGTGTTGGCCATGGACAGCGTCCCCACGTCGTTGGAAATCTTGTACTGGGACGGGAACTCGTCCTTGATGTTGCCGCGCGGGGACTCGCCCGTGCCGGCGCGTGAGCTGTTGGGATCGCGCGAATGCACGCAGCCGAACTGGATCATGAACTCGTCAATGACGCGGTGGAAGTGCAGCCCGTCGTAGAAGCCGCTCTTGGCCAGGTCCATGAAGTTCTTGGCGGTGACGGGCATCTTGTCCACGAACAGCTCTGCCTTGAAGGTGCCGAGCGAGGTCTCAAAGGTAGCAACGGGATTGGCCATGGGTCTCTCCAGTGGGGAAGTGTGGACGCCATGGAGCGCATGCCCCGCGGCGTTGTCAACGTTCAGCGGTCGGCGGTCTTTACCTGGACGGTTCCGGGCGCGCCCCCGTCCACGGGCGACGCGATGCGCACCGACGCGGTCATGTTCCAGCGCAGCCGCGGGTCGTCCACGGAGGGCTCCACGGTGACGGTGTACGTCATGTCGCCCTTCTTGCGCTCCCCGTAGAGGCGCGTGCTGGTCACGCGGCCGGGGATGCTGAGCCCGGGAATCGCGTCAAACGTGAGGGTCACCTGCGCGCCGTCATTCACGCGCACCACCGCCAACTCCGTGAGGTCCTCCGTGCGCACGACAAAACGCGACACGTCGGCGATGCGCACCACGGGCAGGCCGGGTGTCACCACTTCGCCTGCGCGCGCTTCCAGCCACACCACCGTCCCGTCAAACGGCGCGCGCAGTTCCACCATGGACAGCGTGGCCTCCACCTGGCTCACCGCCGCGCGCGCGGCGGCCACCGCCGCCTCGGACACCGCCACCGCCTCGGGACGCGCGTTGGCGCGCAGCAGGTCCAGCTCGGCCACCGCCATGGCCACGGCGGCCTCGGCGCGGTCCACGGCGGCGCGCGCGCGTTCCACTTCCTGGTCGCTGACCACTTCCTTCGCGCGCAATTTTGTGAGCCGGTTGAGCTCGCTGCGGTTGCGCTCCACCTCGCCGCGCGCCTGCGCCAGGTTCGCTTCGCGCACGGCCACCTCCTCCGCCCGCGCGCCCGCCTTGAGCTGCCGCAGCGCCGCCTCCGCGCGCGCCACCTCGGCGCGGGAGACCTTGAGGCGCCCTTCAATCTCGCGCGTGTCCAGCCGCGCCAGGACCTGCCCCTCCTTGACGTGGTCGCCTTCGCGCACGGGCAGCTCGCGCAGCAGGCCGCCACCGGGCAGCGTGAGCGTGGCGTAGCGCACGGGCACCACCACGCCCTCCGCCACCACGCCGTCCTGCACCTCGGTGGGCCGCGCCACCTTGGCCTTCTCCTCGTCCTTCTTGTCGCCGCACGCCCCCGCCGCGAGCACCGCCGCAAGGACCAGGAACCGGGAGGGGGAGGAGAAAGTCATCGCCATGGCCTGTTACTCCGTCGCCAGCACTTCGCGCACGCGCAGGCGCGCGGCCCGCCACGCGGGGGCCACGCTGGCCAACGCGGACAGCGCCAGGATGAGCACCAACCACGCCGCCATGCCCTCCACCGACGGGGAGAAGCGCAGCGGCGCGCGCGTGAACATCATCCCCACCTGGTGGCCCAGCGCCCACGCCACCGGCAGGGACAGGATCACCCCCTGGGCCCAGCTGATGAGACCAATGGTGACGCCCTCCAGGATGAAGATGGACAGCACGCTGGAGGTGCCCGCGCCCACCGCACGGATGACGCCCACCTCGCGCACGCGCTCCAGCACGTTGATGCCCATGGTGCCCATGAGTGCCAACCCGCCCACAAACGCCATCAGCACCGCCATCACCAGCAGGAATGAGATGATGACGTCAAACTGCTTGCGCGCCCGCCCCTTCCACTCGCTGGCGGCGCTCACGTTGTTGACCTGGATGCCCAGCAGCTTGAAGCGCTCCTCCAGGGCGCGCACCACGCGCTTGTGCGTGGCCTCGTCGTGCCCGTCGGTGACAATCTGCAGCGAACTGGCGCGGCCCGCCTCGCCGGAGACGTAACCAAAGTGCGGCCGGTTGGCGTACACAAACGCGCCGGACAGCACGCCCTGCACAATCCCCACCACCTTCCACTCCGTCTTGTGCAGCCCAATGCGGATGCGCAGCACGTCACCCACCTTGATGTCCGGCTCCTGCTTGAGCACCTCCGTGTTGATCACCACGTGCGTGGTGTCGTCGTTGCGCAGCCAGCGCCCGTCCACCAGGGTGGGCCGCAGCATGTCCGTGTCCGCGGGCGGCGCAATGAAGAACACGCGCGTCTCCTTCTTCCCGTTCCAGTCATCCACAATCTGCGCGCCGGAGAAACCCCAGCTTTCCGCGCGCACCACGCCGGGCACGCGCAGCGCCTCGTTGATCACCTGGTCCGCGCGGTAGGGGCGCGTGAACTCCGCCTCGGCGTCGTAGTTCCAGTACTGCATGGCCGCGTCCAGCGTCTCCAGAAGGGACGCGCGCACTGAGTACACCCCCATGAAGATGGCCCCGCCCATGGAGAGGGTGGCCAGCGTGAGGAACAGCCGTCCCTTCCGCCGGAACGTGTTGCGCAGGGACAACAGCGCCGGGCGCGTCAGGAAGCGGATGCGCGCCACCATGCGGTCCACCCACGCCCCGCCGAACCCGCCGCCGCTGAGCCCATAGAACGCCACCGCTTCGCGCACGGTGATGCGCGCGGCGCGCAGCACCGGGACCACCGCGGCCAGCAGCGGCACCAGGAAGCCCAGCGCAATCTCCGCCGCCAGGATCTCCGGTGGGACCACAAACGGTTCCAGTTCCAGGTTCAACAGCCCGGCCACGTACGCGCAGGCCTCGCGCGCGGCCCAGAAGCCCAGCGGCACCGCCAGGGCCACGCTGAGCGTGCAGTACACGACGACGAGCGTGATGTAGAGCCCGAAGATCTGCCCGGTGGTGGCGCCCACCGCCTTCATCACGCCGATCTGCCGCGTCTGCTGCGTCAGCAGCGCGCCGATGGTGTTGACCAGCAGGAACCCGGACAGGAACAGCACCAGCAGCCCCATCACCGCCAGCACGGTGAGCAGCGTGGTCAGCGGATCCGCGGCGGGATGCTGCCCGGGCGGCGGCACCCAGGACCACACCACGTTGTAGCCAGACCCGTCCAAACGGTTGCGGATGGAACGGACCTGGTTGCGCACTTCGTCACGCGTGGGCTTGTCCAGGTCCAGTTGCAGCAGCATGACGTCCGGCCGCGGCTCCTCACCCAGCGCTTCAATGGTGTCCAGCACCACGTAGCCCTGCAGCTGCCCGGTGAAGTTGGCGGACGGCGCGTTGACGTCAACAACCTCGCCGCCCACGGTGAGCCAGCGCCGCTTGCGTTGCGGCGTCTCCACCTGGAAGCGGTCACCCACCTTCCAGTTGGCGGCCTTCAGCGCGCTGCGCTCAACCAGCACAACATCCTGCGGCGGCGGCACGCGGCCGGACTCCACGCGGAAGCGGTTGATGCGCACGTCACGGAAATCCGGCACGCCCACCAGCGTCAGCGGCTTGGAGTCGTCGTCGGTGTCCCCCAGCATGCGCACCTGCAGGTTGCGGCGGCCCTGCGCCTCGCGCACGCCGCGGAAGTTGCGCACCGTCTCGTGCAGGTCCACCTCAAACGGTTCCAGGAAGAACAGCGTGGCCATCGCCGGGGAGCTGCGCATGTAGCCCTGCACCAGCGTTTCGGTGAGCGTGCGGTGCGACCCCGCCACGAGCCCGACGGCAAACACCCCGGTGGCCATGGAGAGGATCACCAACGCCGAGCGCGTCTTGTTGTGCACCAGGTCCGAAATGACCTTCTTGCCGCGCGGTCCGATCATGCGCCGTTCCCACCGGGGGCCGCGTTGATGTGTTCCTCCACCACCTCTCCGTCGGCGACGATGACCGCGCGGTGCACGCGGCCGGACAGCTCGCGGTCATGCGTGACCATCACCACCGTCCGCCCGCGCGCCGCCATGTCCACAAACAGCGCAAAGATCCGCTCCGCCGTCCGGCTGTCCAGGTTGCCGGTGGGCTCGTCAGCACAGAGGATGGGCGGGTCATTGGCCAGGCTGCGGGCAATGGCCGCGCGCTGCTGCTGTCCGCCGGAGAGTTCGCTGGGGAGCTTGTGCGCCTGGTCCGCCAGCTCCACCATGTCCAGCAGCGCCATGGCGCGCTGACGGCGTTCCCGCACCGCGTAACGGTTACAAAAGTCCATGGGCAGCATGATGTTGTCCACCACGGTGAGCGTGGGCAGCAGCTGGAAGAACTGGAACACCACGCCCACCGTGACCCCGCGCCAGCGCGCCGTCTCGTTCTCGCTCAGCTGGTGCACCGGCGTGCCGGCGACGATCACCTCGCCGCGCGTGGGCTTGTCTATCCCGGTGATCATGTTGACCATGGTGGATTTGCCGGAACCGGACCGTCCAATGATGGCCACGAACTCGCCCTTGCCGATGGAGAGGTTCACTCCCTTGAGCGCGGGGAAGTCACCCGCGGGCGTCTGGTAGGTCTTCACCACGTCCCGCAGGTGGATGAGCGGTGCGCCCGTGGCGGGGGATGGGGAAGTGACGACGGGGGCCATGAAGGTGGGCCGCAACTTAGGGACGAGCCCCGCGCGACGCTACCGACCGGGAGCCGGTAAGCACGCATCCTCCCGTTGCCGGATGCGGTCGCCGTCGCCGCGGTTGCGGATCGGGGCCCCGGCGCGTACATCGCCCCCACTATGACGACCTCCAACAAGCTCCTCTCCTCCCTCATGGTCTCCACCCTGGCCCTGGCCGCCGGCCCCGCGTTTGCCGACGAGGCCGCCCCGGCCAAGGCGCCCTGCGCCAAGAAGTGCGGCTGCGCCCACTCGGGCGGCATGGTCGGGAAGGTCCGGGCGTTCCTGATGGAGCGCGATGAGACCACCGGCACCACGCGCCTGGTGCGCATTGGCCTGGGCGTGGCCGGCGTGGCCACCATGGCCGCCGGGACGGCCTCGCTGGCCACGGTGGCGGCCGCCGTGTCCGTGGTCCCGCAGTGCGCGCAGAACCCCGGCGCGTGCCGCACCGCGCTGACCTCGCCCATCCGCCAGAACCCTGTGGCGGAAATGCTGGGCGGCAACATGCCCGGACCGGACGCCACCAACCGCTGAGCGGTGGTGAGCCCCTGCGCGTGACACGCCCCGCCTGCTGTGCGGGAGCGTGGCGTTGGAGCGTTGCCCTCCGCGAACAAGGCATCCTCGAATTTCCCGGTGGTCCTGGTCATCGACTCCGGGCTCCGCAACAGCCGTGCAGTCCCTTCGAGTTTGACTCGCGCTTCATCAAACCCACGGCCGAAAACGGTCCGTAGGCTACGTGACGGCTGCTGCGCATCCCCTCAAGTCCACCGCCAACATCGCGAATCTGCGCATGCAGGTGGCGGTCGGCTACTCACCGAGCTGGAAATGGAGCGTCCATTGCACCTTCCGCAGGAGCTCCATCCTCCGGAAGAGGTTGAACCAGCCCAGCTTCTTCTCGTCGTCGTCGAAATAGGTCCACTCGTCCAGGAACCGGATCCCGGTGCCCCATTTCTCGATCTCCCGGTATCCATCGATCCCGAACCTGAACATCGCCTCCTCCCCGATGCCGAGCTGGCGGGAGAACTTCCAGCGCATCCACGCCGATTTCATCTTCTTCACCCAGTAGCGGTTGGTGATTTCGAAGACCAACTCCGAGCCCGGGAACTCATCACGCAACTTCAGCACCAGGCCCTTCACCGCTTCTTCCTCCAGATACATGAACACGCCCTCGGCGAGGAATAGCACCGGGCCCGCAGCCGCCGTTTTCACCTCGTCCATCCACCTGTAATCCAGCGCGGAATAGGGGAGGAATCGGCAACGGTCGGTCTCGCGGAAGTATCTCTTCCGGATTTCAATCACTTCGGGGAAGTCGAGGTCGAACCAACGCACCCTTCCGTCGTCGATCCGCTCAAAGCGCGAATCCAGTCCGCATCCGATGGTCACCACCGTCGCGCCCGGGTGCGCCGCCATGAACTCCGACGCGTATCGGTCGAACCGGCGCGAGCGTAGGGCGATCGTCACCAGTAGCTTCCGGTTGTAGCGGTCGTGGACGACCTTGCGGTGAATGGGCTTGTCGGAGCTGGCCAACTCCCGCCGCATCTCGTTCAGCATCCCCACCGCCTTCGGGTCACGGATGATCGGCTCCTGCTCCAGCGTCTCCATCGCCCGGCAGTAGAGCGGGATCAGCAAGGTGTCCGAGACGGATTTCCAGCCGGCGACGCCCTCGTCCATGGCGGCCCCGAGCCTAATCCCCGAATTGGCGGGCGGCCAGGACGTCGACGAGAACGACCCGCTCGCCCAATGCACCCGCGCCGCTCTCAACGCAGGCGAGCGCACCCGCGCCGCGGACGATGAGTTGTTCGAGGGGCGCGCGAGGGCGAACAAGCTCGCCGTGGATGTGGACGGGTTCAGCTTGAGGTGGGCACGCTGATCCCCGGCAATGACCACGAACCGCCGGAGCGGATGTGCGGCTGCCTGCTGCGCGGCCCGCTTGCGCGGGACCGCCTGCACATCAACGCCGAGTACGGAGGCGTCTGGGGTTCGGGGGATTCCTGTGGACCGCAACGGCGTAGTCCTGGCCATCTTCCGGGTCGCGCTCTGCCAGGGTGCTGCGTGGGTCCGCGCACCGGGGACGTAGCGGCGAGGCCCGTCAACTTGCTGCCGGCGTGGTGAGGCGCCAGTGTCGCGCCGGGAGAGCGGGCAACGCCGCGCCCGCTCCAAGAGAGGCTCCCATGAATCGCTGCATCACGTCGCTGGCCGTACTGCTGCTGTCTGTCAGCCCCGCGTGGGCGGCGGAGGATGTTTCGCAGTCCATCCGCACCACCGTGGCCGGCGCGTTGCCCACCGTGAAGGCCTGTTACGAGACCCAGCTGGCCCGTGAGCCGGCGCTGGAGGGGCGCCTGGTGGTCTCCGTAGTGTTGGCCAGCAACGGGACGGTGCACGAGGCCAAGGTCTCCGAGGACACCCTGGGCAGCGCCGCGGTGGGCGCGTGCGTGGCCGGCGCCCTGCGGGAGCTGCGTTTCCCCGCGGCCGCGGCCGGCGCACGCTTCAGTTACCCGTTCGTGTTTGCCCCCACGCGCACGCTGGCGGTGATGCCGTTTGACAACCTTTCCGGCGACAAACAGCTGGACTGGCTGCGTGCCGGCATTGCGGAAAGCCTGGTGACCAAGCTGGGCCAGATGAACAAGCTGGTCCTGGTGGACCGGCTCAAACTGGACCAGGCGCTGGCCGAACAGGCGCTGGGCCAGTCCGGCGCCCTGGAACCGACGACGGCGGCAAACGCGGGCAAGGTCATTGGCGCGCAGCTGCTGGTGACCGGCGCGTTCCAGAAATCCGTTGACCGGCTGCGGTTCAGCGCGCGCGTGGTGGACGTGGAGACCTCACGCGTGCGCCAGGCGGTGGAGGTCACCGGGAAGCTGGACGACGTCTTTGCCCTGCAGGACGAGTTGGCCGCCAAGGTGGCCGACGTCATGAACATCCCGCCGTCGCCAGACCGCGACGCGGCGCTGGCCTTGAAGGTGGCCCGCAGCACGTCGGTGCTCAGGTTGCTGGGCGAGGCGGCCAACGCGCTGCACGGCTTTGGGCGGCCCGCGGACCGGGCCGCGGCGGCGGCGTTGTACCGGCAGGCCATCACGCAGGACGGCGCGCTGCCGGAGGCGCACCTGGGCCTGGCGCTGGCGCTGATGACTCCGGGCGGACAGGACGCAAACCCGGACGTGGAAGCGCCGCTGCGGCGCGCGCTGGAACTCCGCCCCAACTACCACGAAGCCATGACCTACCTGGCCTTCCACCTGTGGCGCACCAACCGCAACGACGAGGCGATGGCGCTGGAGCAGCGCGCGGTGGCTCTCAAGCCGGAGTACGCGCTGGGGAACTACGCGCTGTGCGTCTCGCTGGCCACCCACGGCAACGGCGACGAGGCCATTGCGCTGTGCCGCCGCGCCGTGGCGCTGGACCCGGACAACCACGAGTACCGCACGCAGACGGGCCAGCTGCTGGGCGTGTTCAAGCGGGACTGGGCCGCGGCCGCCGCGCTCACGCGGGTGGCGGTGGAAGCGGGAGAAGGTTCCGAGTGGTACTACGCGGCACACGCGCACGTGCTGTTGATGAGCGGGGATTACCCGGGCTGCCTGCGGACGGTGGCGGCCGGGCGCAAGGCGCGCGGCAACAACGTGAAACCCATGCACGTATCGCAGGCCACTGCGGTGGAGGCCGCGTGCCGCGCACGCTCCGGGGATGCGAAGGGCGCGCGGGCCGCGTTGGAATCGTTGCCGGAGTCACCCTTCAACGCGGTCCTGACGGGCAAGGTGCCGCCACCGCCGGGCATGCCCGTGTTTGTGCGCATCCTGGCTGAAGACGTGACCGCCGCCACGGGCGCCAAGGCGGCCACCAAGAAGTGAACCGCGCGGTGCAGTGGGCGTCGTCGTCGGGGACGGGTGCCGGCGGTTGGCTTTGCGCGGGGAGCATCCAGCCCGGCGGGCGAATAAGTGGAAATCAGTCCGTGCAAATTCCGCCGTCCAAATCGGCCCAGTGCCCCAGGCACACCCCAGCATTGCACTTGTTTCGGATATCCGGGGCGTACGGAGTAATTCGCTTGTTGATGTCGAACGACCCATCTCCAGCGACTTCCTCGTTTCCGGGCAAATGTCATACACCTTCACATGTAATGTCCGCGACGTTCGTCCCGTTGTCCTCCACCTCATGGATCCGGTGAATGCCTTGAACACTGCCCCGTTCCAGCGCTGCTGCCTCCTCGTCCTGTTGCTGGCCGCCAGCGCGTGTCCCGCGCCCAAGCCGGGGGGTGATGGCGGCGGCACCTCGTCATCGTCCGGCTCGGTGGGTTCGGGAAGTTCCGCGGGCGTACCGGTGTCGTCATCCGCCGCGGCGGGTACCAGCGGAGCGGGTCCGTCCTCCGCGTCGGGCGGACCGACATCCGCGCTTTCCTCCTCGGGAACGGGTGCGTCAGCGTCCGTCCCGGGACCGTCCTCCTCGGTCAGCGCGCCCTCTTCCTTCCCTCCCGCGGCGTCCTCCACGGGTCCAGCACCTTCCTCGGCCGTGCCGCTCTCGTCGTCGTTTGCCTCCCCTTCGTCCGGCGGGACGGGGAGCAGCAGCGGCGCCTCTCCGGCCTGCGCCGCGGGTTTCCGGCAGGCGCCGCTTCTTTCCGTACCCAAGGGCGCCACCGCCGTGGTGGCGGCGGATCTGGACGGGGATGGTCACCTGGACCTCGGTGTCGGCAACGGCCTGCAGGGTTCCGTCAGCGTGTTCCTGGGCGCGGGTGACGGGACATTCACGTCGCCCACGGACCACCTTGTGGGTTCCTATCCCGGCTCGCTGCTGGCGCTGGACGTCAACGACGATGCGTTCACGGACCTGGTCACCGCCAACCATGACAGCGGGACGGTCAGCGTGCTGCTGGGCACGGGCACCGGGACGTTCCAGGCGGCCGTCCACTCCACCGCGGCTCCCGGCACGCGCGCGGTGGCGGCGGGGCTGGTCAACGCGGACACGCAGCCGGACCTGGTGGTCACCGGTGACACGGTTCCTGGAGGTGGCGTGGGCGTGCTGCTGGGAAATGGAGACGGGACGTTCCAGGCGGTGTCCATGCAGAGTTCAAACAGTCCCGCGTGGCTGGCGCTGTCGGACCTGGACCGCAACGGCACGCGGGATCTCCTCGTGGCCAGCGCAAACGGCGGCGCCAACCTCGCTGCCATGGCGGGTAACGGTGATGGAACCTTCCAGGCCGCGGTGACCGTGTCCCTGGCGTTTGCACCAGCCGCGCTGCTGGCCCTGGATGCCAACGGTGACGACAAGCCGGACGTCGCCGTCGCCGACTACGCGGGCTCCCGCGTGGGCGTGCTGCTTGGGAACGGGAACCGCACCTTTGGCGCCGCCGCCCTCTACGCCACCGGCACGTTCCCCGGCGCCCTGGCTTCGGGCGATCTCGACGGTGACGGAGTCACCGATGTCGCCGTCACGAGCTATTTCACCTACGACGCCGGCGAGATTTCCATTGGCAACGTCCGCGTGCTGCATGGCGTGGGTGATGGCACCTTCCAGACACCCTCCGCCTGGGTGCCGGTGAACTTCCCGTCCGCGCTGGCTGCCGGGGACCTGGATGGTGACGGGCGCCTGGACCTGGCGGTCACCAGCTACGCCAACGACGCTACCGGTACGGCCGCCGGTGCGGTGCTGGTGCTCCTTGGCTGCACGCCCTGAGACAACACGCCCTGAGACAAAGGGGGGACGCGAAGTCCGCGGTGATCGACGGGACGCGGGAGCTGGAGGGTCAGAAGCTACCGCGCACCATCTTGTCGACGGATGGCGCCAGCCTGTCTGTTTGGATCCAGCCCCGATGGGGTAAGCGTTACAAACCGCGTGGGCCTATCGGCCAACGACCTTCGCCGCCGCGCGATCCAGCGCCTCGCGGACGTCGGTCATGTCGCGGACCTGCGGCTCAGCGCGCTGCGGCGGCACCACCACCGCCACGGCAGCGGGCTTGGGCTGCGCCAGGGCACGGATGTTGGACAGTTCCTGCGGACCCGCCGTGGGCTCCAGCGGCGCGGCCAATGCTGCGGGCACGCGCACCGGCGGGCGGACCATGGGCCCGGCCACCGCCTCATGGCGGAGGAACCACGGGAGGAACAGCAGCGCGGCAAGCGAAAACGCGATCACGCTGCCCGCCATGGCCGTCCACGCCACGCGTGACATTCCCGCCCGCACCACGTGCGTGCCCGTCAGCATGGGGCCTTGGACCGGGAACTGGACCCGCTCCTCCACCACCAGCTGGTCCACCTCCTGCGGAGTGAGCGAGAACCAACCGGTCTGCCCGCCCATGGACAGCGTCCCGGGGGTGCTCACCACGTCAGACAGCTCCGGGGGTGGGTCCGCCTTCAACTGCTGCATGGCCAGCAGACCGGAGAACGGGCGCGCCGGGTCCTGCTCGGGCGCCTCGGACATGCCGCTGACCTCATCCAGCACGGGCGCCACCGGCGCCAGGAAGCTCTGGCTGGATGACGAATCCGCCGACCGTGACGACGACCGCGGGCGCAGCACCGGGTTGAGCCAGGCCAGCTCGCACACGTCTTCCAGGCGCACCCACGCGTCCATCCCCGCGCGCCACACGCGGGACCGCGCGTGGATCTTCCCGCCGCTGGCCAGCGTGTGGAGCTCTTCATCCGTGAACGGCCCGCGCGCCTGGCCCTTGATGGCCACGTGCCACGCCGCGGTGGCCGCGGGCGGCACCGGCATGCCCTCCACCGGCCCGGAGGACCGCTCCGCCACCACCAGCCCGCCGTGGCTCACCTGCCGCTTGGCCGGCGGCGCACTCCAGTTGCCGGACCCAAACGCCGCAAACGGATCCGCCACCGCGAACAGACGCTGCGGGTGCGCCACGTCGTCACCCTTGGTGGGCACCAGCTTCTCCGACTTGGTGGGGGCCCGGTTCTGCTCGGTGGCCGGTCCCAGCACCTCCATCACGGCACGGCACCGCTTGCAGCGCACGCGCAGCAGCCGGCCGGCCACCCGTTCATCCGGAATGACGTACTTGGTGGAGCACGTTTCACAGGCGAACTTCATTCGACGACCTCGCCACCCAAGGAGGCGCGGGACCATAGCAGACGGCCCCCCGACCTCAAGGCGTTGCCAGCGGCCGGGTGAGTAGGGCGGTTTTGTAAATACTATCAAATGGTTATGCCACCGGGCGGTCCTGGTGGATCCGTGAAGCCACGCCGCTGCAACCGGACGGCGGACAACGCCCGCCCCCGTCACGGAGGATGGCCGGCGTCATCCGCGGATTGCCCCGTGTGGAGGAGGCGGGGTGAAGGTGGAGCAGATTGAGTCGGCGACCGGCGGGGACGCCGGTCCTACTCGACGTCGTCCGGCACTCCGTCACCGTCCTCGCGGCCGTTGCGGTCCGCCAACGCCGCCAACTCCTGGTCCAGGTCCGCCAGCCCATCGCCATCCGCGTCCACGTCGTCCACGTCCGTGGTCCCGTCGGCGTCGTCATCCGTGTCCGCCAGGTCATCCGTGGCGTCCTGGTCACGGTCCGTCCGCGTGAGCGGGTTGGCCGCGTCCGGCACCAACACCGTGTTGTCCGCCAGCGTGGAGGTGGAACCCACCTGGATGGACAGTTCCCCCAGATCCACGTCCACCTCCGCCGCCACCAACCGGCCCGTCAGACCACCATGCCCGTCTGACCACAGAATCCGCCCCACCAGCTGCCCCAAAGACGCCGTGTTCCCCCGCGGCGTCTGCAGGAACAGCGCCCACGACTGGTTGCGCGCCAGCGCCACCGACAGCCGCTGCGTGCTGCGCGGATCAACCGGCGTGCTCACCACCGTGTCCACCACCTGCCCGCCCTCAATACGCACCGCCGCCAGCTGCACCGGCCGCGTTCCCCCCAACGCCTCCTGCTGGCTGTCCGGCGGCAACAGCAACAGCTTCACCACGCGCACGTCCTTCTTGCGTGCCGTGGGATCAAACGGCCCACACGCCACGCACGCCAGCAACACGCCCCAGGCCAGCCTCCGGATCACGTACGCCTCCTGCGCGTCACCATCACCCACACCAGCCCCGCCGCTCCCCACGCCAACGCCCCGGGCAACTCTGACGACGACGACGACGAACACCCGCACGGCCCCTGCGGCCGCGGCGCGCTCCCGGCCCCCGCGTCCTGCAGCACCGGCTCCGGACGCGCGTAGCTGCCGGCATCCGACCGCGGCGGACCGGATGCGCACCCATCCGCGTCAATGAGGTCCAGCGGATGGCTCACCGGGCACCGGTCACAACCGTCACCCACGCCGTCCAGGTCAAAGTCCACCTGGTCCGCGTTGGCCACCAGGATGCAGTTGTCGCGGTCATCCGTGACGCCATCACCATCCCGGTCACCGTCCGTCCCCACCGGCCCACCCGTGCTGGAAGACGATGATGATGATGATGACGACGACGAACTGCTGCTACCACCGGAAGACGAGGACGAAGACGACGACGACGATGAACTGCTGCTGCTGCTGCCACCCGCATCCGGGACGCCCGCATCCGGCGTCTCCGGCACCACCAGGTGGAACACCAGGAACTCATTCTCCGTGACGTCGCTGTCCGCGGTGACCGCGGCGGGCACCTGTGACGCCGGCGCCGCGTTGTCCGCGCCACCGTAGCGCACCGCCGCAATGCGCAGCGTGGCCGGGATGGAACCAAACTCCTCCAGCACGTTGAGCGTCCCCTCCAGCATCCCGCGTCCCGGTACCGCCAGCGTGTACGCGCGCGCTTGCCCCGTCGCCCCGCCCCAGTCCGCGTAGTCGTTGTCGCCCTCGTCACCCACGTAGCGCCCGCCGTAGGACACCCGGCCCGCCTTGGTGAACGGTGCCGCTTTGAGCACGCCGTCCTGGTCGGCCACGTAGATGAGGACGTCTTCGCCGCGCGCGGCGGCCTCCGTGGCCACGTACAGCACCTGCCCGTTGAAGGACGCGTACAACGAATGCCCACCCGCCTCCGCCACCTTCCACTCGCCGTCGTCAACCAGGCCGTCCAGCACGTACACCTTGCGCGGGTCACCGGCGGAAGGCGGGCAGCCATCCGGTGCCACGGCCTGGCCCTGCGGCGTGCTGGGGCACGCATCACACGCGTCGCCCACGTCGTCACCGTCCGCGTCCGCCTGGTCCGCGTCCGCCGTGGACGGGCAGCGGTCATAGCTGTCCAGCACGCCGTCGTGGTCCGCGTCCGGGATGCCAAAGCGCGTGACCTGGTAGATCTTCGTCGTGAATCCGCGCACCGCGGCAGTGGCGCCGGAGGTGGACAGCAGGTCGGACTTGTTCATGGTGCGTTGGTCGGTGGGGTCCAGGTGGTCCACCAGCTTCAGCGGTCCGTCAGGGAACTCCGTGAACACGCTGGGGGGCGGATAGAACCGCACGGTGGTCCCCAGCACGGTGCTGTCCGCGCGGTTGGCCAGCACCACAAAACGCTGGTGCGCGCCAAAGCGCACAAAGCTGAACACGTTCCCCCCGCCCTGGTCCCCGTTGTTGTTGATGCGCACGTAGCTGTTGCCCGCGGTCCCCTCCGCCGCGTTGTCATGCGTGCGCAGGCCCGCGTTGTGGCGGCGGAGTTGGATGAGCCGGCGGTACAGGTCCGTCAGCGCCAGCGCGCCCGGACTGAAGTGTCCAAACTGCATGCGGCCGCGCAGTTCGCCAATGCCCGTTTCATCGCCGTAGAACACCAGCGGCACGCCGGGCAGCGTCATCAGCACGGAGGCGCCCACGCGGATGCGCCGCAGGTCACCGCCCGCGCGCAGCAGGAAGCGGTCTTCGTCCTGGTTGTCCAGGTAGCGCAGCCACAGCACGTCCTTCTGTTCCAGGGATTCGCGCACGCGCGCGCTGGTGGCGCGGGACAGGAACGTCTGCGCGCGCTTGAGCGCACCGTCCACGTTGCCCAGGTCCCCGCTGCCTGCAAACGCGTCGCGCGTCGCCCAGAACGTCTCGCTGTCATAGGCAAGGTCAAATCGCTGGTCGAAGTACTCCTGCGTCGGCGGAATGAGCTCCGCCAGCATGATGCCCTGCGGGTTGCGGCCTTTGACTTCGTAGCGGACGTCTTCCCACAGCACGGGCCCGGTGAACCCGGCAATGTCACAGCGCACGCCGTCCACGCCGCGGTCCATGAACCACCGCACCATCTTCACCACCACGTCCCGCACCAGCGGGTTGTTGCTGTCCATGTCCGGGAGCGCCACAAAGTTGAACGCGTAGCGGTAGCTCCCGTCCGCATTGAACGCGAAGTACCCGCGCGTGGCGCTCTGCGCGTTGCTGCGCGCCTGCACAAAGAACGGGTGCTCCGCCGAGGTGTGATTGGCCACCAGGTCCACCAGCACCTCAATGCCAAACGCGTGCGCCGTCTGCACCAGGAGCTCGTACTGCTCCGGCGTGCCGTAATCCTCCTCGGTGTCAAACTGCGCCGTGGCCGCGTAGCCGTGCGTGGTGGGACCCGGGACCACCGGCATCAGCCACAGCGCGTTCACACCCAGCGAATGCAGGTGCGCCATCTTGTCCACAAACCCCAGGAAATCGCCCTCGCCGTCAGCGTTGGCGTCAAAGAACTCACGCACAAACGCGAGGTACATCACCTTGTCATCCACCCACGCGCGCGGCGGGCGTCCGTAGTCCTGCGTGAACGTGCGCCCGTCCGGCCACACCTTCAGCATCACGGTGCGGTGGTAGCTGTTGCCGCCCACCTGGCAGTGGAACAGGTAAAACCCCGCCGTGGTGGGCTTGGCCGCGTGGGCCACCAGGCCGGTCACCGTGAAGTTCACCGGCGCGGGGTTGCGCAGGTCCGGGTAGCACCCCAGCTGCATCCCCGCCGGCCCCGTCGTCAACGATGCGTCAATGATGAGCTCGTTGGCTTCCACGTACGGCTCCAGGCGCACGCGGATGTTCGCGTTGAACGCATCCACCACGTGGACCTCCGTGGCTGCCTCCGCGCTCTGCGCCCCACCCATGTCCGTGGCCTTCACCGCCATGCGGTAGGTCCCCGCGCGGTCCGCGCTGAACCGAGGCAGCGCGGTGCGCTGCGCCACGGCGTCACCCTGCAGGTTCCCGTGCTCGTCCACAATGCCCTTGCCGTAGCCGTCACGCGGGATGCGCTCTTCATCCACGTCCCGCAGCGTGATGGTGGACCCGCCCGGCTGTTGCGTGGCGTACCAGTTCCACGACGAGAAACCCACGTAGTCCGGGTCCTGGCTCATGCCGCCGTTGAGCACCACCTCCTGCCCCACCCTGGCAAAGCGGATGGGCCCCGCGGTGGCCACGGGCGGCTGGTTGTCCCGGTTCACCATCACGGAGCCCACAAACGGGTCCGCAGTCAGCCCCTGGTCATTGGCCACGTGGAAGCGCACCAGGTGGAAGCCCTCCGTCGGGTTCTGCCAGGTGGCCGTGAGGGTGCCGCGCCTGGTGCCGCTGTCAAAACTGAAGTTCACCGGCGTGATGTCCGTCCACGTGGGGTCCGTTGGCCGGCCGTCATTGTAGCGGACACCCTTGGGGTCACCGTTCTGCACCTCAATGCGCGGCGTGCCAGCAAGCGGCCGCCCGTCTGCGCCCGCTGCGGCGACGATGGAGAGCGTGACGGACGCGCTGGTGACCAGCGTTCCCATGTTGGGTTGCAGGCTCGCGCGGTCAAACTTGGGCCGGTTGGGATCCCGCACAAAGTAGATATTGTCCGTGGAGTACTGGCCACCGTAGCCGGGAAACGGTGGATTCGGATCGTTGAAGAAGTTGCTGTCCGGCACGTCGTCAGGGTTGAGGTTGGGGTCGGACAGATTCACAAACCGGTCCACGTTGGCAACAAACACGTAGATGTAGTCCCCCTCCTGCAGCGTGATGGTCTTGCGAAACACGCGCGCGCCGTTGTCATCCGGCTGGCGGTCCATGGCAATGGCGTTCTGCACGCGGTTGCGTCCGCCCGCGCGGTCAATCATCAGGTGGCAGGTGTCCATCACGCCGCCAAAGGACGCCGAGACGCCGGAACAACCGGGGGATTCGCAGTGGCGCAGCGTGAAGGTGACCGGGGCTTCATACGCCGACGCGACGACGGGCAGCAGCAGGAGCGCGGGGACCAGCAGGGGCGTTCTCATGGCGCGCTCCGGGACGGCGGGTACCGGCCTATGAAGCCCTCGTCGTAGTCATACGGGGTGAGGCTCACCACGCTGCCGCCCGCCAGGATCTCCGCCGGCCGCACCGGCAGGTTCACGTCACGCCAGGTGCCCACCACGTACACGGGCGTGATGACGGGTTCATCCCCAACGACGACGGCGAGGTCCGGGACCTCCTGTTTGAACAGCGTGTCCGCGCGCGGCATCCCCGCGGGGTTGGCCTCCGCACCCGCGCCGTTGCCCACGTACACGTGCGCGCCGGAATAGTTGGTGCTGCCGGATGCCAGCGGCACCGACGAGAGCGCGTGGGGATCCACAATGACCACCTGCGGGTTGGCAAACGCGTCCAGGTTCTCCGTGGCCAGGTTCTTCATGACGGTGGCAAACGCGCGCCCGCTGGAGGCAACGCGTTCATTGAGCGGGCCGCAGCCCACGCCGGCCTGGCAGCGCACCAGCTTCCACCCGTACGGCCGTCCCGGCGGGAGCCACAGCGTCTTGGTCCACACGCCGGGGTGCGCCGGGTCGGGCCGCATCTCCAGCGTGGTCTGCTCGCCGCCGGTGAATGCGTCACCCGCGTTGCGGCCCAGCGCGTCCGCCGCGCGCTGCCATTCCCCCGTGAGGAACGGCGCTTCACCCGGGAACAACCCGCGCTGTGACCCGTCCGCGACAAGGAACGACCCGCCCACGTCCACGCGGAACTGCACCGGCGTCATGGTCCGGTCCCCCAGCGGGAGCACCACCGCCTCGGGGGTCTCGTCCGGCGCGATGATGGAGAGGTTGATGGTCTCCACGTCCACGCCGTTGGTGTGGAGGATGAGGATGTACGGCAGCGTGGAATCCGTCAGGCCATCCAGGCGCCGGTTGGGATCCACCTTGATGCCCGCCTCCACCTCGTACAAGCCGCTCTCCGTTGGCGTGGCCAGCACCCGTTGCTGCGGGAAGCTTGCGTCAAAGTCACCCGCCGCCGTGAAGCTGCAGGTCACCGCGGGGTTCACCAGCTCACCAGACAGGCGGTCATCCACCACAATGCGGATGCGCTTCACGCCGTCACCGGGGTTGGCATCCGTGGGCGGGGTGAAGCCGCTGCCGGGCTGCACCGGCGTGGGCGGCGCCAGCAGGCCCACCTCCACGGTCAGCGCACCGGGCGCGGTCACGGCAAACGGAACCAGCGGGCTGGCCGGCACGCCGTGGTCCGTCACCACGCGCGCGGCGTACGCGCGCCGGTCCACCACCGGGTCCACGTCATCACGGCGGTCCACCGTGCGGTCCCCGTCCACCACCACCTGCACCGTGGCGGCCAGGCCCGTACCGGACGCCGCCAGGGACACCGCCTGCAGCCGGTCTGAAAACGCGCCCGTGGTGGCCTGCACCGTCAGTTCCAGGCGGAGGTTCCCCCACGCGCGGATGCGGTCACCGTCAGGAACGCTGAACGTCACGGCGGCCGTCTGCGCCACCCCGCCGCCCAGGAAGTTGAGCGTGCCGTCCAGCGCGTTGCCGTCAGCGTCCTGCAACCCGGTGATGCGCAGCGTGTACGTACGCCCGTGCTCCTGCGTGCCCGTGACCAACGTGACCTCCGCGTCACCGCTGCGCGTGGCGGAGAGGACCGTCAGCACCACGGCGGGCACCACGGTGCGGTCCTCCACCGCAAACACGTCCGCGCGCACCGTGTCCCCCTTGAGCTTGCGGGTGAACGCCAGGACCAGCGTGGTCTCGTCAACGGAATACGCGGCGGCAAACCCGTCACCCTTGGGCGGATCCCTGGTGCCGCCGCCACCGCCCGTGCACGCCAGCAGCGCGCCCACCACCACGAGCCCCCCAACCGCCCGATGGGCGCTCATTCCTGCCTCCGCCACGCGTCCGTCACCCAGGCGAACGGCCGGAACCCGGTCTTTCGCTTGAAGGTGATCTCGTCACCAAACAGGTTATCCAGCACAATCTTTCCGTCGCCGTCCTCGTCCGCCAGCAGCCAGGCTGCGTTGTCATTGCCCGGGTACTCCTGCCCATCCGTGAACACGCGCGGACCGGCGGGTGCGTCCGCAAACGCCGCCAACGGGTCACCGGAGGATTGCTGGTACGCCACCGAGTAAGAAGCGAAAGCCTTGTACGAAACCACCGACCCCAGCGGCACGCCGGTAATCTGCAGCGTGAAGATGTTGTCGCCCGCGGTTGCATCCCCGCCCGTGCCGTCATCCTTCAGTTGCGGTTCCACGCCGTCCAACGGGCTGCCCTCCGCAGGGAAGCCGCCCAGCCCGCGCGTAAGCGGGCTGTCCGTCACCGGCGTGGCGCCGTCTTCCGTCAGCGCGGTGCCCAGCACAAAGATGCCTTCACGTTCCGCCGCCAGCCGCGCGGCCGAGATGGCGCGCGCCGGAACGCCCGCCGCACCGCCCTGTCCCACGCCCACCACCTGCGCCGTGTTGCTGGCCAAATAGCGCAGCACCACGGTCACATTGGGTGCCTGCGCCACCGACGTGAACGCCGCGGTGGACGCGGACGCATTGCCCGACAGGTCCAGCACTCCGGTCGCCGAGACCTGCAGCGTGCGCCCGCCCTGCATGGTGTCCGTCTTGAGCACCACCAGGTCCTGCCGCACCGGCGCCCACGCCTCGTTGAACGCGCTGCGCGCCACGTCCGCGTTGTGGGACGGCGTTGCGGACAGCACGTTGACGCCGGCAATCGCGTAGTTGCCATGGGTGGCCGCGGTGGACGCGTCCAGCGCTTCGCTGAACTTCAGCACCACCATGGTGGCGTTCACCGCCTTGGCCCACGTGATTTCCGGCGGCGTGGAGTCACCAAACCCGTTGAATTCCACGCGCTGCGTGGTCAGCCGGTTGGGCGGGCTGGCCACGTCCTCAATGCTGGTCACCACCAGCGCATACGGCGCCAGGCGCTCCTGCGCGGACGTGGTGAGAATCACCGCGCGGCCCGCCTCTGAAAGGCGCGCGCCGCTCACCGTGGGCGCCGTGCCGCCGGTGCGGTGCTCCAGGGCGTAGTGGGACACGGCCGCCGCGGAGGACGCCACGCGTTCCGTGAAGCGCACCAGGATGGTGGTGGGCCCGGTGGCCAGGACGGAGGTGACCGCGGGCGGGTCCTCATCCACAACGGGGGTGAACGGCGTGAACGACCCCGGCGAGGTGAACGCGACAGTGCGCAGGTCCGTGGACACGTGACCGGCACCATCCGCCACGCGGCTCACCAGCACGGTGTACCCGCGGTTGAGCGCCATGGGGCCCGTGCGCAGCACCGCCTGGCTGGGCCGCGGCACCGCGGTGACCAGCACGCTGGCGGGCAGCGCCACGCCGCCCTCGTCGGTCACCGTCGCCACCAGGTCGGACGCGTTGGTGGAGATGGCCTCGTCAAAGCTGACCAGCACGCTCTCGCTGTCGCGCGCTTCCGCCGCAATGGGCAGCGGTCCGGCGGTGTCCGTCGCGCCGGACACGGGCATCGTCAGCTCGCGCTTGCCGTCGTCGTAGTCGCGTCCCGCGCCAAACGGCACGTCCCGCCAGGTGCCGATAAGGTGCACCGGGCCGTCCACGTCCGCGTCCACCACGTTGAGGATGCTGTCCGGGTTCTCGCGCTTGAACAGCACGCCCGGGCCCGGCGGATCGTCACCGGACAATGACAGGCGCGCGCCCGCGTAGGACAGCCCGTCGGTGCCGGTGAGCGTGACGGGATCCACCTGCACGCCGGTGGCGTTGTTGGTGGTGCACAGGCTCTTGGTCACCGTCTCCAGCGTGGCGGGCGGCGCCACCGCGTCCGCCACCGACCCATGCGCCAACTTGTACGCGTACGTGCCCGGCGGCAGCAGCAGTTCCGCGCGGAACACCGGCTTGCCGCTGATCATCTCCGGCGTGGGCAGCAGCTCAAACCCCGCGCGCCCTGCCACGTCAGGCCGTCCCGTCACGCGGATGTCCGCGCCGTCGGTCGCGCGCGCGGCCAGCGTCAGGGTCCCGGTGAGGTACAGGCCGTCGCCCTCGGGCAGGCCGCGGTCACGCCCGTCCACGCTGCGCCATGCATGCCCCGGCACCGCGGAGATGGACGCGCGGTACAGCTGCAGACCCTTGAATGTCGTCGTGGAATCACGGCCCACCAGGTTGCCTGCCATGTCAAACACGCCCGTCACGCGCACCGCGTAGTCCACGTTGCCCGTGAGGGACTCCGTCACCAGCAGCACGTCCCGCCCGCGCTGGAACGCGGCGTACACGGGGAGTGAGCCCTCGGGTCCCTCAATCGCGTACCCGGACGTGTTCTCCGCCGAGATGCGATCCAGCACCTCGGAGAAGCGCACCAGCACCACTTCGCCCTGGCGCGGGTTGGCCGGACGCGCGGCCGGGTTGACCTCCGTGATGGTGGTGCACGCGGCCTCCACCAGCGTGGGCGCAATGGTGTCCTGCTGGATCCGGATGCCGCCGCCCACTTCAGCCACCGGGTTGCGCTGCAGGCTGGCGTCAGACACGCGCGCCACAAACAGGCGGTACGCCCGCGTGGGCACCACGGGGTCCACGGACAGGGTCACCAGCGCGCCCGCCACGCCAATGCGGCGGATGGGCACGGGCGCCTCGCGGTCGTCCACGACGAGGTAGTTGCCGCGTGCGGCGGCGCTGCCCAGGTCCAGGTCCTCTGTGAAGAGCACGCGCACTTCATCCGTGGCCGCAAAGCGCGCCGCGACGACGGCCGGCGGCGTGTTGTCATCCACCGGCACGGTCACAGGCGCGGGACAGGTGGCGCACGCGCCGTTCTCGCGCGCCTCCGGTACGCCCGCGGGCGTCAGCGGCGGGACGTCACCCAGCGCGTCCACCGCCAAGCCGCCCTGCGGGAGGGTGTCAGCGCCCGTCGCGGGGACCAGCGCCGCACCGCCCAGGTCCGTGTCGTACTGGAGCGCGCCGCCCGCCAGGGAGGCGTTGAGGTTCACAAAGTTCTTGTTGCTGCTCTCATCACCAAACGAATCCCGCCGGATGACGAGACAATCCGGCTTGCCGGCCGGGTCCGAGGTGAGGACGTCCACCACTTCCAGGATGCGCGCGTTGCCCGGCCATTCCTCCGTGCCCGTGTAGCCTTCTCCCGGCGAGCCGTCGGTGTACTTGTAGATGACGCGCATGCCGCGCGGGAGCACCAGGGTCGTCGTGAACACCTGGTCGCCCGCGGCCTCGTCACCCTGCGTCCCGTCATCAAACATCTCCGTGTCCACGTCATTGGGCATGAGGCGCGGCTTGAGTGTGCGGGACGCATCCGCCACCGGTGAGGACGGGTCCACGGTGATCCCCAGGAACACGCGGCCCTCCTTGGGGAGCTGGCGGATGAACTGCTGCTTGCCGTTGCCGTCCAGCGCGGAGCCGCTGATATCCACCGTGAACATCACGCGGATACGGGAGGGGTCGCACACCACGGGCACGCCCACGGCGGCCACCGCTGCATCGCGCAGGCGCGTGTAGTCCGCCACGGTGAGCCCCGCCGCGGTGATGGCCGCTTCGGTGGGCTCACCGGTGTCACTGAACACGGGCTGACCGCGCGCGGCGTCGCTCGCCTCAACAATGGAGCGCACCGCAACGTGGTAGGCGAGCACGTCTTCGTTGGCGCGGTCCGACGCGTTCTCCAGCACTTTGCGGGTCACGGACGGTGGCGTGCCGGCCATCCCGCTGCGGGCGGTGGCGGTGTACGCGTCCACCAGCAACGCCGCGGCGGTGGCGGCCAGCCCGAGCGTACCCACTTCCGTCACGGCGTTGTCCGTGCCGTCCTGGCCGGGGACGTCCGGCGCCAGGCCACGCAACTGCGCGCCACCCACGCCCACCAGCACGCGTACGTTGAACTGGTCACCCACGTCGGCGGGCAGGTTCAGCGTGAAGTCGCCGTCCACGTGTGTTTCCGCGGTGGACAGCACGCGCCCGTCGGTGGCCACGGCGCGCGCGGTGAGGGTCTTGTCAGCCAGGCGGGTGGCCATGACGTCACCCACGTCAGAAACGCGGCCCTTGATGATGGCGTGGGGCGGCGGTGTGGCCTCAAACTGCCTGACAAAGAACAGGCTCTCCAGCCCGCACCCACCGGCCAACAAGGCCGCCAGGAGCAAGACCCCGGCCTGCCTCCCCCGGCTTGCGGGGGGAGGTCGGCAACGCCAGTGGCCGGGTGGGGGGCATTCCCGTCCGCGGCCGCTCATGGTGCGCTCCCCGGTGCGGCATCAAACCCGGTGAGTTCCATGGTCCGCCCTTCTCCGTCGGCGGCGCTGATCTCGTCCACCACCACGTGCGCGGGCAGCACGGCCACCGGGATGCGCACCACCACCCCCTGGCGCGCCACGCGCAGCGCGCGGCTGTCAGTCACCGCAAAGCGCAGTTGCGAACTTCCCGTCGTCTTCTGCCGCAGCAGGTCCCGTCCGGCGGCGGCGTCTCCCAGCAGAGCGCTGCCGGTGATCTCGGTCCCGTCCACGCGGACGGTGGCGGCCAGGGCCAGCGGTGGTTCATCCGCGTCCAGCAGGACTTCCAGCGCACCCGCGCGATACACCGCGGAGATGCTGCCGCGGCCGCTGCCTCCGTCGCCACCGGTGCCCGGGCAGTTGGCCCCCGCGCAGGCCAGGAGGGTGACCAGGAACAGGAACCTTTGCATGGCAATCACCTCTGCTGCGCGCGGTTGACCGCGCGCGCCACGTCCACCGCATCCAGGTCGCCGTCCAGGTCCTCGTCCAGTGACAGGTCCGCGGGCAGGTTCCCCACCACCATGTCCAGCAGGCGCGTGATGCGCTCGCGTTGCGCGGGTGCAATGACCCGGCAGCCGTCCGCGTCCACGCTGCCTGCGCCGTCGTCGTGCGGGCACAGGTCACACACGTCACCCACGTGGTCCTGGTCAAAGTCCGCCTGGTCCGCGTTGGACATGGCGGGGCAGTTGTCCGTCGCGGAGGGCACTCCGTCGTTGTCCGGGTCCAGCGCGCCCGCGTCGCCGCCGCCCGCGTCAACCGGGTGCGCCGCATCCGGCGTCACGCCACCGTCCCGTCCCGCATCCACGGTCACCGCCGCATCCGTCACCACGGCGGCGTCGTGCGGCGTGCCGGAGTCCTGCACCACGGCCGCATCCTGCGTGACCCCGCCGTCCGTCGGCGGTGCGCCGCTCACGTTCACCAGCGCGCGCAGCGTCTGCACGCGGCCCGCGGCACCCGCCACGCCGGTCAGCACGCGCACGGTGAGCAGGTGCTGGCCCGCGGGCACGTTGGCCAGGTTGGCCTCAAAGTACCCGGCGGCCGCGGCCATGGGCGCGTACCCGTCCAGCTGGCCTTCATCCGTGCCGGTGAGCCCCGTGGTCCCGGCCGGCACCACCCCATCCAGCCGAACGCCCGCGGTGGCCCCGCCGGCAGCGGCCACCGGAACACGCACACTGAATGACGACGCCACCACGTGCTCCGTCACCGTGGCCGCGGGAATGGCCAGGCCGGTGAACGCGCTCTTGGGCCCCACCGTCTGCGCCTGGCGCGTGGGCGCCGCCGCGCCGCCGGTGCGAACCTCCAGCGCGGCACCGGGCGCCACAGCGCCCACCGGTGCGTACACCAGGTAGTTTCCCGTGGGTCCGGGATTCACGCCAAACCACACCAACCCATGCCCCGTTGGCAGGGACGCGTCATCTTCGTTGGCTGCCTTGTGCGCGTTGTACGCGTTGGTGAGGTTGGTCTGCGTCTCGCCGGACGGCGGGAGGACGGTGAGCGTTTCACTGCCGGTGACCGCGTTGCCGGTCAGTTCCTCCAGCACGGTGCCCGGCGGGAACGCGGTGACCACCAGCGGCCGCGGGTCAAACCCGCCAAACCGGGCCACCCCGGATAGGCCGTCATGCATCACCACCAGCGCCGCGGCGCCGCGACCGTCCACCACGCGCTCAAACACGTACGCGTCGTCATCCACAAAGCGGTTGAACATGGCGCCGCGCGCGGTGTCCTCGGTGGCGCGCACCATCTGCGGCATCACGGTGGTGAGGTCTCCCAGCGCATCCGGGCGGCCCGCGCGGACAAACGTGGATTCCGTGAAGTTGTTCCCGTCAAAGTACACCACCCCGTCGCCCACGCGCATGAGCACAAACAACTGCGCCAGGTCATCCTGCGCGTTGCTGCCGCTGTCACACCGCGGGACGGTGCGCGCCGGCGTGCCCGGCGGGCATTCGTCATGGGACTGGATGAAGCTCACCGCGTCCCACCGGCCCATCCCGCCAAACTCCCGCGTGGCGCCCACCTGCGGGTCCGCCGGCAGGGGCGACGCGAGCAACCGCAGGCTCCCGCCCGACCCACCGGGAAACACGCCCTTGATGTTGAAGAACAGTGGGAAGTTGAGCACGCGCATGCCGGTGCGCCGGTACGCGGACAGGTCCCCCGCAATCTCGCCGCTGAATGACTCGCCAAAGATCGCCGCGTCGTCCACCAGGTCGTCGTCGTTGGAATCGGTCAGGCCGCGGCGCGTGTCATAGGAATCCTGGATGCCTTTCACAAACGCAATAGGGTCACCCGGCCAGTCCTCCGCAAAGAACTCCGTGGGCACGTGCTTGATGGCATCCAGGCGGAACCCGTCCGCGTCCGTCACCAGGGACAGCCAGCGGATCCAGCGCATCAGGTATTCGCGGGAATCCTCATCAACGGGAACCTGGTTGGGATACGTTTCCGGCCGGTCAGGGGCGCGGACGTAGCGAGGCAACCGCAGCCACTGCGCCTGCGTGGGGCCGCTGAGGGTGTAGTTGGTGCCGTCCCACGCGGCCGGGCCCACGCCGGGGGTGGCGCCCTGCTCGGTGGCAATGTCCACCAGCCCCAGCAGGCTGTAGTTGAACAGTTCATAGTGGGGCCAATTGGGGAAGTTCATCCGCGGGGCCTGCACCAGGTGGGTGAAGCCGGCCAGCGCGGGGTGGTTGACGCCGCCCGTTGGCAGCTGTGCGGCCGGGATGTCCGCAATGCGCACGGCCACCACGTACGCGTCGTCGCCGCTGGTGGTGCGGATGACCGCGGTGCCACCGCCCATCTCCGTGGGGATGCGCGCGGTGTATTCGCCCGCGCCGGGACCCGGGTTGGCCGGCAGCAGATGGAAGTCCAGCGGCGTCATGCCGGGGTATTCCAACAGCGTGGGCGGCGTGGCCGGACCGCCCGGGAACTCCACCCGTGCCGGGTTGGAGTTGTGGTTCATGACGGTGTCAAAGTAGACGCGCACGCCGTAGCGGTGCGCCGCGCGCACCATGGATTGCAGCTCCGCCAGCGTGCCGTAGCGCGTGGCCGTGGTGCCGCGCTGGTTGCGGTTGCCCAGGTCAAACCGGTCAAACACCGCAAAACCGACGTCACCCGCGCCGTCCGCGCCCTTGGTGGGCGGCGGGAGCCACAGCGCGCGGTAGCCCGCAAGCGCCACCTCGGGCATGCGCGCTTCAATCTCCCGCCACGGCGTTTCAAACCACTGGAGAATCACCTCGGCGCGTGCCGGCGTACCGGACAGCACCACCGCCACCGCGAACAGCCACCACCACCGTCCACGCACGTTCCACCTCGCGACGTGGCGCCATAGACCCCGCCTCCACCTCCTTCAAGCGGGCGGACGCCCGACGGCGCGGCCAGCGGTCAGCGGCGGCGGCGCATGCGACCGATGGCGGCCAGCACCAGCGCGACACCCGACGCGCTGGTGGCCAGGTTGCTCCCGGCGCACCCCAGCCCGCCGCACTCCCGGGTGACGTGCCGGACGCTGCGGAAGTCCCGCTGATTGGGGTCCACCTGCAGGTTGATGTCGTCGCTGGCGCCATTCCACGGGAAGGTGACGTCCAGGACGGTGAGGCGTTCGCCGTCCTGCGCCACGGCGGCCAGCGCGGGAAAGCCGCCCAGGTCCGCGTTCCGCAGCGGCCGGGAGAAGTTGAGACTGGAGGAGAAGCTGGTGTTGGTCACCGCCTGCTGCGCCGCCGTCACCACAAACAACCGCCACACCGGCGCCGCCACGTTGGCGCTGTTCACCGCGGCAATGCGCGCCGGGATCACCGGGGAGGGGGTGGCAAAGGACACCTGGAGCGGACCCAGGTCCCCGCACAGCTTCTTGCCCGCGGGCGGCGCCGTGGTGTCCGCACTGACCTTGAACGCAACAAAATACCATTGCCGCGTCACGTAGGATTCATAGACGGCACTCATGCCCGCGTCGTACGGGAAGCCGTTCTGCGTGAGCCAATCGGTGAACGCGCTCGTCGTGGTCGCCTGCAGCAGGACGTACTCAAAGATGCCCACGCGGCCGCGGTCCACCACGTTCACGCCATGGTCCTGTGCACCGCGGGTTCCCAGGTCGCCGTCCCCCGCGGACGCTCCGCACCCCAGCCCGCGCGCTTCGCACTCCTCCACCGTCTCGGGTTCCGTGAAACGGTCCAGCTCGTCAAACAGCGCGTTGTCCGCCAGCGCGGGCGTGCCACTCAACGTGGCCGGGATGGGGAGGATGACGCCAAAGTCCTTGGCCGCGCCGCAGAAGTGGGGCCGGAACACGTACGTCTCCACGCCGCCGCGGTGCGTGACAATGATGTTCTGGTCGGAGGCCACTTCAATCTCCGCGGCGTAGAAACCCCCGCACGCAAGCAGCGGGCGCGGCACCACGACAACGGCGAGCGCAGCGGACAGTCCGAGGGCGATGCTGAGTTGGGCGCGCATGGTTCACCTCCCCGCCGGATAAACGCAACGGAAGCCGACGTTGTCCGCCCACGCGTTGGGCAACTCGGCACGACGACATGACGCGCGCAGGCTGCTGGCTCCGCTCTCCCAGCACCCGCCACGCATCACCTTGAGGCTGCCCTTGGCCGGGCCCTGCGGGTCACGGCCCGGGCTGACGGAGTAGTAGTCCGCCCCATACCAGTCCTGGACCCATTCCCAGACGTTGCCGGCCAGGTCCATGGCGCCGTACGGGCTCGCCCCGTCGGGACGGCGGCCCACGCGGTCGGTATCGCCCACGCAGGAGCCCGCGCCCCCCAGGTTGGCGCGGCGGCAGTCCGGGCGCTCCTTGCCCCACGGATACTCGCGCGTGTCCGGTGCGGGTCCGCGCGCGGCCTTCTCCCATTCCGCCTCCGTGGGCAGCCGGCCACCCGCAAAGTGGCAGAACTGCGCCGCCTGGTTCCAGCTCACAAAGATCACCGGGTAATCATCAAAGGCGGGGCTCTCAAAGTACGCGGGCCGCCGGTGTGACGTCGGCAATGCCGGCGCGGAGCACGCGCCCGCGCGCATGCAGTCACGGTAGCGGCGGTTGGTCACCTCATGGCGGTCCAGCTTCACCGCGGAGACCTGCACCGCGTGCACGGGCCGCTCGTCAGGCGCGCCGTGGTCACTGCCCATCACAAACGGGCCGGACGCCACCTGCACCGGCGCGGGGTCCAACGCCGGCGCCGTGCACCCCGCCAGGTCGTCCACAAGGGCGTTGCAGTCGTCATCGCGGAGGTTGCAGGCCTCGCGCGCACCCGGGTGCATGGCCGCGTCAAGGTCATTGCAGTCCGCGCCCGGCGCGCAATCCAGCCCGTACCCGTCGCCATCCTTGTCCTGGCACAAGCCGGTGGCGGACCACGCCGGCGTCCAGACCACGGCACCGGCAGCAACGGCCGCCAGGGCCATCCACATTCTGGGTTGAGAAAACCGCATGGGCGTTGCACCTCCGGAAAGGCGGGCGTGGCGTCGTGCCACGCTCGGGTGACCGTGCGGCGCGTGTACCCGTCGTCGGAAGGGGGCTCAAGCCCAGCGCGTGGCCCGGGCGCGCCTGCCGTGGCGGCACCTTGGCGCGGGGCGCCAAGCCCGGCACCGGCTGCCTGCCACCAAGGGGGAAACCGGCGCACGCCGTGGTCACGGCGGCGCGGCGGTCACCACTGCGCGGAGTACAGCGCAAATGTTGGCGTGTAGTCCGTCACCACCACGCGTGCGCCAGCCCCGCCGGCCACCTCCATGGCCACGCGGAACGCCTCGCCGTATGCACGGCAGGACAGCGGCGTGTACAGGTGCGGCGGGAACCCCAGGCGCAGCACCACGCCGCGGGATTCCGGGTCCCCCTGGAGGATGAACCGCGTGCCCCGGTGCATCTGTTCCCACCGGCTGACGCCGCCGCGCAGCAGGCGGGACACGCCAATGAGACGGAACAGGAACCCGTACAGCACCCCGGACAGCAGCGCCCGGTTGCCCGCGGCCACGGCCGCCAGGAAGCTCTCGTCGTCGGTGAACCGCAGTTCGCGCATGGCCTCGTGCAGCGCTTCAGAGCGCACCTCCGGCACCCATTGCGAATGCGGAATGGGCCGCATCACCAGTTCCACCAGCGGCGCGGGCAGCTGCGACAGGTGGGGCAGCAGCGGCATGGCGTCCAGCGAGCTGCGCACCACCGACGCCTTCACGACGTGGTCCGGGTAGCTGTCCAGTCCCTGCGGCAGCGCGCGGATGTAGGCTTCCAGACGGGGGACGGCCACCGCTGCAGGTTAGGTTGACCCTGCTGGCCCCGGCAACAATCAGGAGCCGTGCGCGGCCACCATCCGCCGCACCCGCTCCACCAGGTCCAGCGCGGTGAGCGGCACGTCCAGGATGTGGGACCCACTGAAACCGGACACAAACGCGTTGTTGAAGTTGACCGGGTTGGCACGCACGTCCCCTGCGGCCGGCGCGGCCCGCACCTCCAGCGCGTGGCCGCCCTCCCGCTCCACGCAGCGCGCGCTGAAGTAGTCGCGGTACAGCAGGTCCACGTCGCTGCCGGGCTCCACCCCGTCAGGCGGCACCACCACGCCGCGGAAACGCGCGTTCAGCAGGGCCCCGCGCAGGAGGCGAGGCCCGCCGTCAGCCGCGTCCCCGGGGTGCACGCACACACCCTCGTCGCCCTCGCGCAGGCGGGCGGACTCATCCGGGAAGTCCTGGCCCGCGCCGTACGTACGGAAGCCCACCAGGCAACCGGCCTGACCGTCAGCGGTGCACACCGGCACCGTCTGGCTGGTCCCGCCCAGCAGCTCCCCGCGGCGCCGCCCCACCGGCCACCCGATGGGCAGCGCACCCGCCAGCCGGGCCCGCAGCGCCGGGTCGGGGTCCACCCGTTCGCGCAACAGCCGGGACACCACCTGCCCGCCCTGGCTGTGGCCCACCAGCACCAGCGGCCGGTCCGCCGGCACGCTGGCCAGGTACGCGTCAAACGCGCGCTCCACGTCGTGGTAGGCCGTGTCAAAGCACCCCTGCACCCGGCCCGGGTCCGCCACGTACGTGCCCAGTGTCACCTGCCGGTACAGCGGCGCGTACACGCGGCACGCCGCCCACAGAACTGCCGCCTGCATCCGCGTGGCACGCTCCTGCTCGCCGCGGTCGGAGAAGTCGTCTTGCACCGCCGGGATGGGGGACAGGTCCACCGTCGGGTAGACGTAGAAGCAGTCCGCGGGCACATCGGTCACCGCCACCGGCGCCAGCGGCACGCGCGACCCGTCCGGCAGGACCTCCCATCCCTCGTGCGGGTCCCGGCAGATGTCTGACGCGCGTTCCGGGTGGCACACCCAGTTGCCCCGTATCTGTGTAGTCCAGCGCGGTGCGGCCCCCGGGTTCGCAGCGTTGCCGAACGGTGCAGCCCGCCGCCACGGCAAGCGCACAACCCAGCAGGCTCCGCCATGGCCACATGCCCGCGGAGGATAGCAGCCCGCCAGCCGCCTCAGGGCGCCAGCACGCGGGTGCGCAGGTGGTAGGGCGCGCGCGCACCGCTGCGCCCCGCGTACACGTTGATGAAGTAGGCGCCGCTGCCGCCGTCAGGCGGGTCTGCTGGAAGCACCAGGTCCAGGGCTTCGTGGCCGGTGATGCCGTCACTCACCGCCAGCACCGTCAACCCGTCCGGGAGCAGCAGCGCCAGGTCCAGGTCCCCGTCCGCCGGAGAGAACTCCAGGTCCACGGTCACCCGCTTGCCCGCTCCCTCCTCCAGGCGGAACAGGTCCGCGTCGCTGCCGCACACGGTGTAGAAGCCCTCCGCCGCCGCGGCCTGCGGGCTGGCCAGGAACGGTGTGTTGTTGGGCTCCGCCGAATCCGGCTCGCACATCTCAACCCGCTCCACGCGCACCCACAGGTGATAGGGGCTCTCCGCGGCCGGGCTCAGCACCCGCAGTTGCACGCGGCCCACGGAATTCCCGCGGACGGAAAGCGCCGCCAGTGTGCCGCCCCGGGCGCGTCCCAGCAGCGCTCCGTCCGCGCCGTAGGCCTCCAGCACCACACCCGCCTCGCCAAACGCCCAGCTCGCCTCCGCCAGCACCCGCTGGTGCGCAAACGCCTCCACCGTGAACCAGTCCTCGTCCCCCAGGCACACGCTGAGGTCCTCGTCCAGACCCTCCAGGCCCACCGGGATGCCCGTCGCGCGGGTGTTGTTGCCCGTGGGCACCGGACCCGCGTCCACGGCCACCGCCGCATCCATCACCACGGCAGCGTCCACCACCGCCGCGTCGACGACGACCGCCGCGTCGACGACCGCCGCATCCACGACCGCTGCGTCGACGACCGCCGCGTCGACCACCGCCGCGTCGACGACGGCCGCGTCGACGACCGCCGCGTCGACGACGGCCGCGTCAACCACCGCCGCATCCACGACCGATGCGTCGACGGCCGCCGCGTCGCCGACCGCCGCATCCACGACCGATGCGTCGCCGACCGCCGCATCCACGACCGATGCGTCGACGACCGCCGCATCCACGACCGCCGCGTCGACCACCGCCGCATCCACGACCGCCGCGTCGACCACCGCCGCGTCGACGACGGCCGCATCCAGGCCAGCGCCCGCGCCGCCATCCAGGCCTGCGCCTGCGCCCCCGTCGTCCCCCCCGGCGCGGGCGTGCGCGTACGTCTCAAACCGGTCCGCCATACACGCAAACGCCGCCTGCACGGAGATGTTGATTGTGTAGGGCCCGGTGGACGGGCCGTACGGGACCACGGCCACCAGGAGGTCCTCGTCCTCTGCGGCCCGGTAGCGGATGAACTCATCCGCGCCGCTGCCCTCGGACCGCGCCAGCACGGTGGCGCCCAGGGCGTCCGTCAGCAGCAGGTCAAAGTCCTCGCCCAACGGTCCTGTCAGCTGCACGCTGATGGCCTGCCCCGCCAGCAGCCCGGGCGCGCTGCCGGCGCCGCCCATCAGAAACCAGTCCTCGTCACCCGCACAGAGCGTCAGCGCGTACTGGCCGGCGGCAATGGCGGTGGCCTGAAAGGGCCGGTTGTTGCCGGCGCCCGTGCCCTCCAGGATGTCCGGCGCGCACGCCGTGCCCGCAGTCCGCGTGAACGTGATGGCGTACCCGGACTGTGACGCCAGCGAGATCACCCGCACAAAATACCGGCCGTCCAGCTGCGCCGCGAACGACACCGTCCCGTTCCCCCGCGGCGGCGCCTCAGCGTAGCGCAGCGTGTGCAACCCGTCGGGAGACAGCACCCACAGCTCCGCGCGCGCCTGCGCCCGCACGCCGGTGACCACCGCCTTGAGTTCGTCACCGGCCTGCAGGTCCACGCTGAACACGTCCGCATCGTTGGGGCACAGCACCAGCTCCGTCAGCGACGCGGTCCCCGCCGGCAGGTTCACCGGCTTGGCATCCAGCGCGGAGTCGTTCTGTTCAAAGCGGTCGTCTTCGCACTTGCCGTCCTTGTACTGGCAGGTCCCCGCCACCCGGTCGCAGTACTGGCCCAGCTGACACTGGAAGTCGCTCGTGCAGGGCGGCAGCGGCACCGCGCACAGGGCCGTCGTACGGTCGCACAGCAGCGGTGGGTTGCAGTCCGTGTCGCTGCGGCAGGTGTTGCCGGACTCGCACAGGCCCGCGCGGCTGTTGCACCGCAGCCCCGCTCCGCAGTCCGTGTCCGTGATGCACTGCACGCACCGGCCCGCCGGGTTGCACTTCTCGTCGGTGGCACAGCCCGTCGGCGTGACGCCCGGCGTGCACTCCGGGGGCGAATCCGACACGCACAGGCCAATGCTCTCCACGCAGCGGTCACCGGGGTCGCACGTCAGCTCGGGATAGGTGGGTGCCAGCGTGCACGGGTTTTCCTCAATGCAATAGAACGTCTGCCGGTCGCACACCTGGCCCACCGGGCAGTTGAAGCGCCGGGAGCATTGGATGGCCGTCGCCGTGTCCCGGCACCGGCCCAGCGCGCAGAACTCGCCCACCTCACACACCTTGTCGCCGTTCTGCGGCCCGCAGTCCGTGGCAAACCCGTTGCGGTACACGCACGCGCCGGTGAGCACGTCGCACCGCAGCTCGGCAGGGCACTGGGTGTCGTCATGGCAGACCTGCTTGTCTTCACAGGTGCCGTCCTTGCACAGCTGCGTGTCCGCGCAGTCCCGGTCCAGGCGGCACTGCACGCCGCTGCCGCCGTCACGGCCGCCGGGGCAGCCCTGCCCGCCACAGGCCACCGCGGCCAGGCACAGGCACAGCAGCGCCGGGAGGCGGAGCGGGGTAGGGCGCACGGTGTGGGGACGGGGCATTGACTCCACCTAGAACGGCCGCGGGTACGGCGTCACGTCCCCCACCGGGTTCAGCGTGGGCATGGCTTCCGGATCCACCGGCCAGTCCAGGTCCGCCACCATCCACATCTGCTGGTCATCCAGGAAGAACTGGCCCTGCTCCAGCGCCAGCTGCCCGCGCACGTAGACGCGCACCGTGGCCAGCGTGGCCGGGTCCCCGTCCGTCTTGCTGCGCCAGTAGTGCACCGCCACGCGGTAACGGCCCGCCTGCGGCGCCACCACGTTGATGTTCTCCGGCCCGAACCCACCCTGGTCATCCACGTCCAGCCGCGGGTTGCGCGGGTCCGGGTTGGGGCCAAACCACTCCGGGAAGCGGTTGGAGAAGTAGCAGTCCGTGGCGTGCACAAACGGCGGCCCCGCGTTGGTCATGAAGTGCACGTCCAGGTCCGCCGTGGGGTGGTCCCACACCAGCTGGACGTGCAGCGCCTCCTCCGGCACCGCGCGGTACCGCACCGTCGTGGGTGCGCTGCGCAGCCCGGTGTTGTCCGTCACCGTGAGGCTCACTTCGTAGGTGCCCGCCAGGTCCGCCACGGTGTCCACGCGCGTGCTGCACGGCACCGCGGCGGTGTCCGCCGGGTCCGGGCACTCCACGGCCAGTGCAATGCCCATCTGCCCGCTGCCCGCGGGCACCACGTTCTTCAACACCGTGGTGCTGCCCGCCGTGCGGTAGCTGAGCTCCCAGTCATAGCGGGCCAGCCACGTGCCGGGCACCTCCGTACGGCTGCACGCGCCGTCCAGCCGCACCGTCTCCTGCGGCCGGAGCGTCTCAATGACATCCACAAACTCAATGCAGGCCACCGGCGCCACCTGCCCGGTGCCGTGCAGCGGGACCACCACTTCCTGCTCGTCCGGGTCAATGGAGCGCAGCGTCAAGGACGCCGCGTACTCCTGCAGTGACGGCGGGCTGAAGGTGAGGTGCACGGTGACTGAGCTGGAGGGAGGCAGCGTGGTCCGCAATGACGCACACTCCGCGCACCCGAACGCGCCGCCGCCCTCCGCGGACAGCTCCGCGCCCTCAATGATGAGGTCCCGGATGCCCACGTTGCGGATGCGCAACTCCGCCCGCTTGACGTCCTCCACCGCCACGCGCCCGAACTCCACCGCCACCGGGTCCACTTCAATGTCCGGCAAGCCGTTGTTCACGGCCACCGCCGTCAGATTGATCTTGAACTCCTCCCACTTGGGATCCGGCGCGCTCTCCTCCGCCACCCGCCCGCGGATGGTCAGCAGACCGCTGAACTGCGTGGCCACCCGCGGCAGCACAAACACCTGCAGGGACCGGCTGCCCCCCAGCGCCGGCACAAACGTCGGCGGGGACTCCATCAGCGTGAACGCCGGGTCCGTGTCAGGGGACAGCGTGAAGGTCAGCTCGTCCCAGTCCCGGTCCCCGTCGTTGGACATGGCCACCGTCAGCATCTTGCGCTGCGTGACGTCCACCTCGCCAAAAGCCAGCGTGGGAAGAGGGTTGACCGCCGGCTGCGCCCGCGTGTCCTGGAGCCGGCCGGTGCAGTCCTCCGCCCGGCAGGACACCAGCACCAGCGCCATACTGATCCATGACCCGCGCGCCCTCATGCACCCTCCGCCCCGCCCGCCCGCGCGAGGATACCCACCGCCCCCGCCGCCGCTGCCGTCACAGACTGCTGGCCCCACCCGCGGAACTGCCCCCCGCGGAGGACGCCGCACCCGCCGACGACGCCGCTGCCGCGGACGAGGCCGGCGCGGCGGAGGACGCGGCTGCCGCCGACGAGGCCGCCGCGGCCGAGGACGCCGCCGCTGCCGACGAGGCCGGGGCCGCGGACGACGCTGTTGCCGACGACGACGCCGGGGCCGACGACGAGGCCACCCCCGCCGACGACACGGGTGCCGCGGACGACCCCACGCCCGACGAGGAGACCGGCGCGCCGGACGTGGAAGCGGTGCCGCCCGACGAGGAAGACGCCGCGCTGGCCGGCCCGCTGCTGGAGGATGACGGGGGCGGGGTGGTGTTGCCGGACACCGTGAGGGTGTAGGGCTGGCCCACGTCCAGGTTGGCCCCGTGCCGCGCCACCACCAGCCAGAACGTCCCGGACGCGGACAACGTCAGGCTCAGGTCCGCGGTCGCGGGCCCCGGGGGGTCGTCATCCTGGTCCACGGCCAGCGGCGTGGCCTGGCCGGGCACCCACAAGGCCAGGTCCGCGTCCCCGCGGGACGCGTCAAAGTCCAACTGCGCGCGCACCGTGTCTCCAGCGGAACCAAAGAACTTCCACACATCCACGTCGTCTCGCGGGCAGAACATGCCGTGGTTGGCGCCGGGGAGCAGGCTCACGGCGTTGGCCGTGGCGTCGTTGGGCTCACGGTCGCCGCCCAGGCCGTCGCACGGGTCGGTGTCCGTGCGGATAACCAGGTGGTAGGCGCCTTCAGAGGCCGGACCGGCGCTCACCTTCACAAAGTACAGCCCCGCGGGGACGTCCACCGGCGCGGTCAGGAACTCCGCCGGACCGCTGGACGTTTGCACCGTTGTGCTGCGCCCCACCTCCACCAGCCCGGTGGCGGTGGAGGCCAACAGCGTGATCATGCCGTTGGTGACCCCGGTCATCGTCGCGCTGATCCGTTCGGTGCCCAGCGCCACCACGCGGAACCAGTCCTCATCCTGGCGGCAGATGTTGAGGTCCGCCTCGTAATCCAGCGCGCCGTCCACAAAGTCCCGCAGCCCCACCGCCGCGCTGGCGGTGTCATTGCCCGCCCCGTTGTCCAGCGCGTCATCCACGCAATAGCCCGGCGCCGTGATGGTCAGCGAATACGTGGCCGGGTACGCGCTGGTGGAAGACGTGTACGGGATGACCTCCAGCCAGTAGGTCCCCGGCGGCAGCGCCGTCTGCTCCACCACCTCCGGGTTGGAAGTGGCGGTGGCCGAATCCAGCGGGCTGGTGGTGTCCGCGCCCCACAACTTCAGGTCCAGGTCCAGCCCGGTATCAAACGCCAGTGACGCCCGGATGAGCGACGTCTGCGCCAGGGAGATCTTGTACCAGTCACGGTCCGTGGGCGTGCAGCTGGCGCCCTGCACCGTCCCGGGCGACACGGTGGACGCGTCCGCCCGCGTGTTGTTGGGCTCAAAGGACGTGTCGGAACAGGTCGGCAGGTCAGAGTAGTCAATGGTGACCGTGTAGACGGACGGGTCCTCTGGCGGCGTGGACCAGTCGTCGTACTCCACCGACAGGATCATGTCCGTCTCAGCGTTGCCTGTGGTGGTGGACAGGACCGCCGGGGAGGACCCGTACAGGTCACTGGCCAGCGCGCTGCCGTCCGGCGTGCGCAGGTAGAAGGTGAAGTAATAGGCGTCATCAAAGTCCACGCTCACGGACACGCGCTGGTTGGGCGGCGCGCGCAACGTGTGGAAGTCCGCGTCCGTGGACCCGCACAGGGCGCGGGACGTGCTGCCTTCGGCCAGCGTGGAGTTGCCGGCAGTGGCCGCCGAGTTGTTGGGCTCGCCCAACTCGGTGTCGCAGTTCAGCGGTTCCACCAGCCGGATCTCCACGGTGTAGGTCCACTGGTCCTCGGACGTGGAACTGCCGGACTCAATCTTCACGTACGCGGTCCCGGTGGAACTGACGTTGGCGCCCATCTTCTTGGGGGAGGATGAGAACCCAAAGGTGGTGGACACCAGCGGGCTGCCGCCATCCGGTCCAATGAGGCTCAGCGCAATGCCATACGCGGAGGACGACGGCGTCACGCTCACGGTGGCCTCCACCCGGCGGCCGGTCTCCACCGGGAAGCTCAGGTAGTCCACGTCACCGCGGCACAGCTTGGAGGTGATGGTGCGCGAACCGGACGTCGTCTCCGTCGTCACGGGGGTGGCCTCGCTCATGGCGTTGTTGGGTTCGTCCGTTTCCGTGCAGGTGGCCGGGGGCAGGAAGCACTGGAAGGTCTCCGTGTTGCACGCCTCGCGGCTGGCGCAGTCATTGTCCTGCTGGCACTGCGGCACGGTGCACTGGCGCGTGGCCGCGGCACAGCGCCGGCCCGGGTACTCCGCGCAGTCCGCGTCCGTGGTGCAGGAGCCGGCGGAGGCGCACCGCCCCGTGGCCACGTTGCACACCGTGCCCGGCCCGCAGTCGTCGTCAATCACGCATTGCACGCAGCGGCTGTCCACACAGCGCTCGCCCGGCCGGCAGTCCTGTTCCTGCGTGGCCACCGTGCACGTGGTGCCGCCGGTCTTGGGACGGCACCGCTTGGTCTCCGGGTCGCAGGACTCGTCGGTGGTGCAGCACAGTTCCGGGTACTCATTGCAGCGGTCACACCCGCCCAGGTTGGGAACACAGTAGCCCGCGCGCGGGTCACAGCGGTCCGCGCCGCTGCACTGGCTGGTGCGCGTGCAGGGCGGCACGTCGCTGGTGGAGTAGCAGGTGCCGGCCGAACAGAACTCACCCAGGTTGCAGTCCTGGTCGCCGGCGGGGCATTCGTCATTGATGGGCGAATCCGGGTCCGGGATGCAGCGGTACAGCTCGCTGCTGCACAACTGGTCCCGGGGGCGCGGGCAGTCCTCCTTCACCTCGCATTCGCCGCGGATGCAGATGCCCCCCGCGCACACCTCACCGCTGGAGCAGTCCGCCTTGCTGGTGCATGCGGACTGCTGCGGCCCCGCGTCCTGCCCGTCTTCCGGCTGCTGGCTGCACGACGCCACCAGCGCAACCACTGCCACCCCACCCATGCGGAACAAGCGATTCATGTCCGTCCACTCCCACTCAGGTATTTTCCCGCAGTGCACTGCTCAGGGCTGGCCCATCGCGTCCAGTTCGGTCCAGGTGGGCGCCGCCGTCCCCGGCCACTCCACCACGCCCACCTGCCAGTACTCGCCGTCCTGGATGAGCCGCGTGTATTCCGCCACCAGGTTGCCGTAGACGTAGACCCGCAGCGTGGCCACCGTGGGGCCATTGGAGTGGTCACTGTAGTAATGCACCAGGGCCAGGTAGCGGCCGGCAATGGGCTGCTGGACGTTGCTGTTCTCCGGCCCGTAACCCTCCACGTCATCCACGTCCAGCACGGGGTCCCCGTCCGTGCGGCCGGCGGTGGCGTCCCACTCCGGGGCGCCGCCCGCGCTGGGTTTGCAGTTGGCAAAGTAGCAGTCGTACCCGCTCTCAGAGTCAAAGTGCCCCGCGTTCTCCATCACCATGTGCAGGTCCACGTCCGTGTCCGGCGCGTCCCACACCAGCTGCAGGTGGATGGCCTCGGAAGGCGTGGCGTTGATGGCCAGGATGGCTTCGCCGTCATTGATGGACTTGGTGCCCTGCGAGTCCACGGCCTCGCAGCGCACGACGTATTCGCCCACCACGTCCAGGCCCACGATGGTGCGCGTGGAGGTGTTGTCAAACACGAAGTGCGGGCTCACCGAGACGTCCGAGTCAAACCGCACGTTGGACCCCGGCGGCCGCTGCGTGATCTCCCACCGGTAGCTGGTGATGGTCAGCCCGGAGACGGACACGCGGCTGTCCTCCGCGGTGAGCTGCACGTCATCCAGCGGCTCAATGAGCCGCGGGTCAAAGTTGGCGGAGCCGTTGACGGTCTTGATGCGCGCCACGCACTCGGGCGGCTGCGCGCCCTGGCCGCGGAAGTCCACGGTCACCGCGCCGGCGCCCGCCGTGGGGCAGGGGTCCGTGTAGGGCAGGCGGCTGCAGGCACCGTCCGCAAACGCGCCAATGGGACCGCACGCCCGCGGCGCGTTGGTGCGGAACACCACGCGCGCGCGCGAGGTGGTCACGTCCGTGGGCTGGAACCGGAACGAGATGATCTGGCTCTCGTGCGCCGGGATGCTGAACTGTTCTTCGTGGCTGTGGTCCCCGGGCGTGGGCAGCGCGCCCACGGGCGTCCACACGCCCGCGGTGGTTTCCGTGGGGTCAAACGCCACCTCGTCCAGCACCAGCGGCCGGGTGCCCGTGTTGGTCAGCCGCACGCGGCAGGTGCCAATGGAGCCCACCGCCACAAAGCCCAGGTCACAGCACCCCTCCAGCGTGTCCCCGTTGACCACGTCCACCTGCAGCTCCGGCAGGCCGTTGTCCGCGCCCGCGCCGCCCAGGTGGATGGTGACGTCACCGTCGTTGGGGTCCCTGGCGTTCTGCGCGGTGGTCTTGAGGACGATGTCCGCGCCCACGGAGCTCTCCAGCAACGGGCGGAAGCTGACCGCCATCTCGGAGGAGATGCCCGCCTTGATGGTCGTGGGCAGATACTCCACCGCAAACGCCGGGTCGGAGGTGCCGGTGAACTCGTACCCCGTGATGGCCAGCTCATCCTCCCCAACGTTGGAGATGGTGATCTTCTTGGTCACCCGGACGGACAGGTCAGTCCCGCCAAAATCCACGTGGCAATCCGTGGTTCCGCCCTTGCCGGGCGTCTGCGGTTCCCCTGTGCACACGTCCAGGGCGATCTTCCGGCCCATGTTGACGAGTTCCACATCGATGCAGCCTTCACTGCTTGCAGTGAGCAGGGCCAGGGCGGAGAACAGGGGTATCAGGCGCAGGGTCAGCTTCATGGTTGTCCATGGGGACGGCCCCGGAAGGACCGGCCCGCGGTCTGGTGACCCTCCCCGGTGGGGCGGAGCCACGTGGACGGTACAGCCCGGGGAAGCTCCTCCCCCGGGCAGGCCGCGCACCTTGCCACACCCCCGGTTGGGCCAACAACCGCGGCAAGCGCTTTTTTCCGCGGCGCCGCCCGCTGACCCCGCGCCACGCCGCAGCGCGGCACGTCGAGCAGGAAACTTGTCTCGCCAAAGGCCTTGGGGCTAATGAACCGCCCTTGAAAGGCTCGCCGGTCCGTCGGTATCTCCGGCCCCGGCGGAGGCGTGGGCACGCATGCCAAAGAACATCCTGGTGGTGGATGACAGTGTCACCATGCGCAAGGTGATGGAGATCATCTTTGCGCACGAGGACGTGCGGCTGCTGCTGGCCGGGAACGGCCAGGAGGCCCTGTCCCTGGTGCAGCAGGTCAAGCCGGACGCCATGCTGGTGGACCAGGTGCTCCCCGGGATGGCGGGCTATGACCTGGCCGCGCACCTGCGGCAGGATCCCGCGCTGGGCGCCGCCCCCATGTTCCTGCTGGGGTGCACCTCCGAACCGTTTGACGAGAACCGCGCGCGCGCCTCCGGCGTGACGGCGTGGCTGCAGAAGCCGCTGGATTCGTCCACCGTCCTGGAGAAGGTGCTGGGCTCCATGGGGATGACGCCGGTGACCGTGCCCAGCCGTGCCGGTGCCGCCGCCCGCCCTGCTGCCCCCGCCGCCGCGGCTCCCGGCGCCGCGCCCTCCGCCACGCCGCCACCCGCGCCCGCCGCGCAGCCGCCCCGCCCGCCATCTCTCGGCGTGCCCCCGTCCACCGGGCTGCCTCCGTCGCTGGGCGTGCCGCCCTCAGCGCTGCCGTCCATGGGCGTGCCACCCTCCGGGGCCCGC
>JACRCW010000030.1 GCA_016218805.1 Deltaproteobacteria bacterium | reverse complement strand
GGTAGGAGTTGACGCAGAGGCCCACCACGTTGACCGGCGCATGACGCAGGCAAAGCCGGCCCCGGCGAGCGCAGCGGCAGTCCACGGTCAGAATACGCTGCGGACCAACTGGGTCCGTGGAGGGGAACCCCGTTCCCAAAAGAGCAAGAAGCGAAGAACGAAAGGACGGATGAAGGAAGGGGAGGCGGCAGGGCCGCGATGAGCAAACGCGAATGGTGACCATGGCGGGGCGGCGCCAAAGCCCCCCGCACCCGTCCGTCCGCGGCCCGTCCCACCACGCAGACCGTCCTTCTCGCCGTTGCCAGTGGGTAAACCGGCGGGCAACCTTGGGCGGCCAGATCGCACCCGGAGCCACCCATGCACTCCGCCTGGACTTCCGTGGGACCCTGTCTGGCGACCGCGGCGCTTGCAGCCTGCAGCGTGACGGGAAGCGGAAGCCCGGATGACGACGGCGCCGACGCCGCCAGCAGCCGCGCGGGGGGCGGCGCTTCCTCGCGGCGGAACGCATCCACCGGCGAGTTCTCCAGCACCTGCTCGTCGGGATTCGGCGGCTGGGACGCATCGTTTCTTCCGGGAGACACCTCTGCGGGCGCCACGTCGTCACCGCCGGTTCCTGATGGGGGCGCGGGGTCGTCCGGTGCCACCGCCTCCTCGGCCGCACCGACGTGCCCGGGCCCGCGCCCGGATTGCGCCGCACCGCCGCAAGATTGCACGTACGCGGGGGGCGGCTGCGTCAACGGGCAATGGACCTGTGGCGATCTGGTCTGCACCGGCTGTGTGGGCGCTCCCTCCTGCACTGTCCCGGCAGACGGCTGCGCCGCCACGCCGCCCGTGTGCACCGTCGCCGGCGCGTGGGCGTGCGGTGACATCCTGTGTGACACGTGCACCGGCCCGCGCCCCGCATGCGACCCGCTGCCGGGGTGCCACTTCGTCAATGGCGGGTGCGTGGACCACCAGTGGACCTGCGGTGACTCCGTTTGCGACATCTGCACCGGTCCGATCCCCGATTGCGCGGCTCCGCCGCCCGGTTGCAGGTGGCGGGGCGGCGGCTGCAGCTACGGCCAATGGACCTGTGGCACGCTGGAGTGCCCGGCGTGTCAGGGCCAGGTCATGGACTGCGTGGTGACGCCGGGCTGCCACGCGGAGGGTGGCGGCTGCGTGGACGGGACGTGGAGCTGCGGCACCCAGGTGTGTGACGGATGCGACCCGTTGGTGCTCATCGACTGCGCGGCCTCGCCCGAAGGCTGCCAGTACGTCGGGAGCGGCTGTGTGGACGGCCAGTGGACGTGCGGCACGCTGGTGTGTGACGGGCAGCCGCCGCAGTGACGAAGAGGTAACTTGGCCCGGGGGACGCGCGTGGTAGCGTGCGCCGGCCCCTTGGTAGGCCAGCGCCAGGCAGGAAGACGTGAGCGAGACACCCGCGACAACACCCCCGCCGCCACCCCAACCGGAGCCGGTCCCCGGGGGGCACAACGGGCATTCCAACGGCCACGCGCTGCCGCTGGTGGTCCTGGGACTGCCGCCCGAGCCCACGCGCGCGGGCCGCTGGGTGCGCCTGGGCGCCTACCTGCTGGTGATGGGACTGGTGAGCGCCACGGCGGTGTCCGTGCTGGGCTACGCGCTGTTCTCCAAGGACCTGCCCAACTTCCGCTCGGTGGCGGAATACCGCCCGCGCCTGGTCACGCGCGCGTACTCGTCGGACCACCGCCTCATTGGGGAGTTTGCGCTGGAGCGCCGCATCCTGGTCCCGTACGAGAAGATCCCCCGGCGGCTCATCCAGGCGTTTGTGGCCAGCGAAGACGGGAAGTTCTTTGAGCACGGCGGCGTGGACTACCTGGGCATGCTGCGCAGCGTGCTGGTGGCAGCGCGGACCGGGCGCGCCACGCAGGGCGCGTCCACCATCACCATGCAGCTGGCCAAGAGCCTGCTGGTGGCACAGGAGGGCTACAAGAAGGGGACGGAACGCTCCGCGCGCCGCAAGGTGCGGCAGATTCTGCTGGCGCGGCGGCTGGAGCAGACGCTCACCAAGGAGGACATCCTCTACCTGTACCTCAATGAGATCTACCTGGGGCACGGCGCTTACGGCGTGGAAGCGGCCGCGCAGAACTACTTCCGGAAGTCCGTCAATGAACTCAACCTGGCGGAGATGACGCTGATTGCCGGGCTGCCGGCGGCGCCGTCCACCTATTCGCCGTTTGTGCACCCGGACAAGGCGCGCGCGCGGCAGAAGTATGTGTTGGGCCGCATGGTGGAGGAGGGTTTCATCACGCAGAAGGAACTGGATGACGCGCTGGCGCTCACCGTGGAGCAGACCACGCACCCGCGCGACGACCGTTTCAAGGACACCGCGCCGTACTTCACCGAGCACGTGCGCCGCTATGTGCTGGACAATTACGGCGAGAAGGCGCTCCTGGCCGGCGGTCTTGTCGTGGAGACCACGCTGGACCTGGAGCGGCAGTTGTACGCCGAGGAGGCGATGCAGAAGGCGCTCAAAGACCTGGACAAGCGGCAGGGCTACCGCGGTCCGCTCATGCACGTGGACACGCCGGAGGCCCGCGCCGAGGTGTCCGAGCGCTACGCCCAGAAGGTCCTGCACGGCGCGCCACTGGTGAAGGGTCAGACGTACGTGGCGGTGGTGGAGAAGCTGCGGGAGCGCAACGTGGCCACCGTGCGCATTGGCGAGCACGCGGCGCACCTCCCGCTGGGGTTCATGCGCTGGGCGCGCAAGCCCAACCATGAAACCTGGTGGGAAAGCCAGCTGGTGAAGAAGCAGGCAGACGTGCTGAGCGTGGGCGACGTGATCCTGGTGCGCGTGGCCGCGCTGGAGGAGATGAAGAAGGTGGACTTCACGCGGGAGAACCTGGTGGAGCTGGAGCCCGAACTCACCGAGGACGGCACCGCGTTCCGCGATGGCAAACCCGTGGTGGCGCTGGACCAGGAACCCGTGGTGCAGGGCGCCATGGTCTCCATGGACCCGGCCACCGGGTACGTGCAGGCCATGATTGGCGGCTACAACTTTGAAGAGAGCGAATACAACCGCGCCTTCCAGGCCTGCCGCCAGCCGGGCAGCGCGTTCAAGCCCATCATCTACGCGGGCGCGGTGGACCTGGAGGACTTCACGCCGTCCACCATCCTGGTGGACAGCCCGCTCATCCTGGACGACACCGACGCCAAGAAACGGTGGAAGCCGCAGAATTTCGAAGAGGAGTTCAAGGGCGACGTCACCGTGCGCACCGCCGTGATGAACTCCATGAACGTGCCCGCCATCAAGACCATGCAGCAGGTGGGCCTGGAGCGCGCGGTGGCCTACGCGCAGCGGCTGGGCGTCAAGACGCCGCTGAAGAAGGAGCTGGGGACGGCCATCGGCAGTTCGTGCGTAACGCTGTGGGAGCTCATGGCGGTCTACACCGTGTTCAACCGCCTGGGCCTGCGCGGTGAGCCGCTGTTCATCAAGCGCATCACCGACCGCGACGGCAACGTGCTGGAGGAGAACGCGGACCCCAACGACGGCTGGCAGTCCCGTGAGCAGCGGCTGCTGGCCATGCAGACGGCGCTGGACCGCGCTCCGGAGCGCGTCATGGAGGCGCCGGACGCGTTCATCGTCCAGTACCTGCTGACCCAGGTGGCCAAGTTCGGCACGGCTGCGCGCGCCTCGCAGATTGGCCGGCTGGTGGCCGGCAAGACGGGGACCACCAATGATTCCTTTGACGCGTGGTTCATGGGTTACACGCCCACGCTCGTGACGGGCGTGTGGGTGGGGTACGACCAGAACGTGAACCCGCTGGGCGCGCGTGAACAGGGCGGCCGCACCGCGCTCCCGGCGTGGATGGAGTACACCAAGCGAGCGCTCAACGGCATTGAGGAGCCGGGCTGGACGGTCCCGGAGAACATCTGCCTGTTCCACGTGCACAAGGAGACCGGCAAGCGCGTTCCAGCGGACGACCGCAATGAGGTGCAGGTGCCGTTTGTGTGTGGCAGCGAGCCCAAGCTGGAGGACGCCGTCCCCACGCAGGCCGAAGGCTTCCGCGACGACGGGCTGTGAGTCCCGCCCCCGCTAGTCCAGCGTCTGCTTGCCGATGATCCCGGGCGGGGTGCCGTCCCCCCGGACCAGCAGGTAACCCGTGAACGCCGCCACCGTGCCGCCGGCCACCAACGCCACCAACAGCACGGTGCCCACCGCCGTCACCCCCGCCGCGGCGCCACCCGCCACCATCCAGAAGCGGCGCTGCGTGTAGAACGCGGGCACCTGTTCCCGCCCGGCCGCCACGCGGGTCTCCAGCGGGTGCTCGCGGTCACCCTGGGCCAGCAGCACGTCCCCGTCCGCATCCCGGGCAATGACCACGTACTGCAGCGTGAGTGGCGCGTCCGTGGACATCTGGGCCGCGGAGAACTCCACCTCCGGGCCGCGCGGCGTGGCCTGGAAG
>JACRCW010000029.1 GCA_016218805.1 Deltaproteobacteria bacterium | reverse complement strand
CTGCGGCCAGGTAGCACGCCAGCGCGGTGTGGCCCGGCCGCCCCCGGCCGGGACGCCAGCGGGACATCCGTGACGTCGCCATGCACCGGCACAGCCGGGGCGGCTGTGCCACACCACAACGGCTCTTTGGGATCCTGTGGCGGCCCCACCCCCAGGGACCACAACCATGGGCGATCACACCCCACGGCCCGCGCGGTGGATGCCGGCGCGCCAAGTTCTGGTATACGGGCCTCCCCCGCATCCGGAACCAGGTGCACCCGTGGCGGACACGCAGACTCCTCAGGCCATGACCCCCTCCCCACCGGGCGTTGCGCCCGCCTCCCTGCCCACGCTGGTTGCGGTGATGCTGGTGCTGCCGGCCATTGCCTATGCGGTTGGGATCTTTGCGCTGCCGCGGCCCACGTCCGTGGCCACCACGCGCACCACCATTGACCGCGCCCGGCTGGAAGGGGAGGTGCTGATGAAGCAGACCCCCACGCCCAAGCTGCCCGCCAACGGGAACTTTGGCGGGAAGATCACGGTGCTGGGCGTGGACGTGGCGGAGACGGTGGCCGGCGTGGGCACCCGGGTGAACCTGACCTTCTACTACCGGTGCGATGGCGAGATGCAGGAGAACTGGAAGGTGTTCCTGCACGTGGATTCGCAGGGCGGGCGCTACCGGATCCACGGGGACCACTTCCCGCCCACGTCGTACAGCACGGACCGCTGGCGCAAGGGTGACATCGTGGCGGACCGCTACACGCTGTGGGTGCCGCTGGATGCGCAGAAAGGCCCGTACGACATCTGGATGGGCTTCTATGACCCCGCGCACGAGGATGACCGCCTGCCGCTCACCGCCGCCGAGAACGTCCCCACCGACGGGCAGAACCGCCTCAAGCTGGGCGTGCTCACCGTCAACTGAAACAGATGGCGCTGCGTTTTGTGGCCCTGGACCTGGGCAACGTGCTGTGTGACCTGGACCGCCAAGCGTTCCCGCGCGCGCTGGCGCTGGCCGCCGGCGTCTCGTTTGACGATGCGGTGCGCGCCTTTGACGAGGACGCGTGGCGCGAACTGGAAGTGGGCGCCCTGGATGCCGGCGGGTTCCGCGGCGCCGTGCTCACGCGGCTGGGGCGGCCGGTGCCGGATGACGTGTTTGACGAGGCCTGGAACCTGATTCCCACGGCGCGCGCCGGCGCGGACGCGCTGGTGGCGCGGCTGGCGCTGCCGCACGCCATCTGGTCCAACACGGACCCCATCCACGCGGACCACCTGGCGCGGTCGCTGTCCTGCATGGCCTCCGCGGTGCACCTGCACCTGAGCCACCAGGCGCGGGCCCGCAAGCCCACGCGCAGCTACTACGAACGCGGCCTGGCGGCGCTGGGCGCCTCCGCGGCCGAGGTGCTGTTTGTGGACGACCGGCCGGAGAACCGCGACGGCGCGCGGGCGCTGGGGATTGTGGTGGAGGCGGTGGAGACGCTGGCGGAGCTGGAGCGCGCGCTGCGCAAGCACGGCGTGCTCCGGGGCTAGATTCCCGCCAGCGGCCCGCCTAGAGGCAACCGGCCATGTCTGACACGCCTGAGACCGCCCCGCAGGCCCTGGTGCCAAGCCCGCCGGAGCCCCCCGCGGACGTGGACCGCCAGGTGCGGCGGCTGCGCACGCCGCCGCATTCGCTGGATGCGGAGCGCAGCGTGCTGGGCGGCATCCTCATTGACAACCAGGCCATTGACCACGCGCAGGAGCACCTGGAGCCGCAGGACTTCTACCGCGAAGCGCACCGGCAGGTGTTTGAGTCCATGCTGTCCCTGCAGGAGCGCGGGGAACCGGTGGACGAGCTCACCGTCTCCGACGAGCTGCGCCGTGGCGGCAACCTGGACCGCGTGGGCGGGCTGACCGCGCTGTCCGAGCTGGCGCAGTCCACGCCCACCAGCGCGCACGTGCGCGCCTACGCGCGCATTGTCCACGAGAAAGCGGTGTTGCGGCGGATGATTGCCGCGGCCACGGGGATTGTGGAGCAGGGCATGCGCCAGGAGGTGGACGTCCGCGAATACGTGGACCTGGCGGAGAAGGCGATCTTTGAGGTCAGCGAGGACCGCAAGCGCCATGGCTACGAGCCCATCAAGGAGGTCCTCAAGGGCGCGTTCCAGAAGCTGGAGGCCGCCGCCAACCGCGGTGAAGCGATCACCGGCGTGCCCACGGGCTTTGTCCAGCTGGACCACATGCTGGCCGGCCTGCAGCCGTCCGACCTGGTCATTGTGGCGGGCCGTCCCTCCATGGGGAAGACGGCGTTCACGCTGAACGTAGCGGCGGGCGCGTCCATCCGCCCCGCCGCGGACAAGCGCATGCCCACCGTGGTGTTCAGCCTGGAAATGAGCAGCGAACAGCTGGCCATGCGCCTGCTGGGCGCCGAGGCGCGCGTGGATCTGTCCAAGCTGCGCAACGGCCGGCTGGCCCCGCCGGACTGGGCCACGCTGTCCCACGCCGCCGGGCGGATCTCCGAGGCGCCGCTGTTCATTGATGACAGCGGCGTGCTCAACGTCTTTGACGTGCGGACCAAGTGCCGGCGCCTCAAACGCGAACACGGCCTGGGTCTGGTGATCATTGACTACCTGCAGCTGATGTCCGGCGTGGGGAAGGTGGAGAGCCGCGCGCAGGAGATCAGTGACATTTCGCGCGGGCTCAAGGCCATTGCGCGCGAACTGGAAGTGCCGGTGGTGGCGCTCAGCCAGCTCAACCGCAGCCTGGAGAGCCGCACGGACAAGCGGCCCATGATGAGTGACCTGCGGGAGTCCGGCGCCATTGAGCAGGACGCTGACGTCATCATGTTCCTGTACCGTGACGAGTACTACAACAAGGACAGCCCCAAGAAGGGCACGGCCGAGATCATTGTGGCCAAGCAGCGCAACGGGCCCACGGGCATGGTGGAGCTGGCGTTCCTGCCTCACCTGACGCGGTTTGAGAATCTGGCGCCGGAAGGCTGACGCACCCCGGCGTGATCTGCCTGCGCCACCGACGGGCGGACGCGACACTCCCAGGCACAACGGCCGATAACGGTCCGACAGGCCCGAGGTGCGGGCAGGGATGCGGAAGCGCGTCCATCGGTCAGTTGGCGGATGGGTTCGCCTTTGACCTTTGGCGCGGGGAAACGGACGCTTGGCCGTCCCCGCGTTCTTCCCTGAGGTGATCGCGGCTGCAGGAGTGTTCATGTCCCGTCACGCGCTTTTGTGGTTGGCAAGCCTGGGCACGGTGGGTGTGCTGGGAATAGGGTCGGTCACCGGTTGTGCCGGCGGCGCAACGTCCGGCTGCACGGCGGACGCGGATTGCACCGCGGGCAGCCTGTGCGTTGACGGCGAATGCGTGGCGCGCAGCGGCGGCACCAGCAGCGGCGGCAGCGGGTCCGGCGCGGCGTGCACCACGGATGACCAGTGCCCCATCACCGAGCAGTGTGACACGGCGTCCAACCATTGCGTGACGCGCGGTACGGGTGGGGCGCAGTGCAGCTCCAGCGCGCAGTGCCCGGACGACCAGTTCTGCAACACCGCCACGCTGACGTGCGGTCCGCTGGCACCGGGCTTCTGCAAGCTGCAGACGCAGTGCACCGCGCCCACCAGCATCTGCACCGCCGCGGCCAACAGCGTGGGCCGCTGCGTGGAGTGCCAGTCCCCCGCGGACTGTCCGGCGGGCGGCACCTGCACCACCAACGGCCGCTGCCAGACCTCCAGCATCTGCACCAATGAGGACCAGCAGCGCACCACCTGCGTGAACGCGGGCCGCCAGTGGAACAGCGCCACCTGCTTCTGCGAGAGCCCGTCGTCCTCCAGCACCAGCTCCACCGGCGGCACCTCTGGCACGTCCGGCACGTCCGGGACCACCAGCTCTTCGTCCTCCACCGGCGGGACCACCTGCAGCACCACGCAGCGCAACCAGTGCATCCAGGGCGGCGGGACGTGGAACCCCTCCACGTGCACGTGCTCGGGCGGCGGCACCAGCACCTCCTCCAGCGGCGGCGGCACCTGCAACCCCACGCCGGATGAGATCACCAGCTGCGAATCCCAGGGCGGCCAGGTGGACTACACCACGTGCATGTGCCAGCCCCCGGGCGGCGGCACGTCGTCATCGGGCGGCGCGGGTACCGGCTGTGACATGACCATGCTGCTGTTCCTGATGATCCTCTGCCCGGACGGGATTGACTTTGCCGCGTGCGACTGTGCCGCGGGCGGTTCAACCAGTTCTGGCGGGACCACCAGTTCTGGCGGCACCACCAGTTCCGGCGGCACCAGCAGCGGCGGCTGCACGGACACCTGCCAGTGGGCTGCAGACGGCGCGTGCGACGACGGCGGCGCCGGCAGCAGCTACTCGGTGTGCACGCTGGGAACGGACTGCACGGACTGCGGCCCGCGCGGGGGTGGCACGTCTTCGTCGGGCGGAACCAGCTCCGGAGGCACGTCCTCCAGCGGTGGCGCCGGTGCCGTGGGTGATGCGTGCGCGGCGGATACCTCCTGCGCCCAGGTGAGCACGGTGGGCGCGTCCTACTGCGTGACGCCGGACCCGGCCGGCTACTGGCCGGGCGGCTACTGCACCGCCGGCTGCAATGACTCCACGGACTGCGGCGCCAATGGTACGTGCGTGAACCTGGGCCCCAACTCGCAGGGGCAGGACATCATTGTGTGTCTGGACAACTGCTCGCCCGGCGTCACGGCGGACTGCCGCTCCGGCTACGTGTGCCTGGGCCTGTCCGGCGGGACGGGTGGCGTGTGCTTCACCAGCTGCCTGTCTGACGCGGACTGTGCCACCGGCTCCACCTGCAACACGTCCACCGGCGAGTGCATCTGAGGCACGCTCACGCGTGCGCAGCACCCCAGTCAGCTCCCTCACCCACGTCCACCACCATCCGGGTTTCCAGCCCCGCCGCGCCCTCCATGGTTCGGCGCACCAGGGCGGTCAGCTCCGGGGTGCAGGCGGCGTCCGCCTCCAGGACCAGTTCGTCATGGACCTGGAGGATCATGCGCGCGGGGAGGCGCGCGTCCCGCAGCGCGCGGTCCAGCCGAACCATGGCCGTCTTGATGATGTCTGCCGCCGTGCCCTGGATGGGCGTGTTGGTGGCCATGCGTTCGGCGCCCTGGCGGACGTTGGCATTGCGCTCGTTGATGTCCGGGAGGCGGCGGCGGCGGCCCATCAGGGTGCGCACTTCACCGGTGCGGCGGGCGTCCGCCAGCGTCTGCTCCTGCCACACGCGGATGGCGCCCAACCGTGAGAAGTACTTCTCCAGGTAGTCCTTGGCCTCCGCGCGGCTGATGCGCAGCGCCTGGGACAGCCCAAACGCGCTCATCCCGTACAGCAGCCCAAAGTTGATGGTCTTGGCCGCGCGCCGCTGGTCACGCGTGACATCCGCCAGCGGGATGCCCAGGACCTCAGACGCCGTGCGCGCGTGCACGTCCTCCCCGCGCGCAAAGGCCTCCGCCAGCACCGGGTCACCGGACACGTGCGCCAGGATGCGCAGCTCAATCTGCGAGTAGTCCGCGGACAGCAGGCGCTGCCCCGGCGGGGCGACAAAGGCGCTGCGGATGCGGCGGCCGCGCTCATCCCGCACCGGGATGTTCTGCAGGTTGGGGTCCTGCGAGCTGAGCCGTCCGGTGGCCGCCACCGCCTGGTGGTAGGTGGTGTGGATGCGGCCGGTGCGCGGGTGGATGAGCGCGGGCAGCGCGTCCAGGTAGGTCCCCACCAGCTTGGTGAGCTGCCGGTGCTCCAGCACGTTGGCCGGCAGCGGGTGCAGCGCTGAGAGCTGCTCCAGCACGTCCATGTCCGTGGACGGGCCGGTCTTGGTCTTGCGCTGCACGGGCAGCCCCAGCTTGGTGAACAGCACCTCCGCCAGCTGCTTGGGGCTGGCCAGGTTGAACGGGGCCCCGGCCAGCTGGTGGCAGACGGTCTCCAGGCGCAGTGCTTCGGCGGAGAGTTCCTGCTGCAGCGAGCGCAGCACGTCCGCCCGCACCAGCACGCCCGCCATCTCCATGCGCGCCAGCACGCCGGAAAGCGGCAGCTCCAGGTCCGTGTACAGCGCCCGCAGGCCCTCGGCGGACAGCTGCTGCTCCAGTGCGGCGGTGGCGCGCAGGGCGGCGTCGGCGCGCTCGCACGCGTGGCGGGCCAGCGCTTCCGGGGACAGGTCCTCCAGCGCGGCCTGGGAGCGCCCGCGCGGCCCCGGCGGCAGCGGCGCCAGGTTGGCGTGCAGGTGGCGCTGGACCACGTTGGCCAGGTCGTGCACGTCGCTGACGGCCAGCACGTAGCTGGCCAGCATGCTGTCCCCCGCCGCCTCAAACTCCGGCAGCCCGTGCTGGCACAACAGCTTCACGTGGGCCTTCACGTCGTGCCCCACCACCTGGGACTGCTGTAGCAGCGCGCCCAGCCGTCCGCGCACCTCCCCCAGCGGGAGCCCGCCGCCCAGCAGGCGGGTGCCGTCATGGATGGGCAGGAACGCCGCGTGCCCGGGCGCCCAGGCCAGCGCCACGCCCAGCAGGCGCGCGCGCATCACGTCGTCTTCGCTGTGGACCGCGTGCAGCGCCAGGCGGCCCGCGCGCTGGCACTGCTCCAGGACGGCGGGCAGGCCCGCCAGGTCCGCCACCGTGCGGTGGTGCGCGCCGTCCAGCAGCCCCAGCGCCAGCAGGTCCGGCGCGACCGGCGCGGCGGGAGGCGGCGGCGGCGGCGCGGGCGCGGGCGCGGTGGGGGCAAACAGGTTCCCCTGGGCGTCCGGCGGCGGCGCGGGAGCGTCCGCCGGGGCGGCGAACATGGCGTCCGCCAGCAGCGCCTTGAAGCCCAACTTGCTGAAGAACGCGCGCGCGGTAGGAACGTCAAACCCGCGAAACGCGAGCTCCGTGCTGCCCTCCGGGAGCGGGACGTCCGCGCGCAACGCACACAGCTGCCGGCTCAACCGCGCGCGGTCCGCCTGGGCCAGCAGCGTGTCCCGCCGCTTGCCCGGCTTCATCAGCGGCGCCGCCGCCAGCACCCCCTCCACGCTTCCGTGCATGGCAATCAGCTCGGCGGCCGTCTTTTCGCCTATTCCGTCCACGCCGGGCACGTTGTCACTGGTGTCCCCCATCAGCGCCAGCACCTCCAGCACCTGCGCCGGCCCCACCCCGAAGTACGCCTTGACACCCTCCTCGTCCAGAAACTCCTCCAGCTCCGTGCGGGCGTTGTAGCGCAGCACCTTCACGTGCGGCCCCACCAGCTGCATGAGGTCCTTGTCACCGGTGACAATCACCACCTGGCCGCCGGCCGCGCCTTCCTGCCGGACCAGCGTGGCCAGCACGTCATCCGCCTCCACGCCGGCCACCTGGATGCGGCGCAGGCCCAGCGCATCCACCGCGTCCTGGCACAGGGGGAGCTGCGGCCGCAGGTCTTCCGGTTGCGCCTGCCGCGTGGCCTTGTAGTCCGCGTAGATCTCCTTGCGGAACGTGGGGCCACCCGCGTCAAAGACCACCGCCATGCGCGCGGGGTGGTGCTCCCTCACCAGCTTGATGAGCATGCGCGTGAAGCCCAGCACCGCATTGATGGGCGTGCCCGCCGCGTTCCGCATGGGCTTGATGGCGTGGTACGCGCGGAAGACGTAGCCGGTCCCGTCGACGAGGAAGAGGGGTTCCATGGGTCCGCGCCTTCTATCACCGTTGGACGGCGCCCGCCCGGCGGCGCTAGCTTCCCGCGCGCCCCGACGGAGGAACCCACCCATGCCGTTTCCCTACTACGAGACGCACCTGCCCAAGGATTTCGTTGCCAGCTTTGGGCCCAGCGCGCTGGAGATGCAGCGCCGCGAAATCCGCGACCGCGCCGGCATCCTGCTGCGCCTGGGCTACGGTGAGGCGGAAACCGCCGCGCGCTGCGAAGCCTGGGTGAACTGGGAGTTTGAACTCAACGGCAAGCCCGCCATTGCCGCGGAGGTGAAGAAGCTGGTGGGCGAAGTGTTCCACCGCTCCGCGCCGCGCCGCTGAACGCCCCTCAGACCCGCGTGGAGGCGTGCCGCGCCAGCTCCTCGGCGATGGCCTCCACGCCGCGGCGCGCCACCGTGATGAACCGCCCCTCCTGCCGCCACGCGCTGTAGGTGTTGGACAGGCGGTGATCCAGTTCACTGGCCCCGCACAGCACCACCACGTCATGACCGCGCACGTGCGCCCGCGCCTGCGCCGCGTTGGGCGTGCGTGTCCCGTCCACCAGCGTCAGGCTCAACGCGTCCCCCACACGGGCCACCAGTTCTTCGCGCACCGCGGGGCTGCCGCCCACCACGCAGACCCGCCGGATGCCCGCCGCGTGGCACGCGCGCACCATGTCCTCCACCGCGCGCCGGATGTTGGACCCCCCGCACGCCTGGCACGCGTCCTTGCGCACCACCAACGGCATGAGCCCGCTGTGCTGCGCCCGCCCCAGGCACACCGCCTGGCTGCAGTGGCGGAAGAAGCGCTGGGAGAGCACTTCGCGGATGCGGTCCTGCTTGGCGTTGGCCACCCGGTCGCGCGCGGGGTTGGTGACCTTCTCCTCGTCCAGCACCGCCCGCGCGGTGGCCAGCGCCGCGGGGTCCTCCACGCCTTCCAGCGCCAGTGCCTCGGCAATGCTGCGTGCGTCCTGGCCCACCGTACTGCCTCCGGCCCCAACCCCGCCGCGCATCCTAGCAACAGCGGTCCAGGACCCGGACCCCGTCGTAGCGGGGCGCGGATGGCGGTGTACCCGCTCCGCCACGGCGCCACGCGCCTTCACGTCAGCTGCGCCAGCCGCTTCACCCACGCCGCCGCCGCGTCAGTCAGCCAGTACCGCCGGTGTTCCCGGCCGCGCCCCTTGGAGACCACACGCACGCGGCATGGGCGGGTGCGTCAACAGCGGCTGCGGCACAGCGCCACTGCCACGGGCGCGGACGCGACCAGCCGGCGTCACGGTGACCACCCACGGGGTCTCCCCAGCTACCCGGCTGGCTTCGTCGTCTCGCCCTCAATCCGCAGGGCGGCCGAGGCCCACCCTGTCGTCCAGGGGAGCGTCGTCGTCGCAGGCGCGCAATGGCTCGCGCCGGCGCACCTCCATCAGCGTCACGCTGGCGGGTGAAATCCCCTCCACGTGGTACCTGAGCAGCAGCTCTTTTCCGTTCTTCTTCAGCACCGTCTGCAAGGACGCGCACGGGAGGTATCCCGTCCCGCTGCAAGATCCTTCTCCGGCGGAGATGACCACCCATCCCGCACCCGCCAGTCTCCGCTTCACGCGCCGCATCTGCTCCAAGGGCTTTCCGGCCTGTGGCAACAGGTCCCATGTCCAGACGGGCCCCTTCAGCGTGGACTTCTCTTCGCACCGCTCTTCCTCGCCCTCCTCCTCCTGCAGCATCAGGCTTTCCGGCGCCACGCACATCCACGCCGGCACCCCTGCTGCGGGTGGAGGCGTGGCGGGCAATCCATCCACCGGCGCGGTGGCATCCCCCCGCGTCAAGGACACGTGCACTGCCCGCCCGGGGAACGCGTCCGCGCAGATGAGCCACTCCCTCTCTGTGACGTTGCGGCGGCCGCAAACCCTTCCCTGCTTGTCCCGGTTGGACCGCCCGCACGTTGTGGCCCAGTTGTCCACCACGGCCCACCCGCTCTTTGCCAGCTCCGTGGCCAGGTGGCCCACCTGCGCGTGGGGCTCGGTGGTTTTCCTGGGATGGACCTCCCAGGACCACTGCGGGCCGGACATGGAAATGGACAGCTGGTAGGAGACCTCATGTCCCCGGCTGGTCCGGTAACGGGACCCTGGGACCAGCACGTACCCGGCGGGTATCCATGACGCCATAGATGGCCATTCACCGGTTGCGCTGTCGCCGCTCCCGGAACTCGCCTCATCCGCCGCAGCGTCCGGTGGCGCCGCCAGCGCCAACAACACCAGGGAGAGATGCGTGGAGAGCATGGTGCAGCGTACTCCAGTGCGGTGGGTGGACGCGTTCAAAAGACCGGGCGGCCACTGGCACGGACAGGTTGTTGTGGTTCTGGAGCGGGTAAGTAACTCTACTGTGATTGCGGTCATGGCGCCCATTCGGGCTCCCACCGCCTCGGTGGCGGTCGATGTCCGCGGGCTGCGTAGTGGGCACGGCGGGCCTCTTCATTGCGCGTGAGCTGGTAGACCATTCGTTCGACGATGCGG
>JACRCW010000168.1 GCA_016218805.1 Deltaproteobacteria bacterium | reverse complement strand
TCACGGGACACGCAACCCTCACCCGTGCGGCACGGGGAGCTGTCTCCCGGCGTGCAACGCGCCTGGCACGGGAACATCCCCGCCGCCGACACCGCCGCCACGCTGCGCTGCGGGCAGCTCAACCCAGCCCCGGCGGCCGGGTCCGTCGGGTAGATGGGCATGCAGTAGCTCTGTGCGCCGTCGTCACGGGAGACGCAACCTTCGCCACGCCGGCACGGCGAGCTGTCCCCGGGCACGCACCGCGCCTGGCACGGGAGCACCCCGGCGGCCGACACCGCGGGCACGCTGTGGTGGGAGCAGGCCAGTGCGGCGCTGGCGTCCGGATCCACGGGATAGATGGGCATGCAGTAGCTCTCGGCGCCGTCGTCACGCGCCACGCAGCCTTCACCGGCGCGGCACGGAGAACTGTCACCGGACTGGCAGCGCGCCTGGCACGGGAAGATCCCCGCGGACGACACCGCCGCCACGCCGCGCTCCGGGCAGGTCAACCGGGTGCTGGCGTGCGGGTGCGCGGGATAGATGGGCATGCACCAGCTCTCTGCGCCGTCGTCACGCCACACGCATCCTTCGCCGGTGCGGCACGGGGAATGGTCCCCCGGTTGGCAGCGCGCCTGGCACGGAAAGGTCCCCGCCGACGAGACCGCCGCCACGCCGCGCTCCGGGCAGCGCAACGCGGCGCCGGCAGCCGGATCCGTCGGATAGATGGGCATGCAGTAGCTCATGGCGCCGTCGTCACGCGCCACGCAGCCTTCACCCCGCCGGCACGGGGAGCTCTCACCCGGCAGGCAGCGCGCCTGACACGGAAGGACCCCGGCAGACGTCACCACCGCCACGCTGTTCTCCGCGCAGCCCGGCGCGTCGTCACCCACCGGGCCCGCCGGCCGGTCCGGCGCCCCCCAGCGACAGCCGGCTGCCCACACCAGCAGCGCCATGGCGCTCGCGTGCCGTGTGCACAGACCCAATCCGTTCATGTTGGCACCTCCGCGCGGCCCCGGAGCACGCGGCATGCCGTACCCGCAGTGCCGCGTTGGGCCGCTGACCAGGCGGACGTTGCGCCGGATGAACGACGCCGTGGTGCGCTATTTGAGCACGGCGCGGGATGCGTGGCGGACACCGCCGCCGCTGTGACAGTCTCCCGCCCCCATGACGGACACCCCCGCCCCTCCCCGCCCCGCCGCCACCACGGTGCTGCTGCGCGCCGGCGCGCCGCTGGAGGTCTTCCTGGTCAAGCGTGTCGCCACGCAGCGTTTCATGGGCGGCACCCACGTGTTCCCCGGTGGCCGCGTGGATGACGCGGACCACGCGGCCGCCGCGCGCGGCCTGGTGCGCCACCCGGACGCCGCGGGCCTGGCAGGTCGGATGGGCATCCCCGTGGACCAGGCGCTGGCCTACGTCCTGGCCGGATGCCGTGAACTGCTGGAAGAGGCCGGGGTCCTGCTGGTGCCGGGCGCCACCGCGGCACAGGCGCGCCAACTGCGCGCGGAGCTGGACGGCGGGCGGGCGTTTTCGGAAGCGGTGGCGGCGCGCGGGTGGACGCTGCACGGCGGGGCGCTGCGCTACTTTGCGCATTGGGTGACGCCGGCGTTTGAGCCGCGGCGCTTCACGGCGCGCTTCTTTGCGGTGGAGCTCCCCGCGGGCCAGGAGCCCGTCATTGACCAGCAGGAAGCCGTGGAGGGCCGCTGGTTCTCCCCCGCGGACGCGGTGGCTGAGCACCAGCGCGGCGGCATCACGCTGCCGCCGCCCACGCTGTGCGTGCTGGACGGGCTGGCCGGGCACCGCACGCTGGCGGACGCGCTGCGCGAGCCCACCGAGGTCCCGGCGGTGGAGCCGGTGCTGGCGGACGACGGCGGCGTGCCGGTGCTGGCGTTCCCCGGGGACCCGCGGCACCCCGTGCGCCGCGGCGTGCCCGGCGCGCCGACCAGGGTGGTGATGCGGGACGGGCGGTTCGTGGCGGAGAGGGTGCAGGCATGAGACGGGTGCTGCTGGCGGCGGGGTTGGCGTGGGCGGGTTGCGTGGTGGCGCCGTGGCAGGCGCAGCCGCGCAAGTGCGGTGCTGACCAGGACTGCCGGTTTGTGGAGGTGTGTCAGTCCGGCGCCTGCCGCGTGGGCCCCCTGGGCGAAGCGCTGCCGCCGCTGCCACCGGTGGGCGGGACGGGCGGCGCGGTGGCGCGGGTGATCACGGACCGCGCGGACCTGCTCACCGGCAACGCGGCGCACGGGCGCCTGGGTGACGTGCTCATCCGCAACAGCACCGCGGCGTACATCCTCCAGAAGCCCGGGCGCGATATCGGGCCGTTGCCGTTTGGCGGCAACGTGCTGGACGCGGTTTCCGTCGTGGGCGGGGCGCCGCAGCCGGATGAATTCGGTGAAATCCAGCCGCTGCTCAACCTGGGAATGACCGTGGATTTCCGGGATATTGAGATCATCCGGGACGGCAGCACCGGCGGTCCCGCCGTGGTGCGCGCGTACGGGCGCCCGTCGCTGTGGGACTTTGTGAACCTGGGCGCGTTCCTGTCTGAGGGCCTCTCCACGCTCATCCCGTTTGAGCCGGACGGCCCGCTGCCCGTGCGCGTCGTCGCCACCTACACGCTGCAACCGGACAGCCCGGTGCTGCGCGTGACCTACACACTGGTGAATGACGGCGAATACGGCCTGCAGATGCCGGTGGGTGTCGTCGTGGACAGCGGGGGGGCGGTGGAGCCGTTCCGGGCGGAGGGCGGCTTTGGCACGCCGGACTACAGCCTGCAGGGCATCCTGGATGGCAGCAAGCCGGTGCCCTGGTTTGGCTTCACCGGGCGGGCCGGCGGCGCGGCCATCCGCCCGCACCCGGTGACGCCGCCGCTGGCGGGGGATTCCACCAACCCCACCGTGCAGGTGGCCGGCGTGACGGTGAGCATCTTCAGCCGCCCGGACATCCTGGCGGCGCTGTCAGAGAGTGAGTTCTTCCTGGACGCCCACGGCACGGGCAGTTTTGGTTTTGACCTGGCCGCGGCGGGGCCAAGCCTGGCAGACGCCTCCGCCGCGCTGCTGCGCCAACAGGGCCGCAACCTGCACAGCTTCCGCGTGCGGGTGACGGACACCGCGGGCCCCGTGGCGGGTGCGCTGGTGCTGGTGCGCGCCGTCAACAACCAGGGCGAACTGGTGGACGCCATTGCCACCGGGCGCACCGGCCCCGACGGCGAGGCGCCGTTTGCTACGCCTCCCGGTCCGCGGGTGGTGCAGGTCCGCGCGGAGGGCTACGTGTCCCCCACACCGCAGGACATCCTGGGTGACGTGGTGGACGTGGGCCTGTCCACCGCGGGGCGCCTCTCCTACCGTTTCCTGCTGGCGGACCGCGTAGACAGCCCGGGCCTGGCCCCCGCGCCCTGCCGGGTCACGGTGTACGGCCCGCCGCAGTGGACGGACCCGGCGCTCACGGCGGCGGACGCGGACGCCCCGCATGACGGGATTGCCGCCGTCCGCTACAGCGCCACCTGTTCGTCTGACGACGACGGCCCCATTGCGGTGGCCCCCGGGCGCTACCTGGTGGTGGCCACGGCGGGCCCGGACTTTGACCACTGGGAAGGGTTGGTGGACGTGGGCACTTCGTCCGCCGCGGTGGCGGGCACGCTGCACCGCGTGGTCTCCGGCACCGGCTACGTGGCCACGGACTGGCACCAGCACACGCTCAATTCACCGGACAGCCCCATTCCGCTGCGGGACCGGCTCATTGCCAACATGGCTGAGGGCATTGCCCTGTTTGGGGGCACGGACCATGACGTCATCACGGACTGGGAGGCGCTGGTGGAGGAATTCGGCTATTCCTCCCGCATCCGCGCCATCAACGGCGTGGAAACCACGCCATTTGAATACGGGCATTTCAACGCCTTCCCGTTGGCCGTGGACCCCGCGCGGCCCTCCGGCGGCGCGGTGGACTGGGCCGGCGGCAGCGGGCCGGGCCTGGCGCCGCCGCAGATCTGGGAGGCGCAGCGCGCGCTGGGGGCGCGCGTGGTGCAGGTGAACCACCCGCGCAGCCTGGGTGGCTCCCCGTTCCAGGCGTATTTTGACGTTGCGGCGCTCACCTTTGAGTTCAACCCGGCGGGCAGGACCGGCACGGCGCGCGGGGACGTGGGCGCGCAGCCGTACAGCAACACGCGCATGCGCATCCCGGAGGGAGAGCCCATGTGGGGCACGGGGTTTGACTGCGTGGAGATCTTCAACGGCTTCGCCCCGTACCCGGGCGCCGTGGCCACCCGCCGCGCCGGGGACCGCCGGGCGGACCGCATCCTGCTGGACGTGGCCAACATGATCCTGGTGGGCCTGCGGCCCGTGATGACCGGCGTGTCGGACACCCACAAGCTCAAGCGCGGGGACACCGGTTACCCGCGCACGTACGTCCGCGTGCGCCGCCCGCCGGCGGGGGCGCTGCCGGACCCGTGGGAGGTGCTGGGTGCGCTGGCCGGCCGGTCAGACACCGCCAACCGCGGGGACGTGGTGGTCAGCAGCACGCCCATCCCGGTGGTCACGGCGCGCGCAAACAACCAGACCGTGTCTCCCGGCGGCCTGCTGCGGGCGGCCGGGCCCGTGGACCTCACCGTGGAGGTGCAGGCCCCCGCGTGGATGGGGCTGGACACGGCGGACGTGATTGTGTCCCCCGGCGGGATGCCCACGCCCAGCAATGATGCACCGGAGCTGACGGTGGCCGCTGCCGCCGCGCTCACACCGCAGGACACGCTGCTCCCCAACGGCGGCACGCGCCGCACCTGGCGCGCGTCCTTTGCGGTGGACCTGGCGGTGGCCAACCCGTTCCCCGGGCGTGACGCCACGCTGCTGGTGCGCGTGCACGGGCGGCAGGTCCTGTGGCCGGTGCTGCTGGACGGCCTGCGCGTGGCGGTGGACGAATCCGCCACCACGCCACAGACCTTCCTCACGGTGACGGGGGGCGTGCCGCCCTACGCGGTGACCAACCCGGTGTTTGTTGACGTGGACGGGGACGGCCGCTTCCGCGGCGCGTTTGAGCCCTGAGGAGCCCGTCCATGGACCCTTCTGTGCTGGAACAGGGTGGCGTGCAGCGGCGCCTGGCGCGCACACGCGCGCTGGCTGAGGTGGGCGTGGCCGGGTTGCGCACGCTGCTGGGCAGCCGCGCGTTGGTGGTGGGGTGCGGCGGGCTGGGCCACCCGGTGGCGGCCTACCTGGCCGGCGCCGGCGTGGGGCACCTCACGCTGATGGATGATGACGACGTGGAGGAGACCAACCTCAACCGCCAGCTGCTGTTCCACACCCAGGACGCGGGCCGGCCCAAGGCGGCGGTGCTGCAGGAGCGGGTGCGCGCGCTGCAGCCGCACGTGGCGGTGGCCGCCATGGAGATGCGGCTGACGGAGCGCAACGCGCGCGGCATCGTCGGGGCGCACCGGGTGGTGGTGGATTGCACGGATGACCCGGCCACCAAGTTCATCCTCCAGGACACGGCACTGCGCTGCGCGGTACCGCTGGTGCACGGCGGCGCGGTGCGCTGGGGCGGCCAGGTGACGGTGATCCCCGCCGGGGGCCGGCCGTGCCTGCGCTGCCTGTTTGATGAGCCGCCCCCGGCTGAGCGCTGCCAGGATGCCGGCGTGCTGGGGGCCGCGTGCGGTGCGGTGGGTGCCGTGATGGCGGCGGAGGCGGTGAAAGTCCTGCTGGGGGTGGGGCAGCCCCTCACGGCGCGCCTGCTGACGCTGGACCTGCTGGCGGGCACCACGCGCGTGCAACCGCTGTACGCGCGCCAGGGCTGCCCACACTGCGCGGCCGCCGCCACGCCGGCCCGCCGCTGAGGGGAGGCCTCGCCGGGCCGCGGCCGGACCCCTCACGGACGGCGGGGCGCTCGCGCCGCCGCCCGCGAAACGCGCGCTACCGCCCGCCGCGGCGTGGGTGGTAGCCTCGGGCGGTCCATCACCCAGGGAGACGGCGCGTGCTGCCACTGCTTCTGGCCGCGGGGTTGCTGATCGGCGCACCCGCGCCGGCCAAGGGGCCTGCCAAGGGCTCGGCGGGCAAGGCGCAGGCGCCCAAGGCCCCCGCCCGGCCGCGCAGCCTGGTGGTGCTGTTGGATGCGCCGGCCCTGTCCGCGGCTGCGCAAGGCGTGCTGCTGGAGGGCATCAAGCGCGAGGTGGCCCGCTCAGCGGGCTACGTCTGGCAGGAGCCGCCGCCGGTGACGGTGGACGAACTCATCGTGGCGCTGTCCTGCAAGAAGGTGGACGTGGACTGCGTGATGCGCATGGGTGAGGTGGTCCGCGCGGATTCGGTGCTGGTGGCCACGCTGGGAGGGGGCAGGAACCGGGATCTTGCGCTGCTGCTGGTGCAGTTCCGGCCGGACCGCTCCCAGCAGAAGACCGGCGCCTCCCTCAGGAATGACAAGACCATGGTGGCGGACGCCGCCGCCGCGGTGCGCGGCGTGCTGGGTCCGGTGCGCCCGGCCGCCCTGGAGGTGGTCAGCGTCCCCGCGGGCGCGCTGGTGGTGCTGGATGGGGTTGCGCTGGGACCCGCGCCGGTCACCCGCTCCGCCGTGCCGGAGGGCCACCACGAGGTGACCCTCACGCTGGAGGGGTACCTGCCGCAGGCGCGCGGCGTGGACATCACCGCCGGTGACGCCGTCCGCCTGGAGGTGGCACTGGAGCCGGAGCCGCGCAAGGCGCCCCCTGCAGTGGCCGCGCCCGCCCCGGCACCGGTTCCTGCGCCCGCCGACAAGCCGGCCGCGCCCGCCACCGCCGGTCCGCCAGCCTGGGCCGGGCCCGCGCGCCTGGGCCTGCTGGGGGCAGGTGGGGTGGGGCTGGGCGCGGGCGCGCTGACGGCGGTGGCGGGGCTGGTGCTGCTGGGCGTGAGCGCGGCGCTGTATGCGCTGGTGTGGACCGTCCAGGCCGCCATCCGGTTTGGCGCGCCGCTGGTCTATCCCACCAGCGTGGGCGGTCTGGGGGTGGGCGGGCTGGGGCTGCTGCTGCTGCCGCTGGGGGCCTTTCTGCTGGCGGCCGGCGTGGCGGTGGGCCTGCTGTTCCGCTGATCCGGCTGGCGGCGTCCGCGCAAGCGGCTAGGATTGGGTTCATGGACGCCGTTCCCATGACGTCCGTGGCCATCAGCACCGGCCGCGAACAGGCGCTCACCTCCCCAGGCCTGCCGGACCTGGAGCCCTCACCCAGTGTGCTGCAGGCCATGGTGGGCGTGGCGGTGGTGGCCTGGGCGGTGATGGATCCGGCCAGTTCGCCGGCGCTGGCGGTGTTGTGGCTGGGCTTCCGCGCCATGCACCTTTTGGGGCTGTGCCGCCGTGAACGTGAAGTGCTGGCGGAGGTGGAGCGCTGGCACCACCGCGCGCGCGCGGCCCTGGGCGAGCGCCACCACGTCACCCGCTCACTGGGGCGCTACGCGCGCCTGCTGTCCCGCATCAGCGCGGAGGAGGGGAGGATCCCGGCCCGCGTGCTGGCGCGGCGGCTGGCGCTGGCCCGCCGCCTGGGGCACCGCTGTCACCACCTGCTGGAGGACTGGCCCGCCTGGACGGCACCGGTGCTGCCCCCGGCGGACCTGGACCTGCCGCCGCTGGCGTTCCAGCGCCCGGCGCTGCTGCCGCTGGCGGCCCGTGCGCGGACCCGGCGGCGCCTGCCCGGCCCCCACACGGTGGGTTGAACGGCCCCTGCGGTCCTGCCATAGAGGGCGGCCCCCCGGCGTGTCGTCGGGGGACATCCCGGACAACGCCGCCATGCTGGAAACCGTCACAAGAGGGTTCAAGAACGCCCGCCTGAAGCTGCAAGGCAAGGCGGAGCTCAACAGTGAGCTCGTGGACGAGGCGCTCAAGGACATCCGCGTCAGCCTGCTGGAGGCGGACGTGGACCTGGGCGTGGTGAAGTCCTTCATGGACCGCGTGCGGGACAAGTCCCTGGGGCAGGTGGTGGGCCTGGAGGTGAAGGACGGCCACGGCAAGCGGGTGAAGCTCAGCCCGCAGGACCGCTTCAACGGCATCTGCCATGAGGAACTGGAAGCGCTGATGGGCCCGGTGGACACGTCCATCACGGTCCAGAAGCCGCTCACCAAGGTGATGATGGTGGGGCTGCAGGGGTCCGGCAAGACCACCACCGCGGGCAAGCTGGCGCGCTGGCTGGACGGCAAGAAGCTGCGGCCGCTGCTGGTGGCCGCGGACATCTACCGCCCCGCCGCCGTGGACCAGCTGCGCGCCCTGGGGGACAAGCTGCAGATGCCGGTGTTCCATGAGCCCGGTCTGAAGCCCCCGGAGCTGTGCGAGAAGGCCATGGCGGTGGCCCGCGAGACCGGCCGCAACGCGGTCATCTTTGACACCGCCGGCCGGCTGGCCATTGACGAAGAGCTGATGCGCGAGCTGGAGGACATCAAGGCGCGCACCAAGCCGGACAACATCTTCCTCGTTGTGGATTCCATGATTGGCCAGGACGCGGTGCGCACGGCGGCGGAGTTCAACCGCCGCCTGGACCTCACCGGCTTCATCATGACCAAGCTGGACGGGGACGCGCGCGGCGGCGCGGCGCTGTCCATCAAGGAGGTCACCGGCAAGCCCATCAAGTTCCTGGGCGTGGGCGAGACGCTGGACAAGCTGGAGGAGTTCCGCCCGCAGGGGCTCGCGTCCCGCATCCTGGGCCTGGGGGACATCGTCGGCCTCATCAAGGATTTTGAGGAGGTGGTTGACGAGGACAAGGCGGAGAAGGACGCGCTGCGCATGATGCGCGGCCAGTTCAACCTGGTGGACTTCCTGGAGCAGGTCAAGACGCTCAAGAAGATGGGGAGCCTCAAGGAGCTGGTGGAGAAGATCCCCTTCATGAGCGAGGCCGTCCCGGAAGGCCAGCAGGTGGACGACAAGGAGCTGGTGAAGTTTGAGTCCATTGTCCACTCCATGACGGTGGACGAGCGCCGCAAGCCGGACCTCATTGACACCTCCCGCAAGCGCCGCATTGCGCGCGGGAGCGGGCGCACGCCCAAGGACGTGGATGACCTGTTGGGCCGCTTCAAGATGATGAAGCAGATGATGCAGGCGCTGGGGCAGAACGCGGGTTTCTTGAACCGCATCCCCGGCTTCAAGCAGCTGGGCGCCATGCGGGGGATGCCCGGCGGGCCGGACATGAAGCAGCTGTTTGGCGGGGTGGACCCGTTTGCCGGGACCAACCGCCCGCTGGCGCCGCCGCCCGGGTACTACGCCACCACCAGCGTGGGCGCGTCACGCAAGGGCGGCAGTGACAAGGACAAGAAGGCCAAGCGCAAGGCGGAGAAGGCGGCCCGCAAGAAGGCCCGCAAACGCTGACGGCGGGCTTGGCAGCCTCTGCACTGACTGATAATATGTTCAGTGAAGGGTTCCCCGGGGGGGAGAGCCCCCGTGGAGGGCATGGCCATGGGCAGCCCGGCAGTGGTCACCCCCCAGTGGTGGCGCGGTCTCCCCGGAGGGGAGGCGGAGGTTCTGCCGGCCCCGGTCCAACCGGTGGGGATCCCGGCCCTGGACGGGGCGCTGGCCCAGGGGGGCCTGCCGCTGGGCGGGGTCACGGAGATCCGCGCGGCACCGGGTCACGGTGGGATGTCCCTGGCGCTGCGGGTCTGCGCAGAAGCGCTGCGGGTGCCGCACGCCCGGGCCGTGGTGGTGGACGGGATGGGGACGCTGCACGGCCCCGGCGCGGTGGCGGCGGGGATCCCGCCCGGGGTGCTGTGGTGCGTACGGCCGTCTGAGCCCGCGCACGCCGCGGCGGTGGCATTGCGCCTGGTGCGCAGCCGGGCCTTCCGCGTGGTGGTGGTGGACCAGGTGGAGACGGCACCCGCCCAGGCTCCGGAGCTGGCCGTCCGCCGCCTCTCCGTGGCCGCGCAGGAGGCCTCCTGCGCGGTGCTGCTGCTCTCCGGCGCCTGGGCGGACGGGGCCACCCTGCCCCTGCCCGCCGCCCTCCGCCTGCGGCTCAGCCGGCAGAGCCACTCTCAAATTGTTGTTTTTATTGAAAAACAGCGGGGTTCCCACCAATCCGGCCACGTGGGGCTCTCCTGGCCGTTTCTGCCCGCCGTGGGACATTGATCACAGACCCCTTGAATAAGGGGGCTGGTCTGTGGCGTCTTTGAGTCAACCCACAACCCGGTGGCCTCCCTCAGGGACTCAGGATGGAGGCGCTGGACACGAAGAAGCACCCCATCCCAAGGGCTTCTCTCTGCAAGGAAAGGTTCACACCGATGCGCATCGTTCGCAACTCACTCATTGCCCTGGCCCTGACCTCCTTCACCGGCGCGTCAATTGCCGCCCCGGCCGCCACGGTGGCCGAGAAGAAGGACGACAAGAAGAAGAAGGAGGAGAAGAAGGAGGAGAAGAAGGAAGAGGCCCCCAAGGCCATTGAAGAGAAGAAGGACGACAAGAAGAAGAAGGACGACAAGAAGAAGGAAGAGAAGAAGGAAGAGGCCCCCAAGGCCATTGCTGAAGAGAAGAAGGACGACAAGAAGAAGAAGGAAGAGAAGAAGGAAGAGAAGAAGGAAGAGAAGAAGGAAGAGGCGCCCAAGGCCATTGCTGAAGAGAAGAAGGACGACAAGAAGAAGAAGGAAGAGAAGAAGGCCGAGAAGAAGGAAGAGGCCCCCAAGGCTCTCTGATTCCTCAAAGCGAGTGGTCTTTTGAGCGCGGGCGGGTTGACTGGGATCAGTCACCCGCCCGCTGCGTTTTTCCCCCGGGTGGGCTTGCCGTGGCGGGCTTGCCTGCTAGCATGTTCAGTATGGCAGCGCGCCGCGTGGCCGCCGTGTTCTTCCCGCAGCTGCTCCTGGAGCTGGCCGCTGCGGCCCGGGAAGATGCGCCGCGCGCTGTGGCGCTCAAGCCTGGCCGGCGGCCGCGGGCGGGCGGCGCGGAGGTGGTACCGCACGCGCGGCTGGCGCAGGTGGACGGGAGGGCGCGGGGCCTGGGGTTGCGCCCGGGCCTGACGGTGGCGGCGGCGCGCGCCATGGCGCCCGCGCTGCAGGTGGCTGTGGTGTTTGCCGGGGAGGCGCGCGCCTGCCTGGAGGGGCTGGCGGAGGCCGCGCTGGTGTTCAGCCCCGGCGTGGAGGTGGCGGAGCCGGACGCGTTGCTCATGGAGCTGACGGGGACGGCGGCGCTGTTTGGCGGTGAGGAGGCCTGGGCGCACGGGGTGCTGGCACGGCTGGCGGTGGGGGGGCACCGGGCGCGGCTGGCGCTGGCGGACGGCCCGGGAGTGGCGCTGGCGCTGGCCCGCCACGGACCGCGCTCGCCCTGCCTGTTGCCTCAGGGCGGCGGCGCGGCAGCGCTGCGGGAGTTGCCGGCGGCGGCGCTGGGCTTTGGCCCGGTGGCCCGTCAGTGGCTGGCCGCAGCGGGCCTGCGGACGGTGGCGGACCTGCAGCGGCAGCCCCGGGACGCGCTGGCGCGCCGGCTGGGCGCGGAGGCGCCGCGGCTGCGCCTGCTGGAGGTGGGCACGGACACGCTGGCGGACGCGCGCCCGCTGCGGCCGCACCAGCCCCCGGCGCGGCTGGCCCATGGTGTGGAGTTTGCGGACACGCCGGTGGAGGACGTGGAGCCGCTGGTGTTTTGTGCCAAGCGCGCGGTGGACGCGCTGGCCGCCCGCCTGGCCGGCCGCCAGCTGGCCGCGCGGGAGCTGGTCCTGTCCCTGGTGCACGTGCCCGCCCCGCACGCCCAGCCCGTTGCGGACACCCGGCTGCAGCTGCCGCTGGCCCTGCCCCTGTGGCTGTCCGCAGACCTGCTGGGCGCGCTGCGGCCGCTGCTGGAGCGCACCGTGCTGCCCGCGCCGGTGCGGTCCCTGCGGCTGGAGATCCCCGCCACCACGGAGCGGCCCCCCGTGCAGGTGGACGCGGTGGACCCCGCCACCGCGGACGGATCCGCCCCCGGGCTGCGCGCGCGGCCCGCGGATCCGGATGGGCTGCCGCGCCTGTGGGCGGAGCTGGTGGCGGAGCTGGGCGCGGACCGCGTGGGCCTGCTGGGGCTGTCCGGCAGCCACCGCCCGGAAGACGCCACGCGCCTGTCCCCGCCCGGCCTGGAGGAGGACCCCCCGGGTCCCCGCAAGCCCGCCCGCCCGCCGCCCAGCCAAGTGTGGATGAACCCCGCGCTATGCAGCCCCTGGTTCCCGGACCGGGACCCGCCACCACCGCCGCCGGAAGGGCCCGCTTCCCCGCTGCCCCTGCTGCCCCCCGCCCCGGCGCGCGCCGGGCACCACCCGCTGCGCGTGCTGGCCACCCCAAGGCTGCTGGCCGCCTGGCCCCGCCGGGGACAACCGCTGCACCCCGGCGGCGCGGTGGTGCGGGACATCCGGCCTGCCCGCCGGCTGTGGACAGAGTGGTGGCGCCAGGACGCGCTGCAGCGGGACTACCAGGAGGTCACGCTGGCGGATGGAGCCGCCTGCTGGGTGTTTGTGGAGCCCCACAGCGGGCGCGCCTACCTGCAGGGCTGGCTGGACTGACCGGCGGCCTCAGGGGCCCAACACGCGGCGCAGGCGGTCGTAGGCCTCCAGCAGGCCTTCGCTGATGACGCGCGTGTCAGAGAACACCGGCATGAAGTTGGTGTCCCCGTTCCACCGCGGCACCACGTGCCAGTGCACGTGGTCCGCAAGGCCCGCCCCCGCCGCGCGCCCCATGTTCATCCCCAGGTTCAGCCCGTGCGGCTGGTAGGCCGTGCGCACCGCCGCCACCGTGTCCCGCAGCAGGATGGAGAGGCCGGCGGCCACCTCGGGCGGCAGCGCTTCCAGCTCATGGGTATGCACGCGCGGCACCACCATCACGTGCCCGTTGGAATACGGGTACTTGTTCATGATCACAAACGCGTGCTCGCGCGCGTGCACCACCAGGCGCTCCCGGTCATACACCTCATCCACGGGTGACCCGGGCGCACGCGGGTAGTCACAGAAGATGCAGCCGGTGCGGTACGCCGCGGGGCCGCCGCCGTCCTTCCCCTCCACAAACGCCAGCCGCCAGGGTGCCCAGATCCGGTCCACGTCTGCGGCTCAGCCCTTGGCCTCGCCCGGGGCGGCAGAGATGGCCGGCGCGGCGGGGCGCGGCGCGGCCTGGATCTCGTCGGAATCGTCGTCCGTGTCCTTGGCCAGCGGGTGGCTGCTGTTGTCCACGCGCTCGCGCAGTTCCTTGCCCGCGGTGAAGAACGGCACCCACTTGTGCGGCACGCTGACCTTTTCGCCGGTGCGGGGGTTGCGGCCGTCACGCGCGCGGCGCTCCCGCGCCACAAAGGACCCAAATCCCCGGATTTCAATCCGCTCGTGCTGCTGCAGGGCCACCGTCATGGTGTCGAACATCGTGTTCACGATGATCTCCACGTCCCGCTTGGGGAAATTGGGCGCCTTGGCGGCCACCACCTCAATGAGTTCGCTCTTGGTCACGGCGGGACTCCCGGCAGCGCGGCGCGCCAAACGGCGCAACCACTTTTTCAGGGGGGCGGTCTGCTACCAGAGGCCGCTGACGCGCGGCAACCGCGCGGACCGCCTGCGTTCAGCGCGCCTGTGACGGCGCAACCTCCAGCGTGGGCAGTACACCCTGCAGCCGCCACATGCCCGGCCCCACCGCCTTGACGACGCCACGCCACGCGCCCTGGGTCCCCTCTTCCAGCAGCTCCGCCAGCATGCCGCCCTTGCGTGGTGGGTAGACCAGCTCCGGATCACCCTCCACGCCGGCCAGCTTGAGCGCCAGCCGCGCGGCGTCCTGCAGCGTGCCCAACTCATCCACCAGGCCCAGCTCCTTGGCGCGCGCGCCGGTGATCACGCGCCCGTCCGCCACCGCCGCCACCTGGTCCCGCGGCAGCTGCCGGCTGTCCGCCACCGCGTCCACAAACTGCGCGTGGATCTCCTCGGTGATCCCCTGCAGGTAGCGGCGCTCGTCCGGCGTGGGCACGTGGAACGGGCTGCCGGTGTTCTTGAGCGCCCCGGACGCGTAGGTGGCCATGTCCACGCGCGCCGTCTTCATGAGCTCCACCAGCACCGGGTGCTGCATGATCACGCCAATGGAACCCGTCAGCGTGCCCGGGTTGCTCACCACCTTCTGCGCGCCCACGGCCACGTAGAACCCGCCGGAGGCCGCCACGCTGCCCAGGCTGGCCACCACCGGCTTCTTGCCGCGCGCGCGGATGATCTCGCTGCGCATCTCCTGGGACGGGCCCACGCTGCCGCCGGGGCTGTCCACGCGCACCACAATGGCCTTGATGGAATCCTGCGCCAGGAACCGCTGCAGCCGCTCGGTGAACTCCTTGCTGTCCGTGATGGCGTCCGTCACCTCCACCACGCCCACGCGTGGCCGCCCGCCCAGGGACGGGGCGCGGTCCGCGCCCAAAATCAACCCCAGGCCAACCACGAACATGACGAACAGGGACCCGAACAGGGCCAGCAGCACCAGCAGGGCGCGCGAAGGACTCATGACGGCGCGGAAGCTAGCACGCGCAGGCGGGCGGGCGTGGTAGGCTCAACGCCCCATGATCAGGCGCCCTCCCCTGTTGGCCTGGCTCCTCCCGGCCGCGCTGGCCGCGTGGGCCTGCACCCGGTCGGACCTCTTTGGCGTGCGGGACGAGCCGTCCCTGCCGGACAAGATGACCCTCTCAGGCACGGTGTGCAGTGACAACCCGCTGCAGCGCCGCTTCCCGGTGAAGGTGATCTTCCTGATGGACGCCAGTTCATTTGGCTCCACAGCCACCGGTGGCGTGGTCAACCAGTTCCGCACGCAGGCGGTGAGTGACATCCTCAACCTGTACGCCGGCGCCCCGGAGATCAGCTGGAGCATCATCAAGTATGACGGGGAGACGGAGTCCCTCACGCAGGACCAGTACACGCGTGACATCACGCTGCTGCAGCAGGCGGCCACGCGCTCCGGGCTGCCGTGCACGGCCGCCGGCGGGGTGGTGTGCAGCAAGCGGCGCTGGGAGCTGGCGCTGGAGCGCGCCAACAACCTCATCACCGGGGACCTGCTGGTGAGCGAACGCGGCGCCCGCGCCCGCACGCGCTACGTCGTGGTGCTGTATTCGGAGGGGCCGCGCACGGACCCGGATACGTCCATTGCCCCGGACGCGGGCCTGCTGGGTGACGCCGGCCCGCCCAACGCCAACAACTACTACTGTGACCCGGCCTGCGTGCCGCCCCCGGGCGGGTTCAACGCGTGCACGTTTGTGCCGCCCTGTGATGACGGCTGCAACTTTGAGCGCGAGATCCGGCGCATGCGGAAGTTTGTCACGGACAACGGCGGCGGGGACCTGGTGCTGCACACCGCGCACTTTGCCGTGACGCCGCCCGCGCCCCCCGGCCCCGGCGGCGAACCCTGCTGCGGCACCGGCGCCCCCGACGACCAGTGCGACGCGCAGAACGCGCTGGCGCGCATGGCCGCGGCCGGCGGCGGCACCTACCTGCAATACGCCTCCATTGGGGAGCTCAGCTTCCGCGCGTTTGAGTACTCCGCCACGCGCAACGTGCTCATCATGAAGAACATCGTCGTGGCCAACCTCAACGCCAAGCCCGGCACCGGCGGGTTCAGCCCGGACAGTGACGCGGACGGCCTGTCAGATGACGAGGAGAGGGACATTGGCACGCAGCCGCTGCGGCCGGATACGGACGGAGACCAGCTGGGAGATCACCTGGAAAACGTGCTCAAGAAGCGCGTCACCACGGATGCAGGCCTGGCCTGGGAGCTGGACCCCACCGTGCCGGACAGCCCGCTCACCTGCCAGACGCTGACGCGGGTCAGCGGCCGCTTCCAGGACCGTGACGGGGACGGCCTCAATGACTGCGAAGAACTGCTGCTGGGGACGGACCCCACGCTGTTTGATTCAGACTCTGACGGCTACCCGGACCGGTTGGAGATGATGCTGGGCACCAACTACCTGCTCAATGACGTCAACCATGACACCGACCAGGACGGCGCGCGCAACGGCGACGAACTCAAGGGCCACACCGACCCGCGCTCCAACGACGCCCGCACCCGCGGGGACCTCAGCTACCTGTACAAGGTCATTGTCCGGGATGACGGCACGGGCAATGGGCTCAGCCGCATGCTGGATGTGCAGCAGCCGCGCGCACTGTCCGGCGTGGTGGTGCGGTTTGTGACCCCGCGCGCGTACGTGGGCGTCAGCACCATTGAGTTTGACCGCGCCAACACGCGGCTGCGCTGGCGGGACAACTACGGCGGGCCGGACTTTGGCGCGTGGGAGAGTGTGGACCGGCGCGGGCAGTACACGCTGCAGGGCAAGGACTCCGTGCAATCAGACGCGCTGCGTGAGCGCAGCATCACCATTGAAGTCACTCCGGAGCTGCTCCCGCCGCGGGACATTGTGGAGACGCTGCAGGTGCGCGAAACCGAGCGGCAGTGCGTGGACTGGCGCGTCCGCAACATCACGCTGGTGCACACGGCGCCGCGCGGGCTGCGGGACCAGCTGAGCAACGCCGTCAACGGGGACTCCACGCAGGAGGGCCTCAACCACCTGGTGGTGTACTACGGGCAGGCGCCGCTCAATTCGCCCATGGGGGCCAGCCTGTTCCGCGTGGCCCAGGTGGACGTGGTGTACGTGCCGCCGCGGTTCAAGGACCCGGACGTGGCGGAGATCCCCGTGCTGGACGCGGACTTTGCCCTGGTTGGAGAAGGAGCGGTGGGACCATGAGGAGCGGGAGGTGGGTGCGGGCCGGCGCGGCGCTGCTGGTGGTGGGGGCGTGCACGCAGAAACCGGCGGAACAGCTGCCGCCGGAGTGTGACCAGGAAGGCCCGCAAACGGACGCCGGCCAGGGTGGCGGCGTGCCGGTGGCGTGGATGGGTGCCGTGCGCGTGGCCGAATCCCGCGACCACAAATCCGGCGCCGCCGTCACCGGCAGCGTGGCGGCCAGCTTCTATGACGTCAGCAACTACGCGGTGGAGGCGCCGCAGGCGCTGGATCTGAGCCCCACCTGCCGCGGCATCACCGGCCAGCCGGCCACCACGGGAACGCGCACCGCGCTGGGCGTGGACCGCGTGGAGGTCAGCGGCACCGTGGGCGGCGCGGTCACACTCAGCGCGCCGGACGGGGGATCGCTGTCGCACTCCACCGCGGGCGCGGTGCTGGGCGCGGACGGCGTGGCGGTCAACGTGGTGGGGCGGGACGGCGGGTTTGTGAACGGCGGCGTGGCGGCCATGGTGCCGCCCGCTCCCATGCTGCTGAGTTCGCCGGACCTGTCCGGCGCCGGGCACGTGGGGGATTCTGACGTGGTGGTGCGCTGGCAGGCGGGGACGGATCCGGCCGCGCTGGTCTCCGTGGAGCTGACCACCGGCGCGGGCAGCGCGCAGACGCGCGCCACCATCCAGTGCGTGGTCAAGGATGACGGGTGCCACGTGGTGCCGTCCGGCGCCCTGACGTGGATGACCGCTGGCCGAAGCGAGCCCATCACCGTGGTGGTCAAGCGCAACGTGTCCACGGCGGTGCTGCTGGCGGCGCCCGTGGACGGCGGCGCCGGCCTGGTGATGACGCTGAGCCAGGAGGCGCGCGGGGAGTTGCTGCCATGAGGGCGCGGACGGTCAGTCTGGGGCTGCTGGTGTTGAGCGCCTGCCAGCTGGGCGCGGAGGAACAGTTCATTGGCACCGCGCGCCTGGACGAATGCGACTCCGCGGTGCCAGTGTGCTCTTCCACGGCGGGCTGCCGGCTGTCCGAGGGCGACAACTACGTGCTGGTGCGCGTGCCCGGCTACCGCAGCTTTGTGGTGAACACGGAGGGCGAAGCGGACGTGTACCTGCACTTCTACTGGAAGAAGCAGATCCACCCCGGCAGCGACGTGGAGTTCACCATCTACGAGCCCGGCTGCGGCGAGCCGCACCGCCAGGACGCCACCGGCGAGGACATGTTCCGCCAGATTGGCCAGGACCACACCTGGCAGGTGATGCAGACCGTCTACCAGGCCGGGGATCACCTGGTGGAGCTGCGCATGGACGCGCAGGGCGAATTCCTCCTCAAGGCAGAAGTGGTCACGCCCATTGAGCGGGACCAGCCGCGCCAGGACAACGCCGCGTGGGAGCCGGGACTCCCCACCTTCCCCTGACCCTCACTTGAAGCCAAACAGGTCCATCTGCGCCTGCGGCCCCGCGCCCAGCCCGCCGCGCGCGCCGCCGGTGCGCCGGGGGCGCGCGCCCACCGTCGCCAGTTCATAGACGGGCTCCGGCGGCCGCGCCGGGCGGGCCTTGCGGACCTCCAGCGTGGGCAGCGCCTCCCGCTGCGGCGCCACGTGCAGCGCCACGCCGCTGCCATCCAGCAGGCGCCGCGCCACGCGCAGCGCGGCCTGGGGCGTGTTGTTGGCCTCGCTCAGGTGCGCCAGCACCACGGTGCGCAGGCGGGAACCGCGCGCGCGCCCCAGGAGGATGGCGCACTGCTCATTGGACAGGTGGCCCACGTTGGACAGGCACCGGCGCTTGAGGAAGGCCGGGTACGGCCCGTTGCGCAGCATCTCCACGTCGTGGTTGGACTCCACGTACAGCAGGTCCACGTCACGCAGCGCGGCCGTCACGTGGTCCGGCACGCACCCCAGGTCCGTGACAATCCCCAGGCGGGATTCACCGTCCTCAAACACCAGCCCCGCGCTGCCCGGTGCGTCATGCGGCGTGGCAAACGCGCGCACGCACAGCGACCCGATGCGCACCTCAGCACCGGTGGGCAGCGCGCGGTGGGCGAACAGCGGCGCGCCGGCAGCGGCCCGTTCGGCGGCGCATGCGTCCGTGGCGTGGGTGGGGATGTTGTAGGACTCCGCCACTTCCGGGGCGTGGCCCACGTGGTCACTGTGGCCATGGGTCACGAACAGCGCGCGCGGCCGCAGGTCACACAGGCCGGTGGCGCCCAGGCGGTCCCGAAACACGCGCGGCCCCAGTCCCGCGTCCACCAGCACGCGGACACCCGCCCCCTCCACCACGAGCGCGTTGCCCTTGGAACCGCTGCCCAACACCGTGAACCGCACGGCGTGGGGTCTACAGCCTCGGGGATGAACCGGGAAGCGCCCGCTGAACGCGCGTACACCCTTGAGAGGTCACTTGAACACCTGGACCGAGTAACGCTTCTCCGCCGCCAGTTCCAACGCGGCCTGCGCCACGGCGTCCAGGCTGAGCCGTTTGGCGACGGTGAGGTTGAGCGCCAGGTCCAGGCCTTCCGGCGGCTGCAGGGCCAGCCCGCGGGCCGCCTTGGGGTCCGCCAGCACCCGGTTGGCCAGCTTCCCCGCCTGGCGGCCCACGCGCGGGTAGTCCAGCGCCAGGGTGAGCAGCGCGCCGCGCTGCACGTGGTTGGCGTTGATGCCGTACACGGGGACCTTCTGGGCGCGGGAGTATTCGCCCAGGGCGTCCAGGCCGGTCACGGTGAGGATGGTGGAGTCCGCGGGCGTCCAGATGGCGTCCACGGCGCCCAGGCCCTTGAGCGCACCGGTGATGTCCTCCGGCATCTGCACTTCGGAGGTGAGCACCGTGAGACCCAGGCTCCCGGCCAGCGCTTCGGCCTCCTTGACCTTCACGCCGGAATGCCGCCCGTCAAACACCACGCCCACCTTCTTGAGCCCGGGCAGCAACGCCTTGAGCGCGCCAAACTGCTCCTTCACCCCCGGCTCCAGCCCCACGCCGGTGGTCTGCGGCTGGCCCAGGTCATACTGGCCCACGTTGGGCACCATGCAGTGCAGCAACGGCGCCTGCGGGAACTTCTGGCGCAGCAGGTTGGCGCTCTTGGGCCCCACCGCAAACAGCAGGTCCGGCTTGCGCCCGGTGATCTCGGCGGCAATCTTGTCGCCCGCCTTCACGTCACCGCGGAGGTTGTACTCGTCAATCTCGGCGCGCGCCTCAATGGAGAAACCGGTGATCACGCTGCGGTAGACGGTGAGGTCGTCATCCGCCACCACGGCTACGCGGGCGGCCAGCGCGGGCAGACTGGCGGACGCCGCCCAAAGGCACATGAGCCACGGGAGCGCGCGCGCGGCCATGGGGCTCACTCGGAGGCGGTCCCGGCCCCGGGGTCGGCGCAGCAGCGGAAGCCCACAAACGGGTTCTTGCCGGAGGGCGCCAGGTTGGCGCGGTTGGCGCAGCGGGTGGCCCAGTCCGGGCGGTTGGCGCTGCCGCCCTTGTGCACGCGGTCCTTCTGCGTGGAGCTGAAGGAGCTGGCCACCCATTCGCTGGCATTGCCGGACAGGTTGATGAGCCCAAACCCGCTGCGGCACTTGGGGAAGGCCTTCTGCTCGGCCAGCTCGCGGTCGTTGCCCTCCGCGTCCTGAGTGCTGCAGCGGTCCGGGTCCCAGCTGTTGCCGTAGGGATAGCGCTCGTTGTCCGGGCCCTTGCAGGCCTTCTCCCACTCCTCTTCCTCGCACAGGCGCTTGCCTTTGCCCTTGCAGAGTTCCTGCGCCTGGAACCAGCTGACGTTCGTCGTCGGCTTGGCGCTCTTGGAGTTGGGGAACTCGTAGTAGTCAATGCAGAACGGCTTGACCTCCACCAGCTCCAGCCGCTTCTCCTCAAAATTGTGCATCGGGTCGTTGGCGGCGGAACCCATCTTGAAGGCCCCACCCACGACGAGCGCCATGCCCTTGGGGCAGCTCAGCTGCGCGGGATCCGCGGCGGCCACGTGTTTCTTGGCGGCGGCCGCCTCCTCGTCCGCCTTCTTCCTGGCAGCCGCTTCCTCCGCGGCCTTCTTCTTCTCCTCGTCGGCGGCGCGGCGCGCGGCAGCGGCCTCCTCGGCGGCCCTCTTCTTCTCGTCGGCGGCGGCCTTGCGCGCAGCGGCGTCCTCCTCCTTGCGGCGCTTGGTCTCCTCGGCGGCCGCCTTGCGGGCCTCCGCAGCGGCCTGCTTTTCCTCGTCCTTCTTGCGCCGGGCGTCCTCGGCGGCGGCACGCCGGGCGGCGGCGTCCTCCTCCTTCTTGCGCTTGGCATCGTCGTTGGCGGCGGGGTGCTTCTCGGCCGCGCGGCGCGCGTCCTCCTCCGCCCTCCTGCGCGTGGCCTCCTCCTCGGCGGCGGCCTTGCGGCGCGCGTCTTCCTCCGCGGCCAGGCGGGCCTTCTCGTCGTCAGCGGCCTTCTTGCGCGCGGCCTCCTCCTCCGCCTTCTTCTTCGCGTCGTCCGCGGGCGCGGGGGCTGCCGGGGCGGCGGTGGGACCGGTGGCGCCCGTCGGTGCGGGGGCGGGTGGCGTCTCAGGCTTGGGGGGGATTTCCGTGGGGGGAGGCAGGGGCGCGGGCTGGTTCACCGTGCCGCGGCCGGCCTTGTCCAGCTGGGCGGCCATGTTGCGGTACTCGCGCACGGCAAAGAAGCCCGCCGCGCCCACAAACACGCCAATGGCGGCAAAGATGGGCAGCAGCGGCATGCCCTTGCGCTGTTGCGTGGGCTGCTCGCGCGTGACCTGGGGCGGCGGAATGGACAGCGCCGGGAGCGCGGTGGTGGGCCGCTCCTGCGGCGGCACAAACGCGCCCTTGGGCAGCGTGGATTCGTACTTGGGGTTGGGCCGCAGGCTGGTGAGCGCGTCATGCAGGCCCACCTTGGCGCTCTTCTCGTTGAGCGTGGGCTCGTCATGGATGGCCAGGTTGTCCGGGCTGGACACCAGCCGCCCGCTGTCCGAAGGATCCTCCGGCAGCGGCGGGGGCGGGCCATACGGGTCCTGCGCAGCGGCCGGCTCATGCCCATTGCGCGAATGCCCGTTGGAGCGCTCCGTCGGCGGCGGCGGCGGCAGGGACCGGGGCGGCGGGCGCGTGGGGACGGCCACCTCGCCGGAGGTGGGCACCTTCACCTCTTCTGACTTGTCCCCCTCGTCCTGCTCGGTGTCCTCGTGCGTGGGCGGGCCCAGCTGCGCGGGCGTGTCGGGCTCCTCCTCCGCGTCCGCCTCTTCCACAATCTCGTCCGCACCAATGCCGTGCGCATCCGCCTTGTTGCGGTTGGCGGCGCCGGTGCGCTGCTCGTCCGTGTCCGGCTCCAGCAGCGCCTTCTGCACGTTCTTGGCCCGCAGCCCCACCACCGGCGTCTCGTCAGACCCGGACGGCAGCTCCGGCACCTCCGTCACGTCCGTGGTGCCGGCGGGCTGGTGCTCCAGCATGATGACGGAGGACTCGCTGGCCGCGGGCAGCGAGTTCTCGTCGGAGTTCTCCGACCGCACGGAGTGCTCGTCGGAGTCCTGCGGCGGGGGCGGCGGCATGCTGCGCGGGGCCGGCGTGGCAACGCGCGCGGCGTCCCCGCGGGCCACAATCTCCGCCAGCGCCTGGGACAGCTCGCCGGCGGTCTGGAAGCGCGTGTCCGGGCTCTCGTGCACGGCCTTGCGGATGGTGGCGTCAATGTTGCGGGGCAGCGCCTCCAGCGCCTTCTGGATGTTCTTGGCGGAGTGGCCCTCGTACACCTCGCCGGTGAGCATCTCCGCCAGGATCACGCCCAGCGAATACACGTCCGCGCGCCCGTCAATGCGCGAGGCCTCCAGGCGCACCTCCGGGGCGATGTACTGGTAAGCCGCGCCGCGGGACTTCTGGATGGCGAGGAACGGCTTGGTGGGCAGCGCCTGGATGAGGCAGAAGTCCGTGACCTTGAGCAGGTCCGGCAGGACCAGCACGTTCTCCGGCTTGAGGTCACCGTGCCACACCGTCTTGTGCGCGTAGTCCATGGCCGCGGCCAGCTGCGCAAAGATGGGCTCAATCTCCGCGAGCTGGAACACCTGGGTCTTCTCACGCCGCAGCTGGATGATCTTGCGGAGCGTGAGCCCCTCCAGCAGCTGCATGGTGAAGAAGCGCCGCTCGCCCTGGGCACCGGCGTCGCGTCCCTCGTCATAGATGCGGACAATGTTGGCGTGGTGCAGCTTGCGCGCGGTCTTGATGAAGCGGCTGAAGGTCTTCTGCTCGTCAGCGGTCTGCAGCAGCTTGGGGGCCACCGCCTTGAGCGCCACGTCCACGTCAATGTCCGTGTCATGCGCGCGATAGACCGTGCCCACCCCGCCGCTGCCAATGACGTCCAGGATGCGGTAGCGCTCAGCCACCGTCTCACCAATGGAGAAGATGGCCTGCGGCTGCCGCGTGCCGGACGCCTTGCGCTTGTCCTGGCCAGCATTGGTCTTCTGAAAGACCTGGCCGCACCCCGGGCACTTGGAGCTGCCGTCCGGCGCGTACGTTCCACAGCGGAAGCAGAGCAAGGGACCCGGACTCCTACACCGTCGGTGAAGCGACACCACAGCCGCCGGGGCGGTCGCCCCGACAAAACAACGTTTCTGTCACGCCAGCCACATCATGGTCAAACTCCCGTGCTGCCAAACCCGCCCCCGCCGCGGCCTGTCTCCCCCAGCGCGTCCACCAGGCTGACGCGGACCGGGTGCGCCACCGGACAGACCACCAGCTGCGCCACCCGGTCACCGCGCCGGACCGTGTAGGGCCGGTCGGACAGGTTCACCAGGATCACCGCCACCTGGCCGCGGTAATCCGCGTCCACCGTGCCCGGCGCGTTGAGCACCGTGACGCCGTGGTTGGCCGCCAGCCCGGAGCGCGGCCGCACCTGGCCTTCGTACCCCGGGGGAATCTCGAGACAAACGCCCGTGGGAATCCGCGAGCGCGCCCCCGGCTGCAGCGTGATGGGCTCCGCCACCCACGCCAGCAGGTCCAGCCCCGCGGCCAGCGGCGTGGCCTGGCGGGGGACGGGGATGGGTTCGCCCACCGCTTCAGGGCGCGGGTTGGCATCCGGGGCGAGCACGACGCGGACCTCCACGGTCATCTTTGGGCTCCTTGGGGCAAACGTGCGGCGCGCGGCAGGGATCTGCCGCGGCGCGCGCGTTCTACACCGGGAGCGGGCCCGGTCAGTTGGTGATCTGGATGGGCGCGGTGATGACGTGCGCCTCGGAGCCGCCGCCCGGGGGAACCAGGTAGGCGCGGACTTCGTAGGAGCCCGGGTGCGTGATGCGGAAGGTGCTGAGGAGAATGTGCGCGTTGGCCTGCCCCGGAACGTAGTCGTCGTCTCCGTAAGGCGCGCCGCCGCTGTTGTACACGTGCAGGCGCAGGAACCGGTCGCCGAACTCCGCCGCGCTCTCAAAGCGGAACGCGATGTTGGACGACGTGGCGGCCATGGAAAAGGACGTGCCCTCGCCCACCAGGTTGAAGCCGGTGAATGACGAGCCGAACTTGAGCTCGTCATGGAAGCCACCGCTGCCGGCGTCGGTCCCCGACGAGCCCTCGGTGCTGCACGACAGGAAGACGGCGGTGGACAACACGGCAAACAGACGCAACACGGGACACCTCCTGGTCGGTCAGGCAGTCTGCCATCATCGGACGGTGGGAAGCACCCTTGCGACGGCGAACGGGCGTGCGGGAGCCTGCGGCCATGGACCTTCGCGACCTGACCGGCACCTTGTCCCAGACCGTGGCCTCGCTTGAGCGCGACCTCCCCTACGCCTCCGCGCTGTGCACGCGCCGTTCCGGCGTGGCGGTGCGCGTGACGGGCAAGCAGGCGGCGGTGGAACCCACGGATCCCATGCTGGGGTGCGTGCTGAGCGCGTTCACCGGGCGCGCGTTTGTGGAGGTATCCACCACGGACCTGGCCCCCGCGGGGATGGCCGCCGCGGCGGCGCAGCTGCGCAGCCGCGCGCTGGAGGCGGGCGTGGATCCGCATGGCCCGGTGGTGGATCCCGGCCCGCCGCTGCAGCGCCAATGGACCACGCACGAGCAGGTGCCCGCGGCGGACGTGCCGCTGGCGGACAAGGTGGCGCGCGCCCATGACCTGCGCGCGCGCGTGGGGCGGGACCCGCGCACGGTGCACTCGGTGGCGCGCATTGGCGACGTGCAGTCGCAGGAGCTGTTCGTCAACCGCACGCGCACGCTGTTCCAGGATCTGCGCCGCGCGGAGGCGGTGGCGTTTCTGGTCATGCAGGACGGGCCCAACCAGGCGGAGCTGTACGGCGGCCGGTCCCGCGCGGGCGGGTTTGAGCACTGCCAGCTCACGGACGCGCTCATGGATGAGATTGTGCACGACTGCGGGCGCCTGATGGGCGCGGGGCGCGTGGAGCCGGGGCTGCACCACTGCGTGTTCGCGCCGGACTTTGCGGGGCTGTTTGCGCACGAGGCGTTTGGCCACGGCACCGAGGCGGACATGTTCCTCAAGCGGCGCGCGCGCGGGCAGCAGTACCTGGGCAAACGCGTGGCCAGTGACCTGGTCAACATGTTTGACAGCCCGGCCCTGCCCGGCCACGCCGCCACCTTCCACTTTGACCACGAGGGCCAGCTGGCCGGCGAGACGCAGATCATCCGTGACGGCGTGCTGCTGAGCGCAATCACCAACCTGGATGCGGCGCTGCGGCTGGGGCTGCCGCGCACGTCCAACGGCCGGCGTGAGAGCTTTGAGCGCAAGGTCTACACGCGCATGACCAACACGTACTTCGGCGGCGGTTGCTCATCGGTGGAGGAGGTGTTTGCGGGCGTGGACCAGGGGCTGTTCATCACGCACGGCTCCAACGGCATGGAGGATCCCAAGGGCTGGGGCATCCAGTGCGAAGGCTATCTGGCCGAGGAGATCCGCGGCGGGAAGCGCACCGGCAAGGTGTTTTCGCCGGTGATTGTGACGGGGTTTGTGCCGGACCTGCTGCAGTCCATCAGCGCGGTGAGCCGCGAGGTGGAGATCACCGGGCTGGGCATGTGCGGCAAGGGCCACAAGGAGTGGGTGAAGGTGACTGACGGCGGGCCGTATCTGCGCCTGCACGCGAGGGTGGCATGACGACGACGGCGCGGGACGTGGCGGCGCTGCTGCGCGCGCTGCCGGACACCAGCGGCTGGCAGGTGGTGGAGAGCCACCACCGCTCCACGCAGCGCTACACGGTGTTTGAAAGGGACGAGGCGCTGCGCGAGGTGGCGAGCACAAAGCTGACCGCGACGGTGCACGTGCGCCAGGCGCGCGAGGGCAAGGAGACGCTGGGGGAGAGCAGCGTGACGTTCTCGCCGCAGGCGGACGCCACCGAGGTGCGCGCCCTGTTGCAGGCGACCCTGGAGCGCGCGCGCCTGGTGCACAACGAGCCCTACACGCTGCCCGGTCCCGGCGAGGACGCACCGCCGGTGACGACGGCGGACGAGGCCGTGGTGGAGAACGCGCGCGCGGTGGTGGACACCATCACGCACTCCATCCGCAGCGCCGCCGCGGAGCACGCGGGGGTGACGCTGTCCAGTTCAGAGGTGTTTGCGGATGACGTGCACCAGCGCGTGCTCAACAGCCGCGGCCTGGACGTGGAACGGCGCGAGACGGACCTGCTGGTGGAGTACGTGCTGCTGGCGCGGGACGCACAGGGTGACGAGCACGAGATCTGGCAGAGCCCCAAGGCGCGGCTGGCGGCGGACCTGGACGTGGCGGGCCACATCCGCCGCTACGTGCAGTACACGCGGGACGGCCTGAGCGCGGTGCTCCCGACGAGCGGGACGTACGACGTGCTGTTCGGCGAGGAGGCGCTGGACACGCTGTGGGACTACTTTGTGGGGCAGGCGCACGCGGCCGCGCGCTATGAAGGCTGGTCCCGCCTCAAGCCCGGTGAGCCCGTTGTGGCGGACCTGCGCGGGGAACCGCTCACCCTGCACAGCGATCCCACGCTGCCCGGCGGCCGGGCGTCCCAGGCGCGCGATGCGCAGGGGCAGCCGTGCAGGAAGGTCACACTGGTGCAGGACAACGTGTTCCGCGCGTTTGTGGCCACCAAGAAGTACGCGGACCTCACCGGCGTGCCGGCCACCGGCCCCATGGGCAACGTCGTCGTCACGGCGGGACCCACGCCGTATGCGAAGCTGCTGCAGGCGGACCGGCCCGTCTATGAGCTGCTGCGCTTTTCGCAGCTGAGCCCCAACCCCATCTCCGGCGCCTTCTCCGGAGAAATCCGCACCGGCTACCTCCACCAGGACGGGCGCGTGACCCCGGTGCGGGGCGGCAGCGTGTCCGGGAACATCCTGCAGGCGTTCGCGGAGGCGCGGTTCGCGCAGGAGATCGTGCGGCGCGAGTCCTACCTGGGCCCCCGGGGCGTGCGGCTGGGCCAGGTGGCCGTGACGGGCTGATCACGGCCCAAGTGTCCGTTTGTGAACGGGTTTACGCCCGGCGCAGACCGCCGGGCAGGGCCGGCCGTTGGACCCGGACATGAATGCCACGCTTGATTTGACCGTTGAATGGTTTGGATGGAGTCCAAAACCCAACGCCACGCCGCCCGAAAAGGCGGTAAATGAGCCACGCCCCGCGGAAGCGGGACGCAGGCGGAGGGCGCGGGTGAGCCAGGCACGGCAGGCCGAACTGGACGAGGACCGGCTCCTGGTGGACCGCGCCCGCCAGGGCGATCAAGCCGCGTTTGCCCGGCTGATGGACCGCTACCAGCAGCGCGCGCTGGCGGTGGCGGTGGGCATGATGCGCAGCCGCGACGACGCCATGGACGTGGTGCAGGACGCGTTCATCAAGGCGCACCGCAACCTGGACCGCTTCCAGGGCCAATCCAGCTTCTACACCTGGCTGTACCGGATCATTGTGAACCTGTGCATTGACGCGCGCCGCAAGCGTGCGCGTTCGCGCACGGACGCGCTGCCGGACGGCGTGCCTGAAGACGCCGAGCGCGCCAGCGAGCTGGAGGTCAGCCCGGTCCGCCCGGGCACCCACCCGCTGCAGAACGCGCAGAACAAGCAGCTGGGCCAACACATCCAGGCGGCCCTGGCCAAGCTCACCCCCAACCACCGCACCATCCTGCTGCTGCGGGAGGTGGAGGGGATGTCCTATGAGGAACTGGCCAGCGTGCTGAACATCTCCATAGGCACCGTGATGAGCCGGCTGTTTCACGCCCGCCACAACATGCAGAAGCACCTCCGGCCGGTGCTGGGGCTCAAGGACGGCCAGGGGCTGGGCACCTCCCGCCAGGAGTCCCAACCGTCAGCGGGTCCTGGACCGGAACAAGGCGGGCAAGCCGATTGAAGATGATGCCGGTCACAGGCGTCTATGGGGTGTCGCCGTTTGTCCGGGCGCGTGGTAGCGTAGCAAAGGTGATTGACATGTCTGGCTTTTATGACCTTCCAGAGCACGTGGCGCTGCTGTTGCAGCGGGTGGCGGACGGTCAGGCGTCAGACCAAGATCTCCAGGAATGGTCTGAGCGGGTAGCGCGGGACCCCGGGCTGGTGGAGGCGCTGGAGCAGTTCACCCAGTTGGCCACCCAGGTCCGGGTCACGCTCATGGCACAGACCGCAGACGCGGACTTCCGGGCCCTCCAGGCGCAGGTGTTCCAGGCCATTGCGGCCCCCGCCCCACGTTCCAACTGGCTGCAGCGCGCCTGGGCGTCCGTGGAGGATACCTGGCAGTGGCAGCGGGCTGGCTTGCTGGCCCCCCTGGCCGCCGCCGCCGCCGCCGGCCTGCTGGCCCTGGGGCTCCCCGCCATCACGGACAACTCAGGCAGCGCCCCGGCGTCTTTGACCACCGCGGCAGAAATTCACAGCCTGGACACCTCAGAGACCACCGCCGTGGTGTTCCAGCCCGCCGGCTCCAGCGTCACGGTGATCTGGCTGGCGGGCACGGACGAGGTGGACACGGAAGAGGGCGAGGAAGAAGAAGCCCTTGATTCGGACATGCCACCCGAGGTGGAGTCCGAAGTGGCCCAGGAATCCACCACGGCCACTCCGTAGTCCCGCTCCCCCGACGATGACCTCCCTCCGCACGACCCATTCCGAGCAGGTTTCCCGGGTCCTGGCGTTGCTGGTGCTGGCCGCCCTGCCCGGTCTGGTGCTGGCGCAGGCGCCTGCCGCCGCCCCCGCCCCGGTGGCCGCGGCCGCGGAGGAGACCTACGGCGTGGAGGTGAAGATCATTGAGGCCACCCAGGGCGCGCGTGCCGCGTCCTCCACCGGCGAAGCGGAGGCCCCGCTGGACCCGGCGCTGGCCGGGCTGGCCAAGGACCTCAAGGCGTTGCCGTTTCACCAGTATTCCATCCTGGACGCGCTGCAGAAGGAGCTGCGCAGCTCCGAGGCGGTGACCATGCAGTTTGGCCGCCCGGAAAAGAAGCGGTTCCTGCGGGTGCAGGCGCGCGGCAAGAAGCAGGGGAGAATCAACTTGGACATCGCCATGGAGGCCAGGTCCGGGCGCAAGCCCGCGCAGGAGTTCCGCAGCGACGTGTCCATCCCCGAAGGCGGGACGCTGGTGGTTGTCACCAAGCGCAAGAACATGGTGGACAAGATGATCCTGCTGGCCATCAGCGCGCGCACGCTCCCGGCGGCCGGCGTGCCCGGGCCGGCAGCGCGCTAGGTCCGCCCCGGCAGCAGCCCCGCCGGTTCCTCCGTTTCCGTCGCCTCCGTCGTGTCACCGTGCACTGCGCGCGCAATGAGCGCCTGCGTCTCCCGCAGCAGGTCCTCGTGGAGCGCGTCGGCCAGTTCGCGGAACTCCGGGAACAGCACGTCCCGGACAAACGGCGCGGGCGCCTTCACGTTGACCGTGCGGCGGTGCTGGCGGTGCCGCCGGTAGGGCGCCAGCCCGTAGCGCCGGGCCAGGGCCACAAACAGCATCCGCGAATACGGGTCCTCAATGGAGAACCGGTGCTCCTCAGGTGGCGCCTGGCTCTGTTGGCTGTGCAGGCGCTCCTGCAGGCGGTCCCGCGCGCCGCGGGCGGCGTCCCGCTCACCGGGCGTGGTGGCGCCGGCAAGCAGCGCCTCAATGCGGGCGAGTTTCTCGCGCAGGCGGTTCTCGTCCATGGTCAGCCCTCGCTGTCTGGCGCGTCCGCCTCCATGGCGTCCGCGGGCAGGTCCCCGGGGCGGGCCAGGCCCAGCTGGCGGATCTTCTTGTGCAGGTTGGTGCGCTCCAGGCCCAGCGCCTGCGCCGCGCGGGTGATGTTCCAGTCGCACTCGCGCAGGCGCTTCTCCACCAGCCAGCGCTCCGCCTCGTCACGGAAGTCCCGCAGGGACATTCCTTCCGCGCGCGCCAGGGCGGGTGGGAGGCTGAGCTCGTCGGGCGGACCGGCGGCGCCGCCGGCCATCTCGCGCGGGAGGTCCGCGGGTGAGATGGGATCGCCCCCCAGGATGGAGAGGCGCTCACAGACGTTGCGCAGCTCACGGATGTTGCCGGGCCAGCGGTACTCCGTCATGGATTTCAGCGCGTCCGGGGACACCTCCTTGTGCGGCAGCCCGTTGTCCCGGCAGAACCGGTCCATGAACGAGCGCACCAGCACGGGGATGTCGTCGGCGCGGGCGCGCAGCGGCGGGACGTTCAGCGGCACCACGGCCAGGCGGAAGTAGAGGTCCTCGCGGAAGGCGCCCTTCTTCACCGCCTCTTCCAGGTTGCGGTTGGTGGCCGCCACCACGCGCACGTCCACGGTGAGCGTGCTCTCGCCGCCCACGCGGTTCATCTCACCGCTCTGCAGCACGCGCAGCACCTTGGCCTGCGCGCCTTCGGCCATGTCGCCCACTTCGTCCAGGAACAGCGTGCCGCCGTCCGCCAGCTCAAACAGGCCGCGCTTGCGCCGCTCCGCACCGGAGAAGCTGCCGCGCTCATGGCCAAACAGCTCGCTCTCAATGAGCGTCTGCGGAATGGCCGCGCAGTTCACCTTCACAAACGGCTGCCGTGACCGCTTGCTGGCGACGTGGATGGCGCGCGCCACGAGCTCCTTGCCCGTGCCGCTTTCTCCGGTGATGAGCACGCGGCCCGGCGTGGGCGCCACCTTGGCAATGGACTCCCGCAGCGTCTTCATCGCCGTGGAATTGCCCAGCATGGGATCGTCGCCCGGGTTGAAGGCGCGGCTGGCCAGCGCTTCATTGCGCTCCTCCAGGACGTGGCGGGTGAGCGCGTTGCGGACGGCCAGCAGCACGCGGTCCCGGTCCAGCGGCTTCTCAAAGAAATCCATGGCGCCCGCGCGCGTGGCGCGCACCGCATCACCAATGGAGGCGTGCCCGCTGACCATGATCACGGCCAGGTCCGTGTGCTTGCCGCGCAGCTGCTCCAGCGCGGCAATGCCGTCCTGCCCGGGCAGGCGCACGTCCAGGATCACCAGGTCCGGCACGGCCTTGTGCAGTTCCACAAACATCTCCGGCGCATCCCCGGCCTCGCGCACCCGGTAGCCCTCCCCTTCCAGCACCAGGCGGAGCATGCGGCGGATGTTCTTTTCATCATCCACCACAAGGATGGTGTGCTCCGGGGGGACCAGCACCTGCATGGCTTCCTCCTGCCGTCAGGACGCGGGAGCGAGGTTGGCCGGAGCGGCGACGCCGGGCAACCGCACCATGAAGCGCGCGCCGCCGTCCGGAGATTCCACGACGTGGATGGTGCCACCGTGCTGCAGCACGAGCTTCTTCACAATGGCCAGTCCCAGGCCCGTGCCGGTGCGCTTGCCGGTGACGTACGGCTCAAAGATGCGGTGGCGGTCTGCGGCGGGCACGCCCGGCCCGGCGTCATCCACGGAGAGGGTGAGCCAGCCGTGCTCGGGTCCGGTCAGACGGATCCAGGCGCGCGGGCGGGGATCCGCCACGGGGTCCCCCGGGCGCAGTGAGCCGCCCTGCGCTTCCACCGCGTTGGCCACCAGGTTCTGCAGCACGCGGCGGAACAGTGCGCGGTCCAGCGCCGTCCACAGCGGGCCGGCGGGGGCCTCCAGGCGCGCATCGGCGGCGGCGGCCACGTCGCGCGCACTCTCCAGGTAATCCCGGCAGAACGCGCACAGGTCGGTGGGCTCCACGCGCACGTCGGGCAGGCGCGCAAAGTCGCTGAATTCCTGCACCAGGCGGCGCAGCGTGGTCGCCTCCTCCTCCACGATCTCGCGCGCGGTGCGCACCAGGCGCGCGTAGGCCTCCGGCTGCGCCGGCACCTTCTCCGCCAGCTCCTGCACGGCCAGCACCATGGGGGTCAGCGGATTCTTGATCTCGTGGGCCAGCCGGCGCGCCACCTCCTGCCAGCCGCTGATCTTCTCCAGGTAGACAATGCGGTCGCGCCCCTCGGCAATCTCGCCCAGCATGCGGTTGAACGCGCGCGCCAGGTCCCCCAGCTCGTCGTACCAGTGTTCATCCACGCGGACGGAGAGGTTGCCGTGCGCGGCCTCGCGCGCGGCGTCAGACAGCACGGCCACCTTGCGGGTGATGGACCGCGCAATGATCCCGGCCAGGAACGCCGCACCCAGCAGCACAAACACCACGACGGCGACAAACGTCAGCAGCAGGCCGCGCAGGATGGCGCCGCGGGCGTTGCGGACGGCCTTGAACGTCTCGGCCAGGTCGCGGCTGTGGGCCAGCCCCTGGTCAAACCGCGCGGGCAGCACAAAGCGCGCGTGCAGTTGCAGCCCGCCGGGGAGCGGCTCGCGCACGTCAAAGGGGCGGCCCGCCGGCATGGCGGGGGCCTGGACCACGCGGACCACCTGGGGGGCGGGTGCGGGGGTTTCCTCGCCGTCCGCGTCCTCCACGGGCGGGGCCCCGTTGCCGGCCGCCTCCACAGCCAGCGCTCCCAGCTCAGCGTGGCGCCCCAACAGCTCCAGCAGGTCCCGGTCCGCGGGCGGATGTCCCAGGGCGGCGGCCTCCAGCGCCAGCGCGCGGCCGGCGGCGCGGTATTCAGAGCGCTTGGCTTCAAACAGCGCGCCGTACAGCGGCACGTCCGACTGCAGCGCCTCCTCCACCGTCTCATTGAGTCCCACGCCAATGGAGAACTCCAGCAGCAGAAACCCCACGCCCAGCGCACTCACCAGCGGCAGGATGGCGGCCAGCAACAGGGCCTGCAGCAGCCGGCGCGCCACGCGCGTGCCAAACATGTCCAGGAAAGCGCCGCGCAGGCTCATGGGGCGCCTCCGGTGACAACGACAAACGGCGCGCCGCGATACAGGAACGCCTCGGCGCCGCCGGACGCGCTGGACTCGTTGACGAAGATGCGCGCCACGCTGCCGAGCAGCCCACGTGCCGCGCGGTTCTCCGCGTCAGACGGGGGCGGGGACAGCATCTGGCGGGTGCGGTTGAGGACTTCCTCGCTGACGGGGTTGACCTCCGCGCGCACCTCCACCACCAGGCGCCCCGGCGGGAGCGTGCGCACGGGCACCGCCGTGCGGAAGCGCGGCTTCTCCAGCAGCGCGGTGACCTTGTCCACCGTCTTGACGCGGGACCGCCGCACCCGCCCGGCCTCCGCGTGTGTGACCACAAAGACCTCGTCCCACAGGTCGTAAACCACTTCAGACTGCAGCACCTCCGTGAGCAGCACCGTGTCCTGCCCCTCCTGGCGCAGCGTGAGCGTGTAGCGGATGCGGTGCGTCAGGCCGTCCTGCAGCCGGGACCGGAACGACGACGTGGCGATGCCCGGCGTGGGCACGTTGAGTTGCAGCAAACCCTGCTCCGCGCGCCCTTCCACCACGACGTTCATCTCCGCCGCGCCCGCGGCGAAGACGGCGACACCGAGGAGGGCGGCCAGGCGCGTCACAGGATGAGGTCCACGGCGTACGAGCCGGAGAAGGTGAACGTGCCAATGAGCGTGTCCAGCTTGATGCCGGCGTCAAATGTGGGCGTGAAGTGGTCCAGGAACAGGCGCCCGCGCAGCCGGCGCGCGGTCACGTCCCGCACGCGGGTCACCTCCGTCACGTCCCACGCGCCGTACAGGTACGCGCGGTACAGGAAGCTGCTGCCGGAACTCACAATGGGGAAGTCGTACTCGCCGCCAACGGTGAACAGCGCGTCACCGTACTCATTGAACGGCGCAAAGTTCATCCCGAAATAACGCGGCAGGCTGTTGCGCTGGTAGCGGAAGTAGCTGGTGTCCCCGACGTAGAATTCCTCAAAGAACGGCGCGCCGCTTTCGCCGCCGGTGGGCAGGCCGGATTGGATGTAGCCGGCCTCCAGGCGCAGGGAGAGCGCGTGTTCGGCCAGCGGGGACCACAGGCGGCGCAGCGGCAGCAGGGCCTCGTAGCCGGCGCGGAACTTGGCGTATTCGTAGTCTGACAACAGCAGCGCGCTGGAGCCCTCCGCTGCAAACCGCAGGACGCTGCCTTCCGTGGGGACAAACAGCCGGTTGCGCGTGTCGCGCTCAAAGGACAGCGTCAACGTGGACAGGCGGCTGACGCCGGGCAGCAGGCGCGGGGGGCGGGACGCGCCGGGCACCAGGCGCAACTCGCCCCATAGCAGCTCAAACCGGTAGTCCATGGCAAACCGGCCGACCCAACCCTCCGTGAGCATGATGCCGCCGCTGCCACCCACGCGGCGGTAGGACACCGTGCCGCCGGCGGTGGCAGAGCTCCCCAGCGCAATGGGTTCCTGCCCGTTGTTGAACAGCAACCGCGCGCGCAGCCCCAGCGAGCTGCCCAGGATGGAGGGCTCAATGATGCGCGCGCGGATGGCCTGCTGCCGGGGGCTGGCCACGCCACCCACGCCCACGGTGATGCCTTTCCCCAGGAAGTTGTTGTCCACGAGCGACAGCCCCGCGAACAGCGGCGTCACCTGTGAGAAGCCCAGGAAGACGCCCTCCACGATGGGGATGGGGACGGTCTCCGTCACCTGGAAGACGACGATGACGTGGTTGCGCGCGCCGCCGCGCTCCAGCTTGGTGGTCACGTCCCGGAAGAAGCCGGTGGCCACCAGGCGCAGGCGGCTCACTTCCAGCTTCTCCTCGTCCAGGAACTCGCCGGCGCGCAGGTCCACGCGCGCGCGGATCACCGCGTCCGCGGTCTTCCAGTTGCCGCGCACCTCCACGGCATCCACCACGTAGCGCGGCGCCACCGCGGGCCCGTCCCCGCCGGCGGGCTCCGCCACCTCCTCCGCCACCTCCTCTTCAATGACGGGTTCAGGCGCCTGCGCGCGCGCCGCCGCCGCCGCCAACCACAGCGGCGCCAGCAGGGCGGCAGGAAGATGCTGCGGGTGGCGGAGAAGGCGGGGCACGCGCGGACCTCAGGTGCAGTCCGGCGCCTTCTGCTCCAGTTCGCGGATGATGGCGCGCACGCGGTCCGCGTCGGACGCCGCGGGGCGCACCTCCAGGTACTTCCGGTAGCTCCGCAGCGCGTCACACGAATGGTTCAGCCGCGCATGGATGACCCCCAGGCCCTTGTGCGCATCCGCCTGGCCGGGGTCCGCCTTCAGCGCGCGCTCCATGGCGGCCTGCGCCGCATCAAACTCGCCCGCCAGCAAGGCCCGGTTGCCTTCCGCCACGGCGGACGCGGCGGCCTCCGGGTCCCGCGGGCTGGCGGCGGGAGGAGGAGGAGGAGGAGGAGGAGGGGGACGCAGCGGCGCCGGGGAGGGCGCCGGGCTGGCGCCGGGATCCTCCGGGCGGGCCGCCGGGGCCTCAACCTCCAGGTGGAAGGTGGTCTCGCCGTTGCCCACGTGCACCGTGCGGTGAAGGACGCGGTCACCCACGCGGAAGACCAGCTTCACGTCGGAGTCCGGGTCCAGATCGTCAAACTCGGCCGGCAGGGCACGCGGTGGGTCCTCGCCGCGCGCCACCGTCACACTGCGCGCGGACGACGTCACGCTCAGGCGCGCAGAGAAGAACTCCGGGGCACCGCGCACCAGCGCGCGCTTGCCGGTCTCCACCACCACGTGCACCACGGCCGGGTCAGCCCCTTCACCGCGCAGCACCACCACGTGCGGACCCGCGCCTACGCCGGACAGGTCCAGCGGCAGCCTGCCCACCGCGCGCCCATCCAGCTCCGCGGTGACCTCCACCTCCGCGTCCTGCAGCGAACTCTCCAGCCGCAACGACCCCGGCCCGGGCTCCGCGCGCCCTGCCCCGCGCGCCGCAAAACCGCCGGCCAGCAGGCCAAACAGCAGCGCCAGCACGGTCAGGCGGTTCACCTGTGACTGCGGGGGCGTGGCGCCCGCGGGCGTGCGGGGACGCACGATCTCGACGGGAGACTGGCCCTTGCCGGCGGTGCGTTCCGTCCAGCGCGCCACCAGCGGGAAGTCCCCGGAGCGCGGGATGACAATGGGCAGCGTGGCCAGGTTGATGGACAGGGGCCCGGGCGCCGGAGCGGTGGCGGCAGGCGTCGCCGGGGGCGGCGCGGTGCGTGCCGCGGTGGGCGGCAGGGACGGCGGCGGTGGCGGTGGGGGCGCCTGCGGCGGAGGCGGCGCGGGGCGCTCCTCAAGGATGGCGCCAGCCGGCGGCGGCAGCGTGGTGTTGGCGCTGGCGGCGGCGGGTGCCGGCGGCGGCGGATCCACCGCGTCCGCGCTGTCAGCGATGATGGAGCTCTCCGTGACGGCGACCTCTTCAAACCCGCCCGACGACGACAGAAACGGGTTGGCACTGGTGCCGGCCGCCGGCGTGGCCGTGCGCACGCTCAGTGACGTGAGTCCGCTGACGGGCAGCGGCAGCGTGGGCGCCTGGGACGGCGGGATGGGCGACAGCCCGTTGGAGGGCAACACCGGGGCGACGGTGACCGTGGGCGGGGCGGCAGCCGCCGGGGCGGATGCAGGGGCCGGCACGGGGGCGGGTGCAGGGGCCGGCACGGGGGCGGGTGCGGGAGCCGCCGCGGCCGGCGGGGGCGCCACGCGCTTGGGGTCGGACTTTTCACCCAGCCAGGCGTCAACGCGCGCGCGCGGGTCCGCGGAGCGGGCCACGTCCGGCAGCGGCGCCGCACGTGGCCGCAGCTGGTTGGCCAGCGTGAGCGCGGAGGGACGCGCCACCGGATCGGGGTGCAGGGCGCTCATGATGGCGCGGATGACGTCCGGCGGGGCGCCAACGCGCTCCAGGGCGGGCATGACATCGCCCGCTTCCGTGCCCGGGGCCAACTCGCGCCAGCGCCGCAGCGCGTCCTTGCCGCACAGGATCCCGGCGCCCACCAGGGCCAGCGAAAACACGTCACCGGCAAACGTGGCCGGCCCGCCGCGACGCAGTTCGGGCGCAGGGAGCTGGCGCTGGGGTGCGGGGCTGCCGGCGGGCCACGGCGCCAGGCCGAACTCCCCCACGACGAGGCGACCACCCTGCACCAGGTACAGCGAGCCCAGGTGGATGTTGCCGTGGGGCGTGCCCACACCGTGCGCCGCGCCCAGGCCTTCGGCCGCCTGCACCAGTGCACCCACCATCTCACCGGGCTGGAGGGCGCCCGGCACCGCGGCAAACTCCGCCAGTGGCGCGCCCGGCAACGGCGGCGTGACCACGTACAGGATGGCCTTCCCCTCCCACGTGCCAAACCCCTGACCCATGGGCCGGGCAATCCGCGGGTCCGTGGTCCGCTCCAGCCGCGCCAGCACCTCCAGCGTGCCCTGGCCGCCGTCCGGACCTGCGTGCACGCGCTCCAGCGCCCGCAGCACGCCGGAACGCCCGTCCGAATGCTGGACCTCAAACGCCAGCAACCCCGGCAGCGGGGCCGGAACCGGACGGGTGAGCGTCCATGCTTCTATCGTCGCCGACGCCTGGCCGGGCATGGGACTGGTGACCATGGGGTGCGCCGACGTTAGTCCGGCACCCCCCCTCCTCGCCAGAAGCCGGCCGATCCCCTTCCGTCCGCCAAAGGGTGGACGGTAGTGTGTCCGCGCTCACACGTGCGGCCGCCGGGCCGTGAGAACGGGATGCGGATGGGCCGGACGGCGCTGGTGATGGACGCACGGATGGTGGGGCCGCGGCTGCACGGCATTGCGCGGCACGTGGTGGGGCTGGCCCGGGCGCTGGTGCGCCACGTCCCGGAGTGGCGCCCCACGCTGCTGCTGGGCCCGGACGCGCCGGCCTCCCTGCGGGACGAATTCACGCACGTGGCGGTGGCCGCGGGCTTCCTGGACCCGGTGGAGGCGGTGGCGGTTCCCGCGGCGGTGGCGCAGCTGGGCCCGCGGCTGTTCCACGCGCCGTCCTTCTCGGTATCCCCGCTGCTGACCGCGCCGTTTGTGGTGACGCTGCATGACGCCATCCACCTGCAGCGGCCGCAGGACTACGGCCTCAAGCAGCGCGCGTACTACCTGGGCCTGGTGCGGCCGGCCACGCGCCGCGCGCGCCTGGTGCTGACGGTGAGCCAGGACGCGCGCAGCGCCATCTTTGAGCACCTGCGCGTGCCGCTGGAGCGCATCCGCGTGGTGCCCAATGGCGTGGAGCCCGCGCTGCTGGCGCTGGAGCAGGTCCCGCGCACAGGGGCGGTTCTCGTTGTCACCGGGCCCAAGCCGCACAAGAACCTGGTGACGCTGCTGCACGCGGTATCCCACGCGCCGCAGCTGCGGCTGGACGTGGCGGGCACGCCGCTGGAGGGAAGCGAACAGCTGGCGCGCGCACTGGGACTGGCGGACCGCGTCCGTTTCCTGGGCCCGGTGGACGAAGGCGCGATGGTGGACCTGCTGCAGCGTGCGCGCGTGGTTGCCGTGCCCTCAACGCTGGAGGGGTTTGGCCTGCCGGTGCTGGAGGGGATGGCGGTGGGCGCGCCGGTGGTGTGCAGCGACATCCCGGTCTTTCACGAAGTGGCGGGCGGGGTGGCGCGCTACGTGCCGCCGCTGGACGCGGTGGCCTGGGCGCGCGCGCTGCTGGAGGAGCCCCCGGAAGCAGCCAGCCGGCAGGGGCGTGAGCGCGCGGCGTGCATGACGTGGGAACAGGCGGCGCGGCTCACCGCGCAGGTCTACGAAGAAGCGGCGGGCGCCTCGCCCTTGAGCTGATAGGCGCTGACGTTCCCGCAGGCCACGCAGATGAAATGGTGGATATCCACCTGGCCCAGGCTCAGGAACGGGTCCGAATCACCCCAATGGCGGTGCTGCGGCCGCTCGCTGATGGTGGTCTTGCGCTGCATGAAGCCCTCGCAGCGCGGGCACACGGTCCGCGGTCTGAGCCGCCGCTTGCGTGTGGCCGTGTCCGGCATCCCGCCCTCACCTCACCCCAGCGCCACGCGAATGGCCTCGGCAATCTCATCCGCGTAGCGGCCGATCCGCTGCGCGTCCGCGCCTTCCACCAGCACGCGCGCCTTGTTCTCCGTGCCACTGTAGCGGACCAGCACGCGCCCTTCCTCCCCCAGCGCCTTCTCAATGTCCTGCACCACCTTGAGCGCCCCCCCCAACTCCTCCAGCGGCTTTTTGGCCTTCACCGGGAAGCTCACCAGCTTCTGCGGCAGCACTTCCATGGCGCGGGTGAGCTGGGAGAGCGGCTTGCCCTCGCGCACCATCAGGGACAGCAGGCTGAGGGCGGCCACCACGCCGTCACCCGTGGTGGTGTGGTCCAGGAAGATGAGGTGCCCGCTCTGTTCGCCGCCCAGCGTGAACCCGCCGCGCCGCATCTCCTCCACCACGTAGCGGTCCCCCACCGGCGTGCGCACCACGTTGCCGCCCAGCGCCTTGAGGTAGCGGTCCAGGCCAATGTTGCTCATCACCGTGGCCACCAGCGTGTTGTGCGCCAGCGCCCCCTTGCCAATGAGCTCGCGCGCACAGGCGGCCATGATCTGGTCGCCATCCACCACTTCACCCTTCTCGTCCACCACGATGACGCGGTCCGCGTCCCCGTCCAGCGCAATGCCGATGTCCGCACCGTGCTTGCGCACTTCCCCCTGCAGCGTGGCCGGGTGCAGCGCGCCGCACTGGTCGTTGATGTTCAGCCCGTCCGGCTCCACGGCCAGCTCGGTGACGTCAGCGCCAAGCTCGCGGAACACTTCCGGGGCCACGCGGTAGGCGGCGCCATGCGCGCAGTCCACCACCACCTTCAGGCCGTCCAGGGACAACTCGTCCGGGAAGGTGGCCTTAAGGAACACCACGTAGCGGCCCACAGCGTCATCCACGCGGAACGCGCGTCCCAGCTTCTTGTGCGTGGCCCCGCGCGCTGCAAGCGCACCATCCCGGATGAGCCCCTCCAGGCGCTCTTCCACGTCATCCGGCAGCTTGAAGCCGTCCCCGGCAAAGATCTTGATCCCGTTGTCCTCAAACGGGTTGTGGCTGGCGGACACCACCAGCGCGGCATCCGCGCGCATGGAGCGGGTGATGAACGCAATCCCCGGCGTGGGCAGCGGCCCCACCAGCAGCACGTCCACGGCCTGCGCAATGATCCCGGACGCCAGCGCGTTCTCCAGCATGTAGCCGCTCAGCCGCGTGTCCTTGCCAATGACAATGCGCGGCCGGTGGCCCGGCTTGCGCGCGGCGCCGTGGATCACGCCCTGGTCAACCAGCTCACTGAGGGCGCGCCCCACGCGCAGCGCCATCTCCGGTGACATGGGCTCCTGCCCCGCCAGCCCGCGTATCCCGTCCGTCCCAAACCACTCGCGCGCCATGACCGCGGCCCTCCGGGACCCGTTGTGCCACAACCGCGCCGTTCACGCGATGAAAGCGCCGCGCCCCGCGTCCGCCACCGCCAGCGCCTGCCGCACCGCCGCCACGTCGTGCACGCGCACCACGTGCGCGCCGCCGGCCACCGCCACCACGCACGACGCCACCGTCCCCATCAGCCGCGCCGCCGGCGGCACGCCGCCCAGCAGGTGCCCCAGCGTGCTCTTGCGGGACGGCCCCCACACCACCGCGCGGCCGGAACGCGTGAGCCGCTCCATCCCCGTCATCAGCTCCACGTTATCCGCCACGCCCTTGCCAAACCCCATGCCGGGGTCAATCAGCAGCTGTTCGCGCGTGAGGCCCTGCCCCACCAGCCGCTCCACGCGGCCCTCCAGGTACGTGGTCACCTCCTCCACCACGTCGTCATAATGCAGGCTGCCCTGCTGCATGGAGCGCGGCGCACCGCGCATGTGCATGAGGATCACCGCGGCGCCGCTGCTGCCGGCCACGTCCACCATCGCGGGATCGTGCGTGAGCGCGGTGACGTCATTGATGAGGCCTGCGCCGGCCTTCAGCGCGGCCGCCGCCACCGGCGCGTGGCGCGTGTCCACGCTGACGGGGATGCCGCGGCCGGCCAGCGCCTCCACCACGGGGACCACGCGCTGCAGCTCCACCGTCTCGGGGATTTCCTCGGCGCCCGGGCGCGTGGATTCGCCGCCCACGTCCAGGATGTCCGCGCCCTCCTCCCACAGGCGCACCCCCGCGGCCACGGCGTCCGCGGCGGAGGCATACCGTCCCCCGTCCGAGAAGCTGTCCGGCGTCACGTTGAGCACGCCCAGCACCAGCGTGCGGTTCTCAAAATGGAGGACGTGTTGGCCCGCCCGGATGGGCGGTGGAATGGTGCGCGCAACCAGCATGGCGCGCTTGTGACGCCGCCGGGGCGGGCGCGCAATCGGCCAAACGGCGGGTTCAGGCCTTGCCGGGCTCCGGGACGCCGGGGCCACCCAGGATGCCACCGGAGGGCGGCTTGGCGGTTTCCAGCGCCTTGGCTTTCTGGTCCGCCATGAACTGCTCGCGCGTGCGCACCTTCATCGTCGGGCGTTCGCGCTGGAGGTCCTTGCCGTCCACCAGGATCTTCACGTCGTCAGCGTCCAGCGTCTCGTACTCAAACAGCGCGGTGGCCATCCGGTCCAGCAGCTCGCGGTTGTCGGAGAGGATCTTGAGCGCGCGCTCGTAGCCCAGCGTGACCAGGCGGCGGACCTCCTCGTCAATCTGCTGCGCCGTGGCATCCGAATAATCCGCAGCGCGGGCCCAGTCCCGGCCCAGGAACACGTCGCCCTCCTTCTGCCCGTACGCCAGCGGCCCCAGCTTCTCGCTCATGCCCCATTCGCACACCATGGCGCGGGCAATGCGCGTGGCGCTCTCAATGTCACTGCCGGCGCCGTTGTTGAGCTGCCCGAACACCATCATCTCCGCCACGCGCCCGCCCATGGCGCGCACCAGGATGTTCTCCGCGTATTCCTTGGAATACGTGTGCCGGTCCTCCTCGGGAAGGAACCGCGTCACGCCCAGCGCGCGGCCGCGCGGGATGATGGTGATCTTGTGCACCGGGTCGCGCTCGCCCTCGCCCTTGATGGAGACCAGCGCGTGGCCGGCCTCATGGTACGCGGTGGACTTCTTTTCCTTCTCACTCATGATCATGGACTTCCGCTCGGTGCCCATGAAGATCTTGTCCTTGGCGGACTCAAAGTCCCGCATCTCCACGCGCGGCTTGTCCTGGCGCGCGGCAATGAGCGCGGCCTCATTGACAATGTTCTCAATGTCCGCGCCGGACAGGCCCGGCGTCCCGCGTGACAGCACCGCCAGGTCCACGTCCGGCCCCAGCAGCACCTTGCGCGTGTGCACGCGGAAGATCTCCTCGCGGCCCTTGAGGTCCGGCAGCGGGACCACCACGCGGCGGTCAAACCGGCCCGGCCGCAGCAGCGCGGGGTCCAGCACGTCAGGGCGGTTGGTGGCGGCAATGATGATGACGCCCTCGTTGGCCTCAAAACCGTCCATTTCCACCAGCAACTGGTTGAGCGTCTGCTCCCGTTCGTCGTGCCCGCCGCCCAGGCCCGCACCGCGGTGGCGGCCCACGGCGTCAATCTCATCCACAAAGATGATACACGGCGCGTGCTTCTTGCCCTGTTCAAACAGGTCGCGCACGCGGCTGGCGCCCACGCCCACGAACATCTCAACGAAGTCCGAACCGGAGATGGAGAAGAACGGCACGCCCGCCTCACCGGCGATGGCCTTGGCCAGCAGCGTCTTGCCGGTGCCGGGATTGCCCATCAGCAGCACGCCCTTGGGGATGCGGCCACCCAGGCGGGTGAACTTCTTGGGGTCCTTGAGGAAGTGGACAATCTCTTCGAGTTCGTCCTTGGCCTCGTCAACACCGGCGACGTCCGCAAACGTGACCTTGTTGCTGTTCTCACCCAGCAGGCGCGCGCGGGACTTGCCAAAGCTCATGGCCTTGCCACCGCCCGCCTGCAGCTGCCGCATGAACAGCAGGAAGATGACGAACAGCAGCAGCATGGGCAGGACGTTGAGCGCGTACACCCAGAAGTTGTTCCCCTCTTCGCGCTCGATCTTGTAGGGCACCTTGGCCTTGTCCAGCCGGTCCATGATGTTGTCCGACAGCACGCCGGTGGAGCGGAAGGTGCCGCCGTCCTTCATGGTGCCCTGGAAGATGCTGGTGCCCGCGGTGCCCTGGCCCTTGATGGTCAGGGTCTTCACCTTGCCTTCGTCCACGGCCACCAGGACGTCGCTGAAGGTGCGCTCGGTGGCGGACTCCGCCTGACTGCCGAACACGATGTGGTAGACGCTGACGCTCATCAGCGCCAGGAGGAGCCACAGCGCCACGGTCTTGTGTGTCTGTCTCACGATGACGTCCTGCTTTCAGGGCCCGGTAGGCCGAACCCGCAATGAAAGATGCTGCACCATAACACGCGGTCGCACGTCAAGCAGACGGCGCCGCCCGATCTCCCGCGGCCGCACGCTGCGCCCGCACCTGGTCCGTCCCCACCACCAGCCACGTGTCACCCACCTTGAAGCGCCGCGTGGGACCGCCGCGCGCGACCACCGCCGACGACGCGCGCCGCACGGCTTCCGCGCCCGTCCGCAGCGGCCCGCCGCGCGCGGCTTCCACCATACCGCGCAACGCGCGCAACCGCAGCGCCTCCGGCAGGCGCGCCAGTGCGGCGCGCGCGTGCTCCGTCTTCACGTCGAGTGACAGCGCATCCAGCGCGTCCCGGTCGGCCGCGGCCAGGCCCGCGGCGCGCGCCAGCGTGAGGTCTGCAGACGGGAAGCGCTCAACGAGAATGGGCCACAGCCGCGTGCGCATCCAGCCGCGCAGGAACGCGGGGTTGTCATTCATGGGGTCATCCACCGACGGCAGTTGCAGCGCGCCGGCGATACGCCGCACCTGCGCGCGCGTCAGCCCCACCAGCGGACGCACGGTGGTCCCGTCCACGGGCTGCATGGCGGCCTGTCCGCGGCCCGCCCCCTCCAGGATGCGCTGCACAAACGTCTCCGCCACGTCGGTAGCGTTGTGCCCGGTGCACACCCAGGCCGCACCGTGGGAACGCGCCGCGGCGCGCAGCGCATCCCAGCGGGCGCGCCGTGCGGCGGACTCCAGGCCCTCATGTCCCTGCGCCTGGACGTGCACGCGCACGGCAAAGAACGGCACGCCCGCCCCGTCACACGCTGCGCGCGCGTGGTGCGCCAGGTCATGCGCGGCGGCGGTGAGCCCGTGGTCCACGTGCACCCCCACGACGTCAAAGCCCATGCGCGGCGCCGCCGCGGCCAACACGTGCACCAGCAACGCGGAGTCCGGCCCGCCGCTGGCGGCGGCCAGCAGGCGGGAGCGGTGCAGACCGTGCAGCCGCGCCAGCACCTGCCGGGCTTCGCGGTAGGCAGGGCGCAGCGGTGCGGGCATGGAGGGCAGCCGCGGACGGGTCACGGCACGGAAGCTAGGCACGCACCGCCGGGTTGGCACGCAAAGAGGGTTAAGTTGTGCATGCGGCGGGCTCAGCGGCCCAGGAACATCCAGGTGAGTTCACCTGCAATGGCGGCGGCGCCGGCCACCACGCCCAGCAGCCCGGCGGTGGCAAGGACCAAGGCGATGGCAAAGTCACCCCAGGTCTGCGTGTACACGGGCGAGAAGTAGCGCGGCGGGTCCTGCCCCGGCGCCAGCAGCACCAGCTGGTTGCCGACCATATGCGCGGCCCCGGCGAGCAGCAGCGACGCCGGCGCCATCAGCAGGGAAGCGACCCCCATGGCGACGAGCGCCACGCCGGCGCCACCCATCCATCCCAGGCGGTTGCGCACGCTGACGGCGCGCGTGGAGGGTTGCGCCGCGGCCTCACCCGTCGGCGGCGGCGGAGTCACGGCGCGGTTGGCGCGCAGGACACGGACGTGATCGGACAGTTCACGGCCGGCGGCGGCAGCCGCAGTCAGCGCGGAGCCCTCCGTCCCATCCGTGGGAATCACGCGCGCAAACCCCACCTGCGCGGTCTGCGCATCCACCCAGTTGACGACGACAGCAGGCGCGGCCCCGCCGGACTGCAACGCCACGCACACCACCTTCTCAGCACCCGCGGCGGTACCCGCCGCCGCCAGAGACACCGGGTCTGTGCGCGTGGCCATGGCCAGCCAGGTGGCGTCATTGAGTGGCTCCGCCACGGGGGTCACCGCGCCGCCCTGCAGTGCACCCGCCAGGACAATGTCACGCAGCCGCGGTGCCAGGCCGCCCGCCTCTGACGCGCACGGAGCGAACAGCACGCGGTAGGGCGGCGCGAGCGACGGCTGCGCCGGTGGTGGTGCCGGAGGCGGAGGCGGCGGAGGAGGAGGGGGGGGAGGCGCGGGGGGAGGCGCCGGGGGCGCCGGCGGAGGGAGAGGCGCAGGCGGGGGCAACGGGGCCGCGGGCGGCGGCTGGTACACGGGCGCCTGCACGACGGGCGGCGGGGGCACAGCCGGCTGCTGGGGCGGTGGTGCGTCCGGGGACTGCGTGAGGGCAAGCGCGAGCAGGTGGAAGGCAGGAGCCATGGCGGCCGCGGACCCTGACGCAACGGGGCCCGCGCCACAAGGCCTCAGCGGACCCGCACACGGCGGCCCGTCGCCACCGTGGGGAGCGCGCCCAGGTGCGGCGTCCACAGCGCGGCGTGCGGCACCAGGGCGTCCACGGGTTCACGCGCGCGGAACTTGACGGTGAAGACGGCTCCGCCGCGCACCCACCAGCCGCCCTCCCGCCGGGTGGCGGCCCGCCCCTGAGGGAGCGACGCTGCCACCCAACCGAAGCCCGGGGGGGCCTCCAGGAACCACCAGTCCTCCGCGTGGGACGCAGGCAGGCCGACCTCCAGGATGTCCCCAACGGCCCCCTGGGACCAGGACGCACCCATGGGTCCCACGGTCCCAACCACCGGGACGGTGGCATCCACCGCCCACGCCCATGCGCCGGAGACGGCGTACGGGCCGGGGCCGGCCGCGCGGAACCCCCACCCGCCCGCGGCGCGGGCCACGGGGAGCACGGCCCCGGCGGCGTCTGTTGCGGTTGGGGTGCCTGACGGCGGCGCTCCGGTCCCCAGCGCGCACCACGCGGCCGCCGCGCGGGCCTGCTGGTGCGGCGGCGCCGGCGCGCCCAGCAGCTCCCCCGTTGATGCGAGCACCGCCTCCGCCGCCGCGCGGTTGCCCTTGAGGAGCTGGAATCGCGCCAGGCCGGCGCGGGACCAACCGTCGGCGGGGCCGGCTGCCAGCACGCGTTGTTCGTCCTCCGCGGTGGCCGCGCCCTCCGCTGCCAACGCCGCCAGCGCCCACGCGGCGGACGCCGCGTCGTCGGCGGATGCGGCAGCCTGGAGGACGGCGCGCACGGACCCCGCGGCGTGGGGGCGTCCCGCCCGAGATGCGATCCACGCCTGCCACGCGCTGGCCAACCTGGGCGACACGCCGGGGACCGCGGGCATCCCGGCCAGGACGCCGTCAGTCCACGCCGCCATGGGCCCGGCCGGGTCATGTCCCCGGCGCTGCCGGAACGCCAGCGCCGCTTCCACCACGGCAGGACGCGCCGCCGCCGTTGCCGCCGCCGCTTCCAGGGCTTCCGGCCAGGCGCGCTGGAACGCCAGGTCATCCCCCGCCTCGGCGGCGGCCAGCGCCAGCCCCGCGGCCTCTGGCGGCGGCCGCCCGCGCAGGACCTCCAAGCCGCGCGAACACGCGTCCGCCGCCCCCCCCCACAACCAGGCCCAACTGTCCTCCGGCAGGTCCACGGCACACGGCCCGCTTGCCGGGCACAGCGTCACGCGCGTGGTGGGCAGTGCTGGGGCGGCCGGCAGCACCCGCCCCGTGGCGGAACTGGACAGCACGCGGCCGTCACCCTCCAGCGCGGCCGTGACGGTCCCTTCCCCCGTTGGTGAGATGACCTGCGCCGCGCCCGCCGCGTCCACCCGGGCGGTGTGCAGGACACCGGGCCCTTCCACCCGCCACGCGGCCTGGCCCGCGCCCTCAAGGGCGGCCCGCGCCAGCACGGAATCACCCACGGTCCGCCGCGGCGCCACCGCTGTCCACGTGGGCACTGCGCCCGTGGCGGCGACCTCCGCGTCGCGGGTGCCCACCGCGCCGTCGGACCGGACGGCGGCGGCCACCACGCGGAGGTGGCCCGGGCAGGCGGGGGGTTCTGGCAGGTCCACCTCGTCCGGCGCCGCCGCCCACCGTACCGCGGGACTGTTGACCTCCACCGCGGGATCAGGTGGGTCCGCCACGGCGGGGTCAGGGGGGTCCCCGGCGGCGGCGCTCACCAGGCGCTCCATGGGGACCTGCGCTTCCACGTCGTCATCCGTGTCACTGACCTCATCCGGCCCGCGCCCGCGCAGCTTGAGCCGGCCGGATTCCGCCCACAGCAGGTAGCGCTGCCCAAAGGTGTCCACGTACGCCGCCCGCCGCCGCTCCAGCCACGCCCCCAGCCCGGTCGTCGTCAGCGACCCTTCCGCGACCAGCGCCCGCGCCTCCGCGGCCACCGCTTCCAGGTCTTCCGCCACCCGCGCTTCCAGTTCTGCACGGGCGCGCAGGACGTCCGGCTCAAGCGCCGCGGTCTCAACCGGCGCCGTGGATACCGCCGCCGCCAGGGCGGCCGGCGACATGCGCGCTCCCCGCGCCGGGTCCACCCGCAGCCACCCCGCGCCTGACGCCCCCAGCGCCCCGGCTTGCCACGCGCTGCCCAGTTCGCTTGCGCCGCCGCACGTCCACCCGGCGGCCACCACCGCTCCGGGAGCCACCACTTGGGCGCGGCCACCTCCCAACACCATGGCCGGCCCCGCGGCCAGCGCCGGCGTCACCACCACGCGCCGGCCCGTCGCCACAATGCCCGAGTCATCCAGGACGGCCGCGTGCAGCCAGTAGATGCCCGGCCGGTGGAGGGTGGCGCTGCCTTCGGGTGGGCCGTCCACAAACCGCGCGCCGCCCGCCAGCGTGGCCTCCCCCGTCAGGCCGGTGCCCGGCGCGGCCAGCCAGGTCAGCAGGCCGGCGCGCCCTCCGGTGGACTCCATCCACCAGCGCGTCTCCACGCCCGCCTGCACCAGGACCGGCCCGCCCACGTGCAGGTCCAGCGGCCCCTGCGCCGCCACGTCCTGGAGGACCACGGCCGTCCCGCAAGCTCCACCCGCGTCGCACGCGCGCAGCTGGAGGGCGCGCCGCCCCGGCTCCAGCGCTGGCACCCAGGCCTGCGCGTAGCCGTCCGCCGCGGTGCGCACGGTCCCCTGCGTTCCCGGCGCCTGCACCAGCACCTCCGCGGAAACCGGCGTGCCGCCCATCCCGCTCACCAGCACATCCACGGCGCAGCCGCCCCCGGCCACGCACGGCGCGGCCACCCCCTGCACCTCAAGCCCCGCGCCCCCCAGGAACAGCATCCTTTGGAGCGTGGCCGCGCCGCCGTCCTCAGCGATGACGGTGGCCGTGACCGCCAGCGCCCCGCCCCCAGGCCCCGCCAGCAACGCCGCCGTCCTGGCTTCCACGCTGGCCCGCCCATCCGCCAGCGGTGCCGTGCCATCCAACGTGCGCAACCCGCCGTGCAGCGCCGCAAACCGCACCTGGCCAGACATGGGCCGCCCCCAGACGTCAGACGCGTGCAGCTCCATGCGGGTGCGCGCGCCCACCTCCGCCCACTCCAGCCCCAGCCGAGCCGCCTCCAACGCCCGGCCCACCATCCCCACCGGGGTGGACGCCACCGGAATCCCGTCCACCACCAGGGCCACGGACCCCTCACCGCGCACCACGTCGCCCGGGACCACCACCTGCGCGGCGCCCACGGTGCCCACCGTGGACACCGGCGCAAACTGCCGCGCGCGTCCATCCGGCTCCAGCAGCCGCAGCCAGCTGCCCGGCGGCGGGGCGGGGACCACCAGGACCCCCACCGCCTGGTCAGGGCCGGCGGTCACGGCGGCACGCACCAGGTAGGCAAGGGGACGGGGCACCACCTGGAGGGCCCGCGGCAGGTGCCGGGTGGTGCCGTCCGCCGCACGCAGGACCACATCCACGTCTACGCCGCCCACCGCCACGGGCGGCAGCAGGCCGGACACACCCCCGGCAACGGTATCCTGGCCCAGCGCGACACCCGCCCCCACGGCGATGGACGCGGACGCTCCCGCGGGCCGCACCGCCACCAGGAAGGGCACTGCGGCGCCCTCCTCGGCGCTGCGGGGCAGTTCCACGCTTCCGGCCGGCAGGGTCACCAGGGCCAGCAGGCTGCGCCGGATGCGAACCTCATACGGTCCCTGGCTGACCCGCAGGTGCAGCACCCGGCGCGCGTGGTCGCCCAGGTCGCGCAAGGGCCCGCCGGCGGGGACCAACAGGAGGGTGGTCTGGCCGGAGCGCCCCACGGCGTCTGCGCTTCCCAGCAGTTCGCCGTGGAGCCCGCGGACCGCCGCGTGAATGGCCACGGGGCCGGGCAGCCAGGACTCCACCGGAACGCGCAGCCGAAGGCGCTGGCCTTCCGCGCTGGCGGACAGGTGCGCCTGGGACACGCCCAGCGGGCCGGAAACCACCTGTTCCGCCGCCGCGTCCACCTCCACGGCGCTGGGCGCGGCGCAGGCGGTGGCCAGCGCAAACGCGCACAGGCAGGCAGCTCGAAGGGGCATGGCGCCGCGCATCGTAGTTGACGCCGCGCCGCTCACTCCAACGGCATATACTGGACGGGGTCCACCGGCTTGCGCTTTTCGCGCAACTCAAAGTGGATGTGCGGCGTCATGGCCGCCCCCGTGTGCCCCACCCGCGCGATCACCTGCCCCTGTTTCACCGCCTGCCCCTCCTTCACCAGGTTCACCTGGTTGTGCGCATACACGGTGATGCGGTCCTGCGCGTGCCGCACCACCACCAGCAGGCCAAACGCCCCCTTGTCGTCGCCGGCGAACAACACCTCCCCGTCCGCCGCCGCCAGCACCGGTGACCCCTCCGGTGCACCCAGGTCAATCCCGTCGTGCACGCTGCCCTGCCGCGGCCCGAACTCGCTGAACATCACACCCTCCTTCACCGGCCAGACGAACACCGGCGCCTCACCGGTGGGCGTCAGCGGCGGCGCATCCGGCGGGAGGACCTCCTGCTCCAACGCGGGTCCCACGGGCGGCGCGGGCGCCAACGGGTCCGGCGCGGGGACAAACAGCACCTGGCCCACGCGCAGCGGTTCCGCGTCGGACAGGCCGTTGACTTCGGCCACCTCATCCACGCTGGAGCCGTATTGCCGGGCAATGCCCCACAGCGTGTCCCCCGGGCGGACGGTGTGGGACTCACCGGGGGGCTCCGTGACGGTGGGCAGCCGGGCGGCCCGCGCGGCCGGTGGCGTGGAGGGGCGCGCGGCGGACCGGTCAGACGCGCACGCGCAGACCAGCACGGGCACCACGGCCGCCACGGCGCGCCCCCGGATCATGGCTCGGGGTCGGCCCGGCGGAACGCGTGCAGCTCGCCAATGTTCAGCATGCCGGACAGGGCGGTGGTGTCGGTGAGCGATGCGCGCACCGGGGTCACGGAGATGATGTCGCGCTCGATGGCGTGCACGTCCGTGCCGGGCACGTCATCATGGCCGTCCCACGGCCCGCCGATCCAGTAGTACGGCTTTCCCCGCGGGTCCTTGCGCTCCTCCACGGTGGGCTTCCACGAGTGCTTCCCCAACGCGCAGAACCGGAACGGCGTCTGCATGGTGGCGCGCTTGGGCACGTTCACGTTGAGCAGCAGCCCGCGCGCCAGCCGGTTGTCCAGGCAGAAGCGGGCCAGGGCGTGGGAGAACGCGCCCGCCACCGCAAACCCCTCGTCCGTGGGGCGGCCCACCAGGCTCACCGCAATGGCCGGATTGCCGTGGTGCGCGCCTTCCATGGCGGCGCTGACCGTGCCTGAATACAGCACGTCATCACCCAGGTTGCCGCCGTGGTTGATGCCGGACACCACCATGTCCGGCGCGCGCGGGAGGAGCTTGTGCAGCGCCAGGTACACGCAGTCCGTGGGCGTACCGTCCACGGCAAAACGTTGGGGCTCCACCTGCCGCACGCGCAACGCCCGGTGCAGCGTGATGGCGTGGCTGACGCCGGACTGTTCCAGTTCTGGGGCCACCACCCAGACGTCCCCCAGCGGAGCCAGCGCCTGCCGGAGCGCGGTGAGGCCCGGCGCGGTCACGCCGTCGTCGTTGGAGAGCAGGATGAGCGGGCGGTTGGTCACGTCAGCACCACGGAATGCCACGCGCTTTCCATGCAGTGCAAGCGGCCTCCCCCGGAAGGGGGGAGTTCATCACATGCAGGCAGAAAAAAGTGGTCGGGGCGAGTGGATTTGAACCACCGACCCCTTGACCCCCAGTCAAGTGCGCTGACCAGGCTGCGCCACGCCCCGACCAAGCGATGCGGACCTGTCCGACGAGCGAATGGGTCCGAAAAGCGCGCGCCCTTTTGCGACGTACCGTTCCCGAAGTCAAGCCCGATCGCTAGCCGTCGGTGCCGATGTTCCGCCGTTCGCAGAAGCGGCGCATCTTCTCCAGGCCCTGGACCTGGATTTGCCGCACGCGTTCGCGGCTCAGGTTGTACTTGCGGCCAATCTCTTCCAGCGTTTCGTCCTGGTCCGCCGCCAGCCCAAACCGCCGCTGGATGATGTCCATCTCCACGGGCGTCAGCAGCTTGAGCAGCTGCCGCACGCGGGTGACCTCGTCGTCGCGGATGACCCAGTCGTCCGGCGGCTCCACGCTTTCATCGGCCACCACCTCGCCCAGCTTGCGGTCATCCTCGGCGCCCACCGGCTCGTCCAGGCTGACGGGCTCGCGCGGGGCGGCGTGCAGCACTTCCTGGAGCTTGTCCATGGGGATGCCCAGGTGCTCGGCAATCTCCTCTTCAGAGGGCTTGCGCCCCAGCGCGTGGCTCAACTCCTTGTTGGCCCGCGCCAGCTGCCGCCGCGTGTCAAACACGTGCACCGGCAGCCGTACCTGGGCGCCCTTGTTCATGATGGCGCGCTCAATGCTCTGGCGGATCCACCAGTGCGCATACGTGGAGAAGCGGAAGCCCTTCTTCCAGTCAAAGCGGTGCACGGCCTTGATGAGGCCCAGGTTGCCTTCCTGGATGAGGTCAATCAGCGGCAGGCGGAAGTGGTGGAATCCGCGCGCCACGCTGACCACCAGGCGCAGGTTAGCCCGCACAAACGCGTTGCGCGCGGTGACCGCGGCCCGGCGCGCCCGGTCCACCGCCAGCGCCTGCTGCAGCGTGGGCTGTCCGGGCCTGATCACGGGGCGCCGGCGCCCCTCCTGGGACTCGCGCGCCATCGCCAGCAGGCGGGCGGTGGCACCGTCAATCAGTTCCTGGTCCTCGTCCACCTCGCGAAGCTGCTCCCCCAGGTGGGCCAGGTCCTTGGCCAGCGGGTGGCTGGGCGGCCAGTCCATGGGGATGCGACCGGCCTGGCGCGCCACCTCTTCCAGGCTTGCGCGGTCCGTCAGCTCAAGGATCTTTTCATGGCTGCCAATGGTCTCCAGCGTGGCCCGGAACGGCAGCGCCCGGCGCCAGGCTTCCAGTTCCAATTCCCTCAAAGTCTTGGCTGCCTGGCGCTCCTCAGCGGGGGTGAACAGCGGGATGCGGGCCAGCCCTTCCAGGTAGCTGTCCAGGGGGTCCGCGCGGGGCCCCACGTTGCGCCGCTCCGCGGGCAAGGCGGGCACCGGGCGCAACACCCTCACCGGGGGCCCCTGAATCAGCGTTTTCTTGGCTGCCACCATGCTTCTACCTCCCAAGCCATTCCACCATGGGTACGACCAGGCGAATGAGCACGCTCCGTGCCTAAGGTACCGGTGGGACGCACGCGCTGGTTCAGGAGTTCATCAACGGCCGGGGACCCGGCGGGTTCCCCCGCGTTCAACCGGCGGATTCCGACGCGGCAGAGCCTGCGGCGCCGTCTTCCAGGATCCCTGCCCATTCGCGGAGTACGGAGGTTGCGAACGACCCCGGCGGCAGGCTCAGCCGCACCCGGATCCCCTCCGGCACCGCGTCCACCTGAATGCCCTGGGGGCGCACCAGGATTGCCCTGCGGTCTCCCAGCGGGGCCCGCCTACCCGCCGTGAGCACGGTGGGGTCAGGTAGGACATCCGCGAGTATGCGCGACTCCCATGTCAGCGGGACGTCCCGCGGCAGACGCATCCTCGAGCCGGGAAGGGGGCCGGTGACCGCCACGGCGCCTTCCATGACGCGGGCCGCGTCGGTCTCCGGCGCATCACAATGGAACGGCGCGCCTGACGGGACCTTCACCAGGATGTCCCCCGTGACCGGGAGCACGTCGGGGTCGCGCCGCACGCGGAAGTCCGCCACCAGGTTGAAGACGTGGCTCTGCACCGCGCTCACCAGCAACTGCAGGCCGCGCGGGTCACCACCGCGGCGCGCCCCGGTGAGCACGCGGATGCCGTCCTCCACGTTGTTCCCGTCCACACCGAACCGCTGTGGCCCGAAATAGTTCACCACCCCGCGGGTGACCTGGGGCGCGCGTTCGCGCAGGCGCTCCAGCGCGCCCACGACGGGGACGCGCAGCAGGATGTCAAACCGGTTCCCGTGCAGGTGGCCCAGTTGCAGCTTGTTCTTGTGCAACGCCACCTCAAGGATGGTGATCCCCGCGGACAGCGGGCCGGGCTGCAGCCGCACGTGCTTGCGCCGGGGAACCGTGAAGCGCTGCACCGCCACCGCGTGCACGTCCTTGCGGCCGGCAAAGCCCACTTCGCGGCCGTCCACGCCCAGGTGCTGCGCCAGCCGCCGCGCCACCTCCAGCGTGGACAACCCGGTCTTCTCCACCGTCACCATCACGTGGTCCCCGCTGCCGGAGGCGGGATACGCGGGGATTTCCTCCACGCGGAAATCCGCGGGTTGCTCCCGCGTGAGCCGCGCCTGCGGCGGCACCGGCGGCAGACGGGGCTGCAACACGTCCCACTGGAAGCGCCGACTGCCCAACGAACGATGCGGATCCACCTTGATTTCTCCGATGTCGTGACATATCCCACCCGCCTTGCAGATTACCACTGGAGGACGGGGTGATGACGTCAATGAAGCGGGTGGCAATGGGGATGGGCGTGGCGCTGAGCTGCCTGGTGTTGGGCGCGGCGGATTGCGGCGGCGGGACTCCGGAGGGGTGCGCGTCGGACGCGGATTGCGCCTCGGGTGATTGGTGCCGGTCGGCGGATGGGGCCTGTTATTCGGCGGGTTTCTGCTACGCGCCGACGGATTGCGCAGCGCAGGGGCTCATCCACCCGCAGTGCGTGGGCAACTTCAACTGCGCCAACAACACGTGCGCCTGGCTGTGCGGCGGCACGGGCCTGCCCGGCATGGGTGAGAGCTGCTCCGCCAACAGCCAGTGCGCTCCCGGGCTGGAATGCGTGTCCTACTACGGCATTGCCGGTCCGTCGGGCCCGCAGTTCCATTCCTGTGAAAAGCGCTGTTCGTCTGCGGGGGACTGCGGCACGGGTGAGACGTGCGTGACCATTGCTGACGGACCCGGCCAGGTCTGCCGCATCCGCAACGGGTGATTTCCGGCCTTTTTTTTGACCGTGATCCGGCTGACCCTTAGGGTGCGTCCCGGCTCCGGTGAGCGCCAGGCGGCGCCAGGTGGAGCCGGAGGCATCCATGGTCCGCCGCATTGCCACCCTCTCCGCCCCCATCCTGGTTTCCTGCGTCCTTTCCATGGCTTCCGCGGGCTGTGAGACCGCCCCGCCGGCGGCCGGACCCGCCGTGGAGGCCGAAATGCAGGCCCACCTGGACAGCCGCATTGAGCAGCACCTCAAGCGCATCCGCGCCCAGCTCAACGGGTCCAGCGTTGCTTTGCGGTGACTAGCGCTGGGGGCTTTCCGCGGGCGCACCCGCGGAGGACCGCCCGGCCGCCTGGCCGCCCTGGACCACGGCGTGGCAGCGCGCTTCAAACTCCCGGCGCCGCTCCGCCTCCGCCGCCGCGCCGGGGTTGAGTTCCGGTTTGCGCGGCCCGGCCGCAAGCTCCAGCAGTCGCTTCCATGCGCCCATGAACGTGCGTGTCCGCTGGCGCATGGGGCGTTCACTCCTCGATGTCTTCGTCTGGCGGGGGCGCGCGCTTGTTGAAGATCAGCTCGTTCTCCGCGGCGTCCCGCTCCAACTCCCGGCTCCATTTGCGGGCCTTGCGCGGTGAGCCCAGGAACTCTTCGTAATGCATCTGCGCCAGGGTCAGCAGGTCCACGCCGGGCGGGGCCACCTGCACGTCCACCTGGGCCACCGCCATGTTGAACTTGCTGTTGATGGCGGCGTCCGGGTCCATCCCGTACACCTGCAGCGCCTGGCGCACCTCCCCCGGGGTCACGCCGAACCGCCTGGCCACATCATGCACGTTCTGGAACCGGTAGGTGTTCTCCGGCGTGATCCCCAGGTGATAGGCGCAGAACAGCTCAAAGGGGTCCAGCCCGAACACGATGTTCTGCCTGAGCTCCGCGGCGACGGCCGCGCCCTTCTGCTGGGTCGCGCTGCGCCCGCCGGTGGGTTTGTTTGCCGCCTTCTTCTTGGCCGCCACGGTGTCCCTCCTCAGCTCGTTGTCGTCGTGGAGCGCGCGCCCTCCAGCGCGGTGACGCGGTCGCGCAGGATGCGCTGCTCATCCCGCAGCTTGTCCAGTTCCGTGCGCAGTGACTCCACAGCGCCCTGCCCGTCCCGGCCCGCTTTCAGCGCGCGCGCCACCTCCTCCGCGCGGCGGCGGATGCGGCCATCCGGGCCCTGCCGCTGCAGCCGTTCCACGACGGGAACTGCCGCGCTGTCCTGCAGCGCTTCGGCCGCGCCCAGGATGGCCATGGTGACGCGGAAGTCCCGGTCCTCTGTCAGGCGGTCCAGGTCACTGACCACCTGGGACGCCAGCGGCCGGCCCTGCCCCAGCCGCGCCATGGCCGCCACCGCGGCAATGCGGACGTTCACCGCGTGCCCGTATTCCGCCTGGCCGCGGACCACTTCGTATTGGGTGATATCCCGCGTTTCTCCCAGCCCGGCCACGCACCCCGCCCGCACCACGTCCAGCCAGCTGTCACGCGCGCGCAGGATCTCCCTGAGCACCGCCGCCGCGCCCGGGTCCCGCGTGCGTCCCAGCGCCGTGGCCGCATCCGCCTCCACAAAATAGCTGTCATCCCCCAGGCGCAGTTTCTCCTCCAGCGCGCGCGCCGCGTCCGGGTGCTGCCAGTTCCCCAGCGCCCGGGCCACCGCCCGCCGCGCCTTGGGGTGCTTCACGCTGGTGAGCGCGCCCAGCAGGATGCGCAGCGCGCGTTCGCCGCGCATTTCACCCAGCACGCCGGCCACGTCCGCCTGCACGCCCCAGAACGCGTCCTCCTTCAGCGCCGCCTCCAGCGCGTCCAGCGTGGCCCGGCTGGGCATGTCCTGCAGCGCCCACGCCGCGCGCACGCGCGCCATCACGCTGGGGTCCTTGCGCAGCTGGTCAATGAGCAGTTCCTCCGGCAACCGCAGCCGCAGCGCCTTGAGCACCGCGTCATCCCCGTCCACCACCACACGCGTGGGCCGGTCCGGGACTTTCACCGGGAAACGCTGGAATTCCGCGTCCACCTTCAGCCGCGTTTCCACCACGTCCTTGCCGCAGTGGATGCGCACCGGGACGCTGAACGCCCACGGCCGTCCCAGCTCAGGCCGCGCGCCCACGGAGATGTTCACCAGCGCCAGCTTGTTGGCCGCGTCGTAGACGTGGTCCACCGTCACGTCAGGGTGCCCGTCCGCGCGCACCCAATCATCAAAGAACCGCTCCAGGCTGCGCCCCGCCTCCTCCTCCAGCGCGCGCCGCAGGTCGTCCGTGTCGGCCGAACCGCGCGCATGCCGCTGCAGGTAGCGCGTAAGACCGCCAAAGAACACGGCGTCGCCCAGCTCGGCGCGCAGCATGTGCAGGACGCGCGCGCCCTTCTCGTACAGGTGGCGGTCAAACAGGTCTATGGGTTCCTGGTAGCGCCGCGTGACAATGGGCCGCCGGTAGCGCTTGCCGTCCTCCTCCATGTAGCGGCGCAGTGCCAGCCACAGGTCGTAGTGGAAATCGTCCTTTCCCTGCTCCGCCTCCATCCACAGGGCGGCAAAGTACGTGGCAAAGCCCTCATTCAGCCACCCTTCCGACCAGGTGCGGCAGGTGACCAGATCCCCGAACCACTGGTGCGCCAGCTCATGCGCCACCAGTTCCTCCGACGAGAAATCCAGGTGCGCGCGCGCATCATGCAGCGTGCGGTCCATCAGCGTGGTGGCCCCTGCGTTCTCCATCCCGCCAAACACAAAGTCCGCCACCGTCACCTGCGCGTACTCCGGATACGGAAATGGCACGCCCAGCAGTTTTTCAAAGTGCGCAATCATCTGCGGCGTCTTGCCCAGGCTGCGCTCCGCGTCGTCCTCGCGCCCCGGCGGGACAAACCACCGCACGGGCAGGTTGCCGTGGTGGCGGACCACTTCAGCGAACTCACCCACCACCAGCGTGCACAGGTAGGCCGGGTGCGGCACATCCAGCCGGTGGTGCCAGGTCACCGTGCCGTCCGCGTTGGCGGTGGAGCCCACCCGGGGACCGTTGGACAGCGCGCGGAACGGCGGGGGCACCGTGCAGCGGACCTCGCTGGTGGCCTTGAGGTGCGGCGCGTCCAGGCACGGGAACCAGTAGGCGCTGTCGTCGTCCTGGCCCTGCGTCCAGGCCTGCCGCGGCTTGTGCGGGTAGGCCGAATCCGGCGCCACAAAGTACAGCCCCAGCCGCGGCTTCTCCACGCGGTAGTCCACCGCCACGCCCAGCGCGGTGCCGCGCGGCAGCGGCGCGGGCAGCTCCACGTGGATCTTCCCGCCCGTGTGCCGGAATGCGGCGGGCTGGCCGTCCAGGCGCACCGCCAGCACGGTCATGTCACGCGCGTCCAGGGCCAGCCGCTGCGCGTCCGGGGCCACCACCTGCAGGGACAGCGTGGCGGTCCCCCACAGCGCGCGCGCCTCCACGTCCACGCGGACGTCCAGTGCCACGTGCGTGGGCACCACCGGGTGGTCCAGCGGGTACTGGTCCCGGCTGCCCGCCAGCGTCCAGTCTCCGCGGCCCCGCACGAGGCCACTGCAGCATTCGGTGGACATGGGTAGGCGCCTCCGTCCGTGGGGGCGCCAGGGCTAGCAGCAGCCGGGCGGGCGCGTCACCGGCAGGTGACCGGGTCCTCCACGGCGTTCTGGCCCGGCGTGCAGACGTGGTGGAAGCAGACGGAGTAGTGGGCGCAGTCGCTGTCCGCGGTGCACGGCTGGCCGTCCGCCTTGCGCGGCGTGCACCGGCCGCCGTCGCTCGCGTCCGCGCACCGGCTGGCCGCAGCACAGTCCGAATCCCGGGAGCAGTCTCCACCCGTGGAGGGCTTGGCAACACAGACTTTGGGTCCGCCGTCCGTGAGGGTGCCGCAGTACGCGGTGGGCGGGCAGGTGACGACGTCACCGCAGGGCTGGCCCAGCGTGGTGCGGGTGTAGGCGCGGCAGGTGCCGGGGTCCCACCAGCCCGCGTCCGCGCCGCGGTCACAGCCCAGTCCCAGGGCGCAGGCAGGCGAGGTCCCGTACGCCATGGCGCCGCTGAAGGCAGGTCCCCACCCGGAGTAAACGTCATAGTTGAAGCCCGCACTGCACTGCTGGCCGGCGATGGCCTGCGCGCGGCAGGTTCCGGGAGCCTGGAAGTCCGGGTAGCCCGCGTCGGTGCCGCGCAGGACGCAGGCCAGGCCGGCGCCGCAGTAGATGGTGGGTTCGGCGAAGTAGCTGCACGGGGCGCCGGCGTTGACGTGCGCCGTCGTCAAACAGGCGGACCCCGCGTCGGTCTCCTTGCAGCTGAGACCACAGGCTGGCTCGCACGCCCCCACGCCCGTGCCGCACGAGCCACCTGCGGCACGGTAGGGGACGCAGGTGTCGCTGTCGTCACACTGGTGCCCCTCTGCGCAGGCAATGGAGCGTGGCGTCCCGCCGTCCGCGGACCAGCGGCAGCGTTGGCCAACCTGGGCCACGCTGTCCCCGCACGTGCCACAGCCGCCGTCCGGGACGTTCTCGCAGGCGCCCATGACGGCGGGCGCGGTGGGCGCACAAGCCTCGTCATCGGCGCATGAACCTCCGCGCGCAACCAGGCCCACGAACATGGTGTCGCAACCGGTGAACCACCCCTCCACGTGGGGAGCGTTGTTCACGCAGCTGAAGGTGACCGTCTCAAAGTAGTAGGTCAGTTGCGCCACGGGGTCCGGGTCGCACAGGGCGTCGTCGTAGCCCGCCAGGTACGAGCGGTAGAAGGAAACACAGCGGGCCGCGGCCTCGGGATCATAGCGGAGGCGCCCGGCGGCAATCTCCGCCTGGAGCGACGCCACGCCACACCCCGTCCCGGTGAGCTGCGCGCGGCACTTGGCGTCGTCGTAGCCCGCCCCGGTGTCACACGGCGGCGTCTGGCAGAACGCGTCCTCCCACGCGGCGCACAACTGCTCCAGCGCCACGCTCCCGCCTGACGAAGCCCCGCCGCTGGAGCCCCCCGAGCTGGAGCCACCACCCGACGACGAAGAACTGCTGGCCCCGCCCGACGAGCTGGACCCGCCCCCTCCCCCGCCTGGCTTGCACGCCACCAGGCAAAAGCCGCTGAACACCGCAATCACGACGTGGACCGAGCAGGTTGTTCGCATGGGCGCCCCCTTTGCGCGGCAAGCCGAGCACGAACGCACGACGTGACGCAACCCCTGACTGGGGCATTACGCGTGGCTGGGCGCGAAATGCAGCGGCTTTGGAGGTGGGGGCTTTGCTCAGGCGGCCAGGGCCACGTGGAGGCCCATCTGGCGCGCGGGGCCGCGCAGCTGGTCCTGCAGGAGGCGCCGGCCGCGGAACAGGCGGCTCATCACGGTTCCCGTGGGGCAGTCCAGCGCCACGGCGATGTCCTTGTACGGCATTTCACCGAGGTCACTCATCACCACCACGCGCCGGAAGTCCCGCGGGAGGTTCTCCAACGCGTACACCACCGCGTCTGACAGCGCGTCCGTGGTCACGCCCGCGTCCGGCGCGGGGGCCGCACGGTCCGCACCAAACCCGGTCTGGCGTGCCACCACGTGCGCGTTGGCGTCCACTTCCACGGCGGCGCGCTCACGCACGGAGCGCCGCACGCCGTTGAGGAACGTGTTGGTCATGATGCGCGTCAGCCACGCCGCAAAGTTGGTCCCCATCTCAAAGGCGTCCATGTGGCGGAACGCGCGCTCAAGCGTGTCCTGGACCAGGTCTTCCGCGTCAGCGTGCCGGCCGCGGCACAGGCGCAGCGCGCGGCGGTTCAGATACGCCATCTGCGGCGCCACCATGGCCCCGAAGGCGTCCCGCGTGCTGTACCGACCTGGCTCGCACATGCGAACCGTCTTTGCAGCCGCTACGCCATTTCCCTAACGTCATGTTTTTGCGGAAGGTTCATGCTCCTGGCCACGCCGGCTGTGGGCAGGCAGACACAGCCAAGCCTTGGACTGCGTGCGCATGGACACAGGCGCGTCCGGGCGGACACAACCTGTGCCTCAAGCACAACTTCCAATCTTCTGGCCCATCTTCACGTCGCGCCCCACTTCCAGCGGGTCCAGCGTGGCGCACTCAGAGGTGCACGCCAGGACCACGGTGGAGCCGAATTCAAACTGCCCCAGCGGGTCCCCGGCCTGGACGGCGTGGGGCGTGGGGTAGTCGCGGTCAATGCGCTCGCGCTTCCATGCGTTGGTGTGGAGGTTGTCAAACACCAGGCGGGTCATGCCCACCATGGTGGCACCGACGGGGACCACCGCCATGATGCCGCCGTTGGGGCGGTGCAGTTGCAGGACCATGCGCTCATTGACGGCGAACAGCGCGTCCACGTGGCTCACGGCGGCCTGGTTCACCGGCCACAACTTGCCGGGGATGTAGCTGGCGCGCGGGATGGTCCCGTCCAGCGGCGCGTGGATGCGGTGATAGTCCTTGGGGGCCAGGTACAGCGTGAGGAAGGTGCCGCCTTCCATCCTGGCGGCCAGCGCCGGGTCACCCAGCAGCGCGGCCAACGAGTACGTCCGCCCCTTGGCTTGCACCAGCGTGTCCTTCTCCACGCGGCCTGACGCGCCCACCGCGGCGTCCACGGGGGAGACCACGCCGTCAGAGGCCACCGGGCGCAGGCCGGGCTTGAGCGCGCGGGTGAACCAGGCGTTGACGGTCCGGTAGTGCGTGAAGGGCTTCTCGGCCTCCGCCGCGTTGGCGCCGAACATCACGCAATAGGAGCGGAACACCAGGGGCCGCAGGAAGCGTGGGATGGGGACCGCGCACAGCAGGCCCGCCAGGTGGCTCAGCAGGTGCTTGGGGAGCACCGACAGCAGCAGGATGAGCAGGCGGTCCACTCAGGCACCGGAGGGTGGCGGCATGGAGACGGTGGGGCGCATCAGTTCGCCGGGGCCGCGCGGCGGGGTGCCGGTGATGGAGGCGATTTCCGCGTTGACCTGCCGGAGCAGTTCGCTCTTTTCGCGGAACGGGAGGAATGCGCTCTTGAACCCCTGCACAATGAGCACCTTGAGGTCGTCCATGTCGAACCCGCAGTGCTGGTGGGCCAGCCACAACTCCTCCGTCACGGTGGTCTTGGTGATGAGGCGGTTGTCCGTGTTGATGGTGCAGCGCACGCCGTAGTCAAAAAAGAACCGCAGCGGGTGCGTCTTGAAATCCCGCACGCTGTTGGTCTGGACGTTGGAGCTGATGCAGATCTCCAGGGGCACGCGGTGGTCATTCACGTAGTTGAGCAGGTCCCCGTTCTCCACGAGCCGGACGCCGTGGCCGATGCGGTGCGCACCGCAGTAGTGGATGGCCTGCTGGATGCTCTCGGGGCCGTAGGCCTCACCCGCGTGGACGGTGCAGTTGAGGTTGTTGTTGAGGATGAGGGCAAAGGCCTCGGCGTGGTTCTTGGCGGGGTTGCCCGCTTCGCCGCCGGCCAGGTCAAACCCCACCACACCCTTGTTCTTGTACGCCACGGCCAGCTCCGCCATGCGGAAGGTCTCCGACGGGGATTCATGGCGGAGCGCGCAGACAATGACGCCGCTGCGGATGCCGTACTGCTTCTCCGCGCGGCGCAGGCCGGCCAGCACGCTCTCCACCACGGCGGTGACCCGCAGGCCCGCATCCGTGTGCAGTGACGGGGCGAACCGCACCTCCAGGTAGCGGATGTTCTCGCGGTGGCAGTCCTCGGCCAGCTCAAAGGCCACGCGCTCCAGCGATTCGTCCGTCTGCAGCACGCTGAGGGTGATGGCAAACGCCTGCAGGTAGTCCCCCAGGCTCTTGCACACCTGCCCGCTGTGCAGCGCCTTGGCCAGCCCGTCCGGATCATCCGACGGGAGCGTCACGCCCTGGTCCCGCGCCATCTCCAGCATGCTGGTGACGCGCAGGGACCCGTCCAGGTGGCAGTGCAGGTCCGTCTTGGGCATGGCCAGCAGCAGCTCACGGGTGACGGTGGGCCCGGCGGGAGGATGCGAGTTGCGGCGGGGTGCGACGGCGGCGCGGGGGGCATTCAGGCTCATGGGAGGTTCTCAATGGCCGGGGTGCCCGGCGAAGGGGGGGCCGCGCCGGGGTCGCCGCGGAAGGAACTGGGACGCAGGTCAAACGGGAGGACGCGCAGCAGCACCGGCAGCAGCAGCGCCCCGCCGGGCAGCGCAAACACCGCCAGGGAGGGCACCGCGCGGCAGACGTCCAGCAGCTGCTCGCGGACCTTCTGCCATTCCTGCTCAGACAGCGTGTTGCCGGAGGCGGCCTTGGCCAGCAGTGCGGCCAATTCGCCCGTTTCACGGATTTCCTTGACCAGCGAGTCCAGGTGCCGGAGCACCACACGCTGCGTCCAGCCGGCCACCTGGTTGGCCAGGAATTCGGCGCGCGGCGGCGCGGCGGGCACGGCGGGAGACGGCGCCGCAACACGGCGACCGTGCAGGCGGAGGGCCTGGCGTGCGCGGCGCAGGGCGCGGGCGGCGTGCGGCGGCGGGACGTCCCAGGCGCGCGCCAGCGCGGCGGCGTCCACGTCACGGCCGGTGGCCAGCTGGTCCACCGCATGGGCGGCGCGCAGCAGGCGCGGAACGTCCGCCAGGGACGCGGGCACGGCGGCGGCACGCACATCCGGCCGCGCCATCCCCGCTGCGGCCAGCGCGCGGCGCACCCCGTGGTCCAGGGCGTGTCCCTCCAGCGCCACCACGGCGGACAGCGCGCGGACCCGGTCAGCGGCCCGCTGGGCCAGCAGCCGCTCGGCGCGGGCACGGGTGAGGCGCGTGCCGTCGTGCAACAGGCGGCGGACGCTGCGGCCCAGTGCCGTGGCCTCCGCGGTCCACAGGGCCGCGCGCTGGGCGTGCGTGAGCATGGGCGCGCAGAGCGCGGCCAGGTGGGCCCCCCAGGCCTGACCCAGCGCGGCCAGCTGGCGGTCCCGGCGGCGGCCGGGCGCGGAAGCCCCGTCCAGAAGCGCACGGGCGGCGTCGCGGTCACCCACCGACAGCGCCAACGCCGCCAGCCCCACCGCGTCCCGCGTGGCCTCCGGCAGGGCCGGCACCGCCAGCTCCGCGTGCCCGCGGGCGGCCTGCAGCAGCACGGCACCCAGGACCCGAAGTTCCAGCCCCACGGGAAGCAGGCCGTAGGCCAGGCCGGCGCGGTGCTGGTGCCAACGCCCCCAGGCCAGCGCGGTTCGCGTGCCCCGCCGGCGGTGCCAACCCGGAATCGCGGGCGCGGCTGCGCGCGCGTCGTCGAGAAGCGATTCGATGAAACGTTCAGGGAGCGGGACGGCCATGGTTCGCCCCCGGCGGGAGCCCGACGGGGTCGGACGCTCTTAGCGTCACGTTCGGGCGGCGCCAACCCGCCGGGAGCGGAACAAGCGCTGCGGGCGTGAAACGGGCATCTTTCAGGGGGCCCAGGGGTGCTCTGCGTGGCGGCCCGGGCACCCGCCAGGCGCTGGTTGAGTGATCTGGTTCACGTCCACGCTATCCCAGCCCGGGAGCAGCAGGGGCCTGAGTCGAAAAGTGTCTCATTATTCGAGACACCTCGGTGTCCTTTTCAGGGCTCGGCCCACTCGCTGCCGCGGGCTCGCCAGGAGGCTCGCCCTCCCGAGGCGCCTCCGTCGACGACGACGGCGCTGGCCCCCGCGTCACCCCCCCTTGGCGGGCTTGGCCGGTGCGGGCTTGGCGGGTTCCTTGGCTGGCACGGGTTTGGGAGGTTCCTTGGCCGGCGGAGTGGCGGCGGGAGCCGCCGCGGGCGGGACCGTCTCCGCGGCGGCGGGTGGCGTTCCGGCGGCGCGGCCCAACAGCGCGGGCAGTGCGTCCGCCAGCTTGTCCTGCGTGGCGGCAAACGCCTCCAACTCGCGCAGCAGGTCCGCCTCACCGGGGAGTTCCGGTTCCGCGTCAAAACCGGTCCGCAGCAGCAGCGGGCGGCCCAGCACCTTGCGCGCGGCGGCGCGGGAGAGCGCTTCCAGGACCACCTCGTCGGGCTTGCCCAGCGCGGCGCCTGCCGGACCGGTGCGGGCGGCATAAGCCGCCAGTTCCGGCGCCTTGGCCACCTTTTTCACCTCGGGTGCCAGCAGCATGCGCGCCACCTCCACGATCACCGGGTCCGCCACACCCTTGTCCGCCACCGCCTTCCACGGCCCCATGATCACGTAGCGGACGCCAGGCACGGCGTGCCGCAGCTGCATGCCGTGCGCATCCAGCACGTTGAAGATCACCACCACCTTGTCGCCGCCCTCGCTTTCGGCGGCCAACAGGTCCTCCGCGGTGGCCTCCAGGCGCAGCACCTTGCGCAACTCCGCCGCGCGCGCGTCCACCACGGGGAGCATCTCCTTGGACGCCCGGCGCAGTTCCACGGTGTCGCTGTCGTACGCCTCGGCCGCGCCGGCGGACCAGGCGCCCGCCAACAGCTTGGAGAGGCCTTCGTAGCCGCCCAGGTCAGCGCCCTCCGGCACGCCGAATTTGGGCGCGTCCTCCAGCGCCAGCGCCGCACGCAGGTAGCGCACCGGGGTGTCCGCATGCCCCGCCAGGAATGTGTCCGCGGCCTTCTCCACGTCCACGCCCAGCTTGAGGGTGTCCCGGACGTGCACGCGCAGCGCGCTGTAGCGCGGCGCATCCGTCGGCGGCGGTCCGCGCTCAGTCTCCCGGTCATACCCGCGCGCGTTGAGGATGCCGTACAGCACGTACACCCGTGCGTCGGTGTGCAGCTGCACGCCTTCCGATGAGAACACGCCCTCCTCGCTCTGGGCGTTGGCCGCCACGGCGGGCAGCAGGAGCGCTGCGGACAACAGGACTTGCGCGGGAGGGAAGACTGGCCCGGCCATGCGGACTCCTCAGTGGTTACCCGGGGCACCTAGCAGACCCCGGAGGCTGCCTCCACTTCCCCACCCCGGCGCCGTTGACGCGCGTTGGGGCCGCCCCGCAATGTGCGCGCCCGTCATGACACGCCGCCGTCCCGCCGCGCGCGCCCGCGCAGTCCGCACTCCCCCCGTGCCGGCGCCACCCGCCGCGGTGCCGCAAGCGGCGCGCGCGGGCGGGATGGTGGCGGCCGTGCACCGGAAGGCGGACTACCCCGCATGAGCGCGTCGCACCTGGGCCTGGTGGTCCTGCTGCTGGCGCCCGCGGTGGGCAGCGCGCGCGTCATCCACGTCAGCCCGTCAGGCGGGGCGGAGGCGCCCGGCACGGCGGAGAAGCCGCTGCGGTCATTGGAGCGCGCGCTGGCCCAGGCCGCCGAAGGCGACACCATCCGGCTGGCGGCCGGCAACCACGCGCCCGCCACCAGCGCGCTGCCCCTGCAGCTGGCGCGCGCGGCGGTGACGCTGGAGGGCGGCTGGGATGCGGCCTTTGCGCACCGCGATCCGTGGGCGACCCCGTCGTGGATCCTGGCGCCGGCGGACGTGGACCGGCCGCTGCTGGAGGTGGCGGCCGGCGCGCGGCGCGTGGTGGTGGACGGCGTGGGGTTTGATGGGGGGCCGGGGCTCCGCTACGGCGGGCGGGGTCTGTCCGAATCCGGGCTGGGGCGGCTGTTCCCGCTGGTGCGCGTGGAACGCGCGGAGGACGTGGTGTTCCGGCAGTGCGTCTTCCTCAACGGCGCGGCGCACGCGCTGCGTGCCAGCGTGCGTACGGCGTTCACACTGGACGGGAGCCTGCTGGTGAACCACCGGGTGTCCGCGTTCACCGCGTGGGGCACGGAGCAGGGGGCGCGCGTGGTGATCACCGGCAACACGTTCCTGGGCGTGTGGGCGGAGAAACCCGGCGGGGCCCGCGGCGACGCCGTGGACCTGCAGCGCCACGTGGAGGCACGGCTGGAGCGCAACGTGTTTGACGACGTGCAGGGCACCTGCTTGCGGGTGCAACGGGGCAACGACGCAATGCGCGTGAAGGACAACGCGTTTGGCCGCTGCGCGCTGGGGGCGGCGCGGACCTGGCCGGGCGCGGGTCCGCCCGTGGACCATGCGCTGGCGGCGCTGGAACGCGCGGACCTCACCGAAGTCTCCGGCAACCGCGCCCTCCCCGCCTCCGCGATCGTCGACACCGGCGCGTACTCGGCCGCTGCGCTCCTGCGGCACCCGCCCGACGGCGGGCGCCCGGCCACCCCCGCGTGGGCGCCGCGCTTCACCAGCCCGGTGCTGCCGCTGCTGGGGCTGGACGCGCGCGCCGGGGCGCGCGTCACCGCGCCCTAGCCCGACGCTGCGCCGCCGCGAGCCGCCATGTTCAGTGCCGCAGCACGTGGGGCCGCACCTGCCGCAGCGCCTCCGCCAGCAGCCGCGCGGGCGCCGCGTCCGCCAGCCCGTTGATGCGGTACGCCCCGTACAGCGCCACGGCCACGTCCACGTCCTGCGGAACCAGGTCACGCGCGCGTTGGGCGTGGCGCAGGGCCAGCGGCCCGTCCAGGGTCAACAGCCCCAGCGTGGCCATGGCGTAGTGTGCCCGCGCCAGCGGGACGGTGTCGTCCGCGGCCAGCGCGATGGCGCTGCCCAGCGCGCGGTGCGCCTCGTCAAACACGCCGGCCTGCACGGCTTGCACGCCCAGCTCCAATTGCAGCGGCAGGGAAGCCGGGTCCGCGTGCGCTGCCATCCGCGCGTGCACCAGCGGCTGCGGCGCCACCAGATGCAGCGTGGCCCGGACGCGGTCCAACCCCGGCCCGCGCCGCGCCAGCGCGCGCGTGCGGGCCGCCAGCACCAGCCCGCAGCGCACCATGCCGCGTTCAAACGCCACCAGCCGCGCCTCCACGTCATAACCCGGCAGGTGGTAGGCAAACGGCAGCTCCTGCGCCGGCCACGACGGGCCCACCGCCTCGCCCACCACCGCGGGGCGCGCCACCCCGGAGCGGAAGTCCGCGATCTCCCGCGCCCGCGCCTCACGCAGCAGTTCCGCCTGGAACATGGCTTCCGCCGGCCCGCGCTTGCCGCTCCACCGCGGCCAGGCCGCATCCGCGCGCGCGCACGCCAGCGCCACCTGCGCGTCCAGCCCGTTGTCATACGCCGCCCACCCAAACGCATCCCGCGTGGCGACGTATCCCTCCGGCAGGCGCACCACCACGCCGTACTGCGAGGCGGTGTGCGTGACCTCCCGCGGCGGCCCCCACGCGTGGGACGCCACCAGCCCGGTTGCCGCCACCATCACCAACCCGGCGCCGGCCAACAGCCCCGGGTCCGCCCAGGGTGTCTCAAACGGGCGCCGCCACCGCCGCGGCGGCAGCACCAGCCCCGCAGCCAGCCCGCCCAGCAGGCCACCCAGGTGCGCCGCGTGGTCCACGTCCGGCACCCGCGCCCCCGTCCACAGCGCGAACAACGCGTACGCCAGCGCCGCCACCCCAAACCAGTGCTGGTAGGGCCAGCGCAGCACTTCTCGGAAGCGCGCGCCAAACCCCACGCACGCCCCCAGCGCGGCAAACACCACCCCGGACAGGCCCACCGTCACCGGCGGCCCCAGCCACAGCGACAACAGCGACGACGACACCATGCCGGTGGCGACGACCGCCAGCCAGCCGGTGCGCGTGTAGATGGACTCCAGCGCCCCGCCTACCGCCACAAACACCGCCGCGTTGAACGCCAGGTGGATGCGGTCCCGGTGCAGGAACGCCCCGGTCCACAGCCGCCACGCCTCCCCGTCGCCCACCACGGCGGCGCGCGCGCGCGCGCCCAGCGCCAGCAGCACGTCCCCGTCAGGAACGCCGTCAGACAGCTGCTCCGCGCGCGCGTGGATGAGCACGCACGCCAGCGCCGTCACCACGGAGAGCACCGGCCAGCGGTCCAGGGCAAACGCTGCGCGGAAGCGAGCCCGCGCCACCGGGTCCCACCGCGCCGCAAATGGGCTGTCCCGCAGGCGCACAAACCCGTGCGTGAGCCCCTCCACGCTCACCCACGCGTGTGACGGCACGCCCCCGGCGCGTACCCGGTCCTCCAGCTCGTCCAGGGACAGGATTTCCTCCCCGTCCTCGGTTCGCAGCCGGCACTGGGTCACGCACGCCTCCAGTCGTCCACGCCCCGCCCCATCGGGTCGGGCGCGCTGTTGCAGGTCGCCAACTCGGCTCGTAGCCTACCGCTCCCTTGGCCCCGGCGTGCAGGGGCGTGGCCTGGCGGAGGTTTCACAATGCGTGCATGGCGTGCGGGCGGCCTGTGGGCCGCGCTGGTGGTGACGGCGGGCGTGGGCTGTACCAAGGACGGCAGCCCGGGGGTGGCCGCGGAGGACGGCGGCGGCCCCAACAACACCGGCGGGGATGGCGGCAACAACAACACCCACCCGGACGGCGGGCAGACCTCCAGCAGCAGCAGCGGGGGCAACAGTGGGACGTCGGGCGGCAGCTCGGCGGGCACATCCGCCGCCGGTGGCTCCTCCGCCGCAAGCACCTCGTCGGGCGGGTCATCCGGCGGCGCACTGTCCTCGTCCAGCAGCAGCAGCACCGGTGGCAGCAGCGGCACCGTGGCCGCGTCGTCGTCAGCCACCCCGTCCAGTTCCCGTCCGGCGGGCCCCCCCTGTGCCAGCACGCGTGACTGCAACCTGGGTGCGCTGTGCGTCAACCTGGTGTGCGTCCCCGGCTGCGTCACCGCCAATGACTGCCCCGGCCAGCTGCTGTGTGACACCGGCACCGGTCCCAACGGGACGTGCGTGGAGTGCCTGACCGCCAATGACTGCAGCGGGAACAACCCGCAGTGCATCAGCGGCGGATGCCGCACGGGTTGCCAGTCCGGCCAATGCGGATGGCCGCTCACCTGCGACGCGGCAACCCAGACCTGCGTCCGCTGCGTTGACGACACGCAGTGCCCGGTGGGCCGGGTGTGCGAGGCCAATGACTGCGTCCCGGGGTGCCGTGACAACCCCAACACCTGCCCCGCCGGCAGCTATTGCCGCACGGACCTGGGCCCCTCCGGCCAGTGCCAGGCCGGCTGCACGCAGGCGTCTGATTGCGGGGACCCCGCGCAGTTCCTGTGCACCAACAACCAGTGCATCCGGCAATGCCAGGTGGATGACGTCTGCCCGCTGGGGAGCGTGTGCAACGCCGGGTCCTGTGTGGCCGGCTGCCGCCCGCCCACGCGGGACTGCCCCCGCGGCCAATACTGCACGTCCACAACGACAAACACCGTGGGCCAGTGTCTGGCCGGCTGCGACGCCGACACCGACTGCACCACGCTGCAGCACAACAAGTGCGAGGTGGCCTCGCACGCGTGCGTGGAGTGCCTGGGCACGCCGGATTGCCAGGTTCTTGGCAACGGCGCCACGTGCACGGCGGAGTACACCTGCTCAGTGACCTGCGACCCGCAGGCGGGGTTTGACACCTGCCGGGTGGTGCCGGGCTTCTTCTGCAGCCCCACGCTGCAGGTCTGCGTGCAGTGCGAAGGCGCCGCGGACTGCTCCGCCTGGGAACAGTGCACGGCCGAGCGCTGCGTACCCACCGGCAACCGCCCGCTGTGCGCACCGTGCGACAGCGACGACCAATGCGGTGGTGCGGCGGACCTGTGCGTGACCCACCGGGTGGGCTTCCGCACGGAGAGCGCCTGCGGCACGGATTGCTCCGCCGGCCAGGCCTGCCCAGCGGGAACGGCCTGCACGGAGGTGGGCAACCCGGTGCGCGGCCGGCAATGCCTGCCCTCCAACAGCGTCCACGGCGAGGACTCCTGCGCTGCCTACCTGGACCTGGTGAACCAGCAACCGTGCAACTTTGGCCAGGAGTGCGGCCTGTCCGGGGGATCCCTGCAGGGTGATTCCATCTGCAGCGGCGCCGGCGCGTCAGACGGGCTGTGCACCGTGCTGTGCACCCTGGGCGGTACGGACTGCCCCACCGGGTTCACGTGCGAGGATCCGCCTGACACCCAGCGGGTCTATCCCCCGCGCTGCGGCCCTCTGTAAGCGGCCGCGGCACCCGCCGCCTCCAAGCGCCGGCGGGTCTGCCTGCGGGCTTGATGGACGGCTATCAGCCTTTGAACAGGCCGAGCTGTTGGGTGGCCGCCACCGGCGGCGTGGACTTGCGGGCCGCCGGGACCACCGGCGCATCCCCCAGCGCGCGGTGGCAGACCCGCGCCCCCTTCACGTCGGGATCCACGGTCGCGCAAACGGAAGCGTACAGGCCCACGCGGCGGGCGCTTTCCAGCGCGCGCTCATAGCCGGCGTCCCTGAGCATGCGGGGGAGCAGCTTGCGCGTCCCCTGCGGGCTTTCGCGCCACGGCTCCTGCCCAAACAACCCCTTGAGCATCTCCCGGTGCATGCGCGGCAACCCGCGGGACAGGCTCTTGGCGGTGTCCGGCGTCAGCTGCAGATACGCCAGCTCCACGCGCTTCACGCCCACCTTGGCCACCGCGCTGAACAGCTCCTCCAAGTCCGCCTCCGTGTCATTGACCAGCGGGATGAGCGGTTCCACGCGCACCGTCACGGGAATCCCCGCCGCCATCAGCGGCCGGAGGCCCTTGAGGCGGCCCAGCGGTGGCGGCAGGGACGGTTCATAGACCCGCGCCGCGCTGTCCCGCATCCCCATCACGCCCATCACCACGTGCACCATGTGCGGATGCGTCTTGAGCAGCCCAAGCACCGCCTCCGGGACCATGCTGCGCGTATGGATCTCAACGGGGACCCCGCCGTCAAACGCCGCCGCCAGCACCTCGCACGTGGCCGCCAGCACCTTGGGATCCGGCAGGAACGGATCGCTCACCACGCCCAGACGGATCCGCGCGGGCCGCCGGCCCACGCCCGCCAACGCTTCCAGCTCGCGTGACACCTTGGCGCCGGCTTCCCGCTCCACCACGGGCGCCGTTGGCTGACCATACTTGTCACCCGCCAACCCGCCCGTGCAGTGGATGCACGTGGCCGCGCACCCCTCCGCCACGTCCATGCCCACCTGCGCCTCACCGCAGCCGCTGATGGGCTGGAGGATCCCGTGCCGGGAAGGATCCGTTCGCAAGAGGGGAAGCGCGCCGTTCACGAGCGAGAAGGTGTCACTCGCCTGAACATGCGTCAAGGAGGTCTTTTTTGAACCACCACGCATTGTGTGGCGGTTTGGTTCCGTCCCCCACCCAAGGTGGGTTCCTATCCTACCCGGGGACTCCCAGGAAGAGGCCGCACTCCGGGCATTCGGCGCTCTTGGTGTCCTTGGGCGTGAAGCGCGTGCTGCACGCGGGGCACTCCGTCTCAGACCCGTCAGCCAGCACGGCTTCCTTCTCCGTGGCGGCGGCGGTGACGCCCTCCTTGGCCAGGGATTCCTTCCAGCGGTTGCCCAGGATGGCGCGCGCCTTGTCCAGGTCCGTGTCGACGATGTCCAGCCGGAACAGCTGGGCCACGGGGGGCATGTCGTCGGAGCCCTCAACGGGGCGGATGCGGCACGGGCAGCCACCGGTCTCCAGGATGTCCCGCACCTCCAGGACGGTGGCAATGCCGCCCTGGGTGACCATGACCACGGACTTGTCCTGGAAGTAGGTGGCCTGTTCGGCCTCGCCCATCTCCAGCGCGTCTTCCAGCTTCTCGACGAGGGGGACCTTGCACGACGCGCAGTCCGAGTAGCCGCGGCGGTATTCGCTGTAGCAGCTGGGGCAGTACGGCATGAGGACCTCCCAAGTGGGAGCCACGTTGTCCGCCGGGTCCGGGGCCGGCGTCAATGTGCCCGCCCACGGGCTGTGGTAGGAGGCTGCCCCTTCCGTTCTTTGTCCCGAGGAGAGACCCCACATGGAGCCGCGGACCTTGCGGGCACCCACCGGCAGCGACCTGGCGTGCCGGGGCTGGGTGCAGGAAGCCGCCTACCGCATGTTGCAGAACAACCTGGACCCCGACGTGGCCGAACGCCCCGCTGACCTGGTGGTCTACGGGGGCCGCGGCAAGGCCGCGCGCAACTGGCCGTCGCTGGAGGCCATCCTGGAGACGCTGCGCCGCCTGGGTGACGACGAGACCCTGCTGGTGCAATCCGGCAAGCCGGTGGGCGTGCTGCCCACGCACCCGGATGCGCCGCGGGTGCTCATTGCCAACAGCAACCTGGTGGGAAACTGGGCCAACTGGAAGGTGTTTGACCAGCTGGAGCAGGCCGGCCTGATGATGTACGGCCAGATGACGGCGGGCAGCTGGATCTACATCGGCACGCAGGGAATCCTGCAGGGCACGTATGAGACGTTTGCCGCCGCCGCGGTGCAACACTACGGCGAAGGCGCCTCGCTCAAGGGCAAGCTGGTTCTCACCGCCGGGTTGGGCGGCATGGGCGGCGCGCAGCCCCTGGCCGTGACGATGAACGACGGCGTGTGCCTGGCGGTGGAGGTGGACCCCAGCCGCATCCAGCGGCGCCTGGATACGCGCTACCTGGACGTGAAGGCGGAGTCGCTCGACGAGGCGCTGCGGCTGTGTGACGACGCGCAAAAGCAGGGCAAGCCGCTGTCCGTGGGCGTGCTGGGCAACGCCGCGGTGGTGTTCCCGGAGCTGGTCAAGCGCGGGGTCACCGTGGACCTGTGCACGGACCAGACTTCCGCGCATGACCCGCTGTACGGCTACATCCCGGCGGACATCCCGTTTGCGGAGGCCGCCGCGTTCCGCAAGAAGGACCCCGACGGGTACCTGGAGCGCGCGCACCGGAGCATGGCCGTCCACGTGGCGGCGGTGCTGGCGCTCAAGGACCGGGGCAGCCACGTGTTTGACTACGGGAACAACCTGCGGGCGGGCGCGTTGAAGGGCGGCGTGAAGCGGGCCTTTGATTACGCGGGATTTGTGCCCGCCTATATCCGGCCATTGTTCTGCCGCGGGATGGGCCCGTTCCGCTACGTGGCGCTCTCCGGGGATGCCAAGGACATTGCCAAGGCGGATGAGGCGGTGCTCAAGGCCATCCCTCGGCCGGAACTGGTGCGCTGGATGAAGCTGGCGCGGGACCGCGTGAAGTTCCAGGGCCTGCCGGCGCGCATCTGCTGGCTGGGCATGGGCGAACGCGCCGAAGTGGGCGCGCGGTTCAATGACTTGGTCAAGAAGGGGAAGGTTGCCGCGCCGCTGGTCATTGGGCGGGACCACCTGGACTGCGGCAGCGTGGCCAGCCCGTACCGTGAGACCGAGGCCATGAAGGACGGCTCCGACGCCATTGCGGACTGGCCCATCCTCAATGCGCTGGTCAACACCGCCAATGGCGCCTCCTGGGTGAGCTTCCACCACGGCGGCGGGGTGGGCATGGGGTACAGCCTGCATGCGGGCATGGTGGTGGTGGCGGATGGCACGCGGCCGGCGGCACGGCGGCTGGCGCGGGTGCTGAACAGTGACCCGGCCATGGGCGTGCTGCGCCACGCGGACGCCGGCTACGAGCTGGCCCGTGACACCGCGCGCGAGCACCGCGTGGACATCCCCGAGGTGAAACAGTGACGCGCGGCGTCCGGGTCCTGCTGGTGCTGGGGGCGCTGTGCGCCGCCGTGCCGGGCGTGCGCGCCCAGGACTCGGGTGCCGCGGGGACGGAACGCGCGCTGGAGGAGCCGGAAGCGCCGCCCGCCGCCAGTGACGACGGGGAGCGGAAGGTCTTTGGTGCGCCAGCGGCGCCGGTGAAGCCGGTGCCGCCGCGCCCGGAGAAGCCGCGCGCCGCGGCGAGGCGTGACAAGACGGGAAAGGTCATTGTCCCGGCCCCGCCGGAGCCCCTGGGGGACCCGCTGCGTGAACGCAGCGGAATGACCGGGCCGGAACGTGCGCGGCGCACCTCCGTGCAGGCGCTGGCCGGCGCGGTGACGGGCGCGGTGGCAGTGGTGTGTGGCGCGTTCGCGTGCCCGGCGCTGCTGGCATGCAGCATCCTGGGAAACCCGCTGTTCGGTGCGCTGGGGATGGGGCTGCATTTCCTGATGGTGCTCCCGCTGCACACGCTGGCGGCCACCACGGGCCTGGGGCTCACGGGCTACTTCGGGGACGAGGACCTGCTGGCGGTGGGCGCCGCGGCAGCGGCCATCGCCCTGGTGGACGTCGTCGCGCTGCTGGTCGGTGGCGCGGTGGCTGCGGCCATCTTCCTGCGTTGGGCGCCCGCCCCCTCCCAAGCCACCATCACCGTGCGTTCACCCATCCGGCTGGACACCGGCCTGCCCCTCATCCGGGGCACCGATTGGGCCCTCGCGCTCAACGTCCTCACGGCGACCCTCGCGGTGGTGTTCCTTGCTCCTTTGGCGGGCACGGCAGCCTACGCGGTGGCCGCCTGGGCGCGCGGCGGCGAATCGGCCGAGCCCGCCGTCACGCCTTCCCGTCCCGCGCCCGCCGACAAGGCCCCGCGCCGGCGTCGCAGCGGAGTTCCACGGTGAACGGCGCCCTCTCCATGCTGCTCTCCGTGGCGCTGCTGGCCGACGGCCAGGCGCCAGACGCAGCCCCGCTGCCGCCCCCGGCCGATACGCCGTCCGACGACGATCCGGCCCCCGCCAAACCCACGCCGCGCCGGCGCCGGGCGCCACGCAAGCAGAAGGCTGTCCCCAAGCGCGCGCCCACGCCGGCCCCCGCCCCGCGCGCCAAGGCCCCGCGGCGCCGCGCTGCGGTCCCAGCGCCAGCGGCACGCGCCCCGCTGAGGCGTCCGGATGTCACCGACGTCAACCGACACACGGTTCCGCTCGCCGTGGGGCAGCGCGGGTGGCTGGCGGCGGCGCAGTTGGGCTGCTCCGTCCTGGGCGCCGCGGGGGCGCTGGGCGCCGCCGGTGGCGCGGCCCTGCTGGCACGCACGTTGGACCGGCCCGCCGCAACGCTGGCGCACCCGCGCGTGCCCGTCGGCGGGGTGATGCCACTGCTCGCCGGGATCACCGTCGGGACGGCGGCCACCGCGGTGTGCGTGGGCGGCCTGGGTTTCATGAGCGAGCGCCGCATCCTCGCACCCGCCGCCGCCACCCTCGCCGTCGCGGGGATGGCGGTGGCGGCGGGCGGTATGGGGACGCTGGTCATCCTGTGGCCCGCAGACCGCACCGGCCGCAACCTTGCCGTGCGCGAATTCTCCATGGCAGGCACGCTGGCCGCGTTTGCCCTGCTGGCCCCGCTGGGCGCGGTGGCGGCGTGGCATCTGGGCGCCGCGCTGCAGGAATGGCGGGACGCGCGGACCTGGGCGGAGGAGACCGCCGCCGCCAAGAAGGCCCTGGCCGATGACGCGCTCAAGGAGCGCCAGCGCGCCGAGCGGGCCGCCGCGGCGGCCCCCGTGCCCCCGCCGGAACCCGCGCCGCCGGTTGAGGAGAAGCCCGCGGCGCCGGCCCCGCCCGCCCCGCCGCCGGCCCCGCCGCAAGACCCGGCCATCCCCGCGGACCCGCTGCAGGTCCCGCCGGAGACCGCGCCTTTGGAGTCCGTTCCCGCGCTGCCCGAGTGACGACGGAGTCCGACCATGTTCGTGATCCGCAACATCGGCGTGTTGTGCACCCTGGAGCCCTCCGGCAGCGACCTGCTGGGGCGGATGGAACACGCCGCGCTCGTCGCCGCGGATGACCTGGTGACGTGGCTGGGGCCGGAGAAGGATCTCCCTGCCATCCCGCCGGGCACGCCGCAGGTGGACGCGCGCGGCGGCGCCGTGCTGCCGGGCCTCGTTGAGGCGCACACGCACCTGGTGTTCGCCGGCAACCGGGTGAAGGACTATGCGCGGCGGTCACGCGGGGCCACGTATGCGGAGATTGCTGCGGAGGGCGGCGGCATTGTGACCACGGTGCGCGCCACGCGGACCGCCACGGAAGCTGAGCTGGTGGACCTGGCCCTGCCCCGCCTGCACACGCTGCTGCACCACGGCGTGACCACGTGCGAAGTGAAATCCGGGTACGGGCTCACGCTGGCGGACGAGCTGAAGATCCTCCGCGCGGTGCGCGTGCTGGGCGCCATGCAATCGGTGGAATTGGTGCCCACGTTCCTGGGCGCGCACACCGTCCCGCCGGAATTCCTGGAGAATCCGGATCGGTACATTGACGTCGTCTGCGGCGAGATGTTGCCGCAGGTGGAGGAAGGAAAGCTGGCGAAATTCGCGGACGTGTTCGTGGAAAAGGGTGCATTCACGCCCGCACAGGCGCGGCGGGTGGCGGAGGCGGCCCGGCGGCACGGGCTGGGCATCAAGCTGCACGTGGACCAGCTGTCGTCGGGCGGGGGCGCGGAGCTGGCCGCGGAGCTGGGGGCGGCGAGCGCGGACCACCTGGACCACGCGTCCGCGGCGGGGATTGACGCGCTCAAGAAGTCCGGCACGGTGGCGGTGCTGCTGCCCACCGCGCAGGTGTTCCTGGGCCACCGCGAGACCGCGCCGGGCCGCGCCCTGTTGGACGCGGGTGTGCCGGTGGCGGTTTCCACGGATTTCAACCCGGGGTCCAGCCCGTGTTCGCACCTGCCGCTGGCGGGGACGCTGGCGGTGTAGCTCTACGGCCTCAACGTGGACGAAGCGATCAGCGCCGTCACCCGCGCCGCCGCGCGCGCCGTGGGACGCGCGGACCTGGGGCGGCTGTACGTGGGCGCGCCGTGTGACGCGGTGGTGCTGCGCCAGCGTGACCCGGAAGCGCTGCTCTATGAAATGGCGGGCCAACCGGTGGCCACCGTCGTGAAAGGCGGCCGCTTGGTGTGGCGGGATCCGGCGCTGGGATTGGCCTGAATTCCGCTCAGAGCATGCTCTTGAGCGTGGTGCCCATGTCCGCGGGCGTGGGCGCAATCTTCACGCCGGCCTCGGTCAGCACCCGCACCTTGTGATCCGCGGTGTCCTTGCCGCCGGACACAATGGCGCCGGCGTGACCCATGCGGCGCCCCGGGGGGGCGGTGCGCCCGGCTATGAACCCGGCCACCGGCTTCTTCATGTGCTTCTTGATGTATTCGGCGCCGCGGATCTCCGCGTTTCCGCCGATTTCACCGATCATGATGACGGCGTTGGTATCCGGGTCCTCGTTGAACATCTTGAGCACGTCCACAAAGTCCGTCCCGTTCACCGGGTCCCCGCCAATGCCCACGCACGTGGACTGGCCAATGCCCAGCTGCGTGAGCTGGTGCACCGCTTCATAGGTGAGCGTGCCCGAGCGGCTGACCACGCCCACGTGGCCGCGCTTGTGGATGTGGCCGGGCATGATCCCAATCTTGCATTCATCCGGGGTGATGACGCCGGGGCAGTTGGGGCCCAGCAGGCGCGTCTTGCTGCCCGCCATGGCGCGCTTGACCTTCACCATGTCCATCACCGGGATGCCCTCCGTGATGGTGACCACCAGGTCCAGCCCGGCGTCCACCGCCTCCAGGATGGCATCACCGGCAAACTGCGGCGGCACATACACCACGGTGGCCTGGGCGCCGGTCTCTTTGACGGCGTCGCGAACGGTGTTGAAGATCGGGATGTTCGCCTTGTCCGCGTTGAAGAAGGTGCCGCCCTTGTTGGGCGTGACGCCGCCAACCAGCTTGGTGCCGTAGGCAACCATCTGCTTGGCGTGGAAGCTGCCCGCGTCGCCGGTGATGCCCTGCACGATCACCCGCGTGTCCTTGTTCACCATGATGGCCATGACTGTCTTCCTTCCAATTCGGTGAGTTTCGCGAAACGGGACCTTCAGGCGGACGCCGCCGCCTTGACGACCTTTTCGGCGGCGTCGCGGACGCCTTCGGCGGAGGTGATGGGCAGGCCGCTGTCCTTGAGGATCTTGCGGCCCAGGTCCACGTTGGTGCCCTCCAGCCGCACCACCAGGGGGACCTTGAGGCCCACTTCCTTGGCCGCGCCCACCACGCCCCCGGCAATGACGTCACACTTGGCAATGCCGCCAAAGATGTTGACCAGCACCGCCTTCACATTGGGGTCGGACAGGATGATCTTGAAAGCCGCGGTGACCTTGTCCTGGGTGGCGCCGCCGCCCACGTCCAGGAAGTTGGCCGGCGCGCCGCCAAAGAACTTGATGGCGTCCATGGTGGCCATGGCCAGGCCGGCGCCGTTGACCATGCAGCCCACGTTGCCGTCCAGGGATATGTAGCTGAGGTCATACTTCTTGGCCTCGTTCTCCTTGGCGTCTTCCTCGTCGGGGTCGCGCATCTCCTCCACGTCCGGGTGGCGGTACAGCGCGTTGTCATCAAAGTTCACCTTGGCATCCAGGGCCACCAGCTCGCCCTCCTTGGTGACAACGAGCGGATTGATCTCCACCAGTGTGCAGTCCATTTCCCCGTACGCCTTGTAGAGCGCGGGGAGGAACTTCATGGCGGACTTCATGGCGGGGCCGTCCAGCTTGAGGAAGTACCCCATTTGGCGGACCTGGAACGGACTGAGACCCGTGGCGGGATCCACCTGCACCTTGAGGAGCTTCTCCGGCGTCTCCTCGGCCACTTTCTCAATCTCCATGCCGCCTTCATTGGAGGCAATGAAGGTGAGGCGGGAGCTCTCGCGGTCCAGGAGCAGGCCCAGGTACAGTTCGCGGGCAATGTTGCAGCCGGCCTCAATGAAGAGCTTGCGGACCTTCTGGCCCTTGGGACCGGTCTGGTGCGTGACCAGCTGCATGCCCAGGATGGCCTTGGCGTGCGCGCGGACCTCATCCTCAGTCTTGGCGAGTTTCACGCCGCCGCCCTTGCCGCGCCCGCCGGCGTGAATCTGCGCCTTCACGACCACCGGGTATTTCCCGATCTTCCTGGCGGCGGCGACGGCGTCATCAACGGTGGTGGCCAAGTGGCCTTCCAGCACGGCCACGCCAAACCGGCGGAAAATCTCCTTGCCCTGGTATTCATGCACCTTCATGGAGACTCCTGCGAAGGCCCGCCCGCGGGCGGGCCGTGTACGTCAGAGGGGCGTGCCATAGGTCGCCGCGGAGAGCGGGGTCAAGCGTTTTTCCGTCGAGAGAACGGCGCGGTGAAGACCACGGTTGCGCCCGGCGGGCGACATCCGCGGTCCCGGCGCGCGTGCGGATCCGGTTGGGGGTGGAATAAGAAAAGGCAAACGCCCTGGGACCAAATGAAAGGGCCCAGGGCGTTTGGTGAAGCGAGGAAGGATCTGGCGGCGTCCTACTCTCCCACACCCGCAGGGTGCAGTACCATTGGCGCTGACGGGCTTAACTTCCGAGTTCGG
>JACRCW010000026.1 GCA_016218805.1 Deltaproteobacteria bacterium | reverse complement strand
GCGATGCGCCTGTCCCGGGGGTCCGTGTCCTTCATGCAAGCAGGATCGGCAGCAACCACCGCCGCGTTGATCAGCCGAGTCGCCGATGGGATCTCCCCCTACATCACGCCTCCGGGCCCTGGCCCCGCTAATCAAGTACGTCCACAAGACCTCGCAGTCGCGCGCCCGCCCCCTCGGCGGGCGCTGCTGTTACGTCACATTTGTCGGTGTTCGTCGAACGGCAGTCGCACCGTCGGGAACGCGCTACCCTCCGCAGTTGCCCGGGACGGCAGTCCTTCCCGCCCATGTCGCGAATCGGCTACGCGCTGTCGGGCTTTTGCGTCGAGATCTTCCGACAAATGCGCGGCCCACCGGCACCCGAAGCGAAGGCACTGTCCGACGGACCCGCCCGATATTGACGGGTATTCTCGACGGAAAATACCGCGCATTGCACGCAAGATATTTGGCACCGCGATTGCCTTGCAGTTCCCCCGTACACCCCAAGGAGGAACTCGAATGCGATCGTGCGCGCGCGTTGGTTGGCTGGGGGGATGGGCCCTTGCGTGGGTGGTGTTCTGGCCCGCCGCCACGGCCAGGGCCGAGCCTCCGCCCGAGAGCCCCAAGTGGTGCACCCCCTGTCACCAGGACGCGCGGTTCTCCGAAAAGGTGTTCGGCAAGAGCGTCCACGGGGACAACAATTGCCGCGAATGCCACACGGGTTACCAATTCAACCCGCACGAGGACGTAGAAGAACCCGAGATTGACGAGAGCGTGAAGGACGGGCGGGGCGGCAACCCTGCGGCCATCACCGCGTGCCTGGGCTGCCACGAAGACCAGGCCAACGAGTTCCGCGAGAGCAAGCACGGCAAGGCGTTCTTTGAAGACAAGCGCGAAGGCGCGCCGTTCTGCCTGGACTGCCACGGCGACCTGCACGAGATGAAATCACTCAGCGCGATGCCGCCCAACGCGCGGCGCCTGCTCATGAACGAGCGCTGCGCTGCCTGCCACGCAGACGCCAAGAAGATGGGCGACAAGGGTCCCAAGCCCGTTGTGGTGGAGACCTACGAGCACAGCTTCCACGGCCGCAAGCTGCACCTGGGGTCCCCCAAGGCGCCCGGGTGCGCGGACTGCCACGGCAGCCACGCGCTGACTGACATGAAGCAGGACCGCGCCAAGAAATGCGGCGAATGCCATTCCGGCTCCACCGTGGAGTTCTCGGATGCGTTTGCGCACAGCCCGGAAGAGCGCGAAGTGGAACCCATCGCGTACTGGGGCAAGAAGTTCTTTGTGTGGCTGACGTTCCTGACCATCTTTGCGCTCATGGCCCACGTCCTGTTGGACCTGGCGTCGCAAATCTGGCGCAAGCGCAACCACAAGCCGCTGCCGCCGCAGGCGGAGAAGGCGGTCCCCGCTGAGGTGCAGCGCTTTGACGTGCACCAGCGCCTGCAGCACGGCCTGATGGCGCTGTCCTTCACCATGCTGGTGCTGACCGGGCTGCCACTGCGCGCGCACACGGTAGACGCCAGCCTGGGCGTCGCCCGGATGTTTGGCGGCATTGACCTCACCGGCCTGGTGCACCGCGTGTCCGCGGTGGGCCTCATCATCGCCTCGGTGTACCACCTTGGCTACCTGGTCTATCTCGTCGTGAAGGGCCGGCTGGGGCCGGTGATGGCACCCACGCCCAAGGACGTGAAGGACGTCATTGACAATCTCCTGTATTTCCTCCGCCTGCGTGACGAAAAGCCGCGGTTTGCCCGGTTCTCCTATTTTGAGAAGTTCGACTACTGGGCGGTGTTCTGGGGCGTGGTGATCATGGTGTCGTCAGGGTTTGTGCTGTGGTTCCCCGTGTGGACGGCCAAGTTTGTGCCCGGCTGGGTGTTCACCATCATGCGCGTGGCGCACGCGGATGAGGCCATCCTGGCCGCGCTGGCCATCTTCCTGTGGCACTTCTACAACGTGCACCTGCGCCCCGCGGTGTTCCCCATGTCCTGGGTGTTCATCACCGGCCGCATGACCCGCGAGGTGTTTGAAGAGGAGCACGGCGCGGAGTTTGACGCGATGCTCAAAGCGCATGAGGCTGCCAACGCGCCGCCGCCGCCTACGCCGCCGGCCGACCCCGCCGCGCCCGGAGGGAAGACGCCATGAACGCGCCGGTGTCGTCGTCCACGCTCACCCGCTGGGTGGCAGGGCTGGCGCTGGTGGCGCTGATGGGCCTGCTCGCCGTGGCCATGCAAGAGGTGGGCGAGAAGCTGGCGGCCGGGGGGGGCACGCTGGTTGCCCCGGCGCACGCCGCGCCGGCCCGCGCGGCGCGCACGCCCATCCTGGACAACCTGTCCTGCTTTGAGTGCCACAACCGCGCGCGTTACGACAAAGGCGAGAAGTTCTCACACAAGGACCACGAGGATGCGGGTCACTGCCACACCTGCCACGCGTTCACGCCGCATTTCAGCTGGAGCATCCGCAAGAAGTCCTGCCTGGACTGCCATGAACCCGAAGCGCTGGAGGGCTTTGAGCTGTGACCCGCCCGCGCGCTCCCCGCCAGCCGGTGACCTGGCGGCGCGCGCTGCTGTGGGTGCTGTTGTACGGGATTGTCCCGGTGCTCATCGTGTCGTCTACCATGGGGTTCATGCGGTTCAAGGAGTTTGTGGACCGGGACCCGCGTTTCTGCGGGCAGTGCCATGAGATGCGCAGCGAGTACGCACTGTGGACCCGCGGCAGTCACCGCATGGTGGTGTGCCAGGAGTGCCACCACCAGTCCCAGCGGGAAGCACTGGGCGCGGTGCTGATGGTGCTGGGGGGGAGGTCCGCGGATGACGGGACCAAGGCGCACCAGCCCAAGGTGGCCGTGGATGCGTGCGGCGCCTGCCACCTCCGGCATGACCGCAACTGGCCGCAGATCAACGCCTCCGAAGGTCACCGCGTGCACGTGGTGCAGGAGAAGACCTCCTGCGTGAAGTGCCACGCCAACTCCATGCACGGCGTGGGCATTGCCCTGGACAGCTGCCGCGAATGCCATGAGAAACAGGTGATACAGGCCACCGGCATGGAGCGCCTGCACTGCCTGTCCTGCCACAACTTCCTCACCGCGGAAAAGGACATCAAGGCGCCGCAGGAGAATTGCCTGCAATGCCACGGCGCGCGCGAGCAACTGGAGGAGCATTTCCCCAGCAATGCGCCCATGGCCAAGCGGGACTGCTCAGCCTGCCACCACCCGCACACGGACGAGGACACCGGCTGGAGCAGCTGCGCGGGTTGCCACAAGCAGCAGGACCGGCACGGGCTGCACGGACTGCCAGACCACCAGCGGTGTGACGCGTGCCACCGCCCGCACACGTGGATGTCCACGCGCGCGGACTGCGTGGCCTGCCACAAGGAGGAGGCGGACAAGGAACCGGAGCGGCAGTGCCGGGAATGCCACAACTTCATGCCGGAGCGGCGCGGCCCGGACGCCGGCGCGGAGGCGCCATGATCCGCGACCTGCTGGCCCTGCTGCGCGGGACGTCACTGCGCACGCGCCTGGTGGTGCCGCTGTCCGCGATCATCACGCTCATTGTGGGCGGGCAGGTGGCCACCTCCCTGTCCGAGAAACTGGAAGCCTACGACCACCACGTGCAGAGCGAGGGCACGGTGATGGCCCAGGGCGTGGCCAGTTCCTGCGTGGAACTCATGGACGGGGCGCACCCGCACCGGTTTGACGAGGTGATCGCGCGCGTGCGCGAGTCGCTGGACCTGATGGAACTGGCCATCGTGTCGCGTGACGGCGAGGTGCTGGCGCACACCAACCGCTCCCGCGTGGGCTCCCGCATCCCGCCGGAAAAGCTGCACGGCATGACCCTGCGGCGCCGCCCCCCCAGCCTGCTGGGGCTGTTCCGCGGCTACACGGAGCATGACGTGGGGTCACCCATCATGCGCGGGACCACGGTGCTGGGGCACGTCACGCTGCGCTTCCGGACCGACGAGATGCGCGACCAGGCGGTGGCCAGCCTGGTGGCAGCGGCGGCAGCGGGCGCGTTCTGGCTGGTGCTGGGTGCGTTCATTGCCACCCTCTACGTGCGGCGCATCACACGCCCGCTGGGCGAGCTGACGGCGGCGGCCGGCGCCGTGACGCGCAACGCGCTGGATACGGTGGACATCCCGGAGACGCCGGAGCGTGACGAGGTGGGCGTGCTGCAGTCCGCGTTTCGCGAGCTGGTGCGCGACGTGCGCGACGAGCGCGCGCGCAACGCGCGCCTGGTCACCGAGCTGCGCGACCTCAACGAGAACCTGGCGGCGCGTGTGCTCAGCGTCACCGCGGACCTGCGCCAGGCCAAGGCGTACCTGGAGAGCGTGCTGGAGTGCATGGAGGAGGGCATCATCACCGCGGACGGCGAGGGCAAGGTGGTCAGCGCCAACCGCGGCGCGCGGCTCCACCTGGCGCGGCTGGGCCAACCGGATGCCGGCGTGCAGCTGGGGGCGCTGCTCCCTGACGACGGTGAGCGTCTGGTGCACGCCGCCCGCGCGGCGGCCGCCGGCGCAGCGCAGCGCGTGGAGCTCACCTGCCGCCCGCCCGGCGCCATGGACCTTGCCGAGGCGCGCGACCTGGTGTTCCACCTCTACCCGCTGCGGACCGGGGACAGCGGCGGCGGCGTGGTGGTCACGCTGGTGGACGTCACGCGGGAGCGGAAGGCGGAGGCCGCGTTGCGCCGCCATGACCGCCTCATCTCCATGGGCACCATGGCCGCCGGCCTGGCGCACGAGATGGGCAACTACATGAACAGCATCCAGGGCTACTGCAGCCTGTTGCTGCGGGCCATGCCGCCGGATGATGCGTGCCGCGCGGACGTCAAGGAGATCCATGACCAGAACGCGCGCGCCATTGCGTTGCTGGAACGCTTCCGGGAGTTTGCCCGCCCGCGTGACATCCGCTTCAGCCCTGAGGACCCCGACGCACTGGTGCGCGAAGCGGTGGTGATGGCCCGCTACCGCCTGCGCAAGGCGCAGGTGCGCGTGGTGGAGGAGCTGGGCCTCGCCGGGTTTGTGCTCCGTTGTGATGGACAGATGCTCAAGCAGGTGTTTGTCAACCTCATCTTCAACGCCGTGGACGCGCTGGAGGGGCAGGCGGAGAAGGTGATCACGGTGCGCTCACGCTGCAGCGGGGACAACGTGGAACTGGAGTTCCAGGACAACGGCAGCGGGATTGACGCCGCGCACCTGGAGAAGATCTTTGACCCGTTTTTCACCACCAAGGTGGCCACGGGCACGGGCCTGGGCCTGTCCATTGCGCACCAGGTGGTGGAGCGGCACCGCGGGCGCATCCGCGTGCAGTCCGCACCCGGGCACGGCGCCACCTTCAGCATCATGCTGCCGGTCAACGGCAGGGAACCGGAGGCAACATGAAGACGGCCAGGATCCTCGTCGTGGATGACGAGAAGAGCGCCCGCGAGATGCTGGCGCGCTGGCTGGACCCGGCGCGCTATGAGGTGCGGACCGCGGCCGCCGTGGAGGAGGCCGAGGAAACCATGCGCGCCTTCCGCCCGGACGTGGTGGTCACGGACCTGGCCATGCCCAAGGTGGACGGCCTGCAGGGCATGGAGCGGTTCCGCCGCATTGACCCGGACGCGCCCGTCATCATTGTCACCGCGTTTGCCACCATTGAGACCGCCGTGCAGGCCATGAAAAACGGTGCGTTTGATTACGTGCGCAAGCCGTTTGAGATGTCCGAGCTGGAACTGGTCATCGAGCGCGCCGTGGCGCACCGCGAGCTCGTCGCCGAGAACCGCCGCCTGCGCCAGGAGGTCGCCGACAAGTTCTCGCGTGACAACATCATCTGCCGCTCACGCGCCATGACCCAGGTGATGGACCTCATCGCGCGCGTGGCGACCACGGACATCTCCATCCTCATCCAGGGGGAGTCCGGCACGGGCAAGGACCTGTTCGCCAAGTACATCCACCACCTCAGCAACCGCGCGCAGAAGACGTTTGTGTCACTCAACTGCTCCGCCATCCCGGAGCACCTGATGGAAAGCGAGCTGTTTGGTCACGAAAAGGGCGCATTCTCCGGCGCGGTCAGCTCGCGTGACGGTTTCTGCGCGGAGGCCAACGGCGGCACGTTCTTTCTTGACGAGATTGGTGACCTGTCCCTGGCGCTGCAACCCAAGCTGCTGCGCGTGCTGCAGAACGGTGAGTACTACGCGGTGGGCAGCCGCCGGCTGGCGCATACCGACGTGCGGCTGGTGTGCGCCACCAATCAGGACCTGGAGAAGCTGGTGCGCGAGGGGAAGTTCCGGCAGGACCTTTACTACCGGATCAACGCGGTGCGCGTGGTGCTGCCGCCGCTGCGGGACCGGCCGCAGGACGTGCCGCTGCTGGTGCAGCACTTCCTGGCGCAGTTGCAGAAACGCCTGGGGCGGGAGCCGCCGCAGGTGGGACCGGAAGCCATGCGGTGCCTGATGGAGTACCGCTGGCCCGGCAACGTGCGCGAGCTGGAGCACGTGGTGGAACGCGCCAGCCTGGTGTGCGCCACGCCCATGATCCGGCCGGAGGACCTGCCGTCCGAGCTGGGCGAGCACGCGGTGGCGGGTCCCGCGCTGGAGGTGGCGTCTGGGAATTACCGCCACGTGCGCGACGAGTTTGAGCGCAGCTACTTCACGCGGCTGCTGGGGCAGACCGGCGGCAGCGTGCAGAAGGCGGCGCAACTGGCCGGCATCCACCGCACCACGCTGTACGAAAAGCTCGGCAAGCTGGGGATCCAATTCGACCGAGAGTAGCGCCGGCGGACGACGGCATGGTGCCGCTCACGTTGCGCGGGCGCGCGCCAGCTGCAGCGCCGTGCCGATGTGTTCAGCCAGCAGCGCGGGCGCGTCCGGTTCAAACACGCGCAGGCGCGCATTGATTTGCTGCAGCACCTGCGTCCACACCTGGTCATACGCGGTGGCCTTCACCACCTTGAGGTTGAGGATCATCGGGGCCTGGGTGCGGCTCTGGTACACGCCGGGCTTGTAGAACACAAAATCACCCCGGTACGTCGTGGCGCGGTTGGCATTGCCCGCCGTCTGTTCCTCCATCTGCAGGGCGGCCAGCGCCTGCCGCAGTTGTTCGGCCACGCTAGGAATCTCATAGGCGCCCTCATCCGCGCCGCTGCCGTCGTCGGTGAGGGCGGCGCCGCGGCGCTCGTCCTCCTCGTCCTCGTCGCCGGTGGCCTGGTTGCCGCGGCCGTCCTCAAACGCGGTGAGCTGGTCGGCCTCCCCGCGCGCCAGGCCGTCGTCGTCACCGGCGCGTCCCCCGGGCGTGTCCTCCGCCTTGCCGGTGCCCTTGCCGGCTTTGCCTGCGCGGCCGGCCTCTTCGCCGCTGCCCTGCTGTCCCTGGCCGTGTCCCTGCTCCGCCTTGGTGGCGCCGCTCTCGCGGCTGGCCTTGGGGTCACCCGGTGCGGACTGCTCCATGATGGGCGCCGGCGTGTTCTTGGTCTCCTGCGCCTGGGCCGCCTGCGGCGCCTGATTCACCGGCTGCGCGTGGGAGGCCACGTCAGGCCGCGGCGGTTGCGCGGCCTGGGAGGACTGCTGCGTGGTGCTGGAGGAACTGGGCGCCTGCGGGGCCTGCTGGGCGGGCTTCTGCAGTTCACTGGCCTTGTTCTTGATCCACGCGGCCAGGCTCTGATCCCGGAATGACGTCGCCATGCGCGCGGACTGCTGGCGCTCCGGGGTGGCGGCCTGGCGTTCGGTGGCGCGCTCGCCAGGGGAGGTGGCGGGCTTGTACTTCTCCAGCGCCTTGAGCGTCTTTTCATCCAGCTTGCCGGTCTGCGGCAGTCCCTCCTTGCCCTGCAGCTGCTTGAGCAGGTCCGCCAGCTTGGCGGCGTCATCCAGCGGTTGTCCGCCGGCCTTGGCCCCGTCCAGCTTGGGCGCAAACCCCTGCATGACAAAGAAGCTGAGCAGCTTGGCCATGGCCGCGCCCGGGTCCATGCCGCCCTGGAACAGGCCCAGGCGCACCAGTGCGTCCGCGGCGGTGGGCTGAGCGGGCGCCTGGGCGGTGCCGGCCGGGTTTGCGCCGGGGCGGACCACGGGGTTCTGTCCAGGAGCGCGGATCACCATTCGGCGCGCATTCTAGCAGGACAGCGTGGCGGACCAAGCGCGGGCTTGTTGGGTGGGGCAGGCCACAGTAAGACGCCACGTCTCCGACTCTGCGGGCAGGTGTCATGGGCAGCAACGAAGTCACGGCAGCGGCAAACCCACCGGGCAACGACACCGCCGACCCGGGGCAGAAGCCGGTGCCCTGGGCGCCGGCCACCACGCAGTTGATGGGTTCCAGCCGGGCGTGGGTGGTGCCGGGCTGGATGAAGATGCTGTTCGCCTGGTGCACGGTGGCCATGGTGGTGGGGCTGGTGGCGCACAAGGTCAACGAGCGGCAGCGCTACGAGGAGATCCTCGTGGACACCGTCATGGACCCGGTCCCCGGCGAGGGAACCGCGCTGCCGTTCTCCTTGCCGGAGGGGCCGGCGGGCACGCGCAACGTGTCGCTGGCGGACTACCGGGGCAAGTGGGTGCTGGTGAACTTCTGGGCCACCTGGTGTCCGCCCTGCCGCGAAGAGATGCCGTCCATGGAGTTCCTTACGCGCAAATTCGGGGACCGGATGACGGTGCTGGCGGTCTCCGTGGATGAAGACTGGAACGAGGTCACGCGCTTCTTTGGCGCGGAGAAGCCCAGCTTCAAGGTGCTGTGGGACCCCAGCCGCCGCACGTCGCGCGGGTACGGCACGGAGAAGCTCCCGGAGTCCTACGTGGTCTCCCCGGACGGACGGGTCATCGCCAAGTTCATCGGGCCGCGGGATTGGAACAACCAGGCGGCGGAAGAGTACTTCGTCAAGCTGTTGGGTGGCTGACCGCCCAGACACAAACGCTGGTGGCCGCGGACCAGACTGCGTCCCTGGCGCGGCGCGCGAAACGGGGACTCAGTGCCGCTCCTCGGAGAAAAGTGACCTTTTGAGCGGGCTTCCAGCACCTGGCTGGTGCCCACCACCTCACCGGTCTCCGTCTGCGCCGCTGCTGCCAAGGCGCCGGTGCCGCATGGGCGGCCAGGTTGTTCCCACCGCTGGGTGTGGCGGAGGGCGCTGCCCGCGTGTTTCCTTCTGGTTCCCGCAGGTCTTTCCGCGCGTTTCCGCGGCTTCCGCGGATGTTCCTCGTTTTCGCGGATTTCCGCACGTTTCCGCGGGCTTCCGCGCGTTCCTTGTAGGGCGGGGGCTCGTCCCCCGCCCGATTGAGATGCAGGGCCGTTCAGACGCGATGACTTCCTCCGCCGTGGCGCAGAGAGAGGATTCGGCTCAACTCTGCTCTCCGTGCGGTGATGGGGTCAGGGAAGCGGGAGCGCCCGCGGTTGAGCGAACCGGGCGGGGGACGAGCCCGGACGAGCCCCGCCCCACGCCGTGGTTCACAGCCCGCCCTCTGCCGTCGATGGCGGACCCCGCACGCAAGCGCGCCTCACAGGATCAGCTTTCTCTGGGGACGCGTACTCAGGTGAGGCGCCAGCGGCTGTTCTGGTCGCTCTGGCGCACCTTCTCCGCAAACGGCTCAAACCCCTTGCGGCCCATGAGCCCAAACCCGATCTTCTTGCCCTCTTCCACGCCGGGCTGGTCAAACGGGTCCACGCCGTACAGCGCGCCGGCAAAGGCCGCCGCGTGTTCATACAGGTGGATGAGCTCTCCCATGGCGCGCGCGTTGAGCACCGGCAGCGTGATGCGCAGTGACGGGCGGCCAACCTCCTGCAGTGCCAGCTCAGAGCTGCGCCGGCCCGCCTCCAGCACCGCCCCAAAGTCCATCCCGCCCAGAAACCCGAATTCCGGGACATCCTGCGCGGGTGGCGCCTCCAGGTGCGCCTGGTGGTCCAGCACGGACAGGAAGGTGACCAGCTTGTCCTCCGGTCCTTCCACCAGCAACTGCAGCAGCCCGTGCTGTTCCTGGGCGCCGGTGCACGCCAGCGGCGTCAGCCCGTTGTGGATCTCCGTGCCGTTGAGGCTCAGGCGCTTGCCCAGGCTCTGCGCCCACAGTTGGATGTACCACTCGGTGAACGGCCGCAGCGCATCCGAATACGACCACAGCACGTTCACCCGCCGGTTCACTTCGCGGTCCGCCAGGTAGTGCACGGTGGCCAGCAGGGCGGCCGGGTTGCTGAGCACGGTGTCCGTGCTGCAGCGGTCCATCATGGCGCGCGCGCCGTCCAGCAGCGCGTTGATGTCCACGCCGGCCGCCGCAGCAGGGAACAGGCCCGCCGGGGACAGCACGGAGAAACGCCCGCCCACGTCCTTGGGGAAGGTGAGGGTGCGCAGCCCCTCGCGCTCGGCAATGGCGTGCAGGGGGCCGCTGTCCGGGTCCGTGGTGACAATGACCCGCTCGGCGTACCCCTTCTTCCCAAACCGCCCGCGCAACAGGTCCCGCAGCACCAGGAAGTGCGCCGTGGTCTCCAGCGTGCTGCCGCTCTTGGACACCACGTTGAAAACCGTGGCCATCGGGTCAATGCGGCCAAACAGCTCGCCCACCGTCCGCGGGTCCACGTTGTCCACAAAGTGCACCTTCATGGCGGCGGGCTTGGGCGCCAGCGCGGTGCACAGCATGCGCGCACCCAGGCTGGCTCCGCCAATCCCCACCACCACCAACTCGCGGAACTGCCCGCGCACCGCCTTCACCATCTGCTGGGTCTGCTCCAGCAGCACGCGGTCATTGGGCAGTTTGGCAAAGCTCAGTTTGCCGTCATCACGCCACTGCGCCACCTGCTGAAATGCGCGGGTGGCGGCCTGCGCCATACCCACCAGGCGGTCTTCTGGAACGCCACCGGGAACCCGGGGTGCCACGGAACGCTGGATGTCCAACACCAAGCGGTTGTCTGCCATGATTCTGAATTCCTCTGCCGGCCGAGGTGCGGGAAGGAAAGCCCGCGCGCTCGCCCGGCGTCTGCAGCCAGATGGAAAACGTCGCAACCGGGAAACCGGGCGGCGGGGCCCCTCGCACGAGGACCCGCCGCCCGCCGGTCACACTCTACTCACTTCAACTCGCAGGCCGGCGGAATGACGCACACGGCCTTGCCCGCCGTGCTGGTCTTCTCCACCGCGCCCGCCGGGCAACTGCCCGACTTGAACGTCACGCCCTGCGCCGAGCTGACGCAGACCTTGTTGGTCCCGTCACACGTGAAATCCTCAAACCCGCCAAAGTTGCAGTCTCCGTCAACAAGGCAGTCCTTGGCCGGGTAGGCCGGCGTGCACTCCTGCGTGGAGAACGCGCCCGTGTAGTCGACCAACTTGTCAAAGTTGGTGCTGTTGAACTCCGCCAACGCGGGCAGCCCGCCGGTCACTGAGCCGGGCAGCAGCTTGAACGCCTGGATGTCCAGGTTCTCCGTGCGGTCCCCGGTGATGGTGGTGGGCACCGCGGGCACCTTGACGCTGAAGGTGCCGCCCGTGGCCGCAAAGTACACCAGCCAGGGCTTGGAGTCCGTGTCCAGGTTGAGGCGATAGAACTCCGACCCGTCCACCGCGGTGGTGGCCGCAAAGGTGCGGGTGGCGGCGGTGTACGTGCCCTTGTTGAACCCAAGGAAGCTGTTGATGGGGAAGCTCTTCTTGCCGGTCCCGGACAGCGAATCAAAGAACCCCACCAGCACCGAGGTGAACATGCCCCCTGCGCCCAGGCTGTTGACGTCCAGGGCCACCGCCACCGCGCCGTAGCGGAAGCCCTCCAGGCCGTCATGCTGGGGCGCGTAGTCCAGCGAAAGGTCACCGGCCACCATGCCCTCGCACTCGTCCGGGCTGGTGGTGTCATCGTCCGTGCAGGACACCAGGCCGTCCGCGGCCTCGCTCACCATGCAGGTGCTGCTGGTGCCGTCCGTGCACACGTCCAGCCCGGCGGACACGCCCTGCGGCACAAAGCCCTGACCGGGCACCAGCGTGCCGGCCAGCAGCAGCGCGCCGGAGACGTGCTGGGTGCTGTCACTGGGGAGCGTGGGCAGGGAGGGCAACTGCCAGATGGCCGTCTCCTGCAGCAGGTAGTTGGGCTTCACCACCACGTCGTTCTGCGCAAAGCCCGGCGGATCGGCCTCGTTGGCCGGGGCGTTGATGTCCGTCAGGGAGAAGCCGCCCTCCACGTAGTGGTAGAACTTCCGGAAGAACGGCAGCACTGCGGAGAGGATGGCGCCCGCGTCCACGTTTTCGGCCGCGGCCACCTCATTGATGATGGGCCCGATCTTGTTGATGGACACCTGGCCACCCAGGCCCCACAGCACGCGCTTGCAGGCGTCCGCGCCCGTGCCACACGGCCCGTCCACGTACATGTCCACGCGGCCCTTCACGTCGTCGTTCTGCAGCTTCAGGTACACGCCGGAGGGCAGCGGCACCACCTGGTTGTCCACAAAGCCCTCAATGGTGATGGTGGTGTCCACCGTCTTGCCAATGAGTCCGCCCAGGTTGAGGTCACTGAGCGCGCCGGCAATGGAGAACGCCGCCAGGCCAAGCTTGATGTCCCCGGTGGGCGGCTGCGCCCGGCTGGTGTCAAAGGTGCCTGACACGCCGGCGATCTTGCCCGCGGGCAGCAGCGGGTCCAGGTACATGGCCAGGTCCACCTTGCCGGGAGACGCGTAGGTCACCCAGGTGTGGTCCGCCGGGAACGCCGTCACCGCAACAATGTCCGCCGCCGTGGCCACGCCCGTGAACTTGGCCGAGCCCTTGGCGTCCGTGGTCTGCGTGGAGCTGGTGTCACCGGTCTTGTCCAGTTGCACCGTCACCCCGGACAGCGGCGCTCCCGTGCGGTTGTCAAACACCACCACGCGCGCCTCGCTGGCGGCCAGTGCCCCGTACACCTCCACGGTGGCGGTGCACGGCGTGGCGCCGGTGCCCAGCGGGGTCACGGTGATGGTGGCGGTGCCTTCGCCCGCGCCGGTGACCAGGCCGGTGGTGCTGACGGTGGCCGTGCCGTCCGCGGACGACGCGTAGGACCCGGCGGCAAACGGCACCAGTGCGCCCGCGTTGTTGTAGAAAGTGGGGCTCAGCTGCCGCGTCTGGGTGGCGCGCAGCGAGAAGCGGGACACGTCCAGCTCGCACTTGGTGGCCTGCGGGATGTTGGCCACCGGCACGCAGTCCGTGGACACCTCGCCCGTGACGGGATCCGTGCCGTTGATGCACTTCTCGCCGGCCGGGCAGCTGTTGGCAAAGCTCGGGTCGCACGTGTCCACCACGCACAGGCCGCGCCGCAGGTCGCAGGTCTTGGGAGACGCGCAGTCGGTGTCGGCGGTGCACGCCACCTTCACGCAGCACCCCGTCCCGCCGTCCGGCACCACGCACGCAAACCCGGCGCCCTGGCAGTCACGGGCAATGCGGCATTCCAGCTGGTCTCCGCAGACGCTGCCGCCGCCGGAAGAAGAAGAACTGCTTGAGGAGCTCCCGCTGCAGGCACCCGCCCCGGCCACAGCCGTCAGCGCCGCCGCCAGGGGAATCCCGCCCAGCACCAACCCCACCAAACCCTGCATCCTGCCCGTGCGCATCCCACACCTCCAAAGGCCACTGACGCTGGCGTGCCGCCCGGAATGTCCGGGAGAGGCCCACCAACCGGGTCCCGCCCCGTCGGCCGCCATGGCCGCGCGTGATGGAAACCCTTGAAAAGGAAGCGCCGTGTAGCTGACGCCCGGCGTGGGGTGCAACCGCCCGGCAGCCGCCAACCCGGATCCCCCCCAACCCCCTGTCCCGGCCCGCCCAGGCCCCGCGCGCCGCGGTGCACGGCGCCGTCCTCGACGGGGAGCCCCCTGCACGCGCGCCCGGCCTGGCCGCCGGGTTGCGCCGCCATGCGTCATTCGGGCAACGTCTGAGGGGTCATGCCCCGCCGCCCCCGCAGCGCGCCCAAGCGCGCGCAGACCGCCGTGAACAGCGCCCTGCGGCGTGCGGGGTTGGAGCACATGGTCCAGCAGGCGGATGTGGTGGCGGCCTGGCCCCGGGTGGTGGGCAAGGTCATGGCCGCGCACACCTGGGTGGAGGTCATCCGGGACGGCGAACTGGTGGTGGCGACGGACCACCCCGCCTGGCGGCAGGAGCTGCACTGGCGGTCCGCGGAGGTGCTGGCCGCGCTGGGCCGGGTGCTGCGGGGGGCGCCGTTGCGCGCGCTGTCCACCGTGTTGCGCCCGCGGCCGGCGGACCTGCCCGCCCCACCCGCCCCGGAGGCGCCGGCGGATCCGCGCGCGGAGGGCTTTGGCCGTGAGGTGGCCGCGGGCATTGCGGACCCGGTGCTCCGCGAAGCGCTGGGGCGCGCGGCCGCGGCGTTTGCCCGGTCCCGCTACCGCGGGCGGCTGGGTGGCGACCCGTGATCACCGCGGCAGTGCTGGCCGGGCTGGTGGCCGGGCACATGTTCAGCGGGTTGCGCACGGTTTCCGCGCAGGCGCTGCAGGCGTCCGTCACCGTTGCCGCGGTGGTTCGCACGGTCAGCCCCGGGGCGGAGGGCGCGGTGGTGGTGGACCTGGAGGTCACCCACGTGCCCTGCGGCCATGGCGCCGCGCCCGGCCCGCTCCGCATCCACCAGCTGGCCGAACACGGGACGGCCTACCAGCCCGGCCAGCGCGCGCTGTTCCCGCTGCTGCCCGCGCGCCGCAGCCCGCACCGGCCCGCGGACCTGCCGCCGGACGCGTGGACGGTGGACCAGGCCCCGTCCGAGGTCACCTGGCTGACGGAGGCCGAGCTGGCCCCCGCGGTGGACCGGCTGGCGCGCTTCTGCCGCGCGCCGCCCGCCGCCCGGCAGGCGGTTCGGGTGGAGATGCTGGTGGAGGGTCCCGCCGGGCTGGCTCGGGCTGCCGCACTGGACCTGGCGCTGGCCGCCGAACCGCTGCAGCTGGAAGGGCCCGTGGAGGCGCGGCTGGCGGACTGGTTGCGGACGCGCAGCGTCCCCGCGGGGCTTCGGGTGGCTGGGCTGCAGGCGGTGGGACGCGCCGGCCCGGGGGCGCTGCGGGACGCTGCGGCGGACCTGCTGCGTCCGTGGGAACCCCCGGAGGTGGTGGCGGCCGCGCTGCGCGCGCTGGGCCCGGATGACGCTATGGCGCGCGCGGCGCTGCCCGCGCTGCTGATGGGACCGCCCGGCCTGGGGCGGATGCACGCCGCGCGGCTGGCAGGCGCCGCAAGGCTGGAGGATGCGGTGCCGGCGCTGGGCGTGCTGGCGTGGGGCCCGGAGACGGAGGCGGCCGGGACGGCGTGCCGTGCGCTGGCGGCCGTGGACAGCCGTGCCGCACGCGCGGAGCTGGAGCGCCTGCGCGGTGCACTGCCGCCGGAGCGTGCCCGGGCGTGCGCCCGTGGTGCCGTCCCGCCGAAGTGACGTTCAGGGCGCCGCCCCCGACCACAGAAACCGTGTCCCCTCCTTCCGGGCCTGCTGCCACCACGGCGTTTCGGCCTGCCCGCCCGCTTGGCCCGCGGGGAGGCGCCGTGTAGGTTGCGCCGCCCGCGGGGGCGTTCCCGCGCGTTCCTGGAGCTGACAATGAACCTGACGCAGAGAAACGTGCTTGCGGTCCTGTGCCTTGCCCTGCCCGCGGCGGCGGCGCTCTCCTCCTGCACCGACGGGGACGGCACCTCCAGCTCCAGTTCCTCCACCGGCGGCGCCAGCAGCAGCAGCAGCACCGGCGGCACCTGCGCCAGTGAAGGCCCCAACGTGGCCGCCCCCACACAGGCCGGCTCCGTCGAGAACCACACCGCGGACTTCGGGTGCTACACCAGCGCCGCGGCCCTGGGGCCCAGCAAGACGGTCAACGTGCATGGCTGCGTCAAGATTTTTGGCGTGGGCAACAGCGTGGGTCCCAACCTCAAGCTGGCCGTCTACGGCGGGGACCAGAACCCCGGCCCCGCGCCCGTGGGTGACACGCCCCGCCACGGCACCGTGGACATCCAGTCCAACGTCCCCACCACCCAGTGCGAAGACGGCGGCAGTTACTCCATCACCGGCCTCCCCACCAACAAGCCGCTCATCTTCAAGAGCTATGACACGCAGACCGGCGCCAACAAGCTGGCGGTGGACACCTACCAGTACAACGTCGTCATCCGGGATGACCGGCACAAGCTGCCGGACGGCAGGTATGAGTTTGAAGCCAACATGATCTACGTGGGCACGTACACGGCCATCCCGTCGTTCGTGGGCGTCACCATTGAGGACAGCAGCAACATCGCCAACGGCAAGGGCCGCGCGGCCATTGCCGGGGAGGTGCGGGACTGCAACCAGCGCTCTGTGGCGGGCGCCACGGTGGGCGGCAGCTGCGTGGACCGCCGCGCCAAGCTCACCTACTTCAACGGCAACACGGAAGACCCCAAGCCTGACGCCACGCGCTCATTCAGCAACCTGGACGGCCTGTTTGCGGTGGTGAACGCCAAGGCCTACGAGGCCGACACGGTGGGCAACGTCACGCAGGTGGGCTTTGAGCACGAGTTGGAAGGCAAGGTGAAGCTGGCCGACGGCACCGTGGTCTCCGCGGGCAAGATGAAGATCTGGGCGTTCCCGGACAGCGTCACCATCTTCAGCCCGCAGGGCCTGGCGCCCACGGAGGACAACCCCACCACCGGCAGCTCGTCGGCGCCGCACGTCTCCAGCAGCGCCGCCGCGGGCAGTTCGTCTGCCGCGGCCGTCTCCAGCAGCGCCGGGACCGCCAGCAGCGCAGCGCCCGCGTCCTCCTCCGCCGCGGCCTCCAGCACCGGCACCGCCAGCAGCGCCGCTCCGGCCTCCTCCGCAGCGCCTGCCAGTTCCGCGTCCTCCGCGGCCGGCACGTCCTCCTCCGGCTGACAGCCCGCCGCCCAAGCTGCGGTGTGCGGATCGTCACCTGCCGAAGTTGACCCCGCGCATCACGGGCGGCTACCGTGACAATCCCACATGGGAAACGCAGATCTTCCCCTCCAACGGACCGTTGGACGGAGGAAGCGATGGGCTGTCACCTGGACGTGGGCCGACCATGAAGTTCGTGTGCGACAACTGTCAGGCCCACTACCTCATCGCGGATGAGAAGGTTGGCACGCGCGGCGTCAAGGTGAAGTGCAAGAAATGCGGTCACGTCATCATTGTCCGGCCGGACAGGGCCGCCAATGGCGAGGAGGACGGCAGGTCCCGGTCCACCAGCCAGGCCAAGATGGCGGCGGGAGAGGGGGAGGGCGCCAGGCGGTCCTTGTCCGTGAGCAGTCTCCCGGCGGTGGAAGCCACCGAGGACGGCACGGGTGAGGACCAGGAGACTCAGATCAACTTGCCCACGCGCCAGCCGAGCGCTCCATCCGGGGCCCGCCTGGAGAACGCAGTGCCCAGCCCCGCTTTTGCCGAGGAAAAGCCCACGGCCAACATGAACGCCGCACCCGAGGCAGACGCCCCGACGCTGGTGGCCAACCAGGAGCAAATCAAGGCCGCGGTGGAGAAGCACCGCGCGGCGGCGGCGGCGGCGGCCCCGGCGGTGACCGGAAGCAACGGCGCGGGCCAGGGCGGTGGCGAACTGGAGAGCGAGATAGCCGGCGCGTTTGACGGGTTGTTTGGCGCCAACGGCGAGGGCACGGACCGCGCGCCCACCAAGGTCTACTCCACCGAGCAGGTGGAGCTGGCCCGGCAGCAGGCCGCCATGGCGCAGCTGCGCAAGGACAAGGCGCGCGAGGAGGAGCCCACCAGCGGACCGCAAGAGCGCGTCAACGGCGCGTCCGCCGCGCGCAGCGCACCCGTGGCGGAATCCAAGCCCGCGGTGGAGTGGTACGTCGCCATTCGGGATGAGCAGCAGGGGCCCAAGCCGCTGGCGGAGGTGGAAGCGCACTGGCTCAAGGGAGACCTGGACCGCGAAAGCCTGGTCTGGCGCACGGGGATGGCGGATTGGATCCCGCTCAAGGAAGTCAAGGAACTCAAGTACCTGCTGGAGCTGGCCCCGCAGAAGAAGTCCACGCCGCCCATGGCCGCGGAGGAGCCGGCCGCCGCGGTACGCGCGTCCACTTCACAGCTGCCCTCCATGGGGCTGTCCGGCGTGGGGCTGATGCCCGCCGCGGATGACTCCACGGACGAGGCCTGGCGGCCCCGCGGCATGACCAGCGTCTACCGCGCGGCCAGCGCCGCCGAGGCGTCCGTGGCCAAGGCCGCCCAGCCCGAGCCCGCGCCGCCCCCGCCCAAGGAGGAGGAGGCGCCGTCGTGGACGCCGGGTGCCGCCAGCGCGCTGGCTTCCCTGGTGGACGACGAGCTGGCCAGCCTCAAGGGGAAGAAGTCCACCCCGCCCAAGGCCGCCGGCAAGGGCAAGGACGAGGAGGGTGCCTACCGGCCGCCACCCGCCGAGGACGACTCCATTGAAGCGCCCCTGCCCAACCTGCTGGGCAAGAGCGGCGTGGGGCTGCCGTCGCTGTCGCTGCCGCCGCCCGTGGAGGCGCCGCCGGAACCCGAGCGTCCCCGCCGCGAACGCACGGTGGCGCCGCTGCCGCTGAGCGCGTCGCTGGGCTCTTCCACCACGTCCCTGCCGTTCAGCGCCCAGCGCGCGGGCATGAGCCCCGTGGTCAAGGTGGCCATGGGCGTGGGTGGGCTGTCCTTTGTGCTGCTGGCGGGGGTGGTGGTGGCCGCCGCGGGGGCGCGCTGGGTGCCGGTGTTTGGCCCCATCTTCAACCAGCAGCGCGGTGGCACGCAGGTGGCCGCCAACGCGCCGGCCCAGCCCGCGCCAGCCGCCCAGCCCTCACCCGCACAGCCCGCGCCCGCCGCGCAGCCCACCGCCGCGCAACCTGCGCCCGCGCAGCCGGCCCCTGCAGCGCAGCCCGCGCAACCCGCCGCGCAACCCGCCCCCGCCCCGCCCGCTCACCGCGCCGAACCCCCGCGCGAGGAAAAACCGCCGCGCGAGGAGAAGCGCGCGTCCCCGCCGCTGCGCAAGGAGCGCGAGACCCGGCCCGCCCGCGAGGAGAAGCCCGCGCGCGAAGAGAAGCCCGAGAAGAAGGGCGGGTTTGCCAAGATTGACGAGGAGCCGCCGCCGCGCGAGGAGCCCCGGAAGGCTGAGAAGCCCAAACCCAAGCGCGACGACTGCGACCCGATTCTCTACCCCGAGGGCTGCGACGAGAAGTCCAAGAAGGCGTCGGGCGGCGGCGGCGGCGGTGGCGGCAAGGAGACGCTGTCCAAGTCAGACATCCTCACGGTGGTGAAGAACAACAAGGGCGACATCACCAAGTGCGTGGCGGACCAGCGCAAGCGCGACGCGTCCAAGGCGGAAGGCGTGCTGAAGATGAGCTGGATCATCAAGCGGGACGGGCGCACGGGCAGCGTGAGCGTGGAGAGCGAGGAGTTTGCGGAGGTGTTTGTGGGCAAGTGCCTGACGCGCGCCATCCAGGGCTGGAAGTTTGACGCGTACACGGGTGACGAGCTCAAGCCCATCAAGTTCCCCTTCAAGCTTGAGACGTTCTGACGGCGGGGTGACGCGGTGGAAGAGGCCGGTCGTCCCAGTTCACCGCCGCGGCCCGCGGTCAACGTGGAGCGCGTGCGCCATGTGCTCACCGGCGGCTCCATTGTGGACTGGCCGCGCCTGGACATGTCCACCCTGGGCGAGGTGGACCCGTTCCTGCGCGTGCAGGAGTTTGACGTCTCTGACCCGCGTGACATGGCGCGCATCCGCACCCTGCGTGACCGCGCGGCCGACTACCTGCGCATTGAGCACCGCTACCGCCTGCCGCCGGAGCTGGTCACCGGGGACCCGCGCGACCTGTTCCTGTACGCGTCCGGCACCAAGGGGCGGCGCAACACGCGGTCATTTGCCTGCATGCTGCTCAAGGCCATGCACGTCATCCACCACCTGGAAGCGCGCGAACTGGGCCAGCACCTGCCGCTGTCCGCCGCCGAGGTGGGCCAGCTGCTGGACGCCAAGGTCACCGCGTGCGTGACCCAGATGCGCGCGCTGGGTTACCGCATTGTGGACTTCTCCGGCGGCGTGAAGAGCCGCACCAGCCTCATCACCAAGCTGCTGGCCAAGAAGGACACGCACTCCGCGCAGGTGCATGACCGCATGCGCTACCGGCTGGTGGTGGAGATCGTGGAGGACCTTCCCGTGGTGGTGGATGCGCTCACCCAGCGCCTGCTCCCGTTCAACTTCATTGTCCCCGGGCAGTCCAAGAATGACCTGGTGGACCTCTCCGCGCTGGCGCGGGACCACGGCGTGGAGCCGGCGGACGGCACCGCCGCCGCGGACCAGGACCGTCCCCCCATCAATGAGTTCTCTGGCAGCACCTACCGTGTGGTGAACTTTGTGGCGGACATCCCGCTGCGGGTCCCCCCGGAGGTGCTGGCGCAGCGCGGCGCGGCTGAGGACCTGGGCCGCGTCATCTTTGCCCTGTGCGAGATGCAGCTGGTGGACGCCGCCACCGCGCGGCGCAACGAACAGGGCGAGAACAACCACGAGGAATACAAGAACCGCCAGCGCGCCCGCGTCCGCGCCCGCCTGGAACAGGGCGAGCTGGGTCGCCACCGCGAAGGCCGCGAATAGTCCCGGCGGGGACCGCGCAAGCGGTTCGGGGCGGGCGGTCCTGACATCCCTGACACGATCCCCCGGCGCCGGTGCAAACCCGCGCCACCGGCGGCGTCACCGCCGTTGTCGACGAGGAATGCCCCCCGGGGCGCCCCGTGGCACGCGGCGTGCTCGGGCGGGCGTTTGTCAACGCGGAGGTTTCACCATGGGTGCTGTGGCAGGCTTGAAGCGGCGCGGGCAGGTGTGGGGCGTGCTGGGGTTTGCGGTGCTGGCGCGGTGCGCGGCCGGGGAGGCGCAGGACATGGCGGGGCCGGGTGGCGCGCAGGAACGGGACGGCCAGAGTGACGTGGCCACCGAGGACCGCGTGCTGCAGGAATCAGACATCTTCAAGCGCGAGGGCGACCTGCTGTACGTGCTCAACCGCTTCCGCGGGCTGTACGTGGCGGACCTCACGCAGCGGGATGCGCCGCGCCTGCTGGGCCGCGTGAAGATCCCCGCGCAGCCGCGTGAGATGTGGGTGCGCAACCAGCACGCGTACGTCATCACTTCGCAGCAGCAGCCCTACGGCTGGGGCTGGTGGTGGAACCAGACCTCCGGTGACGTGGAGACGTGGGCGCGCTACGCGGGCAGCGCGCTGGCGGTGGCGGACGTGTCTGACCCGGAGCACCCGGTGCTGGCCGCCATGGTCCCCCTGGACGGCGACTGCCACGACGGGCGCCTGCGCGGGAACGTGCTGTACCTGGCGTGCTCGGCGGACTTCAGCTCCACCGGGGTGGCCGGCCCGCATGGGCGGGTGTATTCGTTTGATCTTTCTACGCCCGCCACGCCGGCCCCCATTGCGGACGTGGTGCTGCCCGGCGAGGGTGAAGCGCAGCACGTGCACGTCACGGACGACTACATGTTTGTGGCGGACCAGGTGCAGGGCAGCACGCGCGTGTCCCTGGTGGACATCCGCGGCGCCGGCGGGACGCTGGAGAAGCGCGGCGCGTTCAGCGTGCCGGCGTGGATCCCGGACCGGTTTGCCATGGATGCGTGGCAGGGCAGCTTCCGCGTGGCCACCGGCCCGCAGTTTGGCAACGGTGACGTGTACCTGACCACGTTTGACATGGCGGACCCGGACAACCCCGTGCAGCAGGGCCAGGTCATCATGCACGTGGACGAGGAGCTCAAGAGCGCGCGGTTCGACGGGGCGCGCGGTTACGTGGTGACGTTCAAGCGCGTGGACCCGCTGTTCATCTTTGACCTGTCCGACCCCACCGCGCCGCGCCGCATGGGCGAGCTGCAGATGAGCGGCTGGCTGGACTTCATGGTGCCCATGGGTGACCGGCTGGTGGCCATGGGACACGAACAGATCGAAGAGGAGCAACGCATCGGCTGGTTCGGGTGGCGCGCCATCCGGCGCACGCTGGCGGTCAGTCTCATTGATGTGGCCGGTGACCCGTCCCTGTTGTCCCGCGTGGTGCTGGACGGCAACTGGGGCACCATCCCCGCCGAGCGCGACGACTACAACAAGCTGTTCCGCGTGTTTGCCCCCGAGGGGCTGGTGGTGTTCCCGTACCGCACGTTCAACGACTGGGGCAGCGCCGGTGACGCGGGCATGCTGCTCATTGACCTGCAGAACGACACGCTCACGCAGCGCGCGGACCTGCGCGGCCTGGGCCTGGTGGAGCGCGGCATCCTGTGGGACCCGCAGACGCTGGTGACGCTGTCCGTGCAGTGCCTGCAGGTGCTGGACATCACGGACCGCTCCGCGCCCGCGCAGCTGGCCCGGCTGGACCTGGCGGGGCGGGTGTCCCAGTTTGTGAAGGTGGCGGATGACGTGGTGGTGGAGATGGCGGGGGACCTGTCCGGCGGGCAGGCGCGGCTGACCGCGTGGCGCGTGGGCCAGATTGCGGACGGGCTGGAGCTGGGCAGCGTGCGCATGGAGGCGCCTTCGGGCGTGGTGGCGGCCAACGGGGCGCTGGTGTTCTTTGCGTCCGTGCACAAGCCGCAGCCGTATTACTGGGGTTACGGCTCTGAGGCCCAGGCGCCCCCCGCCATCAACACCAAGCTCACCGTGGTGGACTTTGCTGACCCGGGCCACCCGGTGATCCGCGGCGAGGTCACGCTGGACGACGAGGTCATCTACGACGGCGAGTACTGGGGCTGGTACGGCGCCGACCGCTCCGAGCCGATGGTGCAAGCGCAGCCCGGCGTGTTGGCGCTCCACCGCCCGACGCAGTGGAAGCCCAGCGGCGGTTGCATGGGTTACCGGTCGGAGCCGGCGCGGATCTACCTGGTGGACGCGCGCAACCCGGACGCGCCGGTGGCCGGCGGACGGTGGCAGGCGGGTGACAACGCGTACATGACCGGCCTGTACGGCGCGCCGGGCCGCGTGTTCACCTCCGGCTCCGGATTCAGCGTGATTTCCACGGAGGACCCGGGCAACCCGCACGAGGTGGCCAACGTGGGCGGCACGGTGCTGGCGGTGTCTCCCTCTGACGGGCGGGTGCTCACGCTGGAGTACCGGTGCGACCAGGAGTCACGCTGGGGTGGCTGCACCAACGGCCGCAACCAGCTGGTGTTGCGCCAGGCCAACGGCGACAACATCAACGAGCTGGCGCGCGTGGACAACGCGGACTGGGGTTACACGGCGGAGTTTGTGGATGACCGCGTGGTGGTGAGCACCGGCGGGACGCTGCAGGTGCGCGATGCCACCGCGGGCGGCGGCCTGGCGCAGCTGGCCAGCGTGCCGTTCGCGTCAGACTACTACTCTGTGCAGTTCACCGGCGGCGGCAATGGGCACTTCTTCCTGGCCAATGGTTCGCTGGTGGAGTTGTGGAGCGTGGGGGACAACGGCGTGCCGCTGATGCGCTCCACGTTCTCGCTGGCCGGCCATGGCGGCACCGGCGCGGTCGTCGGCGGGCATGCGGTGGTGGCCGGCGGATTCCACGGCCTGGTGGCCACACCCGTCACTCAGCAGTAGCCGTGCGGCGGGGGACGCGGCGCGCCTTCGCCGCGGTCCTCCGCCGGTGTGATAGCGCTGGATTGGGGTAACGCCCTGAATTCACCGTGTTCTGCGCGGCGTGCACCGGCGCCGCCCGGCTCTGGATCCACCCGCAAAAGTCCCGTGCTGGACGGCGCGCGAACGCACCGCGATACGCTGCGTTCGCACCCCTTTCCCCGGAGTTCACCATGGGCGTCTCCTCGGTCCGCAGTGCCGTCAACCAGGCCATTTCCGATGGAAGGATCACCCGCAAGGACGCGGAGAAGATTGCCCACGTGGCGGCGCGCACCAGCGGCGTGTCCGCGGCGGAGAAAGCGGAAGTGTGCAAGGCGCTGGAGGCGGACGTGTCCTTTGAGCGCGGTGCCCGCGCGGTGCTGCGCGGCGTGGTGGCGCCCGCGGACGTGAACGGCGCCGCGGGTGTGGCCGCGGTGGTGCGCTCACAAATCCAGGCCAAGGGGCTGGACTTCTTCATGGGCCTCAAGGAGTCCAACACGGATTCCCTGCCCGCGGCGGTGGTTGCCGGGTTTGGGAAGTTTGGCGAGATTCTGGGCCAGAACGACGGCGACACCATTGCGTACAGCGCCCGCGAGCTGAAGATGGGGCGGGAGACGCTGTACGTGGCCAGCGACTTTGTGGACCAGGACCGCATGCTGCTGGGCGTGTTTGATTCCCGCGGCAACGAGGTGGCGCGCACGCAGGTCACGCGCAGCCGGGACCTGGAGTTGTCACTCAAGTGGCTGCGCGCGGACGGGAAGGCCGGCGAGACCATCACCAAGAGCCCATCTGCGGCGCCGGAGCGCTACCCGGCCGGGTGGGTGGCGCGGGCCAAGCAGGAAGTGGAGCGCCGCATGGGGGAAGGCGACGACGCCGGCCGGGATGTGTCGGTGAAGTCGCCGCCGCCCGCGGTGCGCCACCAGTACGACTTCCTGGCGCGCACGGCGTCGGACAGCACGGGGGTGATGGCGTTCGAATTTGAGGGCAAGAAGGCGTACCTGCTGGCGGACTACGCCTGCGTCAGCTCCATGAATGCGGTGGATTCCACCGGGCACAAATTGTTTGACTGGGTGGAGTGAGCGCGCCGCTACCAGCGGGCCTCGCGGAAGCGTGTGTACAGGGCCTCCGCCAGCGCCGCCTGGATGGCCTCCAGCAGCGGAATGTCCCACGTGATGGCGGGCGGGGTGGCCGCCCAGGAGCGCAGCAGGTCCGGCGTGATCCCGCTCCAGGCACCGGGCGCGGGCTCGCGTGAGCGCGCCAGCAGGCACGCGCGCTCCACGTCATCCGGGGACAGCAGGAACAGCGCGCCGTACAGCCGGTAGGCGTACTGCTGCTGGTTCTGCGCGGGCAGGTTGAGTTCCACGACGAGAAAGAACGCCAGGTACTGGCGCATCACGCGCGCCTGGAACATGGGGTCCGGCCACGCGGTATCCGGCGAGGGGCGGCCCTCTGCCAGCAGGCACCAGCGCTGGAAGTAGTGCGCGCCCACGCCCAGCGGCGCCATCACGCGTTCAATGGCGTCCGGCGGGAGGCGGTCACGCGTGGCCCGCAGGTACTGGGAGAACAGCGCGGGCGGCACCTGCGGGTCACCCTGCCAGCGCAGCGCGCCGTCCATCAGGTCCGTGTACGGGAGGGCGGCCATGCGGTGCTGCAGGTCCGCCGCAGCGTCCTGTTCCGCACTGGTGGGAACGGCCGCCGCCTCCGGGGCGCCCGCATTGGTGCGCGGCGGGTTGAACGGGCTGTGCTCCAGCGCCGCGGCGGCCGCGGCCGCGGACGTGGACGTCATGGGCTTGCCAAACGCCTGGTCCACCGCCTTCTTTCCTGACGAGCGGTACACGATGCCCTGCTTGTGGAAGTGCGCGAGGATGCTCTCCACCAGTGCCACCGGGTCCTCAGGCATCTTGCCGGTGGCCCACCCTTTCACGGTGTTCTTGTTCACGGGCAGTGAGACATTGGCCAGCTTGAACGCCTTCCAGGCCCCGTCCGGGCCGGAGTGCTTCTCCTCGTCATCCATGATCTCCAGGAAGGCCGCCATGGCCCGGCGGAACATGGCCGGCGTGGGCTCCTCCAGGAACGCGCGGAACGGGGGGATGGACTCGCGCAGGATGTGTTCAATCATTCGAACGTGTTTCCTGGGTAAAGGGACGCGGCACCATAGGCGCTGCGCGGCGGTTGGGCCACTGGCGGCGCAGACCGCTACGGGAGACGGGTGTCCCCGGCCTGGGCGGGCGCGGGGTGCTCGGTTCCGGCCGGGGCCACCAGGCCGCGCAGGAACGCCACCAGCGCGGCCACGTCGTCAGGTGACAGGCGTGCGTGGTCCGGGCCGGCCTGGCCAAATCCGGGCATGGCCTTGGCCGCCTGTGGCCGCCCGCGGATGACGGTGGCGGCAAGATACCCGTCAGACGCGGCCGCCTGAAACGCGGGATGGGAGAGCGCCGGCCCCTCCTTCCCAACGGCGTTGTCCCCGTGGCAGGTGCCGCAGTGCTTCCCGAACAGCGCGGCGCCGGCGGCGGCGTCCCCGCGCGCGGGCTTCCAGGCGGTGCGGGAGGCCGCCACCGGCGGCAGGGCCCGGACCGTCGCCACCAGGGAGCTGAGCGTGACCGCGTTGAACTGCCGGAATGCGCCCATGGCGGTTCCGGCGACGCCGTTGACCAGCGTGCCGTAGATGGCGTTGTCACTGCGCACCGCCTGGTTGTCCGGTGCGGCCAGCGGCGGCGCAATGGGTGAGCCTTCGCCGTGCTCGCCGTGGCACGGCACGCAGGAGCGCGCAAACTCCTCCCGCCCCAGCGCGGGATCCGGCGCCGCCGCCAGCACCGCGTCGTACGCCACCGCCGCGGGCTGCAACGTGCGCACGTAGGTCACCAGCGCGTCGATCTCCGCACGGCGCAGCCCGCCTTCCATGCTCCCCCAGGCCGGCATCATGCGGCCCGGCCGCCCGTCGGTGATGGCCTTGCGGATGAACGTGTCATCCGCCAGCGCCAGAAACTCGGCGCGGCCAATGCCGGGCATCACCGCGGGGACCGGCGCCCAGGTGCGGCCTTCACCCTGCGCCCCGTGGCAGCCGCTGCAGAAGGAGCGGAACAGGGACTCACCGTCCGTCGGGAAGTCGCGCTCGCCCAGCTTCACCGCGCGGACGCGGTCCCGCGGCAGCAACGCTTCCGGCAGCGGGCGCGTACGCAGCGCCAGCATGGCAAACGTGAGCAGATCCGCCTGGTGGGGCGTCACGGCGGGCGCGGGCATCCGGCTGTTGCGGGCCAGCCGTCCCGGCTCCAGGAAGTGCTCGTACAGGTACTGGCGGGGCGTGCGCGGTCCGCGCACCTCGGTGAGGTCATAATCTCCCGCCGGCTTGCGCCCCACGGAGGAAAGGTCGGGGCCTTCCTCGCCACCCGCCCCGCCAATGCGGTGGCAGCCGCGGCAGCCCAGACTCTCCATCAGCAGGCGGGCCTCCACCAGGCGCGGCGCACCCACGCGCGTGGCCAGGAACGCGTCCACCGCGGGGAGATCCTCGTCGGGCAGCGGGGCAAAGCCAAACTCGCCCTCCACCAGGCCAATGTGACGCTCGTGCCAGTCCGGCGTGATTCCGCGCAATCCAACCGTATCCAGCCGCCGCGTTGCCTGGTGGCACGCACCGCACTGTTGCTCCTCCACCACCTTGGCCCCGCGCGCCGCCAGCGCGGGGGCGGGGAGGCGCACGTGGGTGTGGCAGCTGCCGCACCCGGCCTGGAAGTCCGCGCGCGCCAGCATGGGCTCGTCCCAGAAACGTACGTTGCCGTGCGCGGCTTCCCGGGTTGTCGCGCGGCCCTGGCCGCCATGGCACACGGTGCAACCCAACTCCCGCGGCGCGTGGACCACCGGCGGATGCGCGGCGAACAGCGCGTCCCCCTCCAGCGGTGCACCCACCATGCCCAGGTGGCAACTGCCGCAGCGGTCCGTGATGCCCAGCTCCGGCCGCCACGTCTGCTGGATGCCGACGGGAATGGGTGCTTTTCCCGCGGCTGTCGCGCGCGCGTTGTAGCGCTCCTGGATAGCGCGCCATTCAGTCTGCCGGCTCACGCGCGCCGCCACCACCAGGCTCACCAGGAGCACCATGGAAAGCACGGCAAACGCCCGCAGCAGGGCACCCAGGTGCAGGTCCGGTGCGGGCGGCCGTTCCATCAAAACACCCCGTCCACCCACGGGAGCGTGAAGCTCCACCCCGGGCCGCGGAACCACACGCCCACCACGGTGAGCGCCACCGAGCACAGCAGGAACCAGGTGAACGCCCAGAACGCGACGCTGCGCGCGCCCAGCCAGCGGAAAGCCGCGCTTTCCCACCGCACCGCTCCCGCGGATGCACCCAGCCCCGTGAGCCACAGCGGGATGATGAGCGGCCACACCGGGTGCGCACCGGTGAACAGCAGCAGTGCCGTCAGCACCAGGATGGCCAGCCACGCGCGGCCTGCGGTGGTCCGCCGGTCACCGCGCCACATGGGGGCGCGCAGGTGGTTCATGTCAAAGTACGGGATGATGGCCAACAGCACCACGACGAGCAGCGGCATGAACACGCCAGAAATGACCGGTGGGTAGTAATGCAGCAGTTCCTGCAGCCCCAGGAAGTACCACGGCGCCTTGGCCGGGTTGGGCGTCTTGTCCGGGTTGGCAATCTCCTCCAGCGGTGCATCAAACAGCACGGAGACCCAGACCAGCAGGATGCACAGCGCCAGGCCCGCCACCACTTCGCGCACCAGCAGGTGCGGAAACGTCATGGCCTGCCCTTCGTCGTCGTCCGGCGCGCGCTCCGGTGGCCGCGGTTGGGCCGCGGTGGCGGGCGTGGAGGGACCCGTCACGGCGCACGCTCCCGCGGTGGCAGGTGCAGCCCGCCGTCCTTGCGGATGCGCCAGATGTGCAGCGCGATTCCCACCACCACCACCAGTGGCAGTCCCACGCAGTGCAGCACGTAGAACCGGATCAGCGTCGGCTCGTCGATGGAGCGGCCGCCCAGCAGCAGCAGCTTGATCTGGTCACCCCACAGCGGCGTGGCCTCCGCCATGTTGGAGCCCACCGTCACCGCCCAATAGGCCAGCTGGTCCCACGGCAGCAGGTAGCCCGTGTAGGAGAGCAGCAGCGTCCCCACGAGGAGCCCCACGCCGATCACCCAGTTGAATTCACGCGGGTGGCGGTAGGCGCCGCGGTAGAACGTGACCGCCATGTGCACAAACACAAATGCCACCATGGCGTGCGCGGCCCACCGGTGCATGTTGCGCAGGAACATCCCCGGCGTGACAACAAACTCCAGGTCCTTCATGTCCTGGTACGCCTGCGGCACTGCCGGCCGGTAGTAGAACATCAGCAGCAACCCGGTGAGCGTCAGCACCCAGAACAGCGCGGCGCTCAGCCCGCCCAGGTACAGCGTGCGCCAGAACGCAATGGCGCGCGCCCGCACCTTCACCGGGTGGATGTGCAGGAACAGGTTGCTGAACACCAGCAAGGACCGGTTCTTGTTGGTGTCCGGGTAGCCGTGCCGGATGATGGACTTCCACAGGGGGCTGTCCGCAATGCGCTCCGCCAGCGTCTTCATGCGGGCACCCGCAGCAGGGATCCGGGCGCAATCACCCGGGCCGCGTCCACCACCAGCGTGTCCTGGTCCACTTCAACGTGGAGGCGGCGCAGCGGGCGCGGCGCGGGACCGGCCTGCACGGACCCATCCAGCGCAAAGCGGCTGCCGTGGCACGGGCAGTCAAAGCCCGTCCGGTCCGGGCGGCACCGCGTGATGCACCCCAGGTGCGTGCACACCGCGGAGAGCGCAAACACGCCGGCCGGCTCACGAACAACGTACAAACGGTGCGACGCCACCACCTTCACCGCGCCCACGCTGAGATCGCCCGGCCGCCCCACGGCGACGCGGCGTTCCGGTTCGTACACCACCGCGGGCTCCAGGAAGTGCAGCGTCTCCACCGTGGCGCCCGCCGTGGCCACGCCCAGCGCACCGGTCCCCAGCAGCGTCAGCATCCGCCGCCGGTCCAGCTCTTCCGGCGGGGGCGGGTCCTTGAGATCGTCAATGAGCGCCATGCGTCCGCCTGTCAGTGCTCGTGGGCGGCGGCGGCTGTCCCGCCCGCCGCCTCCGTGGGCAGCGTCCCCGTGAACACAATGTTGGTGAGCGCGGCCGCGGCCACGCCGTTCTCCAGTTCCAGCGTGATGGCCAGCTGGTGATACCCGGTCACCGCGCCATCAATGGTGAACAGCTCCGTGGCTGACGTGCCGATGCGGCCCAAGAGCAGCGGTTGCACCAAGGTCAGCCCGTGCGTGTGACCGCCCCCGCCGGGCGTCCCGGTGGCGGCGGTGGTGCCGTCAGGAAACAGCCACGCCGCAAAGAACCGCCCCGGACCCGGCGCGGGCAACAACGCGTAGGTGAGCTCCACGGTATCGTCCACCGTCGTCGCGTGTGCGGAGGCGCCCGCCACGGCCTCTTCCGTGAGTTCGCCCTCAGCGCCGATTCCCAGCATTTCTCCGGGCCGGCCGCGGAAGTGCACCATGGACCCCGGTTGCGTGGGCGTGTCGGTCAAGAGTTCCTCGGAGATGACCAGCTGGGTCACGTCCGTCCAGGTGACGCTGATGGGCTGCCCGCGGAACGTGGCCGGGCTGCCCGGCTCCACGGCGCCCAGCCAGTTCCACGCGTCATGGTGCACCGCAAACGCCACCAGTCCCCGGTCCGGCTTGAGCGGTTCCATGCGGTCCACGCTGAGATGCAGCGCGTCCCCCACCACGGTGCTGGTGCAGCGGGGCAACGCGCCCGCCTGGTGCTCCAGCGTCACGTGGCGGTTGACGGTGCCGTCGTCACACGCGGCAAGCAGCAGCACCAGGGCGGGTAGGAAGCGCGGCATGAGTCCCTCAGAATCCAACGGTGAGCCCGGCCTGCAGGCGGTTGAAGGTCACCGTGTTGTCCGGCGCGCGTTCCACCACCGCCAGCAGCTGTGTCCGCACATTGGCCCGCAGCAGCACGTACAGCGACGTGGCCACGCGGTCCTGCGACGCGCCGTTCACGACGCGCCGCTCCGCGCGGAGGCTGGGCACCAGCCACGGAAATACCACGTAATCCACCTGCAGCATGACGTTGTGCGTGTCCGTGCCCAGGGACGGGTCCAGCAGAAACGGGCGGCTGTTCCGCGTGTACGTGTACGCGGCAATGACGTTTGCGTCCCGCAGTTGCGCGTTGACGTCCGCGCCGGCCAGCGTGAACCGGTCCGTCTGCCACGCGGTTCCCTCCGTGCCCACGGTGGCGCGCCCTGAATAGACAAACGCGCCGACCAGCACGCTCCACTCGCGCCACGGTGCGGGGTCCGCCAGGCGCACCTGCCCGTCACCCTCCACGCCATCCAGGCGCATGCCCCCCCACTTGCTGGCAATGCGCCCGTACACGTCGGTGGGGGGACCCACCTGGTTGCCCGCGCCATCCACCACGCCCAGCGTGAACGTGCCGCGCCCGTCCAGGCCCACGCCGCTCCACTCCGCCCCAAACTGCGCCGGCTCCAGTGCAAACTGGTTGTTCCCCACGGCGGCGGTGAGCACCCACGGGTTGGGGCCAATGGAACGGTGCGTGGTGAAGCTCAGCACCCCCGGTTCAATCATGCCCAGGCGCACGTTGCCCCACGGGCCACGTCCCGGCGACACGACGAAGAACGCGCGATCAAACCCCAGCTCCAGCGTCCCCGCGGTGGTGCCGCGCGCCGTCGCACCCACCCACACCGCCAGCCATTCTCCAAAGGTGGCATTGACGTTGACGCTGGCACTGCCCGCCAGGACCACTTTCTTGTCCCGCGTGGTTTCTGACGGATTCCCCACCACCTGTCCCGCGGCAATGGCGCTGATGGGAAGGTCGGCGGGGATTTCGCCGGGCCACACCGCCCACGGAAACACGTCCTTGTATCCGTCCGCGCCCATCTTCTGCGGTTCCTTGCGGCGGTAGTCCTCATCCTGTCCGTCCGGGAAATGGTACGCGTTGCGCCGGAACGCTTCACCAAAGGGCGTCAACTTGGGAAAGACCACGTGGCACGTCTGGCAGCTGGTCCCGTAGCGCCGCGCAAAGGATGGCACCGCGCCTGCCGGTGGCACCCACGCCACCAGAATGACGACGACCGCCACGGCCGCCACCGGCCAGGTCCACCGGGAGCGGCTCATGGCTTCTTGAGCTCAAACCGCGCGGTGGCCGCACCACCCGCCGTGATGGTGACCTGCTGCGTGGCGCCCGCCAGCTTCTCGCTCCACGCGCGCACCGTGTACGTGCCCGGCGGGATGTTCTCAATCCGGAAGCGCCCGTCCGCGCCGGTGACCGCGAAATACGGGTTATCCAGCACAACGATGAATCCCTCCATTTCGGGATGCACGTTGCACAGCTGCCGGTACACGCCGGACCGCGGGAACACGCGCGTCTGTGACTGGCCCTGGCCCCACGTTCCCAGGTTGTACTTGTCTCCGTCCGGCGTGAAGACGTTGTGGCTGACATTGTCATTGTTGAGAAACTTCACCGTGGTCCCGCGGACCACCGCCATCACGTGCGGGATGAACTGCATGCCGCGCTGATCGTACTGCGCCGGTTGCGCCGGCGGCCGGAACGCACCGGGCACCTTCTCCACGCTGACCACCACGTGCTCGCGGTATTTCGCGGGTTTTGCGGCCACTTCGCCGGCAAGCGCGCCGCCCGCGGCAGGGGCCTGTGCCAGCGCGGGCCCCGCCACCAGGACGGCCCAGCCCAGTATCACTCCCATTCTGCTTGCGTGACGCACCATGCGGCTCCTCCGTCAGGACGCGGGCCGCATCGCAAGCCATGTGCCACGGTGGGCAAGAGCGCCCTGTCCTCGACGAAGCCGTTGACGCGTCGCAGGCGGGCCGCTCGCAGCGGAGCATAGTCCGCAGTGACTCGAGACTATTCTTCACTCGCCGTTTGGCCGCCGCCCGTCGGGTTGCCGGTTCCTCGTCGACGGCCGCGTTCCGTCCAAGTGGGCACGCACCTTGCTCAGTGCGGCGCGCCGCGGCTCCTGCCGGGCAGAACGGACGGGCCATGGCGTCGGGAACGCGCAAGAACGGTTGGGCAGTGCGTTGGCTTGTGACGGGATTTGCACTGCTTACCGTCGGTGCGGCCCGAGCGCAGGCGGAGGTGACTCCCCCGCCGCCACCGCCTGAGGCCGCCGCAGCGCCGGCACCCGTCGGGACCCTGGAGGTGGCCACGGGGACGCCCGGGGCGGCGGTGACCGTGGATGGACAGCCCGTCGGCGTGACGCCGTTGCGCGTTGAGGGTGTGGCGGTGGGCCCGCACGCGCTCCGGGTGGACGTTCCGGGCGGAGGGTCCGTGGAGCGCCAACTGGTGGTGCAGGAGGGCGTGGTCACACGCGTGGAGGTGGAGATGACGCCAGCGGCCGCTGCGCCCGCACCGGTGCCTGAGGTGGCCCCGGCCCCGGCTCCCGCAGTGCCCCCCGCCGAACCGCGCGCGTCGCCGGGAAAGGTGGCGCTGGCGGTCATCACCGCGCCGCCGTGGGGCTGGATGGCCACCGCGCTGGCCGCCGGCCACGTGGTGGCGTGGGCGCTGTTGTGGTCCACCTCGCCCAGCAACTTCCCCACCGTGGGCGGCTACCGGCCCGTGGTCGGTGACCAGGTCTGGCGGGTCATTCAATGGTCGCCGCTGGTGTGCGCCGGGTTCTTCGGACTCGTGGCCGTCGCGTTGTACGCACTTCCCATCATTCCCCTCGGGCGCTGGCTGACGCCGGACGCCTGATCCTTCCCCCAACCGGAGAATCCCATGATGCAGCACGCAGCCAAGGCGGCGCTCGCCGTTCTCATTTCACTCGCATTTGCCTCCTGCATGGAGCAGGCGGGCAGCGGCAGCATGGAGATGCCGCCGCGCAAGGACTACCGGGTGGAGGTGGGGACGGTTCACGCGCACATCCTCAAGTCCGTCAAGGTGGTGTTCACCGTCTATGACATGGCGCAGTGCACGGACCACACGGACGTGACCAGCTGCGCCAAGGTGGCTGGCCTCCCGGTCAATGTGGCCTACCGCGACACCAAGGCGACCCAGACGCAGACGGTGGCCCCGGCTGCTGGGGTGCTGGAGGACAAGGGTGACGGCACCTATGAGTGGACCACCATGTTCACCGCGTTCGGGGCGTACACCGTCGGCGTGGAGTTCCAGGAGGAGGGAAACCACTACGCTGCGGCGTTCGCATTTGAGACTTCACGCGCCGGCGGTGAGAACTACTTCTGCAGCAACGACGCGGATGCGGACTACGAGTACGCGTTCCAGATCCGGTGGAACACCACCGAGCCCATCATCCTGGCCAGCGGGACGGACGTCACCTTCAACATCGAGCTGATGCGCTCGTTCAACGAGACCATCAACACGACGCAGCCGTGGACCAACAAGTTTGACCACCTGCTGCCGGCGGCGCTGCAGTCCAACCTGCCCACCGTGACGCTGATGTCCGGGACGGGCGCGCAGTCGGTGGTGGTGGAGGCGCTGGTGCCCACCTACGCGGGCAAGGGCCTCTACACCGCCAAACACATGTTCATGGAGACCGGGACCTACTGGCTCAAGGTCGGCTTCACGGATGACCTCAACTGCGTGGTCACCGGCGGCGACGCCGACGACGAGGCGAACTACCGCTTTGAGGTCATGCCCGCCACGCACGCGCATTGAGCCCCGGCTTGCCTCCCCCCGCCTTGCGGGGGGAGGTCGACGAGCCGGCACGGCTCGTCGGGTGGGGGGCGGATGCATGCCGGTCAACCTGCACGCCACACTGGACCCAACGTACTAACGTGCGTGCACCCATGTCTGTCTCCCCGCTGCTCCAGCCTGCTCCGCCCGGGCCCGTTCCCGTCGTCATGGCGCCCGCGGCGGCGTCCCCCATGGACCGCGCCGGGTTGCTGGCGGCGGTTGCCGCGGGCGCGTTGCTGATCAGTGCAGCGCACTACCTCACCGGGCCGGACCTCCGGGCGCTTCATGATCTGTTCCGCCGTCTGTATTACCTGCCCATCGTCGTGGCGGCGGTGACCTGGGGTGCGCGCGGGGGTCTGTTGGCGGCGGTGGGGTGTTCGCTGTTGTACGCGCCGCACGCGTTCATGATGGGGCACCACCACGGGGACATTGAGCACCAGGCGCACATCCACGTGTTGGGGATGGCGGTGGCCAGTGACCCGTCTTCCACCACGGAGAAGTTCTTTGAGATTGTGATGTTCCACGGCGTGGGAGCGGTGACCGGGCTGCTGTCCCAGCGGTGGACGCGGGCGCTGGCGCGCGCGGAGGCGTTGTCCGCAGAACTGCGCCAGGTGCTGGCCGCGCGTGAAGCGGTGCAGGAGCAGCTGGTGCGCACGGAGAAGCTGGCCGCGCTGGGGAGTCTCAGCGCCGGGCTGGCGCATGAGCTGCGCAATCCGCTGGGTTCCATCCGCGGCGCCGCCGAGGTGCTGGCGGAGGATTTTCCCGACGGGCACCGCAAGCACGCCATGGCGGAGATCATGCTGAAGGAACTGGACCGGCTCAACGGGGTGCTGACGTCGTTCCTGCAGTTTGCCCGCCCGCCGCGCCCGGACCCGCGCACGGTGGACCTGGACCAGGTGGTGGACAGCGTGGTGGGTCTGGTGGCGCCCAAGGCGGCACTGGCCCGGACGGAGGTGACCGTGGAGCACCTGGCGGGTGACGCGCGTTGCTGGGCGGATCCCGGGCAGGTGCAGCAGGTGCTGCTCAACCTGGTCATCAATGCGGTGGAGGCGCTGGGTGGCGCTGGCCACGTGGCGGTGCGCGTGACCCGCGCCGCCGGGGACCGCGTTGTGGTGGACGTGACGGATGACGGACCGGGTGTTCCTCCGGAGCTGGCCGAACGCATCTTTGAACCGTTCTTCAGCACCAAGGACACGGGGACCGGGCTGGGGCTGGCGGTGAGCCACTCGCTGGCGGAGGCCAACGGTGGCCACCTGCGCCTGGTGGGCGGTGGGCCTGGTGCGCGGCTGCGGTTGGACCTGCCCGCTGCGGGAGGGGACCATGCCGGGTGACCGCGTGCTCGTTGTGGAGGATGACCCCAGCCTGCGCGAGGTGATTGCCTTCCAGCTGGGGGACGCCGGCTGTGACGTCATCCGCTGCGCTGACGGCGCCGAGGCCATTGCGTTCCTCACCGACCAGCCGCCGCCCGCGGTGGTGATCACCGACGTGAAGATGCCGCGCGCGGACGGGTTTGAGGTGCTGGCCGCGGCGCGCCGCCTGGCCCCGCAGACCCCGGTGCTGATGATCACCGCGTTTGGGAGCGTGGAGCTGGCGGTGGAGGCCATGCGCAAGGGCGCGTTCGATTTTGTGTCCAAGCCGTTCCACAAGGACCAGCTGCTGCTGACCGTGGACAAGGCGCGGGAGCACTGGCGGTTGGCCACGGAGAACGCGCGCCTCAAGCAGCGGGTGACTGAACACGACGAGATCATTGCGGTGTCAGCGTCCATGCGCGAGGTGCTGCAGCAGGCCCGGCAGGTGGCGCAGACCTCCGCCACGGTGCTGCTGCTGGGCGAGAGCGGGACGGGCAAGGAGGTGATTGCCCGCGAGATCCACCGCTGCAGCGACCGGGCCGCCTCCCCGCTGGTGGCGCTCAACTGCGCCGCCATCCCGCGCGACCTGCTGGAGTCCGAACTGTTTGGCCACGCGCGCGGGGCGTTCACCGGCGCCACGCGTGAGCGGCAGGGCCGGTTTGCCGCGGCGGACGGCGGCACGCTGTTCCTGGACGAGATTGGTGATCTGGACGAGGCCCTGCAGGCCAAGCTGCTGCGCGTGCTGGAGGAGCGCCGCGTGGACGTGGTGGGCGGCGGGAGCATTGCGGTCAACGTGCGGATCATCGCCGCCACGCACCAGGACCTGGCCTCCCTGGTGCGCGAAGGCCGCTTCCGGCAGGACCTGTTCTTCCGCCTCTCCGTGGTGCCGCTGCGCCTGCCCGCGCTGCGCGCGCGCCGGCAGGACATCCCGGTGCTGTTCGGCCGGTACGTACGTCAATTCGGCGGCCCGGATCTGAAGGTGACCCCGGCCCTGTTTGCCGCGCTGGAGGCGCGCGCCTGGCCCGGCAACGTGCGGGAACTGCGCAACGTGGCGGAGCGGATGGTGGCCCTGCGCCGCGCTGACGTCCTAGACGCCACCGACCTGCCGGCCGAGGACGCGCCCGCGATGGCGGCGGAGCCGCTGGAGCTGGACCCGGCGCGGTTGCGGTTGCCGGCGGACGGTATTTCGCTGGAGGAGCTGGAGAAGGCCGTGGTCATCCACGCCATTGAGCACAATGGCGGCAACCTCTCCGCGGCGGCCCGCTTCCTCCGCGTGCCGCGGCACATCCTGGTCTACCGCATGGAGAAGTTCGGCATTTCGCGCGGCAGCGCGGGCCGCAAGCCGGGCGCGTAGGAATTACAAAGGCCCCCGTCACCGCGGTGGCAACGGGGGCCGTGGGTCCAGGTGGACCTACTTGCAGCAGCTGATCTTGCAGCAGCCGGTCTTGCCGCCGGCCGGGGTGGGCTGCGCGGGTTCAACCGTCACGTTGCTCAGCGGGCGCTTCAGGATCTTCATGGGAGCCTCCGGAGTGAAAGATGTTGGGTGCGGTGCAAGCACTTCGCGTGCCCGCAGGCACAGCGCGTCCGGACGGCCCATCTTGGACGCCGCCCCTCACGCCTGCCGAATATCCTCCACGCGGACTGGAGACTATTCACCAAAGCGGTCACCTGGCCCGGCGCGTCCCCGCCGCCTTCTTCCGCGCCTTCTTCTTTGCCGGGGCGGCTCGCCGCGCGCGCGGGGCGGCCGGGGCGCCGCCCTCCAGTTCAATCCCAAACACCGCGCCCAGGTCCGCGCCCTGCAGCGCGTGCGCCGCGCGGGCCTGCTTGCGGCCCAGCCCCACGGAGGTCTTCACCAGCTCCGCCTGGTCCACGTTGCGCAGGGTGAACAGGAGCTCCGGAGCGCGGTCCAGGCGCGCGCCCACGCCGTACAGCGCCGCGGCCACGTGCTTGCACATGTCCGCCCAGTCCGGGCAGCTGCATGAGAATGACATCTCCGCCGGGGCGGGGAACATGCCGGTCTTGCGGTCCGTGAGATGACGCAAGGTCTCGTCGGAAACGGAGCCGCGCAGCAGTTCCACCACCGAGTCCACGCGTCCGGCACAGCGCGCCACCAGGTCCTTCCACCGCTTGGGCGCCAGCGTCCGGATGGTCACCTCCACCGTGTACAGCGAAGATCCCTGCACCAGCGCGTGCACCTTCCCGGCGGCGATCTTCAGGTCCAGCACGGAGCCGTTGCGGACGTAGGACCGCCCGCGCGGCAGCCGGTTGCTGTAATCCGCGTGGCCCTCCAGGTGCGTGCACCAGGCCTGGCCCCAGAACGACTCGGCGACCTGGCGGCCCGCAATGGGCTCCACGGGGGAGAGCGTCTCGCCCTTGCGCGCGCGTTTCCTGGTTTCCTTGGCTGCCAGCGCGCGGCGCTGTGCCACGGTGGGGCGGGGTGTCCAGTCGCTCCAGTACATCGTTCAGGTCTCCTCAAGCGCCGTGGCGAGGTCCAACTGGACCAGGCGGATCAACTCGTCGTCCTGCAGTTCGGTGAGCAGCGTTTCGCCCGCTGCGTCCAGCAGGTCCCGCGCCAGCTTCTGCTTGGATTCAATGAGCGCGTCAATGCGCTCCTCCACCGTCCCGCGGCACACAAACTTGTGAACCATCACATTGCGGTGCTGCCCAATGCGGTAGGCACGGTCCGTGGCCTGGTTCTCCACGGCGGGATTCCACCACCGGTCAAAGTGGATGACGTGCGAAGCGGCCGTCAGGTTGAGGCCGGTGCCGCCCGCCTTGACGGAGAGCACCATGAACCCCACGGAGGGATCCTCCTGGAACCGGGCCACGCGCTCCTGGCGCGCCTTCACGGGCGTCTTGCCGTCCAGCACCGCGCCCGGCCGCCCGAACACACCGGCCAGCAGGTCATGCAGCACCGCGGTCATCTCCTGGAATTGCGTGAACACCAGAACCTTCTCCTGCTTCTGGGCAATGTCCGCCGCCAGCTCTGTCAGCCGCAGGAACTTGCCGCTGTCCGCGGGGGCAAACCGCCCGTCTCCCAGCCACTGTGAGGGGTGGTTGCACACCTGCTTGAAGCGCATGAGGTAGGCCAGCACCATGCCCTTGCGCTGGATCCCCTCCCGGTTCTTCGCCAACGCTTCGGCCAGCTCACGCACGCCGCGTTGGTAGAGCGCCGCCTGCTCCTTCACCAGGCCGCACGCCAGCCGCACCTCCGTCTTGTCGGGAAGCGTGTCGATGATGCGCTTGTCGCTCTTCATCCGGCGCAGCACGTAGGGGCGCACCAGGGACCGCAGCGGCGTGTAATCCGCGTGTTCGCCCTCTCCCAGGCGCTTGAGGAATGCCTTGAATTCGCGCGGGGTGCCCAGCAGGCCGGGGTTGAGGAAGTCAAACAAGGACCACAGGTCCCCCACGCGGTTCTCCACGGGCGTGCCGGTGAGCGCAATGCGCGCGCGCGCCCGCAGCGCCTTGACGTCACGCGTCTGCCGCGCGCCGGGGTTCTTGAGGGCCTGGGCCTCGTCCACCACCAGCGTGTCCCAGGCCACGTCCTTGAGCCACGCGCACCGGTTGAGCATGCCGTACGTGGTGAGGACCACGTCCTGGTCCGCCACCGCGGCCGGTCCCAGCGTCTCCAGCTCCGCCGCCGGGGTGACGGAAGAATGCACGGCAATGACGCGCAGCGTGGGGGTAAAACGCTCCATTTCCGCAAGCCAGTTCCCCACCAGTGACGCGGGGACCACCAGCAGGTGCGTCCCGCGCCGGGTGGACCGCTGGGCCAGCAGCAGCGCCAGCACCTGCACGGTCTTGCCCAATCCCATGTCATCCGCCAGACACGCGCCCAGGTTGAGCGCGTTGAGCAGCCCCAGCCACCGCACCCCGGCGTCCTGGTAGGGGCGCAGGCTCGCCTTGAGGTCCTTGCCCGGGCGCACCGCCGCCAGCGCCTCCGGCGCGCGCGCGCCCTCCAGCAGCGTGCGCAGCCACGGGCCCGCCGTGACGTCCGTCCACCGCGCGCTCTCGGCGTCGTCCGCGGCGGCCACTGCGGACGGGGCACGGGACACCAGCCGCATCGCCTCCAGGAATGAAACGCCGTCCGCATGTTCGCGTTCCGCGCGCTGCCAGTGCTCCATCAGATCACGCAGGCGCGCCGCATCAACCTCCACCCACTGTCCCTTGAGCCGGACCAGTCCGTCCGTGGACGCCAGCGCCCGCCTCCACTCCGCCGCGGTCAGCGGATCGCCGTCCAGCGCGGCATTCACCTTGAAATCCAGCAACGCCTCCAGCCCCAGCCGGGACGGTGCGCCCGCGCCCAGCGTGACCTGTACCCCCACGCGCGCCGGGGCCCGCCGCCGCCACCAGTCGGGCACGCGCACCAGCACGCCGGACTCCTCCAGCAATGCCGCATCCTTGAGGAACGCGTGCGCCTCCGCCGGCGTCCAGCGCAGCGGCTGGAACAATTCCTCGCTATCCAGCAGGCGCGCCACCAGCGCTGACGACCGCGCCGCCTTCTGCACCGGCAGCAGCAGCGCCAACAGTCCCTGGCGGTGGCCTTTTCCCGCGTATTCGGTCAGCGCGTGGCCCAGCGGCCGGTGCTGCGGCTTGCCCTGCGCGGACAGTGACGCGGTGTACGTGGCCAGGAACGCAAAAGGCCGCGTTTCATCCTGCTTGTTCTCCGCCAGGTGGAAGCACACGCGCCCCACCTGGTTCCATTGCGGCGCCTGCGCGCCCAGCCACGCCTGGACCGACTGGCCCGTGCCACCCACGGCCCGCCGCAGCGCGTCCTGCATGGCCTGCCAGGCGCGCTGCAGCACGGCGGCGTCCAGGTATTCCAGCCCGCGCATGGGCGGACCACGCTCCGCCAGCGTGGCAGGCGCTTCACCCGCCCAGGGCACCTCCACATCCGCGGACAGCAGGTCCAGTCCGGGCAGCGCGCACAGCGCGTGCATGAACTGCGCGGCCAGGTCACGCCAGTACGCGGCGGAGGGCGGCAGGCTGGTGGCCCGGTGCGCCGCGCCCAAACGCAACAGCCCCGCGCCGCTCCCGGGTGCAAACGCCGCGGCCAGCTCCCGGGCCACGTCCTCAGGCAGCGTGGAGTCCTCCGGCGGCAGCGCGTCCACGGACACGTCACCACCCGGGCCAAGCGACAGGGCAAACGGCGTCAGGGTTGCCACGGCGATTTCAAACTGCCAGCGGGCTGGGACCCACGGCAACCCCCTGGTGCGCGGCGGAGGGCCATACGGAAACGCGGGGTCCCGTCCGCAAGCCCACTGTATTCAACAGGTTGAGCGCCCCGCCGCGCCTTTCCCCTTGACGGATGTTCCGGGGGCCACTACCCAGACCCCCCTTTTTCCACCGGCCGCGCTGGCCGGAGGGTACCGTTTCGCCCATGCCGCTTACGGAGCACCAACGCGCCGCCCTGCACCTGATGGCCGCCCACGGGTTTGGCCCGGTGGCCTTTGGCACGCTGGCGCCGCTGGGCCCGCCGGAGGCCATGCTCCGGGCTGAGCCCCGGGAGGTGGAACTGCGGCTTGCCGGCAACCGCGGCAGCAGCAAGGCGGCGGAGGCCTGGTACCAGGCGCGCAGCGCTTTTTTGGACGGTAATGATGCGCGCATTGCGGGCAGCATGGCCCTGTTGGACCGCGGGGCGCGGCTGTGGATCCGCGGTGATGAGGACTACCCCGCCGCGCTGCAGGACCTGCGCAGCGCGCCCATCGCGGTGATGGCGTCCGGACCGCGGCTGGTGGAAGCGCTGGCCCGCCCATGCATCGCCATCGTCGGCACGCGCGAACCCACCGACTACGGCGTCCGCCAGGCGCGGGCGGTTGCATCCGGGCTGGCGCGCGCGGGGGTCACGGTGGTCTCCGGCGCCGCGCACGGCATTGACGAGACCGCGCACCTGGCGGCGCTGGCCGCGGGCGGCATGACGGTGGCGGTGCTGGGCGTCCCGCTGGGCACGCAGGATGACACGGTGTCCACGCGCGCGCGGGTCACCGCCAACGGCGGTTGCCTCACGGAGATGTTCCCGGAGCATGACCAGCACGCCGGCAGTTTCCCGCAGCGCAACCGCCTCATCAGCGCGCTGGCCCGCGCGGTGATCCTGGTGCAGGGTGACCATGAAAGCGGGACCCGCCACACGGCGGAGTTTGCCCTGGAGCAGAAGCGGCTGCTGATGGCCATCCCGGGGTCCGTGGAGGATCCCAACAGCCACGTGCCGCACCTCTACATCAGCCGCGGCGCCACGCTGGTCACCGGCGCGGCGGACGTGCTCACCGCGTTGAAGCTGCCGGTGCCCGCGGACCTGGCTGTGGCGGCACCGGCCGGCCCGCCGCCCACTCCGGAAGGGCTGACGGAGGTGCAGGAGCGGATGTTCACCGCGCTGGCGCGGGCCGGCGCCCCGGTGCACATGGATGACGTGGCCCTTGCGGCGGGCGTGGCCCCGGCCGTGGCTTCACGGGAATTGCTGGAATTGGAATTGCGTGGATTGTGCAGGCGTAGCGCCGGTGGCGCGTACGAATGCTCGCGCTGAACGGTAGCCCGGAAAGAAGGTCAGCGGATGGCAAAGGCGGCGGCAAAGAAGAAGGCACCGGCGGAGAAACCGGCCAAGGCGGCCAAGGCCGTGAAGACGGCCAAGAAGGCGGCCGCGCCCAAGAAGGAGGCCAAGGCGGCCAAGGCGCGCAAGGAGGCACCCCGCAAGAAGGAGAAGAAGCCGCGCTCCAAGGCGGACCATCCCGTCGCCCCGGTTCCGGTGGAGGCCGAGGCCGACCGGTCCAAGGGCAAGAGCCTGCTGATCGTGGAGTCACCCGCCAAGGCCAAGACCATCAAGAAGTACCTGGGCAACGCCTTCACGGTGAAGGCCTCCGTGGGCCACATCAAGGACCTGCCCAGCCGCAGCATTGGCGTGGATGTGGATGATGACTTCAATTGCGAATACCAGGTGATCAGCGGCAAGTCAGACGTGGTCAATGACCTCAAGCACTCCGCGGGCAACGTGGACCGCGTCTACCTCGCCACCGACCCCGACCGTGAAGGGGAGGCGATTGCCTGGCACATCAAGGAGGAGATTGAGGACGTCCAGCCCAACATCTACCGCGTCCGTTTCAATGAGATTACGCCCAAGGCCATCAAGGAGTCCCTGGCGCACCCGGACCAGCTGGATGACAAGCGCTATGAGTCCCAGCAGTCACGCCGCATCCTGGACCGCCTGGTGGGCTACCAGATCAGCCCCATTCTCTGGAAGAAGGTGAAACGCGGCCTTTCCGCCGGGCGCGTGCAGTCCGTGGCGGTGCGCCTGATTGTGGAGCGCGAACGCGCCATCCAGGCGTTCAAGCCGGTGGAATACTGGACGCTGGACGCGGAGCTGGAGAAGCCCGGCGTCAAGCCGCCGTTCCTGGCGCGTTTGTCCCGGGAAAAGGGCGTCAAGCTGGAGATCCCGGACGGCACCACCGCCACGCGGCTGGAGCAGGCGCTGCAGGGCGGGAAGTTTGTGGTGGAGAAGGTGGAGAAGAAGGAGCGGCAGCGCCGGGCGCAGGCGCCGTTCATCACCTCCCGCCTGCAACAGGACGCGGCCAACCGCCTGCACTTCCCCGCGCGCAAGACCATGCAGGTGGCGCAGAGCCTGTATGAAGGCGTGGAGCTGGGCGAAGAAGGCGCGGTGGGCCTCATCACATACATGCGCACGGACTCCACGCGCCTGTCTGACGACGCGGTGACCGAGGTGCGCGGCTACATCCAGCAGACCTGGGGCGCTGAGTACCTCCCGCCGCAACCCAACGTCTTCAAGACCAAGGCCAACGCGCAGGACGCGCATGAGGCCATCCGCCCCACGAGCATCAAGTACACGCCGGAATCCGTGGCGCAGTACCTCAACCCGGACCAGGTGAAGCTCTACCGACTCATCTGGGACCGGTTTGTGGCCTGCCAGATGATGCCCGCGCGGTTTGACCAGACCTCCGTGGACATCCAGAACGGTGACCTCATGCTGCGCGCCACCGGCAGCGTCATGAAGTTTGCCGGGTACCTGCGCGTGTACGGTGAAGTGGAGGAGGAGGGGAAGCCCAAGGACGACCGCGAACAGGACGAGGACGCGCTGCGCGAGCTGCCGCTGCTGGAGGCGGGGGACGCGCTGGACCTGCGCAAGCTGGCCAAGGAGCAGCACTTCACGCAGCCGCCGCCGCGCTTCACGGAAGCCACGCTGGTCAAGGAACTGGAGGAGAAAGGTATCGGCCGGCCGTCCACCTACGCGGCCATCCTGTCCACCATTGTGGACAAGGAATACTGCTCGCGCGAGCAGAACCGGTTCCGCCCCACGGAGTTGGGGACCATTGTGACGGACCTGCTGGTGGAGAGTTTCCCGGACATCCTGGACGTGCAGTTCACTGCGTCCATGGAGGGCAAGCTGGATGAGGTGGAGGAGGGCCGCGTCCACTGGAAGACGCTGCTCACCGAGTTCTACACGCCGTTCCGCAAGTCACTGGCGGTGGCGCAGGAACAGATGAAGAACCTCAAACGCCAGGAGGTGGAGACCGACATCATCTGCGAGAAGGACGGCGGCAAGATGGTGATCAAGTGGGGGAAGAACGGCAGTTTCCTGGCGTGCAAGAACTATCCGGAATGCAAAAACACCAAGGACATGAAGCGGGATGACAGCGGCGAGCTGAAGGTGGTGGTGGACCTGCCCGCCAACGAGAACTGCCCGCGGTGTTCCAGTCCCATGGTGGTGAAGAACGGGCGGTTCGGGCGCTTTGTGGCCTGCAGCCGCTACCCGGAATGCAAGACCACCAAGCCATTCTCCACCGGCGTGCCGTGCCCCACCTGCAGCGTCGGGATGGTGGGCGAGAAGCGCTCGCGCAAGGGGAAGGTGTTCTTTGGCTGCAACCGGTGGCCGGACTGCAGCTTTGTGCTGTGGGACCGCCCGGTGAAGGAGGCGTGCCCGCAGTGCAACAAGCCGTTCCTGGTGGAGAAGTTCTCCAAGAAGACCGGCAAGCGGCTGCAGTGCGTGGACAAGGAATGCGGCTATTCGCGCGAGGTCCCGGATGACGCGCCCGCCTACACGTCCCTGACCCCGGCGCCCGCGCCCACCGCGTGAGCTGACCATGGTGGCGGTGCGGGTGGTGGGCGGTGGCCTGGCCGGGTGCGAGGCCGCCTGGCAGCTGGCCGTGGCGGGACACGACGTCACGCTGCACGAGATGAAGCCGGGGAAACGCACGCCGGCCCAGCACACCAACCGGCTGTGCGAGCTGGTGTGTTCCAACAGCCTGCGCTCCAACAACGTGGAGAACGCGGTGGGGCTCCTCAAGGAGGAACTGCGCCGCGGCGGCAGCCTGGTCCTGCGCGCGGCGGAACACGCGCGCGTGCCCGCCGGTGATGCCCTGGCCGTGGACCGTGACGTCTTCAGCCGCTTCATTGAGGACGCGCTGGCCAGCCACCCGCACATCCGCCGCGTGTCCGAGGAAGTGCTGCGCCTGCCGGATGACGGCGTGCCCACGGTGATTGCCACCGGGCCGCTGACCGCTGACGCGCTGGCGGCGGACATTCGCGCGCGCGTGGGCCGGGACGCGCTGGCGTTCTATGACGCCATTGCGCCCATTGTGGAGGCGGACAGCATTGACCGCGGGCAGGTGTTTGCGGCGTCCCGCTGGGGGAAGGGGGAAAGCGCGGATTACCTCAATTGCCCGCTGACCGAGGAGGAATACAACGCATTTGTGGACGGGCTGGTGCACGCGGAGAAGTTCCCGCTGCACGCGTTTGAGGAGCCGCGCTACTTTGAAGGTTGCCTGCCCGCTGAGGTGATGGCGGCGCGCGGGCGCCAGACGCTGGCATACGGGCCCATGAAGCCGGTGGGACTGACGGATCCGCGCACGGGCCGGCGGCCGTTTGCGGTGGTGCAGCTGCGCAAGGAGGACGTGGCGGGGAGTGCGTACAACCTGGTGGGGTTCCAGACGCGCCTCACCCAGCCTGAGCAGCGCCGCGTGTTTGGGATCATTCCCGCGCTGCGGCAGGCGCGGTTCCTCCGCTACGGCGCGGTGCACCGCAACAGCTACCTGGACAGCCCGCGCGTGCTGGATGACCGGCTGGCGCTGCCGGCGCTGCCGCACGTGCGCTTTGCGGGGCAGGTGACCGGGGTGGAGGGCTACGTGGAGAGCTGTGCCATAGGCTTTGTGGTGGGGCGCATGCTGGCGGCGGAGCTGTCCGGGCGGGTGCTTCCGCCGCCGCCGCCCACCACGGCGCTGGGCGCGCTGTACGGGCATACGCGGGCGGCTCAGCAGGCGGACAAGACCGCCCGCTATGATCCCTCCAACGTCACCTGGGCAATGTTTCCGCCGCTACCGGGGCGGCACCGCAAAGACGACCGCAAGCGCCTGATGTCTGAACGCGCGCTGGCCGCGCTCCCCGGGTGGCTCGAATGACGTAGTCCCGTCGTGCTTCAATTCAGCGCGGTGCTGGGAGACCAAGGCTCCCATTCCTCGGTGAGGCGGTGGAGCAGCCGCGCCAGGCCCAGCTCGTCGGTGACGGGGGATTCCACAAACTGCACGCGGGCCTCCCACGCGTCTCCCTCGTGGCGCAGGTCAATGATGTCCCCCTGCAGCCGCACCTGTCCAAACGGGCCGCCGGCGTCCACCAGCACCTCCACCTGTGGATCGGTCGGGTGCTCGGCAAACCGGATGCGCGCCCCGCCCAGAGACAGATCGCCCTCGCAGGCGTGGAACACTTCGCTGTCGTAGGACCGCACCAGCATCTGAAGGGGAACACGGATGTACTCGCGCCGCTCTGCACCGTTGCCCGGCGTACCCTGGCTCTGCATGGTGGCCTCCCTCCGCGGTTCCGCAGCCCAGACCCGGGCCCCGGTCAATCCGCCGTTTGACGGACTGGTACAGAGCGCGATCCCAGGGCGCAACACAGGGCCGCACATGGGTGGTCAAGGTGGGATACAAACACCAAAACACCTTTTCATCCGCCATGTTGGCGTTGACACAACGCGGCGTGCCGGTCCGGCATGCCCCTGATCTGCGGATTGGGCTAGAAGCGGCGCGGCATGGGATTCGACGGTTTCACCGACAAGGACTTTGACACCTACCTGGCGGACCACCGCGGGAGCGCCACCTTCACGCTGCAGCGGCGGCTGGTGAAGGACAAGTTGCGCGCGCTGATGAGCGAGGTGATGGCGCAGGTGGGGGAGTCGGCCCGGGGCCTGGAGCTGGTGTTCTCGTCGGAGGTGCCGTCGCTGGAGAACGGGCGGTGCGTGGCGGAGCAGGGCGCCTACCTCATCCGCGGCGCAACGGACCGCGAGGCGGTCAAGGCGCTGGTGGAGAAGATGTCCCTGCGCTCCGCCATGGCGCTGGACGTGGCGGAGTTCCACAAGCACGCGTCCATTGGCGTGGTGGTGGATGACACGGGGCTGCGGGCGCTGTTGGCGTTCCATCCGCGTGGGCAGGTGGACCGGCAGAACCTGAAGGCCAAGCTGGGAGAATCCTGGGCGGTGGACGCCTTCCTGGCGCAGTTGCAGGCGCTGCCGGAGGGATTCCGCGTGTTGCTCCCGGGCATGCCCGCCCCGGTGGCGCCGGCCGAACTGGCGCGCGCAGCGGTGGAGGAGTGTGTGCGCGCGCTGGAGGGGGACGCCATGCTGCTGGCCACCCACGTGCGCCCGCGGGACGGCGCGCGCGGCGCGCTGGCGGAGGTGCTGACCGCGGACCTCCAGGCGCTGTTGGCGCTCTACCGCTTCTCCGCGTGGGCTCCGGACCATGACCAGATCCACGCGGTGAAACAGGCCAAGCAGCAGCGCGAGGAATCCCGCAAGGCGGACTTCCAACCCGGCATGAAGGTCCGCATCCTGGCGGGGATGTGGAACGGCAAGGTCGGCGTGGTGGAGAGCCTGGACAAGAAGGGCGGCGTGAAGGTGATGGTGGGCGCCGTCAGCGTGAAGATTGAGGCGCGTGACGCCCAGCCGGTGTGATCCTGCGGACAAAAACTGGCGGGGGAGCGCGCCGGGCCCCTACCTTTGCCCACCGGGTGTCCCGGAGGGCTCCACATGGTCCGTCTTGTCTCCGTTGTGCTGGCGCTGGGGCTGTTGGGGGCCGCCGGGGTGGTGGTGTGGAAGGACGTGGGGGGCGCGCGCACCGCGGGCGTGCGGCAGGTGACGGCGTGGCTGGATGGCCTGCTGGGCGTGCACCCGCGTGACGGGGTGCGGCCGCCCGCCCGCGAGGCAGCGCCCGTCCGCAAGCCGGCGCCACGGGCCGCCGCTCCGCGCGCGGCGGCGGAACCCCTCTACGTGGACCGCTCGCCCATGCCCTCCGCACTGGAGCGCGTGCGCCCGGAGGACCGGCGCGCGCTGGATGACATCATTGCGCAGAAGCTGGCGCACCCGCGCGCGGCCGAAAGCGAAGGCGGCGCGCGCGGGACGCGGTGAAACGCGGCTCAGGTGCCGGCGGAGTAGTCGTCCGCGTAGCGCTTCTGTTCGTCAGTGAGCGTGTCCACGGACAGGCCCATGGTGCCCAGCTTGAGCAGCGCCAGCTCCTGGTCCAGCTCGGTGGGGAGCACGTACACGTCGGGCTTCATCGTCTTGCCCTCGCGCGCCATCTTCAGCATGGCCAGGAACTGGTTGGCAAAGCTCATGTCCATGACCTCGGACGGGTGGCCTTCCGCGCACGCCAGGTTGACCAGGCGGCCCTTCCCCAGCACGTACACGCGGTGGCCGTTCTTGAGCGTGTATTCCTCGTTGTTGTCACGCACGGTGCGGATGGACTTGGAGGCGGTCTTGAGGTGCTCCAGGTTCAGCTCGCAGTCATAGTGGCCCGTGTTGGACACCACCGCGCCGTCCTTCATGACGCCAAAGTGCCGCTCCACAATGACGTCCTTCATGCCCGTGGCGGTGATGAAGATGTCGCCCACCTTGGCGGCCTCATCCATGGTCATGACGGTGTAGCCTTCCATGCGGGCCTTGAGGGCCGCGGTGGGCTTCACCTCGGTGACAATCACGTTGGCGCCCATGCCGCGCGCGCGCATGGCCACGCCCTTGCCGCAGTGCCCAAAGCCCGCCACCACAAAGTTCTTCCCCGCAATGAGGATGCTGGTGGCCTGCAGGATGCCGTCCAAGGATGACTGGCCGGTGCCGTAGACGTTGTCAAAGTCCCACTTGGTCTCGGAGTCATTCACGCCGATCACCGGGTAGCGGAGCTTGCCGTCCTTGGCCATGGCGCGCAGGCGGTGCACGCCGGTGGTGGTCTCCTCCGTGCCGCCGATGATGCTCTTGCACTGGTCCGGGTACTTTTTGTGCGCGGTGAAGATGAGGTCCGCGCCGTCGTCCAGGGTGAGGTCCGGCTTGGCGGCCAGGCACTGGTCAATGCACCAGTAGAACTCCTCCACGTTCATGCCGTGCCACGCGTAGATGGGCGTGCCCTCGGCGGCCAGCGCGGCGGCCACGTCATCCTGCGTGGACAGCGGGTTGCAGCCGCTCCACACCACCTCCGCGCCGGCGGCGCGCAGCGTGCGCACCAGGATGGCGGTCTCCTTGGTGACGTGCAGGCAGCCCGCAATGCGGTGGCCCTTGAACGGCTGCTCCTTCTTGTACTTCTCGCGCAGGTGCATCAGGACGGGCATGCGGGACTCGGCCCACTCCATCTTCAGGCGCCCCTCCTCGGCAAGCTTGATGTTGGCCACCTTGTAGTTGTTCTGCGTCATCGCGGTCGGGCTCCTGGGGTCGGGCGGACGGGTTTGGGGTCACCGGGGCGCATCCCCGGGGGCCGGCAAGCGGCCGTGGGGATTCGCGCGGCGTGGGCGGGTTGTCAAGCCGGGCGGGGCGGCGGCACGCGTCAGTAGTTGCAGCGCAGCAGGTTGGCCTTGGCGGGCGTGAAGTCGGCGTCCGCCTTGAACGCGTCCAGGAACAGGTCACGCGCCTTCTCGTCCTCACCGCGCTGCAGCGCCATCTCACCCAGCGCGTTGAGCACCGCCACAAAGTTCCCGTCCGCTTCACGCACGTCCTGGAACTTCTTGTCCGCCTTCTCCGCGTCATTGGCGGACTGGTAGGCGCGCCCCAGCAGGTACATGGTGCGCACGTGGTTGGGCGCCACGCGCGTGGCCAGCAGCAGGCTCTGCGTGGCGTCCTTGGCCCGCTTGCGCGCCAGCTGCACGGCGCCCAGGTACATCTGCGCGGCCAGGTTGTTGCGGTCGTCGGAGATGGCACGGCGCAGCAGCGTCTCAGCCTCATCCAGCTGGTTGGCGTGGAACGCGGTGATGCCGTCCGACGACAGCACAATGGACCGGTCCTGCTCAGCGGGTTTGTTCTTGGCCCACGCCGGCCGGTAGGACTCCACGTCCCGCGGGGTCTCCGGGTAGTCGGTGAAGTAGAAGTGGTCCGCGCGGTGGAACGGGTCAATGTCCAGCACCTCGCGCATGGTGGCCGCGGCCTGCTGCATGTTGTTCTTGTCGATGTAAAGGCTGGCCAGCCCCAGGTACGCGCGCACGTAGCGCGCGTCGGACCGGATCACGGCGGCGTAGCTGCGCCGGGCCTCCTCCACCTGGTCCTGCGAGCGCTGCACGTCCGCCATGGCGGCGCGCACCGGCGCCTCCAGGTACGTGTTCTCCACGCCGTGCAGCGCCTTGTCCAGCTTCTCGCGCGCCTCGGCGGCGGCCCCGCGGTGCAGCAGCACGCGCCCGGCAATGTACAGCGCCGGCCCGTAGGTGGGATCATCCCGCAGTGACGCGTTGACGGCGTCCTCTGCCTCCTTCCACTTGCCGCGCTCGCCCAGCACAAACGCGTGGTGCGCGTACACCTCGCGCGCCATCTCCGTGCCCTCCGTGCCCATCAGGGACACCAGCTCCGCCAGCTGGCTCTCCGCCCGCCGGAAGTCTCCCAGTCCCTGGTAGAGCACCTTGGCCAGCATCAGGCGCGCGGCAATGTTCTTGGCGTCCACCTGCAGCAGCCGCTCCAGGTGCTGCACGGCCTTCTGGAAGTCCCCCACCTCCACGTAGAGCCGGGCAATGGACAGCAGCGTCTCGCGGTGCTCGCGGTCCTTGTTGAGCCGCGAGTTGAACTGGTTGAGCGCGGTCTTGAACCGCCCCTGCTTCTGGTAGGCCAGCCCCAGGATGTAGGTGGCGCGCGCCAGCTCCGGGTCGGCGCGCACCGCTTCCTCGGTGAGCTTGATGGACTCGCCAATGTTCCGCTCCAGGTTGCTCTGCGCCATGAAGAGCTTGGAGGCCGCGTCCTGCGGGTCCAGCCGCAGCGCCTGCGCCAGGGCCGCCTGCGCCAGCTCCACGCGTCCCATCTTGAGCAGCAGCGCCCCGTGGGAGCGGTGCAACCGTGCGCGCCGCGGGTTCTTCTTGATGGCGTACTCAATGCCGTCCAGCGCGTCCTTGGTGGACTCCACGTCATTGCGGCGCGGCGGCAGCAGCGCGTAGTTCTCCACGTACGCGCCAATGGCCTCCAGGTTCTCCGGGTCCAGGCACAGCGCCTTGAGGAACTCCTCGTCCGCCATGCGGTAGCCCAGCATGGTGTCTTCCCGGAACAGCTTGAGCCCCTTGGCCAGGTGTTGCTCGCTGGTCCCGTCCAGGTCCGGGAACTGCAGCTTCCACATCTGGGACCGGCGGGAAAAGATGTTCTCGTATTCCACCGACGAAGGCGCAAACAGCTTGTCCCGGAACACGTACACGCCGCCGCCACCGCCCAGCAGCAGGATGGCCGCGGCCAGGATGGCCCACGTGCCGCCGCCCCCGCCGCCCTGGTCCCGGTAGACCGTCTTCTGGACCGCCGCCTTCTCGCTGGGACCGCGGAACACCACCGCCAGCGGCGCAAACCCCGTGATGAGCCGGAAGTTGCCGCCGCCCTGCGCCGCCTGCGCCTCCTTGGTGATCTCGCCGGACTTCACCTTCTGGCGAACCTCGTCCAGCGTCAGCGGCCCCAGCACGGTGCCGTCAGCCAGCTTGACGCGCCACTCGCGGGAGTCCTTGTCCTTGCCGCCGCCACCGCCACCGGCGGCGGGTGCCTCATCCTTGCCCACGGAGGCAAAGGGGTCCTCCGCCCCGCCGCCCGCGGGTGCGCCGCCGCCAAACGGTGCCGGTGCCGGGACGGCCGCGGGGCGCGGTTCCATGGCGGCAAACGGATCCCCGCCGCCGCCGCCGTGGGGAGCCGGTGCGTCAAAGGGCCCGCCGCCCGGTGCGGGTGACCCGCCGCCAAACGGGTTGCCGCCGCCAGCGGCCGGGCCGCCAAACGGGCTGGCCCCCGCGGCGGGCGGGGCGCCAAACGGATTGCCACCCGCGGCCGGGGCGGGCGGGGAGGTGGCGCCAAACGGGTTGGCGGGAGCCGCCGCGGGTGCGCCAAAGGGATTGGGGGCGCCGCCGGGAGCGGCCGCCGGAGCGCCAAACGGGGTGGGGCCGCCGCCGCCAAAGGGCGAAGCCCCCGCCGGGGGCGCGCCAAACGGATTGCCCCCCGGTGCGGGTGCGGCGGCGAACGGGTTGGGTGCGCCGCCGGGCGGGGCGCCAAACGGGGAGGCGGCCGGGGGGGCCGGCGCAAACGGGTTGGGCGGCGCGGCCGCGCCTGGCGGCGGGGCAAACGGGTTGGCGGGGGCGGGCGGGCTGGTGCCGGGAAACGGGGTGCCACCGCCGGGGGGCGCACCAAACGGGTTGGGCGGTGCGGCGGGCGCGCCAAAGGGCGAGGGGGCGGCGCCAAAGGGATTGGCCGGGGCGCCGGGTGGGGCGCCAAACGGGCCGGGCGGGGGCGCCCCAAAGGGGCTGGCGGACGCCGGCGCCTGCGTGGCGTCAAACGGGTTGGCCGGGGGGGGCGGGGGCTGCCCAAAAGGATCAGCCGGCGGCGGGCCCAACTCACCGGGGCCGGGCTTCTTGACCACCTTCTGGGCGCCGCACCGCGGGCACTGGGCGCGCACGCCGCGGTCACCGATCAGGCTGTCGTCGATCGCGTAGGCGGCACCGCACTGCTGGCAATCAATCCGCATGGGCCTTCACCTTGTTCCCGGGGCCCGCGGGCCCGCCGTCCATCGCCACGGGTGCCGGGCCCCGCGGATCACTCCGCCTTGCCGCCGGGCTCCCAGTCCTCAAACGCTTCCAGCCCACCGTCGTCCTCGTCCACGTCCCGCAGCTTCTGCAGGCCGCGGACCTCCACCTGGCGGATGCGCTCCCGGGTGAGGTTCATGATCTGCCCCACCTCTTCCAGCGTGACGCCGCCGCGCTCGGCCACGTCCAGCGCGCAGGTCTCCTCCAGGTCCCAGACTTCCTTGTCCGGGAAGTTCAGCTTCACGCTGCCGGTCTCGGGGTTGACGTCCAGGTACAGGTGATAGCGGCAGGAGACAAACAGGCAGGGCCGGGCGCCGCCCACGCAGTCAGCACGCGTGCGCGGGCGGTCATACTCAATGACCTCAAGCAGCTCGCCGCGGGCGGCGGCCTTGCGGCGCTCGCGGACCATCTCCTTGCGGCTCATGGTGCGGGCGCGCCGGCGTGACGGGCCGACCAGCGCGTCCTCGTCGGGTAGCGGGGGTGCTGCGGGGCTGGGTGGCTTGGTGCCCACCTTCATCGGCGTCTCCTGCACGGTGACCCGGCGCGCGGGGGACCGCGGTGGTGGTGTTCCACCGGCTCGCCGGCCGGTTGCGTGGCCGCCACGGGGTTGTTCACAGCGGCGGGGACGCTAGGGGCCATTCCGTCGCGGTGTCAACGCAGGGCGGGTGACCAAGTAATGCCAAGGGGTTGCCCCGCGCCCGCCGACGGGGCGACCCGCCACGGCGGACGGGGTGACCGGCGCGCGCGGCGGGGGTGACCGGCGGTCGCTGGGGGGTTCACCCTCGCCTTTTGGCGGGTCGGCGCGCTTCCTTCATGAGGTCCTGGAGCGCGGTGGCCGCCAGAATGCGGGCGCATGACCAGCTTGCTGCTTCCCTTCTTGGCGGTGCGGGTTGCCAGCCTCCCGGCGAGCGCGTTGGCGTCATCCCTCCTGGGTGAGTCCGCGTCCCTCCGGGGCGGACGTGGCGGCGGTGAAGCCGTCATTCACTTCCCGAAACCGATGGCAATAGCGCGACATGGTCCCTCCGATGAACCCAGAAGTGTCTCGAATAATGAGACACTTTGGGTGGTTTTCCGTCCCACGCCCGGCGCCCTGCGTTGCAGATGGCCGCGGCCAACGGCGGCCCCGCTTTGGCGCGGTGCTCGCTCGCCCGCTGGACCCGCTTCCGTCGCCCGCGCCGTGACGGGTCTGAGGCGGCGTCACGGCGAGGAACCTCGCCACGCGCTGGAACCCACCGGACGGATGATGTGCGACGGGCACACGCCTGCCGGGCGGGGCGTCAACGGCGGGATGCTCACCGCACGTCCTGGGGAGACCGCCGCGTTCGCTGGCTCGGGGCTGGGAAGGGAGGGGGGCCCGGGCCAGGGAGGCCGCACACCCCAAGCCCTGCCCGACTCGGGTGCCGCCCCTCACGCCGTGCCGCACCGCCCCGAGCCGTGAGCAGGCGCGCAACCGGCGTCGTTTGGCGTACGCCCGTCCGGTTGCGCCGGGCAGGCACCCTCCAAGGGCCCAAAGTGTCTCGAATAAGGAGACACCCCGGCTCACCCCTTCGCGTGCGGGTGGGCGGCGTCATACACGCGCATCAGATGGTCCAGGTCCACGCGCGTGTACCGCTGCGTGGTGGACAGCGACGCGTGGCCCAGCAGTTCCTGGATGCTGCGCAGGTCAGCGCCGCCCTCAAGCAAATGCGTGGCAAAGCTGTGCCGCATGCGGTGCGGGTGCAGCCGGCCGCGGACGCCGGCTTCCAGGCCGTAACGCGCCAGGTGCCGCGCCACGCTGCGCACCGTGAGGCGCCCGCCGCGGTGGTTCACAAACAGCGCGTCCGTCCCGCACGCCAGCCCCGCGCGCACCGGCAGCCACACGGTGAGCGCCTCCGCGCATTTGACGCCAAACGGCACCACGCGCTCCTTGCGGCCCTTGCCCATCACCCGCACCACGTTGCCCGCGCGGTCCACGTCGCCCACGTCCAGCGCGCACAACTCCGCCACGCGCAACCCCGCGCCGTACAGCAGCTCCGCAATGGCCCGGTCACGCGCGCCCAGCGGCTTGTCCGCGTCCGGGGCGGTCACCGCGGCAAAGGCTTCATCCACGGACAGTGACTTGGGCACGCCCTTGGGGCGCTTGGGGCCGCTCACCAGCAGCGCCGGGTTGTCCGCCATGCGCCCGGTGCGCTTGCACCAGCGGCAGAACGTCCGGATGGCGCTCAGCCGCCGCGCCTGCGTGGTGGGCTCCTCCTTGCCGTGGTTCAGCGCCAGGAAGGACCGGATCGCCTGCAGGGAGAGCTGCGAAACCTCCGTGGCCGCCGGGTGCTTCCGTGCCGTGAGGAAGTCACGCAGCAGGACCAGGTCCGTCCGGTAGGCTTTCAGCGTATGCGGGCTCACGCGGCGCTGGTGCGCCAGGTACGCCAGGAACTCGTCCAGCGCCTGCTGCATGGGCGCATCCTGCTCGCACCGGATCCCCCACGCCAGTTCCCGCTGCCGGGGGCCGCGCTTTTCGCCGGGCACCGGCGCCGCGTTGCTCGGTCAAACGGCCTAGGCCAGCGGGCCAACCGCCCGATGAAGGATGGCGTGGGGAGACCTCCCACATCATGCTCCCTCCAGACCCCAGGAGGACTCCCCCATGCGCAAGACGATCACGCGGACGCTTTCAGTGGTGGCGGTGGCGGCACTGGCGTGGGCATGCGGCGGCACCGGCGGCACGCCCGGGGAGATCCCCGGCACCGGCGGGGGCGGCGGCGGCGGTGGAACCAGCGGAGGCAGCGGCGGTGGCGGCGGTGGCGGCGCCGGCGGCGTTCCTGAATCCCCGCAGCCCTGGGTGCAGATCATGGAGCCCGGTCAGAGCGTGGACGACGAGAACGGCGACGCGGATGGCTGGTGCATGGGCGGCGAAGGCCCCTACGCCTGCGAGGACGGCGCACCGGCGGGCAGCGGCGGAACGCCCCCGCCGGGGTGGGGTTCCAGTTCGGGCGGCAGCGGCACGTCCGGCAGCAGCGGGACGTCGGGCGGCAGCGGGACGGGCGCATCGTCGTCCAGCGGCGGGAGCGGTTCGGCCTCCGGCGGCGCGCCCATCTGTGATGCGGAGCAGTTCTCCACCGGCGCGCGCGTGACCCCGCAGCTGCTGCTGGTGGTGGACAAGAGCGGCTCCATGGACGAAGCGCCCTCTGGCCAGGCGCAGACCAAGTGGACGCAGGTCACCGGCGTGCTGGGCGGCGTGGTGAACTCATTGCAGAGCCTGGTGGACTTTGGCCTGGCGTTGTTCCCTGCGGTGGGCGGTGACGCGTGCAGCCCCGGTGACGTGGTGGTGGACATCGCCAGCGACAGCGCATGGTCCATCACCTCCACGCTGAGCCAATACGGCCCCGGCGGCGGCACCCCCACCGGCACCTCCCTGCAGCAGGCGCTGCAGTACCTGCGCGGCCGCGACACCACCCGCCCCCGCGCCGTGGTGCTGGCCACCGACGGCGCCCCAAACTGCACCTACAGCTACGATCCCAACAGCTGCGTCTGCACCAACCCCCAGGGCTGCAATGACAGCCGCAACTGCCTGGACGCCACCGGCGCGGTGAGCGCGGTCAACGCGCTGGCGTCGGAAGGGATCAGCACGTTTGTCGTCGGCATCCCCGGCACGGACGCGTACGCCAGCGTGCTGGACCAGATGGCCGTGGCCGGCGGGACCGCGCTGCCGGCGGGTGGCGCGCGCTATTACCGCACCACCAACCAGTCAGACCTGCAGTCCGCGCTGGACGCCATCAGCACGCGCATTGCGGCGTGCCGCTTTGAACTGCAGAACCCGCCGGACACCAGCGAATCCTTCCAGGTCACCATCGACGGCATCCCGGTGAACTACAGCGCCTCGCATTCCAATGGGTACGACCTGACCGGTGGGCGCACCGTGGAGTTCTTTGGCCAGGCGTGTGACGGACTGGCGCAGGGCGGCAGCCACACCGTGCGCGTGGAGTACTGCTTCCACCCGGGCGGCTGAGCGCGCTCAGAAGGGGATGTCGTCGTCGGACAGCGGCGGTGGCGCGTCATCCCCGGCGGCGGGGGCCGGGACGTCTGACTTGCCTGGCGCCGCGGCACCCGGCGCCGCGCCACGGCCCTGGCCACCGCCCAGAAAGAGAATCTGGTTGGCCAGCACCTCGGTGGAGTAGCGCTTGTTGCCGTCCTTGTCGTTCCATTCGCGCGTCTGCAGGCGGCCTTCCGCGTAGATTTGCCGGCCCTTGGCCAGGTACTGCCCCGCGTTCTCCGCGGTCTTGCCAAAGCAGACCACGGTGACCCATTCCGTCTTGTCCTCCCAGTTGCCTTCCTTGCTGCGCACGCGCTCCGTGCAGCCCACGCGCAGGTTGGCCACCGCATTGCCGGACGCCGCGAACCGCACCTCGGGATCACGACCCAGGTTGCCAATCAACTGCACCTTCACGAACCCCGATGCCATGTACCGCCTCCGCGAAGCCCCGGTTTGAGGGGCCGGGCAACCTACGGCGTCGCGCCGCAAAAGCCAATTGCGGAGGGGGGACCGCAGACGTAGCATCAGCGCGTCAAACGCCGCGTGCGGCGGCGCTGCCTCGGATCCGGGAGTCCCATGTCGCAGAACGTCGGAGGTGGATTCGGGGCGCGGCTGCAGCAGTGGGTGCGGGCCGGGCAGGACGCCTTCAACAAGATCACCAAGAAGGAAGGCGGCGCCGGTGAAACCAAGGGCGCCGAAGGCAAGCCCGACGTCAAGGGCGGCGGCCAGGCCGCCGGGGCGGGGGGCGCCAAGGCCAAGGGGAAGGCCAAGGGGAAAGACGCCTCCGCGGTGGACGCGCTCATGCGCGGCGCGGATGACTTTGGCGTGGTGGAGGACGACGAGCGCGAACGCCGCCGCCGGCAGCGCTTCTTCCTGGGGGACACCTCCGGGGCCAGCTTTGACACCAAGGACGCCACCGAGGAGCGCAGCGCGGTGGCGCACATCAGCGCCGAGTTCCGCGGCCAGGTGGCCTCCGGGATGGTGGAGGGCCGCAGCTTCACGCAGGGGTCCTGCCTGGTGCCGGACACGCCGCCCGAGGAAGAGGACGTTCCCAAGAAGAAGAAGGGCCGCTGAAGCGCCGGGAAACGCGCAGCATGGACTCCCTCGCGCGGTGCCGGGCAGCGTGCATGGTCCTGCTGGCGGCAAGCCCCGTGGCCCGGGCCGGCCCCGGGTTGGATGGGATGGGCGCGGCGGGCGCCGGCGTCTCCGGCGCGGCCACCGCCGGCACCGCGGGACCCGCCAGCGTGTTCCACAATCCCGCGGCGCTGGCCACGCGGGAGGGCTTCCAACTGGAAGTGGGCGGTGCGGTGGCGGTACCCCTGGCGCTGCGGGCCACCCGCGCGCGGCCCACGCTGCCCAACCCGCGGCGGTGGCGGCCGGCGGTGGTGACGCCGCCCATGGTGTTTGCGGCGTGGGGCAATGGCGAGCTGGGCGCGGGGCTGGGCGTGTACGCGCCGCAGGTGCACGCGTGGGCATTTGACCGCGCGGCCGTGCCGGAGGGCGTGTCCGGCAGCGACGAGAAGCTGCTGGCGGTGGACGCGGCCATGGGCCACCGCGTGGGCCCGCTGGCGGTGGGCGGCGGGCTGGCGCTGCTGGGCGCGCTGGTGGAGGAACGGCACGCGCTGGCCGCGGGCAGCGCGAGCGTGCAGGCGGCGGGCGCCGGGGTGCGCGCGCACGTGGGGCTGCTGGTGGAGGTCTCGCCGCGGCTGACGGCGGGCGCGCACGCGCGCACGCGGTCCCTGGTGGGCCTGCTGGGCCGGGCCCGGTTTGACGGGTGCCCCACCGCGTGCCCGGCGGGGGGGCGCGTGGACGGCGTGCGGGCGTTGCCGGATTCGCTGGCGGTGGGGCTGGGCTGGCGGCCGTGGGCGGCCGGGCGCGTGACGCTGGACGCGGAGGTGCAGGCGTGGGCGGCGCAGGGCGGGGGGTTTGCTTCTCCGTCGGGAGACGTGGTGCTGCCGGGCCTGGCCGCGCGGCGGCGCGGCACGCTGGCCGCGCGCGCCGGTGTGGAGCAGGTGCTGTGGTGGGTGGCACCGGACCTGCGCGTGCGCGCCGGCCTGTCAACACAGAGCGCTGCGGTTCCTGACGGGCGGGCGTCCCCGGCGTGGCCGTGGGGCCCCAAGGCGGGCGCGTCGGTGGGCGCCGGGTGGCGCTACATGGGCATCACCCTGGACGCGGCCTGGGCGGGTGAGTGGACCTGGCCGTGGGGTGACGGCCGCGGTGCGGCGTGGACGACGACGACCCAGGTGCTGGTGGCCAGCGTGGGCTACGGGTACGCGCCGCGCTGAACGGCGGCCTCCGCCAAAGTCCGTGTCCGTGTCGGCGTGGCGGCGGGGGGAGTTGCCTGCCTGACCGCCATCCTCTAAGCCGTGACCGCCGTACGCCGAGCCCCCGTTCTCCCGGAGCCGACATGATTCAGCTCGCCCCCCTGCTATCGCTCGCGCTCGTCGGCGTCGCCCAGGCGCCCGCGTCCACACCCGCTGAGGCGCCGCCGCCAGCCGCACCCGCGGACGCCGCGGCGGTCTCCCCCGCGCCGCAGGGCGCCGGGACGCCGGAACCCGCCCCCACGCCGTCACCGGAGACGCCGGCGGCGGCTCCCACCCCGGCCCCTGAGACTGCTCCGGCGCCTGCTCCGGCACCCGCTCCCGCACCCGCACCGGCGGCGGACGCCGGCAAGCTGCGCCTGTGGGTGACGCCGCCCACGGGGTTTGGGCTGGGGCCGGACCTGATGGCGGCGCTGTCCGAAGCGGTGAACAGCGAAGTGGGCCAGGTGGGCAACTACAGCGTGGTCACCGAGCAGGACGTCAACACGCTGCTGAACGTGGAGCAGCGCAAGCAGGCGGCGGGCTGCGCGGATGCCAGTTGCTTGGGTGACATTGCCAAGCTGATGAACGCGGACCGCGTGCTGTCCTGCAAGGCGGGCTCCATTGGTGAGGACACGCAGGTCTCCTGCACGCTGTTGGGCGTGCGCGAGGGCGCGCAACTGGCCTCCAAGGACCGCAAGGTGGTGAGCAAGGCGCAGCCCATTGCGGAGGCGGCGCGCGCGCTGGTGGGCATCCTGCTGACCGGGCAGGCGCGCGAACGGCGCGGCCTGGTGCAACTCAACGTCTCTGAGCCGGGGGCGGAGATCCTGGTGGACGGCAAGGGCGTGGGCGCCAGCCCGTCCAAGGAACCCCTCAAGCTGGATGAAGGCACGCGCGAGATCGTCATCAAGAAGGGCGGCTACGCAACGTGGCGCACCAAGATCGAGGTGCAGGCCGGGTCGTTCACGACGGTGGACGCGCGGCTGGCTGCCACCCGCACGCTGCAGATCTGGATCGCCGGCGTCGCGGCGCTCGCGTTCGGCGCGTTCGTCGGGTTCGTTGGCGTTCCGGCCGGGCTCGCGTTCGGGTCCGCGTCGGATTGCATCTTCTGGGGGTACGTGGGCGGCAACTACGTTTCGCCCCTGACCAACCTGGTCATGAAGAAGGACGTGCCCGCCAGCATGCAGGGCACCCCCGCGGACGTCTGCCAGTTCCTCCCCGCCAAGCCCGCCTACAAGCAGCGCCCCATTGACACCTACCAGTTCCCGGAGCGCTGGCAGCAGACCGCCATCCTGGGAATGGGCGTGGCCAACGTGATCTACGCGGTGACCGCGCTGGTGGGGACGCTGGCGGTGGTCAGCGGCATTGCCCTGGTGGTCACGGACGTCATTGTGCGCGTGGTCCGCCGCGAGGAGTGACCACGCGGTCATGCCGCCGGTGTGGCGCCAGAATGGGTCAGGCCCGGGCGTATTGGGCCGGGTTGGGCTTGGTAAGGCGTGGCCGGCTTGGGAACCCCAGGCTCTACTCCAAAAGCGTCTCATTTGGTGAGACACCTGCCGCCGTCCCCATGGTGTGCCGCCGTTGGTGACCAACAGGCATCACTGACGGCGCAACTGCACATCCAGCACGTCCACCACGCGGTAACGCGCGTGCAACGGCATCAGTTCCAGTTCGTACCGCGTGGGCAGGTGCAGCCCGCCCACCGTGTTCCACTGCTTCACCACCGCGTCCGCCCACCGCACACCGCTGTCCTGCCGCAGCGTGGCCCCGAGCATCTGGAACGTGGACGGGTGGAAGTGCACGGACGCGCGGCGGCCGTCCCCCCACTGCACCTGCAGCGACAGCACCGCCGCACCGTGCCATGAGCCCGCCTCCGCCCCCGTCACGCGCGCACCCTCCGCGGCGATGGAGTGCGGCAGCGCCAGCAGGAATGCCACATCGCCGTCCGGGCCCGCCGGGAGCGGGCCGCCGTGACGCGGGACGTCCAGCGCGTCCGCCGCCGGGCGGGCCGTACGCGGCACCGCGAACGCCGGCACCACGACATCCCACGCGTCCCGCACATGCACCCGCTCCGTCGACCACCGGCGGTGCGCGTCCACCCCGCCGTGCGCCTCCACCAGGTGCTCCACGCAAGCACCCAGGTCCGCGGCGCAGGCGAGCGATTCGAAACGCGCCGCCCGCTGCGAAGGCGTCCGGCACGAAAGCAGCGCGGCGAGGAGGAGCACCGCGGTGACCGGAAGGAAACGCAAGTTGGCCATGGGCCGCGTGTAGCACGAACCCAGGGCGTGGCGTCGACGCCGGACCGGCCGTTGCTGCGCGCGGCGCCGGCCACTACAGGGGCCGCCCATGCGTTCCTTCTTTGCGCTTTCCCTCCTGCTGGCCGCCTGCCAGCCCCCCAGCGCCCCCCCGCCCGCGCGCGCCGACGCGCCCGTCCCGGACAAGAGCCTCATGGGAGGCAAGCCACAGGCCGGCGCACCCACCGCCGGAAAGACACCGTTTGAAGACGCCATCCGCATCAGCATGGCCTTTGACGCCGCCGCCAGCGCCGTGGTGGCCAAGGTGCACCTGGAGCCGGGCTTCCACGCCTACGGCGCCGGCGAGACCACCGGAAAGCCGCTGATGCTGGAGGTCACCGGCAACGCGTGGAACGTCAAGGAAGTGCAGATGCCCCCCGCGCAGAAGAAGGACCTGGGGGAGCTGGGGAGCTCGTTTGTGATCACCGGGGACGCGGAGGTGCGCGCGGTGCTGGCCGCCGCCGGACCGGCGCGGCCCCCCGTGGAGGGACGCCTGCACTATCAGGTGTGCTCCGAGAAGGCCTGCGACCGCCCGCGCTCCATCCCGTTCAAGCTCAACCCGTAGGCCCCACCCGAGAACCGCCGCGGAATGCGGGGCGGTTGGACCCGCCCGGAGACGCGCTCCCCTGGCGCTTCCCCGTCGGCGCGCTAACGTGGCTTGCGCAGAACGCAGCCCGGAGGCCGCCATGAACTGCCCCCAGTGTGGAAGCCAGGAAGAGCACGTGGTGGTGGAAGGCGTCCCGTTCTGCCGGCTGTGCGGCCCGCGCGTGTGGACAGCTGCGGGTCCGTCCCCCACGGCGCGCCGCCTGGGGAACAGCGGTGAGCCGCAGTTTGAAACGGTCACCGCGGGCAAGAAGTCCACCCAGCGCTGACCACGGCGCTCACCGCGCGTGGCAAGCTGCCGCGCCCATGCTTCGGTTACGGCCAGCGGGCGGTGCGCGTGCTTGACGCACCGCGCCTCTGTCCGTTACCAAGCCGCGCCCCTCGATCGGGCAGGCCGTTTTCTCGTCGTCAAACGGGTGATCGCACCCCCTGAGTGCGCGGTGTGGAAGGACCATGGAACTCAACGTCACCTTCGTGATCCAACTGGTCGCGTTCCTGTTCACCGTCTTGCTGGTTTCCAACGTGGCGTTTGGGCCCATCCTGGCCACGCTGGATGAGCGCCACAAGCGCATTGAAGGCGCCCAGGCGGAGGCCGCGCGGCTGGCGCAGGCCTCCGGCAGCAGCGCCGGGGTCATTGAGAAGAAGCTGGCGGACGCACGGGCCGCGGGCCAGGACGAGATGGCAAAGCTCAAGACCGACGGCGAGAAGGCCGAGGCCGAGCTGGTGCACAAGGCCAAGGAGGAGAGCGCGCGCAAGGTGGCGGAAGCGCGCACGGCCATCCAGGCGGCCACCGAGAAGGCCCGCACGGAGCTGGGGAGCCAGGCGCAGGCGCTGGCGGAGTCCATTGCGGCCAAGGCGCTGGGGAGGAACGCATGAGAACGCTGCTTGGGCGTGCTGCGCTGATGGCCATCACGTTGGCCCCGCTGGCCGCACTGGCCTCCGGCGGCGAAGGCGGACACGCCGCGCCCCACGTGGAGTTCTGGAAGTGGGACATGCACGCCCCGCCGGTGGGCTGGCTGATCTTTGACTTTGCGCTGTTCCTGGTGCTGCTGGTGCGGTTTGCCGGCCGCCCGCTGCGCGACACGCTGGTGCAGCGCCACAACCTGGTGAAGAAGGCCATTGAGGAGGCCGCGGCGGCCAAGGCGGAGGCGGAGAAGAAGGCGCGCGAGTTTGACGAGCGCGTGCAGCGGTTGGACGGCGAGATTGCCACGCTGCGCGCGGAGCTGAAGGCGGGCGGCGAGGCCGCGCGTGAGCGGCTGACGGAGGCGGGCCGGCGCACGGCCGAGCGCATTGCCAGGGACACGCAGATGACCATCGCCGGTGAGGAGACCCGCGCGCGCCAGGCGCTGCAGCAGGAAGCCGCGCGGCTGGCGCTGGAGCTGGCGGAGAAGATCGTGGGGCAGAAGCTGAACGCGGACGACCACAAGAAACTGCGCGATGAGTTTGTGCGCGAGCTGGGGAACTGAGATGGCGCTGCTTGAGAAGCCCATTGCACGGCGGTGGGCGCGCGCGGTCATTGCGCTGGCGCAGGACAGAAAGGCGCTGGACGAGGTGGGCGCGGACCTGGAGGCCCTGGCCGAGCACATGGAGTCCCACCCGGAGCTTAGGCACGCGCTGCTGTCCCCGGCCTTCCACGTGGAGCAGCGGCGCGGGGTGCTCAACGCATTGCTGGACGCCAAGGTGGCGGGGCGCGCCACGCACGAGGTGACGCGCGCGGTGGTGATGCTGCTGGTGGAAAAGGACCGCGTCCCGTACCTGCCCATGCTGTGCGAGATGTTCCGCAAGGAGGCGGACCGCCTGGTGGGCCGCGTGCGCGCGGACGTGTGGAGCGCCAAGCCGCTGGAGAAGGCGGAGATTGAGACCATCCAGAAGGCGCTGACCGCGCAGGCGGAGAAACGCGCGCTGGGCCGCGAGGTGGTGGTGTCCACGCGCGTGGACCCGGGGCTGCTGGCGGGCGTGAAGGCGCGCCTGGGCGGCGTGGTGTTTGACGGGACGCTGAAGAATCACCTGCGCCGCATTGGCGGGCAGCTGAGCCACGGCTCCTGACCTTATTTCACCTGGTTTATTTGATTTCACCTGAATTCAACTGAAGACAGCGAGGGACAACGTGGAACTGCGCGCCGAAGAGATCAGCCGGATCATCCGCAAGCAGATCGAAGACTACGACCGCAAGACCGAGGTCGCCGAGACGGGCAGCGTGCTCAGCGTGGGCGACGGCATTGCGCGCGTTTACGGGCTGGAGAAGGTGCAGGCCGGCGAGCTGGTGGACTTTGATGGCGGCGTGCAGGGCATTGCGCTGAACCTGGAAGAGGACAACGTGGGCGTGGCCATCATGGCCAGCGGTCTGTCCATCAAGGAGGGTGACACGGCGCGCCGCACCAACCGCATTGCGGACATGCCGGTGGGCCCGGAGATGCTGGGCCGCGTGGTGGACGCGCTGGGCGTGCCGCTGGACGGCAAGGGCCCCATCAACACCAAGGAGCGCCGCCGCATTGAGCTCAAGGCGCCCGGCATCATCAAGCGCAAGGGCGTGCATGAGCCGCTGCAGACCGGCATCAAGGCCATTGACGCGCTCATTCCCATTGGCCGCGGCCAGCGCGAACTCATCATTGGCGACCGGCAGACCGGCAAGACCGCCATTGCCGTGGATACCATCATCAACCAGAAGGGCCTGGGCGTGAAGTGCATCTACGTCGCCGTGGGCCAGAAGCAGTCCACGGTGGCCAACGTGGTGGACAAGCTGGAGAAGTTTGGCGCCATGGAATACACGGTGGTGGTGGCGGCCAACGCGTCCGACCCCGCGCCCATGCAGTTCTTTGCGCCGTACTCCGGCTGCACCATTGGCGAGTGGTTCCGCGACAACAAGCAGCACGCCCTCATCATCTACGACGACCTGTCCAAGCAGGCGGTGGCCTACCGCCAGCTGTCCCTGCTGCTGCGCCGCCCGCCGGGCCGCGAAGCCTATCCGGGCGACGTGTTCTACCTCCACAGCCGCCTGCTGGAGCGCGCCGCCAAGCTGTCCGATGCGGAGGGCGCGGGTTCGCTCACGGCGCTGCCCGTCATTGAGACGCAGGCCGGTGACGTGTCCGCGTACATCCCCACCAACGTCATCTCCATCACGGACGGCCAGATCTTCCTGGAGACGGACCTGTTCTTCTCTGGCGTGCGGCCCGCGCTCAACGTGGGCATCAGCGTGTCCCGCGTGGGCGGCGCCGCGCAGGTGGCGGCCATGAAGCAGTTGGCCGGCTCGCTCAAGCTGGAATTGGCGCAATACCGGGAATTGGCCGCATTTGCGCAGTTTGGCAGTGACTTGGACAAGGCCACGCAGGACACGCTGGCCCGCGGCGAGCGCCTGGTGGAACTGCTCAAGCAGCCGCAATACCAGCCCATGAAGGTGGAGTTGCAGGTGGCGCAGATCTACGCCGCCACCCAGGGCATCCAGAAGGGCAGCCGCGAGACGTGGATTCGCGCGTACCCGGTGTCCGACGTGCCTCGCTACATGACGGAGCTGGCGGACTTCCTGACGGACAAGCACGCTGACCTGCTCAAGGACATCCGCGACAACCCCAAGAGCAAGATTGACCCGTACCGCGAGCGGATGGACAAGGCGCTCACGGAGTTCAAGGCCATCTTCAAGCCCACCGCGGGCAAGTGACTCAGGACAGGGCCCGGAGACGCCATGCCGTCGCTGCGTGACATACGGAAGCGCATCAAGAGCGTGAAGAACACGCAGAAGATCACCAAGGCCATGAAGATGGTGGCCGCCAGCAAACTGCGCCGGTCACAGGAGGCGCTGATGGCGGCGCGTCCCTACGCGGACAAGCTGGTGCACGTGGTGGGGCACGTGGCCGCGCGCCTGGGCCCGGATGACCTGGAGAAGTTCCCGCTCCTGCGCCACCACCCCAGCCCCCGCAAGGTGCTGCTGGTGGTGATCACCTCTGACCGCGGCATGGCCGGCGCGTTCAACAGCAACATCATCCGCCGCGCGGAGCGCTTCCTGTGGGAGGAGAAGGAACGCCACCCGGAGATCCGCCTGGCTGTGATTGGCCGCAAGGCGCGGGATGCGTTCCGCCGCTCCGGGCACAAGGCGCAGGAGCACGTGGGGGTGTTTGAAAGCCTCACGTTTGCACGCTGCAAGGAGATTGCCGCGTCCATTCTCAAGGAATACGAGGACGGCAACCTGGACGCGTGCTTCATCATCTACAACGAGTTCAAGAGCGCCATCAGCCAGAAGGTCATTGTGGAGCAGTTCCTGCCGGTGGTTCCCGCGGGGCGGCCGGTGCTCACGGCGGGGGTGGAGGCGCGCGGCGAACAGGCCGAGCACGGCAAGGGCGCGGCGGTGGACGCCGTGGACTACCGCTACGAGCCGGGCAAGGAAGGCATCCTGGAGGAGCTGGTGGCGCGGCACTTCACCACGCAGCTGTGGCGCGCGCTGCTGGAGTCCGTGGCCTCTGAGCACGGTGCCCGCATGAGCGCGATGGACAACGCCACGCGGAATGCCGGTGAAATGGTGGCGGCCCTCACCCTCAAGTACAACCGCGCACGGCAGGCGTACATCACCAAGGAACTCATGGAAATCATCGGCGGAGCGGAGGCGCTCAAATGACGCCGCTGATGCCGGGACGCCTGGGACACTACGCGGTGCGCACCCGCCCCGCGGTGGTGGGCAACACCGCCCGCTGGCCGCAGGACTTCCACCCGCGCGGGCTCATCCCGCTGGAGGACCGCCTGGCGCGGCCGCACCCGCTGCCCATGCCGCCGCACGCGGTGGTGGCGCTGGGCGTGGTGCCGCGCGGCGCTCCGGCCACCACCTTTGCCAACCTCTTCAACCTGCATCCCGTGAACTGAGGACACCCCATGACGACGACAACTGCTGCAGCCCAAGGACGGATCACCCAGGTGATGGGACCCGTGGTGGACGTGGAATTCCCCCCCGGGGCGCTGCCCTCCATCTACACGGCGCTCAAGGTCACCAACCCGTCCATCAGCACGGACAAGGACAACCTCATTGTGGAGGTGGCCCAACACCTGGGCGAGAACACCTGCCGTTGCGTGGCCATGGACTCCACCGACGGGCTCACCCGCGGCGCCGCGGTGACCACCACGGGCAAGCCCATCAGCATGCCCGTGGGCAAGTGCGTGCTGGGCCGCATCCTCAACGTGGTGGGCAACCCGGTGGATGAGAAGGGCCCGGTCAAGGCGACCGAGTACTGGCCGATCCACCGCGACCCGCCGACGTTTGTGGAGCAGGGCAAGAGCCAGGAGGTGCTGGAGACGGGCATCAAGGTCATTGACCTGCTGGAGCCGTACCTCAAGGGCGGGAAGATTGGGCTGTTTGGCGGCGCCGGCGTGGGCAAGACGGTGCTGCTGATGGAGCTCATCTACAACGTGGCCACGGCGCGCGGCGGGTTTTCGGTGTTTGCCGGCGTGGGCGAGCGCACCCGCGAAGGGAATGACCTGTATTACGAGTTCATTGAGGGCGAAATCATCAAGCCGGACAAGCTGGAGGAGAGCAAGTGCGCGCTCATCTACGGCCAGATGAATGAGCCGCCCGGAGCGCGGGCACGCGTGGGCCTGTCCGGCCTCACCGTGGCCGAGTACTTCCGCGACGTGGAACGGCGGGACGTGCTGTTCTTTGTGGACAACATCTTCCGCTTCACGCAGGCCGGCTCCGAGGTGTCCGCCCTGCTGGGCCGCATCCCCTCTGCCGTGGGTTACCAGCCCACGCTGGCCACGGAGATGGGCGCGCTGCAGGAGCGCATCACGTCCACGGACAAGGGCTCCATCACCTCCGTGCAGGCCATCTACGTGCCCGCCGACGATCTCACCGACCCGGCGCCCGCCACCGCGTTTGCGCACCTGGATGCGACCACGGTGCTCAGCCGCGCGCTGACGGAGATTGGCATCTATCCCGCCGTGGACCCGCTGGACTCCACCTCCCGCATCCTGACGCCGGAGATTGTGGGCAAGGAACACTACGACGTGGCGCGCGCGGTGCAGGGCATCCTGCAGAAGTACAAGGACCTGCAGGACATCATTGCCATCCTGGGCATGGACGAGCTGTCCGCGGACGACAAGCTGATTGTGGCGCGTGCGCGCAAAATCCAGCGGTTCCTCAGCCAGCCGTTCAACGTGGCCGAGAAGTTCACGGGTAACAAGGGCAAATACGTGAAGCTGGCGGACACCATCAAGGGCTTCAAGGAGATTGTTGACGGCAAGCACGACAATCTCCCGGAGCAGGCGTTCTACATGGTGGGCACCATTGAAGAGGCCATGGAGAAGGCCAAGACGCTGGTGTGAGGTGACCATGGCCCGCGCTGCTGCCCGCAAGCCCCGTGTTTCGCGCTCCGTGGATGACGTGGAGGCGCTGCGCAGCACCGTGTCCTCGCTGGTGGAGGTGATGGGGCGGGCCATGGAGGTCCTGACGCTGGTGCGGCAGGACCAGATGCGCATCCTGGGCGAACTGGGCATGCGGGACCCGGGTCACCCCGACGTGCACCGGTGTGTGGACGGCGGGGATGCGGTGGCGCGCACGCCGGCGCGCAAGACTGGAGGGCGTTCTCGTGGCCGATGAGCTCTTGCTGGAAGTGGTGACGCCGGACCGGCGCCTGTTGAACCGCAAGGTGGCCTCCGTGGTGGCCCCCGGCGTGATGGGGGAGTTTGGCGTGTTGCCAGGGCACGTGAACTTCATGACGCTGCTGGGCACGGGCATCCTGGGGTTCCGCACCGGGGACGGCGTGGAAGCCCTGGTGGTCAGCCGCGGCTACTGCGAGGTGGTGGACAACAAGGTCACCGTCCTGGCTGAGGTGGCGGACCTGGCCAGCGAAGTGGACGTGCAGGCGGCCAAGGAGGACCTGCGCCAGCTGGAGGAGAAGCTGAAGGGCAAGGGGCCGCATGACGAGGAGTTCCCGCGCCTGCGCGCCGAGGTGGAACGCGCCACCGCACGGATCAGCCTGGGCGGCGGGCGCTGAGGACGGACACGCGTTACCCGGAAAGTTCACCCCGCCGCCGCGGTCACCTAGAGTGGGCCCCGGGTCGCGTTCGATCCACGAGGCATGCCCATGATGGACCCCCGGTTGCTGGTGACCAAGGTGGAGGAGTCCGACAAGCTGCTGCGCCGCGGTGACCTCCCCGCTGCGCGGGCGGCCTACGTGGCGCTGCTTGCCGAGGCGCCGCCGCAGTACCACGCGCCGCTCAAGGCGCGGATCCAGCGCGTGGACGAACTCATGCACCCGCAGGAACGCGGGGCGGCGTACCCGCGCTCGGTGCCGCCGCAGAGCGAGCAGGCGCAGGCCGAGGCCGCGGTCAACGCGGGCCGGCTGGACGAGGCGATTGCGACCTACCACCGCTTGGTGGCCGGCCGTCCCGACGACCAGCTGGCGCGCGAGCGCCTGGCCGAGCTGACCGCGCTGCGCGCGCAGCAGGCGCGTCCGGCGCCCGCCGTCACCGCGCGCCCCGCCGCGCCGCCACCCGCCGCCGTGGCCGCACCCGCTGCTCCGCCACCGGCGGCGGTTCGCGCTGCGCCACCGGCCCCGGC